>JBELML010000166.1:5639-12335 GCA_042095835.1 Saprospiraceae bacterium
CCATGGTTTTTTCGATATCTTCTACCGTTCTTGGGGCGTATCCAGATAGATTTTCCCAGCCGTCTTCGGTAATCAGGATACAGTCTTCTATCCTTACGGCTATTCCCCACCATTTGGGATCGCAATCACTACCCTCGGGAATATAGATTCCTGGTTCTACGGTGATGATCGTCCCAGGTTTGAAGGTACCATAGGTGCCAGGATCATGCACATCGAGGCCCACATAATGCGAAGTACCGTGTGGAAAATAGGCATGCCGCTCTCCTTCCTTAACCAGACCTATTTCTACTAGGCGCTTATCAATAACTTCTCTAGCCACTTGACCAGGCGCTCGAAAGGAATTACCCACTTTACATTCCTCAAACCCTGCTTGTTGAGCTTCCAAAACGATATTATAAATAATTTTCTGCTCCTCTGAAAATTTCCCAGTAGCTGGTATGGTGCGGGTGACATCGGCAGTGTAGCCGTGATACTCTGCGCCCAAGTCCATCAATACCAGATCAGCACCAATTCTGGGTTTATTATTTTCGATATAGTGTAGAATACAACCATTATTTCCACCTCCAACGATGGATGGATAGCCCTCGTATTCAGAGCCATATTTCTTGAAAACAAATTCGTGAATCCCTTGTACTTCTGTTTCTGACATATTGGGTTTCATTGCTTTCATTACCTCTACTTGGCCAACCGCACTAATGCTACAAGCCTTTTTCATGAGGACCAACTCTTCTTTAGATTTGGTTTCTCTCAATTGCCCCATCAACTGTGGCAGCGTCTGTACATCGAGATTAGTGGCCTTTACATTTTGGATCGCCTTCATGGCCATCTCGTTATCCTCTGCCTCCATGAAAGCCTTTACGCTTGGATTATCGAGCCCTTTAGGGTCGAAACGCGTCATTCTGTACAAGGCTTGTTTTCTAGATTTAAGGTCAAGATCCGTATTGGTCATCACCTGCTGCATCTGCAACAGACTACCATTAAAATCGGCGGCTATCCCCGCTTTAGCTTTGAAGTTTTCCTTTAAATCAAAAAGGTCGGCATCATCTCTAGGATTATCTCTGACATCTTTTTTAAAATCAAAAAAGAGGACTTTCTCAAACTTGTCAAAATTGACATTGTATTCCTGAAATTTCTTGTGGTCCACAACGGTGTTGAATAGGAGACTTTCTTTTACACCTTCTGGACCAAGTCTGCGGCCTGTCCACATTTCGCTCATCTCATTACGAGCCTGTGCGAACAAAATCTCATTGTAGGTATCTCCTGTAGCATCCTTTTGAGCCTCCGAGAAGATCATCAGCACGGAGTGAGGTTCTTTATATCCAGTTAGGTAATAGAAATTGGGGTCTTGATGATAAATAAAATCCACATCATTGGCGCGGTTTCGGACTGGCGCAGCAAAAAAGATAGCTACGGAATTGGCTGGCATTTTAGCACGCAAAGCGGCTCTGCGCTCCGCATGAAAACTCCCTGACAAATAATCTTTAGGAAGCTCCTGAGCAAATACAGATAGTCCTAACAGCAAAAAAAACAGTGAAAAGGTGATTTTTTTTAACATCCCGAATTGAGGTATTTGTGAAATAGCAAATTAAGAAAAACTTGTTGATTTATGTTTGGTTTTTTTGAAGACTTAAAATCCCCATTCCCACTCCATATGAATTCAGCAAATTTTCGCTAAATTGGTTGCTAGGCTTAGTTTAGAAAAAAAGAACGAATGGAACAATACGATTTTATCATCATAGGAGCTGGATCTGCTGGATGTGTCCTAGCGAATCGCCTGTCTAAAGACCCTAGTCATCAGGTTTTATTATTAGAAGCTGGAGGACCAGATAAGAAGAAAGAGATTCATATACCTGCTGGATATACTCAACTATTCAAAACAGAAGTGGACTGGGGTATGCAGACGGTCCCTCAAAAGCAGCTCAACAATCGATCCATTTATATACCTCGGGGCAAAACACTCGGGGGCTGTAGTTCTACCAATGCCATGGCCTATGTCCGCGGAAATGCTCAGGATTATGATCACTGGGCCGCTCTAGGCAATACCGATTGGGCCTATGCCGATGTACTTCCTTACTTTAAAAAATCGGAGCACAACGAGCAAATCAAAGACGACTACCACGGGCAAGGTGGCGAACTCAATGTAACTTATCCTCAACATTTCAGGACGCCCTATTCTAGTGCTTTTGTGGATGCAGCTCGAAATGCGGGTATTCCCAGTACCAATGATTTTAATGGGGAGCGGCAAAACGGTGCTTCCATTTTACAATTCAATATTAAAAATGGGAAAAGACATAGCGCTGCGACTGCCTTCCTACAACCAGCACTAAAGAGAAAAAACTTGACCGTAAAAACCTTTGCCCAGGTCGAGAAAATCAATATTCAGAATGACCAAGCCAAAGGTCTGACCTTTTCTCATAAAGGGCAGCAACACACTGTTTCTTGTACCAAAGAGATTATTCTTAGTGCGGGTGCTATCCACTCGCCTCAGCTGCTGATGCTATCTGGCATTGGTGATCCCGAGGAGCTCCGTCAACATCAAATTGACTGCATACAAGCGCTGCCAGGGGTTGGGAAAAATTTACAAGATCACCTCTTTTATCCGGTTTCAGCTTCGACTTTACAGCAGAAGGGTACCAATCATTTCCTCAAGCCTTTGCCAAGAATAGGAGCAACACTGAAATATTTATGGAATGCTAAAGGCGCTTTTTCTGTAAGTCCATTGGAATGTTCTGCTTTTATCAACCTAGATCGGGTCGAAGATCCTGTTAATTTTCAATTACTTTTTGCTTCTTTTCATATCGGTCCCAACTATGGTTATGACATGTATGATCTCGATAGCTACCCTCGATATGATGGCTTCACGCTTTTACCTTCTTTGATTCATCCAGAAAGCAGAGGAAGTATCCACTTAGCCTCCAAAGATCCTAAGGTAGCACCAGTGATTGATCCAAATTTCTTGTCTGCTGAAGCTGATCTTGAAGCCCTGGTAAAGGGTGCCAAATGGGCGATAAAAATTTTCCAGCAAGATGCTTTTCAACCCTACCTAAAAGATTGGCAATTATTGATGCCCGATTCTAGTGATGACACCATCGCTGAACATATACGTAGGACCGTAGAAACGATTTACCACCCTGTGGGCACTTGTAAAATGGGCACCGACGAGATGGCTGTTGTAGACCCTCAATTGAGGGTCAAAGGCATAGAGGGATTAAGGGTCGTTGATGCCTCCATTATGCCAAAAATTATCAGCGGAAACACCAATGCTCCCGTCTATATGATTGCGGAAAAGGCGGCAGATTTGATCTTAGAAGATTGGTAAGGAAAGCTGGGCAGCATATAAAAAGACCCCCAAACTTACTGATACATTCAAACAATCGGTATGTCCTCGGTTGGGTAAGAAGATCGTTTTGTCACAGTTCTCTACTACTGAAGTGGACAGTCCCTGTTTCTCCGGCCCCATGATCAATAAATCTGTTTGTTCAAATTGGAAAGTATACAAGTTTTCTGCCTGCTCATCGATAATGGTTGCAAGACATCGTCCAGGATAATCTTTGATAAAAGCAAGACCGCTTTCTACCTTAATAATCTCCATATATTCAATCGCTCCAGCAGTCCACACTCTCGCCAAATGCTCCATATCGCCGCGACTGACCTTATTATTGGGTGGATCGAGTAGGCCATTCTCATCGTAGATATAAATTTTCTGATAGCCATAAAACTCGGCCGAGCGAATCATATTCGATAGATTGGGGCGATACTCCGGAGCGTACAACAGTATATTCACAATAACAGTTTTATAAGACAAAGAACCAAAATTCTTTGGTAACTTTATGGACGATTATAATTTATTGAAGTTGCTCGTTTTAGAGTGGTCAAATGTTTGGTTCATTCTGAGATATGTAGAAATAACTTCTTAAGTAAAACCAATTGAAATGAACAAAAACGGATTATTCCTTAGTTGGCTGGTGTTTTTCTTTATAGGTGCTGTAGGTCTTAGTGCACAAATTAATGGCGGCACTTACGAGCGGACTACTGCCTTCGACGGAAAGGAGATTAAATATGTATTAATGGTGTCAGGTGATTACTTCAGCTGGACCGCCTACTACTCGAATGATGGCCAATTCATCGCCACGAAAGGAGGAAGCCATGAAGTCAAATCTGACAAACTTTATTTCAACTATGAGTTTGATACCGCAGATACGGCCATGGTAGGAAGGTCTGAATCCCACAACTACGCTATGAAAGGAAAAAACCTCACTATTGATAATGTGAAGTGGAAACTGGTAGATGCGGGTAAAAATTCGCCCATTGATGGTCCCTGGCTGATTTCAGGCCGTAAAAGAGGAGACGAAATTGTAAAAAGAAATACAGATCGTCCACGTAAAACCATGAAAATCCTGACAGCGACACGCTTCCAATGGATTGCCTATAATGTTGCTACTAAACAATTCATGGGTACTGGCGGTGGTACTTATACTGCCGAAAATGGTAAATACATTGAAAACATTGAATTCTTCTCGAGAGATAAAAGTCGAGTGGGTGCTAGTTTAGATTTCATGTTTGAGGTGAAAAATGGAGATTGGCACCACAGTGGCAAAAGCAGTAAAGGAGATCCGATTTATGAAGTCTGGTCTAAACGCAGCAAATAATCAGCCTATTTTTTAGACTAGAAAAGAGAAATACTTTTCTAGTCTAAAAACCTAAAATGGGCAATAGCTCTTCTAAACGATCTAGGATATAGTCTGGTGTGGCCTTTTGGATTTGTTCTGCGGTTTGTGCGCCAGTAGTCACTCCGATACTGTATTTACACTTCGCTTTTTTGCCTTCCTCTACATCAATAGCGGAGTCTCCAATCTTGATCACTTGGCGGCTATCCTCAATGGACAGTTCTCCCATCGCCTTGAAAATCATATCTGGATAAGGACGGCCCCGCTCCACATCACTTGCGGTGACCAATGTATCGATTTCTCTTCCTGGCTCCCATTTCAGGCGGCCTAGTAATTGTAAGGCCGTAGGGCGGCTATATCCAGTATTCAAGGCAACGTGAACATCATTTTCCCTTAGTTTTTGGAAGACGAATTCTGTGCTGGGTTGTGGTCGTATGGGTTCTACTTCGTAGGCTGTTTTTAGTTGGCTTTTAAATCGCTGGAAGATCATTTGCACCTCTTGGGTAGAAGGCGCCTTTCCGTTTAAATACTCCAAAACATCGTGAATAGCCGTACTTTTTTCTTTTCCAGCCCCGTGTTCTAGTACCATTTCTAAAGTAGCATCATAGCCGGCTGCTACAATAGATTGATGCACGGTCCGATAAACTAAGTTCTGCTCATCGACAGTCGTTCCTGCCATGTCGAATACGACTAATTTGATCATTATAAAATATTTTGAATGTGATGGGCAGCAAAACCCGGACTACCAGTCATTCCTTTTCCTCCAATTCCAGTGACGATATGGATTTTATTATCAAGGTCATAGGTGAAGATATCGCTATCTTTGCATTGGCTATAAAAACCAGACCATCGCCTAGCCATAGACCAATTATCTAAATGAAATATTTTTTGAGCCTCTTCAATCACAAAATCATTCATGCGTTCATTAATTGCAAAATCTAGCTCATCTTGATCTCGAGCATCGGCATATTCGTGCGTATCTCCAATAATGACACTCCCATCCCTTTCTTGTTTGAATAGGATATGTACTCCATAGTCTTTGGCTAAACTCTGGGCGGGTTCTTTCGCTTTTATATCGGCATAGGATGGACATTCTGCAAAGGCTTCATATCTACGAATGCTCAAACCCGTGAGGATAGAACCAGGAAGGTTGACCTTAGATTGAGGATGCGTTTGTAGCATCTGCAACTTTACAGCCAGCAGACCTGCATCTTCGAATAAAGCAGGATATAAGGTTTGAAAATCTGTGCCATTACAAATGAGCACCTTTTCAGCGGCGTACTCCTGACCATAATTATCTCTAAGCTTGCATCCCTTATTCTCTATGGCTTCAACCGCAATAATCTTGGTTTTCTTTTTGAGTACTAAATCGTATTGATCTACTAAAAAATCTTGTACTCTATGCACCAACATACTTGGGCTAACATTGACTTCCTCAGGAAAATATAAAGCGCCCTGAACATAGTCAGGCTTAAGATTGGGATAAGCCTTTAGGCATTTGGCTTTAGACCAGAGTTCTGATGGATAATCATTTTTTTGATTGATTGCTCTCAGCTCTGCTAGTAATTGCATTTCTTCTTGGTCAGAGGCCAAATATATCGTCCCCTCTTCCCGCACACTGATATCAAAATAGGATTGAAGCTTTTTGTAAATATCCAGACTCTCCCTACCATAGGCTTGCCATTTACTATCCATTCCAGATGGTACGATCTGGCCAAAATTTCGTACGGTAGCACCTTGTACTATCTTGTTTTTCTCCAACAAAATAACGGAATGGCCCTGGAGGAGCGCATGGTAAGCATGGAAGGTACCTAGAATACCTCCCCCCACAACAGCGAGGTCGTATTTTTTGGATTGATAAGGCAAGGAATAGAAGTTTTGGTCAATAGGACTTTTACAAGGTCACAAATTTTTCTATTCCTTACCTCATCTATGGTATTATTTTTTTTATAGAAGCTGTTTAAAGTTTCCTTGCTGGGCTATCAAAAACATCTTTTAAGGCTACTCTTCGTTAATCCCGGAGTGAATC
>JBELML010000167.1:0-11965 GCA_042095835.1 Saprospiraceae bacterium
GATGCCCTGCATCATCTACGTTTTTTGCCTTGTCTTGGCACGAATTTATCCCGACTTTGCGTCGGGAATCTTCTCGGTCAAAATACGGGACTTATTCTTTGTCCGTTACTAAAAAAATTATTGTTTTGCTTAAACACCTTTGTCGCTTGGACGCTAAAACGACTGCTTAAAATAATGATTTGGTAGGAGGTAAGTTATTGATAATCAATTACTTATTTGGGAAAATAATGATTTTGTTAAAAACAATAACAAAATCCGATACCTACTTTTCCTTTTTTTGATTGTCTATATAACAAAGAGCATTAATAATGGGTGTTCTCATAGTGTGTGGTTTTTGACCCCGTCAATTATTGGCGGGGTTTTTATTGGTGATGCCTTCTAATCTCGCTCTAATGGCGGATATTCCAGGTTTAGCTTCTCCAGTGCTTCGGCAAGTGTTTTAGCTACCACATAATCTCTGTACCATCTTTTATCAACAGGGACAATATACCAAGGGATCTCACTACGGTCAATGACATCTTGGTAGGCTTTTCTATACTCCTCCCAATGTTCTCTTTCTTTCCAGTCATTGTCATTGTGCTTCCAGTACTTTTCGGGTTCATCCAGGCGCTGTTGAAGTTCTATGGCTTGTTGGTCTTCAGAGATGTGCAAATAGAACTTGAGCACCACGGTATTGGAACCGTATTGCAGCAATCGCTCGAAAGCATTGATGGACTCAAAACGCTTGTCTACCATCTCATCATCTATCCATCGATGAACTCGCTGGATGAGTACCTCCTCATAATGTGATCGATTGAAAATCTGGATCATTCCTTTGGCTGGACATTCTTTATGGACACGCCAAAGAAAATCATGAGCAAACTCTTCTTCGGTGGGTTTTTTGAAGGATTTTACTTTGATACCCTGCGGATGGCATTCTTCAAAAACGGTCCGCACAGCGCCATCTTTGCCACTGGCATCCATCCCTTGAAAGATCACTAAAACACTGTGCTTAGCTTGCGCGAAAAGGATGTTTTGAAGTTCTCCAATCCTCTTGACCCATTGCTTGGTTTGAGCTCTAGCTTCTTTTTTACTTAAATCATTGGGAGGTAAAGTTGATATTGAGTTGAGTTGCATACTTTGGAGTGTTACTTAACTAAGGTAGGAAAAATTAGAAAGTTAAGTGGAGATTAAGGATCAACAAAATTATAAACCACCCTTTTTTTCGACTCTAGGACACTGAAAAACTCTTTTAGCCTACCGCGGAAAAAGGATTTCTCTTTTTCGTCAAGGTGAGGATAATCGGCTACAATTTTTTCGAGCTCTTCCTTTTTAGATAAAAACCATTTGGCAGTTTGTAATGCTTCGTCTTCTTCTACATCCCTGCCTCTAAAGTGGGGTTTTTTTACATCATCTATAGGTAGAGATTCATGAGGTACCGCATAGCCCGTTTCGACCAAACCTGCATAATCAAAGTCGTAAGGTACGGGCACAAAAAGATCATTTCCACCTGGCCGCATGTATTCTAGATTATGCATATTGATATCGCTCCAATCGGTATTTAATACCATATACTGGAAGAAACACATCTTCAGATAAGCAGATCTCTGAATCATACGAGTTCGAAGCCTACCTGCTTCGATTAGATCACCAGCATATCTTACCTTGAATTCTTCCTCTTCTTCTAATAAAAATCCATATAGAATTTGATCTTCTTTGCCTGCTTGATCAAACTCCATTTTAATGGGCCTGGCTTTATAGTATACATCGCCGATGGCTTCATAAAGCTTATAGATCAAATGTTCTTTGAATAGGTATTGCTGGCCTGATTTTCCACGATTACATTGGATGACCATTTTGAATTTGTTCAAGGTGTCCAGCCCCATAGCCGCCAAGTCTTTCTTCTTGAATTTAACTTTGATAGGAGGGTAGTAGCAGACCTCTTTGCGTACATTTCCTCGACTACGAATCTTGGCTTTCATCTCAAGAGTATCGCCTGAATTGGCTAAAAAGGTGAAATGAGCAGCCTGGTATTCTTCTTTATCCTTTTTCTTGATGAGTTGTTTTAGGTCTGTTTTTACCTTGATTGTGGGAATAGCCTCCTCTAGTTGGTAGAAATATTGATAAATCGATTTAGGCGTAGTTTGTTCCTGTCCAATAAGAGATGGAGCAGCAAAGGATAGCAAAAAAAGGACTAATAAATAGATTCGGTTAGACATTTTTAGAAGACTTTACGGGTGAATTTTCCATAGTAAATTAATAATTTAAGAAAGAAATTCGACTAAAGCAATGAAGATCATAGTTTTAGTTTCTCGCCAAAAATAGTCCCCCTGAAGAAATTGCCGTCTTCGACCAACAATATTTCCCCCTTTTTGCCAAATTTAATACTTGAATCTACGCCAATTATTCTATTATTATGAATCGAGATAATCGCTTCGTGAGAGGTATGCCCAACCACGATATGGTCCACATCCAACTTTTTAAGTATCTTGTCAGCATCGCGCTTCCCGGTAAGGTTTTCATCAAAATAGCCTCGGTACCAAAGTGGTCCTTGCATAGTATTCAAGAAAGATAATAGACTATCTGCTTCCATTTTTTCACCTGGCGTATCTATAAAGGTCTTACCCAATTGGTTGATCTTTTTAAGATTACCCGTTTTTTCTAATAATAATTCAGAAAATCCGCCGTGTACAAATGCCATATTATTGATGGTAATAGCGAGTGGTTTAGAGCGGAGCCACATACCCAGATAAGTGTCTTTCGCTAAGATAGTGGCCAATGGGCGTTTTAGAAGGGCCATGGTGTACCTGTACTTCCTATGGATGTATCGGTCATCTCCGGTCAGTACCATTACCTCGTGATTACCCAAAAGGAAATGAACTTTTCCCTGGGATTTAGGAGCTTGTTGTTCCAGTTTGTGGATCAACCAAAGAATTTCTGTGACCTGATCACCTCGATCGAAAATGTCTCCAACGATTACAAAATGGCCATTCCCAAAACTCCAGTTGTTGTTTTCATCAATAATTCCATGCGCTTGTAGCAACTTTACAAATACCGGATATTGACCGTGTACATCACTCAGGGCAGCAATTTTAGCATCCGTTTCAAAGTTGATTCGTGGATCTACTTTGAAGCCTTCCTTGATGGCCTGTTGATTAATTTTAAAATCAGGGCAAACAGCACTAGGAACAGATACAGGAGCCCCTTTATCAAATATTTTCTGCCTGAACTCTGTGTTTTCCATCCACTGAGCTACAATCTGGTTGTTTTTAAAGAACAGATAAGGCCCGTCATTATAAACAGGTTTCTTAGGTTTCACCTGAGCCTCAGATATCGAAATACAAACAAGACTCAACAGAACAATGTGAAAAAAGCGTTTAATCATCTAGTACAGAGTTTCCTTCGTGTTTAAATGGCTTGAGCAGCTAATAGGTTTAAAACAGCCCTGAGAATAAACAACGCAAAGAAAAGAAGAATAGGTTTATTCAAAGTCATTTTTTCTACCTATCGTCCGAATTTAGACGATAGGTATCTCTGAATATTAAGACAAACGCAGCTGACTTAAGTATTTAGCACCATCTTCTGCGCATTTAATTGGCGTGGTATTGTCATACCTTTCTTGCTCCAGGATGAAATATTTCATACCATTATCCTTGGCTACTTGTAGGATACTTGGGTAGTCTATGCTTCCGGTTCCTAAAGTAACGCTGGCGTGTGTTTCATCGGGCTTTGCATCTTTGGCTCTATCTTTTACATGCGATAATCTAAAGCGATTAGGGTATTTCTTGAGATAAGCAATGGGGTCAGCGCCACCTGTGACTACCCAGTAAAGGTCTAGTTCGTAGTCAACGGTATCAGGGTTGGTATTTTCCATTAAATAATCTTGTGGAATCACGCCATCTAGAGCCTTGAAGGAATAATCATGGTTGTGATAAGCAAAGCGAATACCATTCTTTTTACAAATATCTCCGCAAGCATTGAATTGATCCGCAATTAGCTTCCATTTATCCATACTATCTTGAGCTCCTAAATAAGGGCAAAGAAGATATTCGAGGCCCGCTTCAGCAGCTTGTGCCGCCTTTTCCTCAAAGTTGGTATTAATGTCGCAATGACTAGAAACCATGGACATGCCAAGATCAGTGAGGTAGGCTTTGAAATCCATATGTGGCATATTCCAATAGATACCCTGATCTCCCTCGTAGCCTTCGATTTGAGTATACCCAAAACCGGCTAATTGTTGAAGCGTTCCCTTGGGATCATCGCCGATGATGTCTCTTAAAGTGTAGAGTTGAATGCCAAATGCAGCAAGTGGAGCGCCAGTATTAGCCATATCTGTGGTTTTATTTTGAGTATTAGGATTTGTTGTTTTGGATGTGCAAGCCATTTGCGGTAATAAAAAGGCTCCAGCAGCCACTTTTCCTGAAAGTGAAAGAAATTGACGTCTGTTATTGCTCATTGCATTATAATGTTTGTTATGGCCACTAAGAAAATGAAACAACGGCGTTTTTCCTAATTTTTGTTGTCTCTCTAGCAAAATGCGAAAGAAAATTTGCTAACTGCCCAAGAAAATAAGATCAAGGTTATAAATATCAGTGCTAAATTTGATAGATTGGCGGCACATTTTCTATAAACAAATAAAAACGAATGGAAGCAGGATTGGTAACGCTCGATTGGGTGGTCATTGCCCTTTATTTTTTATTACTTCTTGGTATAGCGGCCTGGGTCATTTCCCAAAAGCAAAAAAACTCTGAAGATTACTTCCTTGCAGGTAGAAATATGGGTTGGTTCGTAGTTGGAGCCTCCATTTTTGCCTCTAATATCGGGTCTGAGCACGTCGTGGGCTTGGCTGGCTCGGGTGCTGGAGATAAGTTTCCATTACTGATTTATGAGTTACATGCCTGGGTAGTTGTTTTATTGGGTTGGCTCTTTCTTCCATTTTATGTACGTAGCGGAGTCTTCACGATGCCCGAATTTTTGGAAAAGCGCTTTGGTCCACGGGCACGCTGGTTCTTGTCGCTCTTTAGCTTAGCGGCCTACGTTTTGACGAAGGTTTCAGTAACTCTCTATGCAGGAGGTATTGTGATTTCTACTTTGCTGGATATCTCTTTTATGGCGGGTGCCTTAATTACGGTTATCCTTACGGGACTTTATACCATCTTAGGTGGAATGCGAGCGGTAGTCTACACCGAAACGTTGCAAGCCGTCATCTTAGTGATTGGTGCAGGTACACTTACTTTTCTAGGTTTGCAGGCCGCGGGTGGCTGGAACTCCGTAGTAGATACGGTCGGCCCTGAATATATGAATATGTGGCGCTCCATGGATGATCCGGACTATCCTTGGCATTGGCTGGTCTTGTCTTCAAGTATTGTTGGGATATGGTACTGGTGTACTGATCAGGTAATTGTACAAAGGGTATTGACGGCTAGAAATATTACAGAAGCGAGGAGAGGTAGTATTTTTGGTGCCTTTTTGAAACTAATGCCTGTTTTCTTATTTCTCATTCCAGGTGTGATTGCTTTGGTTTTGAAAATGCGTGGTGAGCTGGCTTGGGATCGTCCAGATGAGGCTTTTCCTGCTTTGATGATCCACGTGCTGCCTGCTGGTTTGAGGGGTTTGGTAGCTGCAGGTTTGATGGCTGCTCTGATGTCTTCACTAGCCTCTGTTTTTAATAGCTGTTCGACTTTGTTTACAGTAGATATTTATAAAAAATTAAGACCTGATAGTTCAGAGCGAGAATTGGTAAATGTCGGTAGAATGGCTACGGGAGTAGTTGTTTTATTAGGTATTGCTTGGGTACCTATTATTGAACAATTGGCGGGCGGTGCCTTATATGGTTATTTGCAGAATGTCCAATCCTATATTGCTCCTCCAATTACGGCGGTCTTCCTATTGGGGATTTTTTCTAGCCGGATCAACTACCAAGGCGCTTTGGCGACCTTGTTCTCTGGTTTATTTATAGCGGCCTTGAGGTTGATTTTGGAAGTATTCAAGGGCTCTTTGGACACGAGTTCAATTTGGTTCTCGATCGCAGATATGAACTTCTTGAAGTTTTCTTCCTTCTTCTTCTTATACTGTGTGGCAGTAGCGGTCTTAGTATCTATGTTTACACAAAAGCCCAATCTAGAGAAGATCAAAGGTTTAACAATTGGATCACTTACACCGGAGCAGAAAGCAGAAAACAAAGCCAGCTACAGTTGGATTGACATTGTGGCTTCCATCTTTATTATTGCGGTGGTGATTTGGGTGATGATTTATTTTAGTTAGCCAAACACTTCAGTAATATGGTGAAAAGGAGTCAGTCCGAATTTTTCGGGCTGACTCCTTTTGTTTAAGCGCTCCTATAAATCGGCCGCCCCCACAACTTCTACCCATTGCCCAGGTCTAAAAGCACTGATCGTATTATCGTACATCGCTCCACAAGCTACCGCTGGTAAATAGAATCTACCCTGATAAGCAGCGTTGACCAGCACTCGATAAGTCGCACTCGCATCGGGTCGTAGATCGAAGAAAGTATCCACTCGATCATCTCGAATATCCTGATAATCAAAGCGACTTTGATCGGCCCCACTCAGTCCATCCATCCGACGATTGATGATCTCCCATCCCGATGGAAAGGTCTGTGTCAATGCCAATTCGTCATAGCGAATGAGGCGTGTCTTTGGATGCCTAACGGTGACCTCAGCAATGAAATCTTTTCCTTGTGGTAGATTACTGGGCTCTAAATCTGAGCCGTCGGTATTTTTAAAGGCTACCGTCATGGTCAAATCATTACTGCTCCCTTTCTCTAGCCCAGGTCTTGGTTGTCCACTACTGATGATGCGTGCAAAAAGTTTGTTATTGCTTCTGTTGGTAAATTGGAGTTGGTTTTCCTTGGCTTTAGGATCACCTAAATCAACTTGGATCACTGGATTTTTGGAAGAAGCATCCACTTTTCTAGCTCCATTTACTTGATAGTTGAAGGCAAAATTGTTATCCGTTTCACTGATGCCCACAAACTTGGCAATGGCTAGTAGACTATAGGCGGTGGTTTGCGTACTATACCAGCGCTGACTACTCAAGCTTTTGGATAAATCTTGTACCATCGTACCGACACGCTCATCATTCTCCATTAAAGTCAAGGTTTCTAAAATCATCGCTTGATCCCTGACATTGCTACCAAACGTATAGGAAAGCTCCTGGTACTCGTCAATACTCGTTTGTTGGCCTGCGGTGAGTTCTTTGGAAATATTATCCTTTCCTGCCAGTGCATAAGCCGCCGCCAATCGCCATCTAGCCTGCAACTTGAGGTCTTCTCTAGCGCGTAATCTATTCATCGAAGACATATCTGGTTCTCCTGCCAAGGCCAAAGTGTATAAGCGATAAGCCTGATTCAATTGCTGACTCGTAGCACTGTAAAACCCAAAATCCGCTTGGCGAGGACTCCACAATTTGGCCGTTTTCTTCTGGAACTTGACGAGATTATTGAGCATAGATTCTGGTACCTGATATCCTAATGCTTTGGCTTCCAATAAGAAATGAGTACCATAGTTGGTCCCCCAATGGTTGACACTACTTTGCCCCGGCCAATAGGCAAAACCGCCATTAGAGGTCTGGAAGGTCTTGAGCCGATTGATGGCAGCTTTGATATTAGTAGGTATTTTCGCTTTTTGCTCATCATCC
The DNA here is from genome assembly GCA_042095835.1 of Saprospiraceae bacterium. Classification (GTDB taxonomy): domain Bacteria; phylum Bacteroidota; class Bacteroidia; order Chitinophagales; family Saprospiraceae; genus DATFKA01. Next base: position 7,639 of record JBELML010000167.1, read on the forward strand.
AAATCTATTAGTTTGTTGACAAATAGCTGAGGGAAAGCCGATGAGGTCGTTTGTTCAATGCAACCATAAGGATAACGAAGGAGATATTTGAGGCGTCGACCAAGGTTGATCGGTGGGATATTCGAGACTTCTAGCACGACTTCATTGGTTCCCTGCATACCTACCGCATCAAAGCTTTGACTCCAACTCTTTCCAGGGTCAATAATCTCGGCTACGACGGTTGTTTGATAAGGATTTGGATTACGAACCTGAATCTCAATTTCTTGTTTGGAGCTTTCTCCATTCCCTTCTGCGGTGATTTCAAAACGGGCTATCCCAATGCCATCTCTAACTTTGACATCAAATTCAACGAGATCGTCGCCTGGGCCATTAAAGCTCACATTTTTACTACGACTACCTACGATATCGACCAAGCCACTCGCTTCTTTAATGGAAATTTTAGCGCGTTTGACTTTATCACCTGTGACGAATACGTTGACCGGTACCTTTAATTCATCTCCAGGAGATAGTATCCTCGGTAGGGTAGAAAGGACCATTAATGGATTACGTACAGGCACGCGCTTGTCGGCTGCTCCGTAGGCACCGTCTTTTGAAGCTACGGCCATCACTCGCACTGCACCCACATAATTGGGTAATTTAATGCGGTGTTTTTGAGACCTGCCTTTGGATAATTGAAAAGGACCTAAATGTTTAACAACGGGCTCAAAACGATTAGCAGTGTTATCGATTTCTTCGTTCCCAGCTTCGTTATCACCACCGATACTCAGGATTTTATCCAATTCGCCACCGTAGGCTCCTAATACATTGTCATAAACATCCCAAGTCTTAATACCTAGGGCCTCACGAGCGTAGAAGGATTGATGTGGGTTGGGGGTTTTAAAGCGTGTCAGCCCCAATAAACCTTCATCTACGATAGCTAGAGTGTAGGTCATGTCCTTGCCATTTTGCTCCCCAATCTCTACAGTAAATTCTTTTTCAGGTTTGAGTTCATCGGGCATAGCGATGGTCGGCGTCAAAATTGTCGATGGATCTTTGACCTCGATGGGTATGATACCGTACAAGCGGATAGGAAGATCATTTTCTGTTTGACCATGTGCTTGGATCAGCGATACATTGGCATAAATGGTCGGTGCCATTGCGGCAGTTGCCTTAAAATTGATGGTGTTTTCACCCTCATCGGTATTGGTCCAAAATTGATCTACCACTTGGCTTCCACTTTCTAGGGTGACTAAAGCCCTTCCAGCCTTTCCACCGGGGATCGTCAATTGGACCTGTTCTCCAACTTGGTAGCTGCTTTTGTCCGATTTAAAGTTGAGCATAGATGCCACTTCTCTACCACCATCAGAATTGTCATACCAAGGATAACCCGAGTAAAAATAACTTCCGGAGCAATGCCCTCCATCAAGATCACAGACCCGCACAAGGTATCTTCCCCAACGCTCAGGTTGGATGGACCAGCTAGCTTCTCCACTAGCATTGGTGGTGATCTCTGTATTTGCGATAGCATTGTTGTGTGTCGTAGAATTATACTCGGTGACATTGTCTCGGTTGCGATCCCACCACCAGCGCCAGGAGACTCTATAGAAGCCTACGCTTAGGTTTCGGTTAGCTAGCGGTTTTCCCTTCGCATCAACCATTACGAAGCGCACGCGGCCATTTTTTCCGACTTCTATTCGGGATTCACCGTAGTCATTTTTGGGAACTTCCACGCCAGCATAGGCCTCGTAGGGCGAGTAGGGTAGGCTGAAGGCATCGGTACTAAATTCTCCACCTTTCTCAAACACTCGACTTCTAAAACTAGCGCTCATTTTTCCGGGTACGCTCTGGTTGCCTAATAATTGCTGAGAGAAACTAGCATTTCCATTGCCATCTAACTGATCATCGAAAATCACTTTAGAACTGCTATAATATCTGCGAGCAGGGTCATCAAATTGAAAGCTTGGATATTTGGCAAAACCTGTAGTGACGGGCTGTAATTGCGCTTCTACCACGGCCCGTAGATCGCTAGCAGGGGCACCATGTAGCCATTTGCCATTGATCTGAGCTTGTACATTGCTGCGTCCGGTAATTTCTTCTTGACCGAAGTCAAGGTCAATTTCAATGCGGTTGGGTTTTACGGTTTCTATTTTGAGGGATTTCCTGAACGTAGCTCCTCCAACTTTAATTACGGCAGACCAATTTCCAGTTGGGGACTCCGGATCAGTAGCAAAATGGATAGGGTAGACTTGGTCAACGTTATTGGCGCTTGTTCTTTTTAGGTAAGACTGCCCACGTGCATCAAATACTTCAAATTGGATAGGATAGTTTTCTGGCAGTTCATTGGCTTTATCATCCAATACAAAGTTCAGATATACCGAGTCGCCAGGTCGCCAAACGCCTCTTTCGCCATAGGTATAACCTTTCAGCCCTTTTTGAATGCTCGACCCTGCTACATCAAATCTACTTAAGGAAAGGGCGTCGCCCTCCATCACTCTTAGGTAGCCAATTTCTTGTCCTTGTTTGGCAACTACCACAAAAGGTTTGTCATCTAGTTGGATTTGCGCCAACCCTTGACCATCGGTTTGCCCCTGACCAATAAGTTGCTGCTGGTAATCGTAGACCTCTACGGTAGCTCCCGTAACGGCACCTGCATCTCTCAGGTCAGTAACAATCGCCGTCATTTCATTACCCGGCCCTGCTTTACTAATAATACCTAGGTTAGAAGCCAAAATATTCCGCTGAACAAAGAGATCAGAGTTGTAGTATTCTGGATAACATGGATTATCTCGATTGTCCCAATCATAGCCATCATAATAACCATTAATGCCATACCAGCTATCCATGATACTGCGGATGTTTTCAGGATCATAAGCTTGCTCAGGAGCAGCCGCTAATTGATTGTCTCCGCTACAGGAAAGCGCAGAATAACCCGGCCTGAAACCAATCCTTATCTGATAAATAGCTTGTGGGTCTTGCTCAAAAAGTTGGTCGAGATCTAGTGCATACCGCATCCATCTTTGGGTGCTACTATTGGGATTAAGTGCTTGTAGATCAATTTTCTTTTGTAGAATAATATTACCTACTGCATTCATTTGATAAGACCCGCCACTGAGTTGGTTGGACTGAAGGAATTGCAGGATATTGTTGTTATAAATCTTAAAGACCTCTAGTTCTATGGCGTTCAAACCAATGGCCTCAAAAGGGAAGATTAAGCCATCTGTGGAAGGCATGATCACCCCAGATCCTACAAGCTTAACCTTGGGTTTGATGTCTTCGAAGACCATGCTCCATTCGCTGGGGTTTTTCATACGGGCATTACTGAGATTACGGATGCCTGCATTCACTTTGACATCACTTTCTCCCGAAAGTCGAGTAGATGGATATACCCGAACCTCATTACCATTAATCGTATACCTTAGGGTGCCTTGGTAGTTTTCAATTTGAATTAAACCTTCTAAATTTTGTCTTTTTAGTAAAGGATCCGAAAACTGTAGCAAGACATATTGGTCCGGAGTATGGACCACTTGTGCATCTCTTACCTTAAAGTCTGATAAGGACGGGACTTCTACTTTTTCGCTCCCTTTGTCCTCTATGTTTAGCGGCTTTCCGCTCCAGTCTAGTGCAACTTCTGAAGCATTGCTCCCTCTGTCAATACCTTTGATAATAAACTGGTGCGCTAATTCTGAGTCGTGGGTCCATTCAATCTCTAAATTTTTACCACCCTGCTTCGCACTTAGAATCTCTTCTAATAAGGCGGGTTCGGCAATGTCAGTAGTGAAAACTTGACCTAAGAGGACTTGCTGGCTCAAGTCGTCATTATTGGCAGCACGCAGGTTGTCAACTTGGACCGCAAGGTTTTGATCTTTTGTTCTAAACTCAAAATCGAATTGAGCGGCATTGCCTTTTGCCTTTTTGAGGAGTTTGCTGACGGCCACCTTACACTGGTAAGTAGTCCCAGAATTTAACATCTCATCTGGAGTAAACTTCAGCGTCCGAGCGTTTTTCCAAGTCAACTCACCAGCTATACTCGGACTGAAGGTGAGTACCTTATCCGTGACGATGCGGCCTATGGCTTCCTCCTCAGCGATATTATCGGTGAATTCAATTGTAATGGCATCTGCCTTGGAGATTACACCAGAGGTATAGGCAAAAACGTGGGGGTTGACTTCCGTAATGGAGTTAACCTCTGATGGTGAGTTTGATGGTTTACATCCTGTGAAAATGATTATCAAGGCGGTAATGAAATACCAATGGTTTGTCCTCATGATATGGAATTGTTGGTTTTGTTCTATGGTGAAATTGGGTTAAAACTTACAAGACCTACAATTAGGTCCTGGTTTGTTATTTG
>JBELML010000168.1:0-11913 GCA_042095835.1 Saprospiraceae bacterium
CTTTGGGCTAAAATTTACCCTTTTGCCCCTAGAATTCGTTAAAAATGCTCGTAATAGCTAGGCTATTACTGCGCTTTTTGCCTTTTCTAGAGACAAAATCATCAAATTTTATCTCCAAAAACAAAATTTAAACATACTCTAATACTAACTTTGCCTTTATGGTAGAACAAGCGATTTTAGACATTAGGAAATTAAGCCTGACAGATATCACGGCTACTATAGAATCTTGGGGAGAAAAGAAATTCCGTGCGAAGCAGGTCCATGAATGGTTGTGGAAAAAAAGTGCACATGACTTTGATACCATGACCAATCTATCTAAGGCATTCCGTGAAAAACTAAAGGCGCATTTTGTCATCAACCATATCGAGGTAGATAAAGTGCAGTACAGTAGTGATGGTACCATCAAATCTCGTTTTAAATTACACGACGGGCACCTCATCGAATCTGTGCTTATTCCAGTACCAAAAGACAATAGATATACCGTTTGTGTTTCTTCTCAGGTTGGCTGTAGCCTGACCTGTACTTTTTGTGCTACGGGGCGCATGAAGAGAGTACGAAACTTGGATTCGGCAGAAATCTACGACCAAGTGGTATTGGTCAATCAACAATGCTTGGAGAAGTTTGACCATCCAATTACCAACATTGTTTATATGGGTATGGGAGAGCCTTTGCTTGCTTACCGCGAAGTAATGGAGAGCATTCAGCACCTAACACTTCCTTATGGTTTGGATATGTCGCCCAGAAGGATCACCATCAGTACGGCAGGCATTGCTAAAATGATTAAACGCCTGGCTGACGACGCCAGCAAAGTCAATCTTGCCCTTTCTCTACATGCTGCTGATGATGCCAAAAGAGATACCATAATGCCGATCAACGAACAAAACAACCTTGAGAAGCTAATGGAAGCGCTGGAATACTACTACCAAAAGACCCGCAATCGGATCAGCTATGAGTATATCGCCTTCAATGATTTTAATGTAGAAATAGAAGATGCCGAAAAGCTTGCCAAACTATGTAAATCGTTTCCAGTGAGAATCAACATCATTGAGTACAATCCAATAGATGGTGCATCTTTCCTTAGGGCACAAGAAGACAAAGTCAATAATTTTGCTCAACATTTAATCAACCAAGGCATCATGACGACTGTACGCAGGAGTCGCGGCAAAGATATCGATGCTGCCTGTGGGCAGTTAGCGAATAAAGAGTAGGGAGGCTTCTTCTAATAATAAAGAGCGCTTAGAGAAGGTCTATATTAAAGCTCGTATTCTAATGGGCTGAAATTCACTAAATCCACAAAACGGCTTAAGCGCTTATTGATCATTTCACTATCGAGTTCTAGCATACGTTCGATGCTAAATTTCTCCACACAAAAAGAGGCCATAGCGGAGCCAACAATGATGGCTCTTTTCATATTCTCAAAAGAGATTTCACCCGTTCTTGCTAAGTAGCCCATGAATCCACCAGCAAAAGTATCGCCAGCTCCAGTAGGATCGAATACCTCAGCTAAAGGAAGTGCAGGAGCGAAGAAAACTTTCTCTCCTTCAAATAGAAGGGCTCCGTGCTCACCTTTCTTGATGACCAGATATTTGGGGCCTAAGGCGTGTATTTTTTCTGCGGCCTTCACAAGCGAGTACTCACCAGAAAGTTGCCTTGCCTCTTCATCATTGATCAACAAGGCATCCACTTTTTTAATTACTTCCAATAATTCCTCCATGGAATTATCCATCCAGAAATTCATGGTGTCCATAGCCACAAAGGCGGGCTTTTGATCAAGTTGATCCAAGACACGCATCTGCACGGCAGGTGTCAAATTGCCAAGCATGATATAGTCTGAGTTTACATAAGTACTAGGCAACACAGGGTCGAAGTCAGCCAAGACATTAAGTTGAGTATCGAGTGTATCTCTACTGTTCATGTCGTTGTGGTATCGACCTGCCCAGAAGAAAGACTTCTCACCTTCTTTGACCTGTAGCCCTTCCAAGTTAATGCCTCGCTCAGACATTTCCTTAAGGGTTTTCTCTGGAAAGTCGTCGCCTACAACGGATACTAGGCGAATATCTTTGGTTAAATAAGAGGCCGCAAGCGTAATATAAGTAGCAGCACCACCGATCGCCATTTCGGCATGACCGAAGGGTGTCTGGATATCATCAAAAGCAACAGTACCTACAGTAAGTAAACTCATGAATTATTTTTTAAAAAATTCGGCTACAAATATTGCACTTTATTTTGGAATAGTATAAATTTGCACTCGCCTTTTAAAAGTAAAGGGCTAAAAAATAAAATTGCCTCTTTAGCTCAGTTGGTTAGAGCGGCGGACTGTTAATCCGTAGGTCCTTGGTTCGAGCCCAAGAAGAGGCGCACAAAAATAAAGCATCCTTTTTAATGATTTAATATCTTAAAGGATGCTTTTTTTATGGCTGATACACTCTTTTTCGTCTACATCATTTATTCCGTCGCTTTCGACAAATATTACGTCGGGCAAACGGCTAACCTTTGCCAAAGACTCGCCACACATAACGCTGATCGTGGACATCGGTATACTTCAAAATATAAGCCTTGGATAGAAATTGAGGACAGTTAAAGCTACTGATCCAAAAACTCCAAAGTCTGACTAAGACTCCGTAGAATCATGACATTCTCTGGAGGATCGACGGGCTGTACCACTACTTGGTATCCAGAAAGCAATACTTTGCAATGCGGGAAACTCTCTGCCAGTTTATCTATGTAAGTCTGCACTGGTTCTTTAGCAAAGGTCTCTGTAATCATCGTAAACAAATAATCAGGCGGCCTGATTTTATAAGCATCTGCCAAGTCAGAAATAGAGATTTCTTGACCTAAGTAAACGACATGGTTTTTTCGAGATTTAAGTAGGTAGTGCATAAAAAGCAAACTCAACTCTTGTCGCTCTCCTTCTGGCAGGTAGATGATGAATCGCTTAGTAGTTTTTCCCTGTGGGAGAGGTAAATTATTGATAGCGACAATGAGTTTTTGACGAATCAGATAACTCATAAAATTCTCCTGTACGGGATTAATCGACCCCGTCAACCATAAGACACTCAGCTTATCTAGAAAAGGATAAATAATTTCTAACATCGTACGCTCGAAACCCAACTGCTGAATATTTGTAGAAATAATTCGATCGAACTTGAGTTCGTCCATTTCGATCATAGAGATCGTCAAGGCATCGAGTTGTGTTCCGTATTCAAAGTTAATCTCCGAGATAGCTGCCACTTTCTCGCCGATTTCATCTTTGCTCATTTTAGCAATCTTCGAAATTTTGATTCCATTTTTATTGAGGAGTGCGATATTGAGCAATAACTTAAGATCTTCGTCTTGGTAGTAGCGAATATTCGTTTTGGTCCGCTTAGGTTGTATAATGTTATAGCGCTGCTCCCACACCCGTATGGTGTGTGCTTTTATGCCCGAGAGTTTTTCTAAATCACTTATAGAATAAACAGCCACTTACAATTCGCTTTAAATCAACTAATTACACCAAGATGTAATTCGGCATGATGCACGCCCATTCAATTCTACCTTTCAACAGGCTTTGCCCTAAAATGTTCAGTTAATTGAAATTTTCGTGAGTGCGACGTGTATCTTGCATTTGAATACTGGAAATAAAAGAATATTTATCTATTTTTAAGCATCTGTTTTAACAATTTACAGTCCCATATCCAGAATTCCATATTAAATCCTGTTTCCAAAAGCCCTCATAAAGTTTAATATACACTCTTATGAAAATCAAGACCCTCTTATTTTTTATCGTCATCTTTATGGCGGTTCACAGGTCCTCCTTTGCACAGGATGTACCCTGCTTGTACCGATTAGAGCTTAAGGATGCCGGAGGTGATGGATGGGATGGCGCACAAATTGTCTTTAATGTCAACTTTGAGCCTACTATATATACCTTGACGGAGGGAGATTCTGCAAGTTTTTTTATCCCGCTTTTTCAAAGTGATTTTCTACAAATTCTATTTATACCAGGCAATTCTGATGAGGAGATTGCCTTCTCTTTAGTATCCGAGACTGGCACCTTTCTATTTAACGAAATTGGAGAATTCCCCTTTCGAGGTAATGATTTTTTTGCTCTTGTCAACTGCCCCAATTGCCCCAATGTTCCAGTATCAAGTGTCACTACTGAAAATATTAAATCCACTTCTGCTTTGATAAAATGGCTTGCACCTGATACTACAGGGCAGTATTTGGTCGAAATCAACTCTGGGATGTTCTTCCCTGGAGGTGGTGACTCTATTATTGCAGATGGCGATCAACTTCCACTAGAAGGTTTACTTGAAAAAACGATGTATAGCTACTATATTTCTAGCTATTGCTCAAATGACGATACCAGTAGAGTAGTTGGTCCTTATTTCTTTGAAACGCCCTATACCAATGACGTAGGTGCTCTTCAAATCACAGCACCTTTCAGTGACTGTAATTTACCTGCTAATGACTCTATTCGTTTAATCCTGCAAAACTTTGGTTCCGCCCCACAATCGCTGGTGCCTTTTGCTTATGGTGTCAATATGGAGCCCGTCAGTATAGATATGCCTAGAGATGGTATCTACACAGGTGTTTTAGGACAAGATAGTATTGGTTATACTGTATTTGATCAAACCTACGATTTTAGCACTCCTGGAGCATATTTCATTGAGGTCTGGACAGAAATGGAAGAGGATCAGGACCTCTCCAATGATACTACTAGCCTCATCCTTTATAATATCCCAGTAGTTGATAGCCTACCTTATCGTCAAGATTTTGAGCAAAATTTTAGTGGCTGGACCGTCGGAAGAAATAGCGAAAACCCATCTTGGGCACAAGGTCCTCCCACTGGTGGAGTCATCGATAGGCCCGCGCAGGGAAACAATATCTGGGGCACCAACTTAAATGGAATCAGCAACGCAAGCGAGTTGTCTTATTTACTTTCTCCTTGTATGGATTTCTCTGGTGTATTTCGAGACCCTTTGATCAACTTTCAACTTTGGTTGAGTACCGAAAGTGATCGGGATCAGTTGTGGCTGGAGTCTAGCATCGATGGAGGTTCGAGCTGGCAACGCGTAAGCAGTCTATCTTATAATGGGCCATTTTTTAGCTATACGGGAGACAATCCTTCCTCCGATTGGGAAAGACAATATGGCACATTAGAAGGATTAGCAGGAGAGGCAGATGTGCGCTTGCGATTTGTGTACTTTAGTGATTTCGCTACGGAGCTAGAAGGTGTAGGTATCGATGATATCCAGATTTATGAACCCTTTCCCAATGATTTATTACTACAAAATCTTAGCTATACGGGAGATGCTGCTTGTACGGATGATGGCCAACAAAACCTTTCCTTCAGTGTAGCCAATCTGGGCGCTCAACCTATCGGAATTTTCAATTTAAAATATCAAGTCAATGGGGGCACCCCACAAGTAAGGACATTTGATAAAACTATCATTGGTAGTAATCAAAATTCCGTCTTTGACTTAGACATTCAAACAGCAACATCTGGTACAACTGATATTCTTGCATGGCTAGAAACACCAGGAGATGAAAACCCAAGTAACGACTCGCTGCGTTTGCAACTTGTAGCCACCTACGCCTTACCTTTTTCAGAAAACTTTGAGTCTGGTACATTTCCAATTAATTGGCAGGTGAATTCTGAGGCGATGATTGTCACCAATGGTCATAATAATTCGTCGTTTGTTATTTCTCAAAATCTCAAACTTTCCAGTCCTATTCTGGATTTGACCTCTCCTGCTTTTGGGCCCATTGCAGCTGGCGACACGCTAACATTTGACTACCGTTTTATTGACTTTGTAACTAGCCAAGCACATGCCCTTAATCTTAATGATCGCGTAGAAATTAGAATCAGTGATGCTTGTGATCCTAATTTTGAATTTGTAACGGGAATTAATCAAAGTACCCATACGACAACCACCAATTATACTAACATCAAAATCCCCCTCGACGACTACGTCGGTAGAGTTATTCGCTTTCAGATTATAGCGCTTTGGGGAGGTGGCAGCTTCTGGTTTGACCTCGATAATTTCCAAATAGGTGGCTGTAGAGAAGATTTACAACTAAGGGTAGATCGACAAGCGCTATTAGATGGCAACAGCCTGATCACTGTGACGCCCACCAATGGACAAGGGCCTTATAGCTTCGAGTGGACCACCGGACAAACATCTGCTTCTATCTTAGCGCCGCAAGACCCATTTGGCATCACCGTAGTCGATCAACTAGGCTGTAGTGGTGAAAGCATCTTTTTACCTGTTTCGGTAGACGATATTCCTGAGTTAGCAGACATTCGACTTTTCCCTAACCCTACAGCAAGCGCCAATAGTACACTCCAATTGACCCTTAAGCAGGCTGTAGACCTGGAATTATCAGTTAGAAATACCTTTGGTCAGCTTATCCAACAAAGCTATCATCCGAATACGACACAGCTCTCCACAAGCATAGATTTGGCCAATGTTCCAAAGGGCCTTTATTGGGTTCAATTAAGTACTAGATCTGGATTGAAAACCTTAAAACTTGTTTATCAGTAAAGGATAGCGCTAACAATGCTAGAATAAATAGCATTCTAAGACAGATTCAGACCTGCTACCATTTTAGTCCAAGCCAGGATGGTATAATTATTTAGCCTCTTTTTTAGGTCTAAATAATGCCTTTGCTAATTTAAAACGTTTTAGCATTGGCATGAAATCTGCATTTTTGAACTAATTGACTATCTTGCTTGTCAGTAGTCCTGTTAAGATTTTTAGATAAACTGATTGTTGTATGAAGAAGCTAATACTTTTTGCTCTGTACAGTATTATTGCCTATTTCCCCGCCTCACTTCTAGCACAGGAGGTACCCTGTATTTATCGCTTGGAGTTATCTGATGCAATGGGTGATGGCTGGAATGGTGCACGCCTAGAGATAGATGTCAACTCACAAACTACCGAATACGGCATACTCGATGGCAGTAGTGCTCGTTTTTATCTTCCTTTTTCCGATGGAGACCAAGTAAGTATTCGATTTTTCGGAGGAGATAAAGATGAGGAAGTTTCCTTTGGCCTATTTTCAGAAACAGAAGACCCCATTCTAGAAGCTTCGGGGCTATTACCTCTCGGTGGTTCGCCTTTTAATGCCTCCATCAGCTGTGCGACTTGCCCTGTTCCTCCTATTTCGAGTGTAGAAGTAGCAGATCTTTTGGCCGTGAGTGCAAGTATCAACTGGATTGCACCCGATACGATGGGTAGCTACCTTGTCGAATTTGGAGCAGATGGTATCAATCCGGGAGAGGGTGACTCCACTGTCTACCAGGGAAACACAAGTGGTCAATTGACATTAAGCGAAAAAACCGCCTATACTTTTTATATCAGTAGCATTTGTGCAAACGGCGATACTAGCCAGGCCATCGGCCCATTTAATTTTGAAACTTGCTACGCTAACGATGTAGGCGCTTTTGCTATCACAGGACCTGAAACAGATTGCAACCTTGAAACATCTGACAGTGTCAAAACAACGCTGATCAACTATGGCGCCAACCCGCAGTCTCTAATTCCATTTGCATATAGTGTCAACCAAGAACCTGTCAATATCGATATGCCAAGGGACGGTATCTATACAGGTGTACTTGGAAAAGATAGCTTGGGATATCCTGTTTTTGATGCCACCTACGACTTCTCTGCACCAGGCGAGTATTATATAGAAGTATGGACAGAATACGAAGAAGATAGTGATCTGTCTAATGATACCATTTCTACAACCATTTATAGCTTAGCGACCATTTCTGAGCTCCCTTACCGAGAAGACTTTGAAGGAGACTTTGCTAGTTGGATCGTTGGAGAAGATAGCGAAGCCTCTTCATGGGCTTTAGGCGCACCTACAGGCGGCGTTATTAATAGCGCAGCCAGTGGTTCTAATATTTGGGCAACCAACCTCAATGGAAGTAGTAATGCCGGCGAATTGTCTTACCTATTGTCACCATGTATGGATTTATCCGGCGTCTTCACCGATCCCATCATTGCTTTCCAACTATGGGAAAGTACAGAAACCGATGTAGATCAATTCTGGTTGGAAAGCTCCATCGATGGCGGCGAGACTTGGACTAGAGTAGAGGAAATCAGTTATAATGGTGATTTCTTTAGTTTCTCAGGAGACAATAGCAATACCGATTGGGTAAGACAGTTCGGTTATTTAGATGGATTAGCGGGACAGAGAGATGTGCGTTTGCGATTTGCCTACTTCAGTGATTTTGCGACTCAGCAGGAAGGTGTTGGTATCGACGATATCATCATCTTTGAGCAAAATGAAGTAGATCTAATGCTTAACACCATCGCTACCAGTGGTGACCTTGCCTGCTTAGCAGAAGACCAAGAAACCATTGATCTAGTAGTGACCAATTTAGGATCAGCCGCTATTACAGGATTCAACCTCTTCTATTCTATAGACGGAGGATCGACCTTAAGCACCACCATCGAAGATATTAATCTAGATACTGCTAGCAGTACGACCATTAGTCTTGATCTACCAATCGATGCGCTGGGCACTTCTAGTATTGTAGCTTGGGTCAGTCTACCAAATGATGAAAATGGATTGAATGATACGACCCGCGTGGATATTACCGCTACCTACACCGCTCCATTTTCTCAAGACTTTGAAAGTGGTACCTATCCTAGAGATTGGATTGCCACCAATTCTTTTCCGATCGTCACTAATGGTCATGGCAATTCCTCTTATGTAGTCTCCCAAAACCTAAGATTACAAAGCCCTATACTCACCCTAACGACGCCATCTATTGGACTCGTCAATAGTGGTGATACCTTGACTTTTGACTATCGCTACGTTGAATTTTCTGACAATAGCGGCAAAAACCTCAATCAAGGAGATCGTCTACAAGTGTTTGTAGCTGAAGGCTGCTCCAACCAATTTGAATTATTTACGACAATTGACCAAAGTAATCATACCACAAGTGCAGATTTTACACAGGTAGCTATTCCATTAGACAGCTTTGCCGGACAAGTGATAAAGGTACGTTTGGTTGCTACTTGGGGTGGAGGTAATTATTGGGTTGACCTCGATAATTTCCAAATACCACGCTGTGATCTTGATCTTTTATTAGAGACTGTATTTACGGACCAATTAGATGGATCAATCGAGGTGGCGGTTACTCCACTAGAAGGGATTGGGCCTTACGCTTATACCTGGAGTACTGGTGATTCAGGCTCATCGATCACCAGGCCAAACGAAAACTATGGTGTTACGGTTACAGATAATCTAGGCTGTCAAGGCTTTTTTGAAGAACAAGTTGTGGTTTCTACTACTAACTTCGCCGAAATAGGACAAATTGAACTCTTTCCCAATCCAACTCAAGACTGGACTCGACTAGCTATCACTTTAAGCGAAGCAAGTGACCTCAACATCCAAGTACTGAATGCAATAGGTCAGCCAATCTTCGAACAAAGTGATCGACAGATTACAAAAGCTTCTTACGATCTTGATCTTAAGCAAGCTGCGCCAGGAATCTACTTTGTCAGAATAAACGCAGAAGGCCGAACGACTACCCGAAAGCTTTTGAAGACTAGGTAGGAAAGCTCCTTAATGCGATAAAACTAAAAAGCCTTGGACTGCAGTTCAGGGCTTTTTAGTTTTATCAAGTCATTATTAAGCAAAAGTTATTTTTCTCCTTGTCGCTTTCCTTTTCTTAGATTTATACCTTCCAAAATATTAGTTTTAATCCTATCTGTGGTTACCAACTGTGGTTTCAAACGTCTAATTTGCGAAACAACTTCTTTTTTCTAACCCAATTAACCTTATCAGATGAAAAATCAACTGATTCTCTGGTTTACCTTACTTTCTTTTTCCGCCCTTTTAATGACCTCTTGCGAAGAGGATGGAACGATTCTTCCTGGACCCGGCTTATCACCAAGCATACGCTTAGTGGGTGCACAAGGGTTCATCAGCACAAGTACAACCGTAGAATCTGGTACTTTATTACAATTTAGAGTAACAGCTGCTCCTGGTGATGACCCATTAGAACTATTGACCATTACAGAAAATGGTAGCAATGTCAACCTTGGTAGAATTACCTACGAAAGTGGTAGCTCCTTTGCCAGTAATCCTGCCCAGGTTCTAGGCGCCATTCAACAAGGATTCACAGAAGACATCCTCATCGATGGACCTACCTCTCCTGGCAACTACGAATACACTTTTACCGTGAGAGATGCTGCTCAGATTATTTCTACCACTTCTGTGACCGTAACGGTAGAACTCATTGCACCTACACTCATCATCACGGATAGTACCAGTACTATATCTGCCGGACCTAGTGAAATAGTACGCGTCAATTTAAGTGCTCTCCAAGGAACTGGTGACTTATCTACTATTACTGTATTTGAGAATGAGACCTTGATGGATGCTAGCAGACTCTCCTTTGATAATAATGGTACCCTGAGTGCTTTCCTTGCGAATCCTGAGTTCACACCAAATATCAGCTCCTTTGATGCCACGCTAGCCATTGAGGTAGCAAGTGTAGTCGACTCTAACCTTTACAACTACCGCATTGAATTAACAGATACTGAGGGATTACAATCTAGTGCTACTCTAAGTGTGCTAGTTGAGAATACCCTTGACACAACCTATACTGGGGTACTCGTTTACAACAGAGATGGTCAGCAGTTTGGAGGATTAAACCTATACACAGGTGAGGCTGTCGCCTTCAATTCAGCAGATGCCCAAATCCGTGACCTTGGAATTGATCTTAACTTACCCAACGCAACGAATTGGCTTCGCCAAATTAGAGCGGTGAATGGAGCAATGCTGAGGGCTCCAGGAAATAGCCAACCAGAGGGATTCAGTTTTGAAAATATCCGCTCTAGGGATGCCCTAGTTGCTGCCTTTGACGCAGGTACAGATATCGGCGATAGCGAGGCCGTACAAGTTGGTGATATCTTCTTGGTACAAAATACCGATGATTATTTCATCCTACTCGTGACCGATGTAGTGGTTACAGAAAATGACAATAACGACTATTATGAGTTTGAGATTAAAAAATCAGAGATGTAGACCGTGATCTTTTAAGGGTATGTCTAAATGTTGTTTTTGGAAATGAAATTTGATGATCTCTGCCTGGACCAGCAGCCATAATTTTTAGACATCCTCTAACTAAATAAGTAATCCCGCAAATTTTCACTTGAAAACTTGCGGGATTCTTTTATTAAACCGGCTTCTTTAATCCATTTTACTCGATATGATAAAATTTTTAAATAGCTTCCCAGTAGGTATAAAACCTCCTATAGGTCCACCACTAAGTCCAAATGATCCAGCAAGCAATTTTGATACGAATCCTTCATAGTTGCAGTTTGCCCATTTTTCTCAAATAATTAAAGCAAGTCAAAGTTTGGGTAAAAAAGTCGAATAAAGTCAGGAAAATTACTATTTTACAGTCTCTATCACATTTTACGTTTCTTCACACTTATTTCTTATTCGTATTTTTTGTTTGACAATTTCTCATTAAAGTCTTGGGAATTAGTTGAGGGCCAATGCTTTAGCTTAAATATTAGTGGGCGAGTATTTTGGGTCATGGTAGCTTAGGTTGCCCAACTAAAACAACCCGTTCCGACTTTGAGTTAAGAAGGCTTTGCCTTCTCCAGTGGCGCACTTATCAATCACTTCATCAGAAATTCTCAGACAACTTCAATCTCTATCTTTTCGAACGCAAAAAATCATAGTTTTTAGAGTATATCTAAAGTCATCTTTCGTATTGAAATTTGCTCATTTAGCTTAAACATGCATATTGTTTAACCTTATTTATAAACCACTTACTTATGATTGTTTATTTTTTAAGACGTCCACCCCTTAAGGGTATTTTGTCAAGTAAAAGTCAGCAAAGTTTTAAGACTTTTTCAGGGCTTATCCTTTTTGTATTTCTACTTAGTTTTTCTTTCA
>JBELML010000169.1:0-10594 GCA_042095835.1 Saprospiraceae bacterium
CGAAACAAAAAACCTCTCCTACAACTTGACCACTTTAAGGTTTTGCATCTTTCGAACGCCACTCTGCAGGTTCTTACTTTTTGCTTGTATCGTATACCATCCCGCAGGCAAATCATGGATATCTGCCGTCAACCGCACTAGGCCCTCTGTAGTGGTGGCTCTTCGAACATTCCGGATAAGTTTGCCCTGTGTATCTAAAATATCAATACTTAGCAGTGCCTTTTCTTTACTAGTCAAGTCTATCTGAAGCTGATCCACTACTGGATTGGGATATACTTTGAGCAGATCATTGACCAGAAGAACAGGCTCCTGCGTACTCGTAGTCATAGGCATGAGGTAAATAGGCCCAGTGTTGTCTGCAGTAGCAATGGGCTGAATCAGACGAGCATGTGGAAATTCGTTGCTACCAAGATCTCTTTCTTCGATGGCCGCTGGACGGTTTTGCTGCATCATGTCCATTAGCAGGTCGGTATCGATCTCTTCCATACCTTCAAATTGAGGGAGGGCTGCGTAGCCAGCTTGCGCAGCATCTATAGCAGGACTGCTTTCAGTCAAGTCAAAAAACCCAGCACTGTTTTCTACCATTTGTGGATTTGCTACCTCCATACCAGCAGCTGGTTGGCTGATACCGAGATTCCCAAATGCGAGATTCCCGATCCAAGTCTCTGTACCTGCTGGTTCTTCAAAAAGTTGATCATCTGGGTCTGAAAATATATTGTTAGAAAAAGTAACGTCCGTCGGCTTATTGCTCCCATCGCCTCCCAGGATGATTTCTGAACAATCTACAATCGTATTGAAGGCAATATTGATATTATCTAGCGGATCGGAAGCTTCGTTTTGTAGAAAGATAGCTCGATCGTCTAATTCATAGAAGTAATTATTGTAGATGTAGTGGTCTTGACCTTCTCGTACTCGCACGCCCCCTTTCCCATTCAAGAAGAAATTGCCATACACAATAGCTTCTGATCCATGCCGGAGTACCAATTCCGCTTTCGGGTTATCCTCAAAGGTATTGTATCGATAAACATTTTGGCTGGCCTTGCTGGAAATAAGCTCTCCATCGCCGTTGCATTTGGTAAAATAGCAGTATTCTACTAGCGATCGGCTATTGCGATCTGCTTGTGTACTGAGTCCAATTCTAATAGGCTCGATTCCCTGATCATTCCCAATACCATCAAAATTTTTAAAGGAGCAATACTGAATTTTATGATAACCCGGATTAACCGCATCCACCAAAATAGAGAGAATATTCTGATCATCCAGGTTTAGTCTATTCTCGAAATTACAGTACGTGATTTCTACGTATTGACTCTCTTCTCTAACCCTTAAATATTTATAGCAGGTGTATTCATTGATATTGTTTTGAGTAAAAACAAGATGACTCCCTCGAATATTGATCACATCTCTGGTACCAATACTACCTCCTATAAACTGAAAGCCCTGAAAAGTGATATAATCCCCCTCTATATCTACCCGCGATGCCCCTGTAAAAATGGTTGAGCCCAACTCTTCTGCGGTGATGAACAAGTGATCTTTTTCGATATCTAGATAGATATCTGGATAGGTACCCGATCTCCAAATAATGGTATCATCCTTAACCGCTTGTCGCTGAGCATCCTCAAAGGTGGATTCCGAATCGACATAAAAAGTTGTCGCTTCTAAGCTTAGGGTAAGGAATAAGCAAACAAATAGGATCGCGTGTAAAGAGAAATGTGCTTTCATGGAGCTAAGTTATTGATTTATTTTTCATGCTACCCACCACAGATAGTTCGCATCACCTGTCGAATATCTCGTTCTTGGTAGATAGTATCAAGCATTTGGGTGTACGTATGGAGGAATCTTTCATTTTCTGCTAGCTTGCCAAAAATATCTGCTATGCTAAGAAAACTACTATTATGCTCTTCATAACCTTTGGCGTATCGGTGCAGCTCTTCCTGTCTAGCATCTATGATCTCTATTGATCTGCCTTTTTGATCCAAGCCTTTATGGCTATAATAAGCCCAGGCTGCCAGTATAAAAGTCCCGAATTGAATACTACCTCCAGCAGCTAGGTTTTCGACAATTGTAGGGATTAGAAACTTGGGGAGTTTTGCTGAACTTTCTGAACAAATTCTACTCACTCCATCTTTGATATTGGGATTGGCAAATCGTTCTTCTAGACTATCTTTATACTTCGTCAAATCCATGCCTTCGATGACGCCTAAAACGGGTGTGGCCTCCTTATCCATAAATTCCCGCATAAAGCGGGCGAAAACAACATCCTCCATACAGGCATTAATCGTAGGATGGCCAAATATAGCGCCTGGAATACCCAAAACAGAATGCCCCGCATTGAGTAGGCGAATCTTCATTTTTTCATAAGGTGTTACATCTGGTACGAACTGGACGCCTAGCTGCTCTAAAGGCGGTCTTCCATTAGAAAATCGATCTTCTATGACCCATTGAATAAAGGGCTCGCAGACGACCGGCCATTGGTCGTTAAGTTGATAATGTTCTTGTAGGTAATCAATGGTCGATTGGGTGGTGACTGGTGTAATCCGATCTACCATTGTATTGGGAAAGCACACTTCTTTTTCTATCCAATCTGCTAGCCCTGCATCTTGTTTTTGAGTAAAAGATAGGAGCATTTTCTTAGCGACATCGCCATTGTGCTGGATGTTATCACAAGAGAGAATCGTAAAAGCAGGCAGCCCTTCTGCCCGGCGTTTTTTCAAAGCAGCTGTCAGAAAACCAAAGACCGTTTTGGGTTGAGAAGAATCCTGAATTTCCAATTGAATTTCAGGGTTTTCAAAGTTAAAATCGCCTGTATTTGGATTAAAATTATAACCACCTTCTGTAATCGTTAGGGATACTATTTTAGTATCAGGATGTGCCATCTTTTCGATTGCTGCGATGGGAGATTCCAAGGCATAGATATAATCGCTTATTGCTCCAATCACCTCCGCAGTTACTTCTCCGTCGGGTGATTGTGTCACAAGGGCATATAGACCATCCTGCTGCTTCAACACCTCCCTGATTTTGACATCTGCAGGGCGTAATCCCAGACCACAAATGCCCCATTGCATTTCACCAAATTGTTGGATTAATTGATGGATATAATAGGCTTGATGCGAGCGGTGAAAACCACCAACCCCAATATGGACAATACCAGTCTGAACCAACTTTCTATCGTAAGTCGGGCAGGCTAATGTAGTAGAAAGAGCAGCAAGATTTTGCTGATTTAAAGGGATAGGCTTCATCGTAAATTAGTTTATAGTAAGGGCCTTTCTTCTTTGTAAAGCCCAATAAGCGGCTATAAAATAAGCGATTGTACAGCCAAATCCAATTTGATAAAAAGTAGCTCGATTAGTCATATAGACTTCTTCATCAGCACTCCCAAACAATACTTTAAAGGCTAAAAACAAGGTAATACCCAAAGAGAGATAGGCAATACCTTTGAGGAGTTTTGAAAAAATGGACTTATCCTGCACAGGCTGAGGGGCAGTAGTTGCTAATTGCTGGTGATAAGCTTCTACGGCTTCATCAAACGCCTGTTCCTTCTTTTCAGCATCCGGATACTTTTCCTTTGCGCCATACCTGCTGGCCAAAAAGATGTAAACTACAATCGTAAATACCCAAGTCGGAATAAACAGATAGTAAAACGACATGACATTTAACATATTCAAGCCAAAACCAAAGATCAAGCCTATGATCCAAGCTGCGATGGCGGGCATACGATGCTGGTAGTTTTGGTATTTCGACCAATAGCGTGTATATCCAATTTTGGGAAAAATCTGATGTTCTGCAAATACGATGGCTCCTACGGGCACCACCAATAATCCTGCATAGGTGAGTAAAGGTAAAATCTGAGAAAATACAAATGGGAAACAGGCCACTACTACCATGGCTGCACCAACAATCATAGTCGTCGTTCTACGCGATTGTTTGGAATATACAGCTTGTGCCGCTAATCCTGCTCTGTATAAATTGGTAATAGCTGTAGTCCAACCGGCAACGATGACAATCACAAATCCGGACCAACCTAAAGCGTAATAAGCCACATCACCTGGATCAAGCTCTACAATAGACTTACCTAAAATAACGGCAGTGCCAGCCCCCATAATCCCAGCAGCAATCCAAGCGATATAATGCCCAAATAGCATACCTGTACTGGTGGCTAAGCCATAGGATTTCTTTTTGGCAAACCGTAGGAGCGCCATATCAATTAATCCAAAATGGGTAATGGTATTCGCGGCCCAACCGAAGCCGATGACCTCTAATAAACCAATACCCGTTTCGCCTTCACTATTCAATCCCGTCCAGACGGATTGATTCCCTATTTGGATAAAATCGGTCCATCCGCCAGGTAGTGTTTTACCTAATACATCCAAGGAAAGTGCAGGCAAGAGGACCACCGCTCCGCTAGTAAACATGGTGAATAACCAAGGAGCACAAATACCCGAAAAATCGGACACCGCATTGAATCCATAAATAGCTACAAATACCACAAAAACACCTACCAGCAAGACGATCAATACAAACCATACGTTGGTCGGATACCAATCGAGTTGTGCCGGTATTCCAAAAGCAAATCGGACAGCCGTGGAGGAGACCGTAACCATTGCAGCAGAGATCACCGTGAATATCAAGACATTGGCCCAGTTGTACAGCTTAGACATGGAATCACCCGCAATCTTGTTGAGGTAAGTATACAGGCTGAGTCGTGTCTCTACAGCTATGGGAGCGGTAATTAGGGTCCAGCTCAATACTGCCAGAATATTTCCAATCAGTAGCCCCACGATGATATCCATCGTCTTTGCACCTAGTGCGACGAAGGTAGCACCGATAACAAACTCTGTGGCTGCTACATGCTCAGCTGCATACAAGCCCGCAAAATGAGTCCAATCATGTAATTTATGCTTTGGAACAGGAAGTTGCTCTTCATGCAACTGCTCGAATTTTCGAAAGTTGGTGTTATCGCTCATTATGCTGGCTGTTGGTTGCTATATAATAGGAAAGGCCGCACACAAATTAAAAAACAAAGCCTTTACAACCTAATCAAGCAAAGGAATATGCGATTTTGAACACGCTATTGATTAATCATGATAGACTACCCGCTCGTTTAAACTGCTAGATACATATACAAAAGCAGCGACAAGACTCTAGCTGCTCCGGAAGTTGTAGCAATAGTCCTGTGGCCAATACCACTCCTTCCTAGAAGATAAATGAATACCCGTTAGGCATCTACACACTATTTCAGAATCTCCTTGACAATTTTATCAAAAAAGATATTTGAAGAATTATCAAGTACAACTAGACAAGTCTTTTTGTCTGTATTCCGTATGATGATCGTATTAGCGCCCAACCAAGCTCCATTATGCCATGTCCCGTAATCGGTAATCATCCATCCAAAACCATAATTAGATACCTTACCATTATTCAATTGAGGCTTGATAAAAGCCTCTTTTAAATTTTCTGCGCTAATGAGATCATTCTCATACCAAAACTGATCCCAAATCAGCATATCTCTTGCCGAACTAAAGACGGCGCCATCACCAGCAACGCCGTCAATAAAAGTTGGCTCAATAGGCTTCGTTTTACCCTGGAAATTTTCAAAATCGGCTGCTTTATGCTCAAAGGTCGACTCTTTTGATTTTAAATTCCAAACTCGAGTATTTTCCATTTCTAGCGGCTCAAATAAGTTTTTGGCCATATAATCTTCAAAGGACAGTCCCGAAATCAGCTCAATAATTCTAGCCAAAAGGATATAATTGGTATTGGAGTATTGGAATTGCTCATTGGGAGGGAAGAGAGCTTCCCGATTTTCCTTGACAAGTAGATCAACCGCTATTTCGTTGGTCAACAATGAGATGTCTTGCTTATTTTTCTGTGCCAAGTCCATGTAAATATCTGGCACACCAGAGGTCTGGTTTAATAGCTGTCGAATCGTCACTTGTGGATAAGGGAACCCTACAATGTGTTGTGCAACTGGATCATCATAGTCTAGCCGCCCTTTTTCATACAACAACATGACTCCTGCTGCGGTAAATTGTTTGGACACGGACGCCAAACGCAAAGAGGAATACTCCGTTAAGGGTTGATCTTTTTTATGACTGGTGTAGCCATAACCTTTGGTAAGCAACGGCGCTCCTTCTTTTGAAAAAGCCACCACTCCATTGAATCGGCTGGCCTTTTGTAATTGCTCAAACCATTGATCAAATTGGGCAGTTCTTTCCTTCTCATCTATCTCCTCACTCATCTCTAAAGGAGGTACTTTCAAGAAAAAGATAAAGAACCAAGCGAAGAAACCGATGACTAGTAGCAGGAGACCAGTCAGTATATATAGGATTATTCTCATAGATACTTCGTAAAATTGAAGTGGTGCGTGGTGTAATAATTGCCAGACTCAAAAAAATAACCCTCGCTCGAATTATTTTATTTCTTTTGACAGACAGTAGCTTTTCTTCTATAAAAGTTACTTAGGGTAGGCTAAAATTTTTCTAGGCGGGTCATTCTACGCGCTTTATGAAATCATTTTTACTAACCCAAAATGAACTCGTCTAAAACCTCCCACACTTCTCCCATTTCCTGCTCGATTAGACTGATCTTGGCAATTGTCAACTGTTCTGGAATATTGACTTTTTGTATAGCTTCGAATTTGGCATCGTCGCAGGTAGAATTACGAGGATGCATTAGCGTGATATGGGCCTCGTGAGTCCTGAGGGAGGTAATTCCGTTCTGTAGTATTCGAGCCCTCAATTTTTGAAATAGCCCTTTAGAGTCATCGATTGGTATAAAGACACCTTTCCCTTCCCAGAATCGTTGAGGTGGTCTAGTCGTTAATTCAAACTGCCTCATCTTGAGCTGTCTTAAGTTCCTCAAAACATGCTCTAAATTTTCAATTTCATCTTCTCGACAGAGGGTGATATGCGCTTTAATGAGTCGATATTGTGCTGGATTAAAAACTTGGCGAATCTGCTCGATAGCTTTAGCTTCCGTTTGGTCGAGAAAGATCGTTAGTTGTTTTCTTTTCATTTATCGGATCAAATTATCTACTAGGGCAAACGCACCAAAAAAATTACACTATAATTTTTTATAAATTCAAATGAAATTCCAATTCAAAACCGCTCTAGCATCTTCATTTTTGTCATTCGATACAAAAACGAAGCAAAAAAATCTTGCCTAGCCAAACTCGTTCCACTCGAACAGTGCCTAGGCGGCATCCCGCACTTCACTTATGATCTTTTTGACACTTAACTTTCCGTAATAACTATTCCTTTTTAAGTTTTTATTTTAATGCGTTTACCCTAATTATCTACAGGAGTTCTCTTTTTTGCCACTCTGTTACAATTAATTCCTCCAATTCATCGAAGTCGATTTTTAAGGAACTAGCAATGATGGAGATCGGAGAGCCGTAGCTTTTATAATTCGCCTTCATGGCTTGTTTGGCAATGGCGTTACTAGCTCTGGCAATATATTTTTCGGGCTTATTGGTTTGGATCATCAGCATTTTTGAGGAAACAATTACAAGTCTTTCAATACCGGTAATATCTCCCCATTCAATCAGACCGACGCTCGTTCCATTGGTATTATCGGTAATCCCTCTTTCATCAATAGTCAACCCTATCTTTTGATCAAACATTTTCCAAGCTAGAAAAACGCTCAGGCCTCCAAAAAAAACAATTATAAAAACCCCCAATATGGTAATCAGAATAGGAGAACTAATTATTGAAGTTGTCCATTCTTCTGGATGGAGTACAAAGGCAATACTCGTCAATGCAAAGGCTAAAGAACCTAAGAACAAGAGACCGATCTTAGTTTTACTCAAAGGAATCTCAATTTTGTTTTCCATGTGCTTTTTTGAGGTTAAAATTCAGATACTCGATCTAGGTTTCTGTTCCATACGATAATCTTACCTTGATTATCGGTAGTTACAATTTGCGTATTATTTTGATTCCAATCTACACCCCAAAGTAAGCCATCAACTGCCGACTCCGCTACCAAGCGACCCGTTTGATCCCAAAGTCGTATTTTTTCACTGGCAGTTGCTAATAATGCTCCATTACTTGACCATTTCATATTGCGGTACTCGGCCTTACTCGCCTCTATTGACTTAATTTTGATACCATCCCGGCTCCAATATTGTAATAGCGGAGGATAATTGTATTCAAAATGACCGTAGTCCCCTGTGACAAAGATATCGCCATCAGGATGCCAAGCTACACAAAGCATCAATACTTCCATTTCCTCTTCTCGATGATTAATGTGCCAAATGGAATCTTTCTTATAATCATACAGAGAGATTTTTTCTCCAATTGCTACTAGCAAGTCCTCCGTGGGATGCCAATCCAGACCAATGATGCCTTTTTGTTCGGTATCTACTTGTTTCAGCACCTTTCCATTTTCATTAAAAAAGGTCAACATTCCTGCGTAGTCTCCTACAGCCAACACATCACCAGACGGGTTCCAACCAATCGCTCGGGCACCGTCATTGGTAATGGTATCTAATTCGACACGCTCCTTTGTATCTAAATCTAGAATACTAGACCAGGATATTCCATCTTGTACCGAAACAGCTAACTTATTTTTAGTAGGATGCCATTTAGCCTTGGTGATCGTACCAGGATAGGAGAATTGCTCCAAAGCTTGAAAGTCTTTGATTGCCAAGACGCTTAAGCTGTCTTGACTACCGCCCACCACAATTTTATCTTGATGGGG
Source organism: Saprospiraceae bacterium (assembly GCA_042095835.1). Classification (GTDB taxonomy): domain Bacteria; phylum Bacteroidota; class Bacteroidia; order Chitinophagales; family Saprospiraceae; genus DATFKA01. The sequence goes on from JBELML010000169.1 coordinate 8,698, forward strand.
ATGCCAATCCACCGTCCATAAAATTTGCTTGATATTATCCTGATTGGATGCCTGTTCTTCTGTTGGCTTACTTATACATCCACAGATACTAGAGGACAATAAGAGGGCTAGAAACAACTTATAATTCATATGGACTAGTGTTATTTAGTCAATCCCCGTGGGAGTTGAATATATACAAAAAAAGGTCCCTATTTCTCCTCTACCAATTGGATATTATTGCCACAGGTATCATTAAACACGGCTACAATCACGGTACCTGCGTCGGTAGGCTTCATGCTAAATTCAACACCTAATTTGGTGAGCCTGTCAAATTCCTCTTGAACATTATCTACATAGAATTGTGTCCAAGGAATCCCTGCATTCATTAAAGCATCTTGATATACTTTGGAGGGTTCGAAGTGATTGGGTGCAGGCTCCAGTAATAATTCGGGGCCGTCTTGGTCCTCTTTGGAAACGACCGTTAACCATCGATTGCCTCCGCCTAGTGGGATGTCAATTTTCTTAACAAATCCTAGGATATCGGTGTAAAAGTCCAAGGCTTTTTGCTGATCTCTAACTGGAATACTTACTATTTTGATTTTCATGGCTAACCGTTTAAATGAATGGTGCTGTGATATTAATTTGATACTGGTTGGAAAAATAATCATTTCCATTAGTAGCACCAAATCCTCGAACTCGGAAGGATTGGAGAAGATAGGATTTCTTATCTATTCAGTTTTTCTAGCTCTAGCTTATCATCAAGCACCTCTTCACACCCTCTCAAAGCCTCAAAGTCCCATAAAATGCCACAAAGACGCTAATAAATTATCTCTAGAACTCCAATCTCTCTTCACACCCTCTCAAAGTCCCCAAAACGTCCTACCGCCTCCCAGCTCAAAGTAGCACAACTACTCCGCTCTGGGAAAAAACGAGCCGCCTCAAAAGCTTGTAGATCTTCACTAAGATCTGAAATATCTGCTTGAGGGTCAGCTACCCTGAGCATTTGAGCACTTAAAGTCGGAATCGCTGAAAGTGGTTTTCCTTCCAGATGGCGAGTAAGAATAGAGGTCGATGCTTTGGATATGGCGCAACCATGTCCGTAGAAATGTGCAGATCGAATGGTATCATCTTCTACCTCCAAGTAGAGCGTGAAGCGATCACCACAGACAGGATTATTGGCTTCGATAACCTTGGTGGCTTCGGGCTTCTTCTCATAGTTATAAGGGGCCTTACTTTCTTGTAGGATTACCTTCTGGTAGAGTTGTTTCAGTCGATCATTCATTTAATTGGTTTTCGAGGATGATAAATGGCACACCAGAATTGGTCCACTTTTCTACCAGCCCCCCATCAGGAATTACTTCAAAAGCAAGTGATCCGATTAGAATATCCAGATCGCCATCTTGGTCTATATCCCCTGCATCCATAGTGATCCATCGCCCTTCGCCTACATCTGGAAAAGAATAGGCGGTATAATTATTAGCCCCATCATTCTCTAAATAAACAAACCCCTCTTCAATATGATTTTCAAAATCTGGGAAAAAAGAGATAGCTGCTATATCTAAATCACCGTCACCATCATAGTCGGCAGGTTTGGCTTTATAAGCTCCATGAAGCGGGTAGAAAAAAGACTCCTCAAACTCATTTTGACCATTATTTTCGAAGTAGCGAATGCCGTGATAGGGTTTGAGTATGGGCGTATAGTCTGCATTGTCTCCATTGGTATACAGAATATCTAAATCACCATCCAAATCCATATCTAAAAGCTCGAAATAACTAGAGCCGTAGCTTGCTGGAAACTCCAGCCATTTTTCTTCCCGAAAGCTTCCATCTTCTTGCTGAATAAAAGCATAAATCCCCTCGGCTGCCTGCCCAAACAAGGTCACAATATCCCAGCGTTGATCTTGGTTCAGGTCTAGAA
>JBELML010000169.1:10694-11859 GCA_042095835.1 Saprospiraceae bacterium
GTGACGACGTAGGTGTTAGCAAACTCCTCTAAATGTACAGCACCTTCGCGGGTGCGAGCTGTAGCCCCTCCCTGAAAGTCGGCATCAAACTGATACATAGATTGAGTATTGGCATCGCCAATGAAAAACCCACCATAGGAGCGAATCTTTGTCATGGTGATACTAGGCGGAGACAAGCGAAAATCAGGAATTTTCACTTCAAACCCAGGTAGGCCAGCGGTAGAAATATTCGGAGCACTTGGAGCAGCTAATGAAGTGGGCGCATTTTCCAAATAATACGCTTGGATATCGGCCCAATCTTGGACCTCAATCTGTGCCTGTTCTGGATAGATATTGGCGGCCAGTATTTTAGCGCGAGCTGGTCCTGCTTCAATCAAGCTATCTCTGGGCATCAACTCATCGTAAACACCCAACATATAGCCCATACGAGGCAAGACTGCCGTCTCCCAAGTGGCTTTAGGCAAGTCCTCAGGCTCTGGTAATAGATGGCAACCTACACAGCGCTGCACTGCCAGACTTTCGCCTCGAGCGGGATCACCAACAAGCTGATCTTCTTGGCACTGAAACAATAAAACAACGGAAACAGTAAGCGAAAAAACGAGATAGACAATTGGCTTTTTCATAGGTTTTCCGCGCCTACCGAGCTTTTAAATTTTTACCCCGGCTACCAGCATATCTTGGTGCTCAGGATGGCGACGCATATAGGAAGCAATATACGGACAAAGTGGCATGATTTTTAAATTATTCGCTCGCGCATATTCCATCGCTGTTTTGGCTAATGTCGTTCCAATGCCCTTACCTTCCATAGTTTTGGGCACTTCGGTATGCGTAAAAATAATTCTAGTCGAAGTCATTATATATTCACAAACCGCCAAGTGATTATCTATCTTGACTTCAAAGCGCTTACGCTCTGGATTGTGGATTACGTTTATTTGATCCATATTTTCTTAGTAAAGAAATTGTCTATAATCGTTTTATGTGCAAAACAACAGCACACGCACTACATCATTAGGGCAAATGCACCAAAAAATTACCCTGCATTTTTTTATTATTCCTGCTTAAACTCCAATTCAAACCCACTCTAGCATCTTTCCCGAATTTACTTCGGGATCATTCGATACAAAAACGAAGCAAAAAAATCTTGCCTAGCCAAACTCGCTCCGCT
>JBELML010000170.1:0-11859 GCA_042095835.1 Saprospiraceae bacterium
ATGGTAGAAAAAGTTGTAGAAGCCGCCTGATTGTGCATTTCGTTATACACACGGTGCTTTGAAATTTGGAACAATTTGAAAAGGGATTGGTTGCTAGGCTTATTTATAAGAACTACCTTTGCGACTTCTTCCAACCATTACTAAACAACGCTCTAGGATAACAACAACTTATGAGTGAAATCATTAAGCACGAATGTGGTGTTGCCGTCATTCGTCTTCTAAAGCCACTAGAATACTACCACGAAAAGTATGGCTCCTCTCTGTACGGATTAGAAAAGCTGCGCTTGCTTATGCAAAAAATGCGCAACCGTGGTCAAGATGGCGCTGGTTTGGCTACCATCAAAATCAATCCAAGCCCAGGTAAAAAATACATCAGCCGCAAACGTAGTATTGCGCCGAATTACCTGGATGATCTCTTTAATCAGGTTTGGGATCGATTCGATGGTCTTTCTAATAAAAAGATGAATGATCCTGCTTATCTCAAGGAGCATGTGCCTTATACTGGTGAGCTGCTTATGGGCCACCTCCGCTATGGTACCCACGGCGATAATGGTATCGAAACCTGTCATCCTTTTCTACGCCAAAACAACTGGATCAATCGCAACCTTATTTTGGCAGGAAACTTCAACTTGACCAATGTAGATGAGCTGTTTGATGAGTTGGTAGATCTGGGGCAGTATCCTAAAGAGAAATCAGATACGGTGACCGTCTTAGAGAAGATCGGACATTTTCTCGATGATGAGGTGCAGCGTTTGTATACCTGGTTCAAGCCAGATGGCTACTCTAATGTAGAAATCAATGATTTTATCTTCAAGGAGTTGGATATTGCGCGCTTGTTGAGAAGAGCCAGTAAAAAGTTCGACGGTGGCTATGTAATGGCCGGCTTGATTGGGCATGGCGACGCCTTTGTGATGAGAGATCCTAGTGGTATTCGTCCGGCTTATTACTATCATGATGATGAAGTAGCCGTAGTGGCCTCAGAGCGCCCAGCGATACAGACGACCTTCGATCTGCACTTTGATGATGTCAAGGAATTAAAGCCAGGTCATGCGTTTATTGTAAAATTTGATGGGCGCGTTATGGAGACGCCCTATATCGATCCACTACCTGAGCGGCCATGTTCCTTTGAGCGTATTTATTTCTCCAGAGGAAATGATAGAGATATTTACCTGGAAAGAAAAAATCTAGGCAAGCAATTGACCAAGTCGATCCTCAAGGCGGTAGATTATGATTTTGAGAATACCGTCTTTTCCTACGTTCCAAACACCGCCGAATCTTCCTTCTACGGTTTGATGGACGGGCTTCAGGAGGAGATGAATAAGATTAAGCAGGATAAAATTCTCGATTTAGTTGAGAATGATAAACTCAAACCTAAAAAACTGGAGAAAATCCTCTCCCTAAAGCCACGTATTGAAAAGATCATTGTAAAGGATGCTAAACAGCGGACCTTTATCGCTGATACGACTTCTAGAGGGCAGCTCGTATCGCATATTTACGATGTGACCTACGGTATAGTCAGGAATGATAAAGATACCTTGGTGATTATTGATGATTCGATCGTGCGAGGTACCACTTTGCGGGATAGTATTCTTCAAATCCTTTCCAGGCTAAGACCTAAAAAGATCATCGTCGTTTCTTCTGCTCCGCAAATCCGCTACCCTGATTGCTATGGCATCGATATGTCTAAAATGGGTAATTTTGTAGCCTTTAGGGCATTGGTAGAACTACTTAAGGAGAATGGTAAAGAGGGAATGATACAGAAAGTGTATAAGAAATGTAAAGCACAGGCCAACTTTGCCAAGGAAGATATGAAAAATGAGGTGCAGGTCTTATACGATCAATTCACCTATGAGGAAGTATCAGATAAAATTGCTCAGATCATTACACCTAAAGGCATTAAACCAGAGGTGAAAATTATTTACCAGACGGTAGAAGGATTGCACAATGCCATCAAGCAGCACAATGGCGATTGGTATTTCTCTGGCAACTATCCAACACCTGGTGGGAATCGGGTGGTGAATAGAGCATTTATCAACTATGTTGAAAAGCGGGATATTCGAGCCTACTAAAAGATATTCCCGGCCCTTATCGAAGATAAGGACCTGGGAATAACACGAAAAAACTAGCCTTAAAAAATACACACACTACTTTCGTCTTTGAGCCACACCTTCGTGGGCTCCTGAGAAAGATTGGATAATCATTTTATCCCTTTTGATAAATATCTTGTCTCACTAATCCACTATTGCTAGGTGGATGTATATCGTATTAAAGACACTAGTAAAACGACGTGAGGATGGTAAGCGTTCGACCTATTCACCGAGTGAAATGGTGTATTCTCCGAGAAGACTACAGAAAGGCATCACTTTTTTAGATAAATTGGTGTTAGGGAATTGAAGTTGTCTAAGGTTTTCTGTTGCTGGCGAGAAAACCTTAGACAACTTCATTGATAAAGCTGATATGAATTCGAAATTGTCTTCTAATAAAAAGCAGGTTGCGACTATTCTTTTGCACGTTGCAGTATGGACCTCCATTCTGACAATTCCCTATTTTATTGCTCCAAAAGAAGAGTTTAAGGGTGCTTTTCCTGACTTTCCGCATCCGGCTTATGGCTTTGTTTCAGGTTTGTTTTTTCTAATCGTCATTTTTTATGGCAATTATTATATCCTGCTTCCAAAGATTTTTAAACGCTATGGCTGGACTTATTATCTACCTTTTGTAATCGCTATCCTCTATTTATTTGCAAGTTTGCAGTTTAGTATTAGAGAAGCGCTATTAGGTAATTTTGAGCCTTTTGGTATTTACAATCCATTTTTCAAGCGCCTAGGTATGCTGGGAATGCTGGCTTTTCAGAGTTTAGCTTTTGCGATAAGCACGGGCATATGGCTGCTTCAAGAATGGCAGCGCACCGAAGGGCAGCTCCAAGAAAGCGAACAAAAGCGCATCGAAACCGAATTAGACCAGCTCAAGAAACAACTCAATCCTCACTTCCTTTTTAATACACTCAATGGGATATATGCGATGAGTCTTACAGGTGATAAAGCGGCACCAGATGCGATATTGCGTCTATCCAAATTAATGAGTTATGTACTCACTGATGCCAGCCATGATTTTATCAATTTAGGAAAGGATGTCGAGCATTTGCAACACTTCATAGCACTACACCAGCTTAGGCTAAGTGATAAAAGTCCTTTAGATGTGCAAATAGATGGACCAATGGAGCGCTACTCTATAGCGCCGCTACTTTTGCTTCCGTTTGTAGAGAATGCTTTTAAATATGGGATTAGCAATATTGAGTATTCGCCCATCAACATACGCTTGGAAATCGTTGGGCATAATTTGAGATTTTATTGCTCGAATCGAATTATAAAAAAGAAGATTCGAGAAGTAGCGGGGACCGGATTAGGAATCCAGAATGTCAAAAGACGTTTAGAGTTGATTTACCCAGAAACCCATCAACTAGAAATACGAGAAGAAGACAAGTACTTCATTGTCCATTTAAGAATTCAGCTTAGAAAACAAACCGCGAATCAGCTGCCGGTGTCTTTAAAAGCCCAAAACATACAACTATGACCTGCATTGTACTAGATGATGAGCCGCTACCATTAAGAATATTAGAGCATTATATCAATCAGACGGACCAATTGGAGTGTAAAGGATATTTCACAAATCCAGAAATAGCGCGGTCTTGCCTGGATACTAGTGATATCGATTTGCTTTTTTTGGATATTCAGATGCCGGATATTACCGGTATAGAGTTTTTCACAGGTTTGGAGCATAAGCCATTGGTTGTTTTTTCGACGGCTTATCGTGAGTATGCCGTTGATGGTTTTGACCTAGATGCCATCGATTATTTGGTGAAGCCCTATGAGTTAGAGCGCTTCCAGAAAGCCGTGGATAAAGCGATTTTATATAAACGATTTCTAGAGAACGGTCTCGAAAACCAGGAAGACCATTTTATCTTTGTTAAAGCAGACTATAAAGTCCATAAAATACAGCTCAATGATCTCTATCTCGTAGAGACACTAGATGATTATCTCAAATTGCATTTATTCTCTCAAGATCGGCCATTGATCATTCTTTCTTCTTTAAAAAAGTTTGCCACATTACTCCCAGAAGATCAGTTTGTACGCATCCATCGCTCTTATCTAGTGGCTATCAGTGAAGTAGAGAAGGTTCGGCGCAAGAAACTACAAGTCGCTGGTAGAAGTTTACCCGTTGGCGTCACCTACCAGGATAAAGTATCGGAGTTATTTAACTATACCAGGCAGGGGAGAGGGTGATTTGGGGGGCAAGTGTCAGGGGCCAAGTGTCAGGTTAATGAGACCCGATGCTTTAGCAACGTTGGTCGAATTAATCCCGGCGGAGTGTAACGAACGTCGGGATGCTTTGTCAGGTGTCAAGTGTCAGGTGTCAGGTGTGAGAGGCACCTAGCAAAGTAGCAACTTTGACATAGTTTAGCTATTTTCGCAGCCTCAAATAAGACCACGCGAAAATGAAACTTAAAAATCTCACCCTAATATTATTTGGTTTAGCGGCTAATTTATCTTTTTTGAATGCTCAAAATAAAGCCGGTACCGAATTACATATCAAAAAAGCGAAGGGGAAAATTATTTTAGATGGCGTGCTGGACGAGGCGGATTGGCAAGATGCCGATGTCACCAAAGATTGGTACCAACACTTTCCCTCCGATTCGGTGAAATCACCTTTCCAGACTCAAGCGCGGCTGACTTTTGATGATGATAATCTGTATATTTCCTTTGTTTGTGTCGACGATGGCTCGCCTTTTATTGTAAACTCTCTACGTAGGGATTTTGAATATGAGCTGAATGATAATGTAGGCTTTTCGATTGGACCGTATAATGATAAATTGAATGGCTTCTTTTTTGTCATTACACCGGAGAATGTACAAATGGAAGGGGTTGTAACGGGCGGCGGTAACTCTGGTGACTCTTTTAATGCTTTTTGGGACAATAAATGGTTCTCCAAGACCACCAAACATGCTGATAAATGGGTAGCAGAGATCGCGATCCCTTTCAAGAGTTTTCGTTATAAAAGTGATATCCGGGAGTGGAATATCTCCTTCGACCGTTGGGACCTGAAGCGAAACCGGCAGAGCAGTTGGATACGTACGCCTTTTCAGTTGCCTTCGGGAAGCTTTACCTACGGTGGTCAGCTGGTGTGGGATGATCCCATCCCTGAGGCAAAAACCAATATTTCCTTCATTCCGTACCTAGCGGGGAGTACTTCTGCTGACAATGAAAGTACTCCGACCCTTCGAAGAGAAGACTTACAAGCGGGTTTTGATGCCAAAATTGCGGTCACGCCCTCACTCAATCTTGATTTGACGGTCAATCCAGACTTCTCGCAGGTGGAAGTAGATCGACAAATTATCAACCTCACTCGCTTTGAATTTCAATTTCCGGAGCGCCGACAATTCTTCCTTGAGAATAGTGATCTATTTGATTTGGCGGGTTATCCGGGAGCGCGGCCTTTCTTTTCGAGGCGGATTGGGTTGGCGATTGATTCTTCAGGTTTAGCCCAACAAGTACCTATTGATTTTGGAGCTAGGCTGAGCGGGTCTTTGAATGAGAAGTGGCGGGTGAGCATCCTCAATATGCAGACGCGAGAGACGGAAGCTATTGGTTTGCCTGCGCAGAATTACACCGTTGCGGCTATCCAGCGCAACTTCTGGGAGCAATCGAACTTAACCTTCAGTTTTGTCAATAAGGCGAGTTTGAACGTTGATTTAGCCGACTCTAGTCGCTATTTCAGTACGGGAGTTTTCAAGCGAATCCAGACGGGCGAGCGAGAGGAGTTGCGCCCCAATACCTACAATCGAGTAGCCAGTTTAGATTTGGAAATGACTAGTGCTGATGGAGAGTGGTATTTGAGTTCTTTTCTAGCCCGCTCTTTCGATGATTTTAATGATAAAGACAATTTCTCGGGGTTGATCTTTGGGAGCTATTCAACCCGTACGCTGAATGTATTTGCGGGCTACTCCTTCATCAATGATGCTTTTAATGCCGAGGCGGGTTTTGTACCCAGTGCGAGTGTTTACCCTGGGCAGTTTGATGTCTTCTCCGAGGCAGAGTATCTCCTTTATCCGAAGACCGATGCCATCAATGTGATGGGGCCTAGTATGAGTATTTCACAGACCTACATACCTGGTGGTACCCTGACCGATCAGAACTATGGTGTTGGCTATGGTTTTCGATTCAGCAATGCCTCTGCTCTAGAGTTTAGTTATGACTATGTGTATCAGCGTTTGACAACCCCTTTTAGTTTGATTGATGCGGATAGTTTTATTTCCTTTGAGGAAGGCGAGGAGTACGATTGGCAGTCTTTTTCGATGTCTTACCAAAGTAATCCTCGGAAGTTATTCAACTACAATCTATCGACCACCATTGGTGGTTTTTACAATGGTGATAATTTCAATCTCGGTGGGGAGTTGACCTACCGCTACCAGCCGTATGGAAATATCTCCTTGCGCTTCGATTATAACGATCTACGATTGGCTCAGGGCTACGGTGAGGAGCAATTTTTTCTGATTGGCCCTCGGATCGATTTGACCTTTACGGACAAGTTATTCCTGACGACATTCATTCAGTATAATGATCTGCTTGACAATGTTAATATCAACGCGCGTTTTCAGTGGCGCTACCAGCCCGCTTCGGATCTATTCATCGTTTACACAGAAAACTATTTGCCAGAGAACCTACAGAGTAAGAACCGCGCATTGGTGTTTAAAATGACGTATTGGTTGAATCTTTGATATATGGAAGATAGGTGACATGGAGACTGAGAGACTAGGGGACCTGAAGACTTGGAGACTGTGAGACTGGGGGACCTGGTGATTTGGAGACGTGTAGTGACATAGAAGACTTGGGGATGTGAAGACTTGGGGAGTGGTGAGCGGGTCTTTGGGAGCGTTTTACTTGATACCTGGCACATAGCACATAATGACTTGAAGAGTGTGAGCCCTGGTGATTTGGAGATGTGGAGACATGTAGTGATGTGGGGACTTGGGGAGTGGTGAGCGGGTCTTTGGGAGCCTTTTACTTGACACCTGACACATAGCACATAATGACTTGGAGCCCCCCGTTCGGCGTAGGCTGAAGCCTGCGTCGGTATGATAGCAAAACTCCTTTTACTGATGACGATCTCCTCCGATCATCCTTTCCTTTAAAAGTCTTTGAATCCATCCTCTTTATTTTTTTCGCAAGACAAATTCTTGCTTACACTCCGACGTAGGCACGAGTTGATTTAGCATCAACTCTTAAGCCTACGCCGAACACTTTTTTTCTACTACAATTTTGATATCCTACGCTCAACTGGGTAAGTCAACATCTAGTTTTTCCGATATGCTATTTGCGAGTCACTCAATCCGATGCCCACCCTGGCTGATGAAACAGGCATGAGCTAATTTAGCATCAGTTCTTAAGCATACACCGAACATTTATCATCGCTTGTAATTTGGGCAACCTACACTCCACAAGGGATTACTCTATATAATCTAATTGCTGTGTATTAGGTTCTCTATCTAGAAACATGTCACGTCCTAATCGATAATCTTCCAGTATATTAATTTTCTTTAAGTACTCACCTTCTTCGAGGACAATTCTTCTCTCAAATATTCCTCTACCATCTCCAAATACATGCAATAAATTAAAAAAATCGAGATCTTGGTATTCTTTTGTTTCTTTTAGTTTATCATATATTTTTTGGAAGGATAGTTCTTTTTTTTCAGCTTTAAGAACATTAAATACAGCTACAACAAGCTCTTCACGCATAGCTAAAGTAAATGTATGCTCTGGATAGGCTGCATCGTGGAAGCAATATTTGAAATAATGTCTAGCCATTTCATTTGTGAATTCGGGCACATCATAATGGAAATCATTAAGAATTGAAAATTCTCTCCAATTGAAATTTTCATCTAACAAAATAAGATCATAGGCCTCTTGAAATTCACCTGCATTAACATTCGACAAAGAGATTTCCCTTAATAAATCGTCTAAATTTTCATCCCTACTCTGATCACTAAGAGTCGAAAAAAAAGACTCAATTATATACTTAAAATACTCAATTTTATTCATCTTTTTACTCAACTATTTAAAACGTAAATTAATTCGATGGAAACATTGTACTTAGTACCCATTTACCACCGAAATTATTAAAGTTTGCTGTCAAACAATATAAATATGTTTTGCTATTAATATCTCCATATGGAGGGAACCCATATCCAAATGGTACTCCCCACGTTCAGCGAAGGCTGAAGCCTGCGTCTGTATGATAGCAAAACTCCTTTTGCTAATGACGATCTCCTCCGATCATCCTTTCTTTTAAAAGTCTTTGAATCCATCCTCTTTATTTTTTTGGCAAGACAGATTCTTGCTTGCACTCCGACGCAGGCACGAGTTGATTTAGCATCAACTCTTAAGCCTACGCCGAACGGGGTTGATTTTTCGTCAACACTTGAGCCTACACTGAACTATTTTTTGTTTATAATTTTGACATTCTACGCTCAACTGCATCTAATAATTTTCTATCCCATCAAAAAATTGCAACCCTAAGAATGCGTTAATTTTAATTATATAATCAATTATTTCTTCCTCAACCCAACTTCTTCTACGTATATCATCTCTATTTAATATATCTAAAAATATAGCTTTTGCCTTTAACAAATTATTTGCTTTTATATCCTTATCGATATAGTTATCAGAGCTTTCATAGAGAGAAACTGCAGTAAAAAATTTAATAGCCGATAGTAGACTGCTAGATTGGGTTGCAAATTGTTCTATCCATTCTAATCCTTTATCCAGAAAATTATTACCACCATAGTCAAATTCTTTACTAGGTATAAAGTAAAAATAAGGGGCATAAATAAAGGACGGATTTTTATATTTTGTTAGAGTATCTAGCAGAATTAAATCTAATCCTTGATATGGATTAATATGAATAGTATCGATATTAGAATAAATACAATTGCTGGAATTAGTCAGAAATCCATAACAGAGTCTCAAACGAATTTCGTAAAAGCTTGTATCTTTCAATATTAGCTTAGTCTCGTCCTCGCTTGCCCATTTTTCCAAGGGAAAATATTTTAAAATAGTTTGGCTGGTTTGGCCAGGTCCATAGGTAATATAATCAGAAACACTTTTACTTGGGTATAACTTAGAAAGCGTATTATCATTATAATGATGTCTGGGGACTTGCTCAGAATCAATAACATCCTTCCAATCTTCTCTTTCATTTTTTCTGATTTGTAAAATGGGTTGATACTGATCGTTAACTATTGGGAATGATTCGATTATAGTATCAGTAGGATTTGAAAGATTTACCTTTATCTGAATAGGCTCTAAATAGCTAATATTATTCTTTTCAAGATTACATTGAAAAAGAAGCTTTTGAGCATTTAACCCTTCTACTAGAGTTGTGCAAAGAAAGAACAGGAAAAGAAAATGCTTTAATATTTTTAACTCAGTAAGTATCATTATTATTAATTATCTGGACTTGTGATTCGAGATCTTATAAAATTAAGATGCCTCGGATTAATATTAGGCGAAAAACTTGCAGGATTAGCTCCAGAAGACATTATCCCCCGTTCAGCGTAGGCTGAAGCCTGCGTCGGTGTGATAGCAAAACTCCTTTTGCTGATGACGATCTCCTCCGATCATCCTTTCATTGGAAAGTCTTTGAATCCATCCTCTTTATTTTTTCGCAAGATAAATTCTTGCTTACACTCCGACGTAGGCACGAGTTGATTTAGCATCAACTCTTAAGCTTAAGCCGAACACTTATTTCTTTTATTATTTTGATATCCTACGCTCAACAGGGCGTAGGCGGCAAGCCTGCGTCGGTGTGTGCAAAACCTAGGTCAAGTAGGATTTCCATTTATCTAGATCAGCTAGCAAAATTTTGGGCTCTACGATAATGAACTTATTTATTTTATAACTAAAGAAAGTCTTACCAGTAGGTTCTAACAAACTTTTTCTTAAGATTAGCTGAATAATGCCTTCTCTTCCTACTTCCTTTGTTAATTCCTGAGAGATAACATTTTTCATATCTTCAAATAATTGTGGAGGGGCAACATAATCTTCATCTTTTTCATCCATATAATCACGAATTGAGACATCATAAACAAAAAAAGGGCGAATAAAGTAATCTTTACCAACTTCAACAAGATTGGGGACTGATACAAAATTTCTTAGCTTTTGATTATCATTAACCCAATTAGTTATTGACGTATATAAATCTTCATAAATTGGGAACAATTTGACAGCTAATTCAGTGTTTAGATGCCTAATCACAATCATCTCATTCCTTGGAAAGTTAGTGTCTACGTATTTTGAACCAAACTCACTATCCATAGAAGATTTTATAATGGATATCTCCTTTCGAAGTTCTTCAAATGATTTCATAATTTATTGCATATCTATAATTAACAACTTTTTGCTTACATCGGAATAATGAACATTTGCCCCCGTTCAGCGTAGGCTTCGCCTACCGCGTGTCGCAGAAGCTTTAGCGGAGGCACACCTAGGTGTGTGTTTCACCTCAATTGCGCCTTGTTGGCCAGTATAAGGCACTATACCTAAAACTGTCAATCAATATATCTCTATAGTTCTGTTGTGTGAATATATCTACCCAATCCACCACTTGTAAGGCTAAGTATTACAAACCTGCCTGATCTTTTATTTGGTAGCCTGTTGGTATGTTAATTTTGGTTTTCCTTTTGACAGATTCGCAAGACGGATTCTTGCTTGCACTCCGACGCAGGCACGAGTTGATTTAGCATCAACTCTTAAGCCTACGCCGAACATTCTCTTTCTTTTTTTATTTGGACATTCTACGCTCAACTGGGATTTATTAACCCAGTTAAGAAATCTAGATCATTTAGATCAACAAGATATCATTGAAATAAATACCAACTCCTTAGTTCAGTTAGATGCAAACTATACAACTCCCAAACTTACTGTATGGCGATACTTACATCTTGAAATAGATTCGATGCGAGACACGCTCCTTGTGAAAATGAAATATGTGGTTATTTTCAAGATCTTACAAGTATAACATCAACCTTATCAAATGCCTCAAGCTTTAGTACTTTAGTGGATAATTTGGGAAATCCAATTAACTTAGTGAGATCTTCAACTGATTTCCGCTTTTCACCTGCTAGAGTATTTATGGATAATAATAGATTCGAAGATGGCTCGGCAGTAATAGGAAACTCAGCTCCAACCATTGCAATTCCAATGGTGACAAGTAACACAAATACCGAAGCATTTTTTCCAAACCATAATATCACTGGATTACAGTTTGCGCTAACAAATAGTCTAAATAACAATACAATAAATAATACATTTTCTGAAATTGAAAGAGTATCCCCTACTAATTTTAGGTGTCCCCTAAATTTAAACGCAGGACAGGTTTTGGATAATACTTTTGTTGGAGGCACAATCAGTGTAGATGGTGGCAATACCGTTCAAGTTACAAATGTTAATGTAGCTGCCAATCAAATTACTACAACCCGAATATTAATTCCATTCAAGTTACGTGATGATGATTATAATCTCCCTCTTACAAATAATTTACCCTACGCCCTCAATCTCGCAACAACGATAAACACCTACAGAAAAGTTTATATAAATGTTATAAATGACGAAGGTGGCTCTCCTGGATCTAATCAAAATAATATTCCCTTTATTGATAATGAAGAGCCATATACATCAGCGAGAGTATTTAGAACATACATTCTTCATAGACAAGCTAGACTTAATGGTCAAAGACATTTTTGGGCTACGTATTATGCTTCCCCCCAAAATTCGAGCCAGTGTCTTAGTTGGTAAAAACCGTAAATTA
>JBELML010000171.1:0-11710 GCA_042095835.1 Saprospiraceae bacterium
GGCAGCGGTAATACGGACAGTTGTTTTACAGTAGTAAACGTGGAAGATAAGATTTTACCAACCTGTATAGGGGTAGATACTACTATTCAATTGACTCAAGGTGCTTGTGAAGGTCAGGTATTCTTCTCTCCCCCTTTAGCTCAAGATAATTGTGGGGTTGATAGTTTGATTTTGGTTAGTAGTCTGGTGTCAGGAGATGTATTTCCAATGGGTAGTAATACGGTGATTTATGAAGTAATTGATGTTGGAGGAAACGTGGGAACTTGTTCTTTTACTATCACCTTAGCTGGAGATAAAAAAGATGATGACAACGACGGTATAATCAATAATTGCGACAACTGTAAAGATTTAGCAAACCCAGGGCAAAGTGACCTAGATAGTGATGGTATCGGTGATGCCTGTGATAATTGCCCGAGCCAAACTAATGCCAACCAAAAGGATAAAGATAAAGATGGTGTTGGCGATGCCTGTGATGTCTGTCCAGGTGAGGATGACCTGCTAGATACGGACGCAGATGGAATACCTGATTGTTTAGATTCTTGCCCGACCCTACCTGGTGTTGATACCACAGATGTTGATTTGGATGGCCTAGGCGATTCTTGTGATAACTGTCCAACAATTGCGAATGCTGACCAAAAAGATAGGGATGGAGATGGTGTTGGCGATGATTGTGATAATTGCAGGAATAATTTCAATCCAGATCAAACAGATACAGATGGAGATGGGAAAGGTGATGTGTGTGATAATCGGACAAGACGGCAATTGGGTTCTATTCCAACAACCAATACCTCCACAATAGCAGTTTATCCGAATCCAGCTAGTGACCAATTGACGATTCAATTTACGCTATCTAAAGAAAGTACTGTAAGTATTGATGTTGTAGACTTACAAGGACAGCATATTCAAAGTTTATTGATCCAATCCAAGCGAAGCCAAGGGCAGCATGTAATCAATTGGAATACTAGCAATGGCAACCTTGGCTTAGTGCCTTCAGGGCTTTATGTCATTCGACTGAATAATGGGGAACAAACCTTATTCAAGAAACTCAGTATACAGAGATTATAAACGGATTTGGTCAGAAAGGAAGTTGGAATTTTCAGCTCCGCTTATCAAAGCCATAAAACAGCGTTCATCCTTGGTATGTAGGATGAACGTTGTTTATACCAGCTATATTGGCCCCCAACCAATGGCTACAGAAATGATTAGAAAGACCCAAGCCACCAGCAAAATCATGCCTACCACTGGGAAAATAAACCTTAACCAGCGATCAAAGGGGACTCGGCATAGACTCAGCATTGCCAGTAATCCGCCAAGGGCTGGATTGAATAGATTGGTAACTCCATCACCAATTTGGAAAGCCAGTATAGTCGACTGTCTGGTCAAGCCGAGTAGTTCTCCTACCGGAATCATGATGGGAAGGGTCGCCAAAGCCTGACCACTTCCAGAAGGAATAAGCAAATTGATTAGGCATTGGGAACCTGACATCAAAACTACTGAAACGTAGGTAGGTAGCCCC
Organism: Saprospiraceae bacterium; assembly: GCA_042095835.1. Lineage (GTDB taxonomy): Bacteria > Bacteroidota > Bacteroidia > Chitinophagales > Saprospiraceae > DATFKA01. The sequence continues at coordinate 1,517 of JBELML010000171.1, forward strand.
ATCAGGCCTGATGAAAGCCCATGCGCAATAGTATCTCCAATATTTCCCATCTCCATGACTACCTTAATAGCCGTAGCAAAGCCTACCATAAAGGCGCCAGGTATCACCGTACTCATAGATTTGAAGGCGGTTTCGCTCAATTCGGTGCCGCTCATACCTGCCGCTAAGCCTGCGGCAATGGAAATAATCACAAAAATGGCGGATAGATCGTTGATGTACCAGTGATAGTTGAATACACCAAAAAGCATCCAGCCAATGCCGCCTAAAAAGATACTGAGAATGATCCAATCTTTGGTAGAAATATGGTATTCTGACAGTTTTTTTGATAGTGCAAAACCCTCGGTGTTGAGGCCTTTGGCCATGCTTTTTTCAGGAGATAAAATAATCTTATTGAAATATCGGACATTATAAAAAGCCAATATGCTCAGTGCAGCAAAGCATAAGATACTACGTAATTCCCAACCTGAAAAAAGGGGCATTTCAGCTATACTATGCCCAGTACCAACCGTGTAGGGATTAATCGGAGAAAGGCCGAAGCCAACGGTTATAGCAGCTACCGAAACGCCAGCTGCTAGTATTAAATCTCCGCCTAATGCCAGGCAAATGACGGCACCTATCGGTACCATAGCGATATTATTCTCATATCCGATCATTACACCTAATAAGCCAAAAATATAGGTAAATAGAACAATCAAAAAGAACTTATACTTTAGGCCCAACTTGGCGACTAGAGTACCTACGGTATTCTCGATCATACCCGATTTTTCTAAAACACCAAACATAACGCCACTCGAAAGCACGATAAAGACAATATGGGAGGCATCAATAAAACCCTGGGGAATCGCTCGAAAAATATTTAAAAAGCCAAGAGGACTAGCATCTGTCAATAATTTAAAGGAGCCGGGTACGACCCGCATTCGACCGTCGACCTCAATCCGATCAAAGGCTCCAGCAGGTAAAATGTAACTCAGAAGGGCCATCAGAAGGATGATCATAAAGATCAAAACTACAGGATGCGGGAAGCGTTGATACCAAGCTTTTTTAGAAGTCGATTCGGATTGATCCATCATATTCGATTGTAGAGGCTGAATTTAGGACTTTTCTCTTGGAAATTAGAGTTTTCGACTACTGCTTGAAAAATCCGATGAATGCCTTACCGATTCCGAGCGGAATAATGTAAATTGAGGAAGATCAAACCTTATTTTTTCTACAACTTCTTAAACAAAAACTTTTCAACATGATTTATTGGCTATTAATTGGCTTAGTGGCTGGCTTAATTGCAAAAGCTTTAACGCCTCAACAAGAAAAAGGAGGATACCTATCTTCTATGATTATTGGCTTAGTCGGCTCAATTGTGGGTGGATTCATCGCTAATGCAACGGGCTTAAGCTATATTTTGGGCAAAGGCATCATTGGAGGCTTGATTATTGCAACAGGTGGCGCCTTTTTGGTCTTATGGATTTACCACAAGTATTTAGCAGACAAGTGGAATTTACCTATCTAGGTAATACTTATAAAAAGCGTCCATTCGAAATCATTCGAATGGACGCAGTGTTTTAAATGGGTGGGAGAAGTTATTTTCTAGCGAATACATTGATGCTATAAATACTTGCACCACTCTCACGGAAAGCTTTTAGAGCTTTCTCTGTTATATGCTCCAATAATAGGCTATCGGGCAGTTCAATTAATCTTTCTTTATCAATTTGAATATCTTTAAAGCCCGCCTGCTGGATATGATTCAGATAATCCTCTTTGGGTAATGCGCCAGAAACACAGCCTGCATAAAGTTCAGCTGCCTTTCTAATATCCGTTGGAAGCTGCCCATCAGTGACTATATCAGAAATACTAAAATGACCGCCTGGTTTAAGTACCCGATAAACCTCATTATAGGCGAGTTGCTTATTAGGCACGAGGTTCATCACGCAGTTGCTGACACAGACCTCAATGCTATTGCTAGGAATGGGCATGTCCTCAATATCTCCTTGAATAAATCGAACATTCTTGAAGCCCAACTTCGCTTTATTGGCATTCGCTTTTTTGACCATCTCTTCTGTAAAATCGATACCCAATACTTCGCCCGTTTCACCAGTGAGTTGCCTGGCGATAAAGACATCGTTCCCAGCTCCAGAGCCCAGATCCAGAACCGTCATTCCTGGTTGGATACGCGCAAAATCAGTTGGCATTCCACAGCCTAAATTCAGGTCTGCATCTGCTACGTAACCATCAAGTTTAGAATAATCTTCGCTCATGATGGTGACATCATTTGGAGAAGAACTGCCGGTTGAGCAGCAGGATTGATCGCTTTCTACTGCTAATTTCGCGTACTTCGTTCTTACCAATTCTTTTAAATCTTCCATGTTGCTTTTTATTTAATGATATATTGATATAGTGATATAGTGATGTAATGATATATTGATGTAATGATGTGGTGGTGTAATGATATAGTGATGTAGCCTCCCAATCACAAAGTCCCCCAGTCTCCAAGTCGCAAGGTCTCCCAGTCCCAAAGCCCCAAAGTCAACACTCCTCACAGGCTCTAGACTTGTATTCAATGATATTCCCATATTTATCGGCGGCCACGTCACAGCAAGCCAGTATGATTTCTTTGAGAAGTAACCTTCCGCGTTGAACTCTAGATTTTGCTCCCGAATAAGAAATGTTTAAATGTGCTGCTAATTCCTTTTGGGATAGACCTTTGATTTCCGTTAGGTAGATGGCTTCTCGATATTTATCCGGTAGCAATTGAATCGCTTCTGGAATCCAGAGGGCGAGGTTCTCCGTTTTTTCGTTGCTATCTTTTTCGATAATAGGCCAGTTGAACTCTGCGACTTGTTGTTGCCGTTTCTTTTCCTTACGGAAATGATCCATCAGGCTATTCCTGGTCAATTGAAAAACCCAGGCATCTGCTTTTTCCACTTTTTGCAATTGGTGGATGTTGGACCTTACCTTAAGGAACACATTTTGTAAAAGGTCGTCTACTTGTGTATGATCTGTCAATTTGGATAGGAGGTAATTCCTTAATTTTCCTTCTGTTGATATCCATAGTTGTTCGATACTCATGCTTTCGTCTTTTTGCAAAACTAATAGTTAAGTAACAGCCAAAAAGTAACTTTTCGATTTTGATGGAATCTTCCCGACCTAAAGCCGGGACAGGCTTGCACCAATACGGCGTTAATGCGCTCTTTGTGCCATAGGCACAAGCTAGGCAGAATGCCCTGCATTACCTACGTTTTTTGCCTTGCCTTGGCACAAATTTATCCCGGCCTTGCGTCGGGAATCTTCTTGATCAAAATGCGAGACTTATTTTTTGTCCGTTACTAAGCCAAAAAGGATTGCCGATTGTTATTGCTGGTCTTTGAAATATGGCTCTAAAATAAACAGCATAATCGTCAATTTCTTTTTTTCAACCAATAGACGATAAGTTGGTAAAAAAGACGCAAATTTCAAATGAGGAAAATCAAGTATTTTATTTAATTCGCCTGGTAAAACCCTTTTTTAAAGGGCATTCTGGCTTTATTACCTGAAAAATAACATTTTCTTACCGACTTAAAATGAGGGAAAAATGTATTTTCGGGGGTATGAGAAAAATGCTCCTTTGTTTGTTATTCATGTGCACCTTGCTCCTTGATGTAGCAGCACAGTCTAATGAAGGTACTCAGTTCGCTTTTGGTTTTATGGAACATTTAGACCGCTCACACGAGCGAGTGGTGGTGATTACTGCCCGTGAAGCTACTTCTGGCCTTGTAGAAATCCCTGGGCAAGGATGGTCCCAAAATTTTGAGGTGACAAGTAATGGTTTTGTACAGATCGATCTTCCTAGTTTTGCAGAAACTATAGGCTCAGAAAATATAGAAAACAATGCAGTTTTTATCCAGGCTACGGATACGGTCAGTGCCTATATCCATCAATTCTTTGAGAAACGCTCCGATGCCTCCTTGCTTTTGCCATTAGAATCTTTGGGGAATGAATATTATGTCCTGGCTTTCCAGGGGCTAAGTCTAGGGGCAAGAGATTGGCCATCAGAATTTTTGATTGTGGCGGTAGATGATAATACACAAATTGAAATTACGCCCAGTGCTGCCACCATTGGTGGCCAAACTCCAGGTGTTCCTTTTTCCATTACTTTACAAAGAGGACAAACTTATCAGGTGCAAACTGCAAGAGGCGCTGATGATCTGACTGGATCTTATCTTAAAGGGAATAAGTCCTTTAGCCTTTTTTCGGGCGCTCTATGGACAAATGTACCTAGTAATTGTGGAGAGCGAGATAATCTACAGGAGCAAATGTTTCCAGTACATGCCTTTAGTCGGCGCTTTGGCGTGGTCCCCAATGCCCAGGTCGCCTTTGATTTATATCGCGTACTAGCGGCCAATAATAATACTACAATCGTCATCAATGAAGGGGCTAGTCAAGAAACGATCGTACTCCAGAAAGGAGAGTTTTATGAATTCCAACGCTCTGATCCCTTTTTCTTGACCAGTACTCATCCTGTAATACTTGGCCAATATTTAGTTGGAGAAAATTGCAATAGACATCCGAATCGAATCGGAGATCCTGCTTTGTTGCTCATTAATAGTGCCCAACAGTTTAGGAATACCGTGACGCTCTATAGTCCTATTACCGGTAATATTGAGGAGCATTATCTCAATATCATGGTGAAGACAGAAAGCATTGCAGAGGTGATACTAGATGGTCAAAATCTTGTGGATCAAGGCATTGTTTTTCGGGTATTTCCAGGCAATGAAGACTTTTCTTACACAACCGTGCAGGTCGAAGAAGGGGCACATACGGTAAGCTCTGGTGGCTGTGGCTTGAATGTTAGTGCTTATGGTTATGGTACTTTTGACTCCTACGCTTATAGTGCGGGTGCTTCTTTTAAACAGGTGGCAGTTCCAGATTTTCCAGATACGATTTGCTTGGTAGATGGTATTAATGATTCGGTTGATTTGGAGGAATGGCGATATCAGGTGAATTGGGACATGGGAGATGGTACCGTTTATGACAGTGTTGCCATTGTACATCAATATGCAGCAGAAGGTAGATATCAGATTCGTACGATTATCAGAGATTTATGCGCTGAATTGTCGGATACTTTTTATCAAATTGTAGTCATAGAACAAGGCCCTATTATACAAGCTTTAGATTCTTTAGCCTTTTGTGAAGGTGATCAAGTCCAGCTAATTGGACCTGCTATAAGAGATGCCGTTTTTACGTGGGAAGGCCCTAATGATTTTGCTAGTAACAGCCCTTCACCAATACTAGGTAATGCCTCCCTTGCTCTAGCAGGAGACTATTTTTTAAGCGTGCAGACGAATCTATGCCCGTCTTTGCCCAATCTTCAGCATGTGACCATTTTTAGCAATCCTCTGCCAGAACTAGGGCCTGATACCACCTTGTGTCCAGAAGACACTAGTACCTTTTTGACCCTAAATCCAGGTAGATATGAAGCTTATTTCTGGTCAGATGGAAGTACAGATAGCAGTTTTGTAGCCTCCTCAACTGGTGAGCTGCAAGTAGCAGTAATCGATCAAAATGGTTGTGAAGGAGAGGATCAATTGTTGATCTCCCTCTTTTGTCCAACGCCTGATACTATGATGGTAGATACTACTGGCTCGCCCGTGGATTCGACCACCATGAATCAAGATACCAGTACTATAAATAATCCTATGGATTCTACTCAAACCGGTATGCCGCAGGATTCGACTGTTGTTCCCATCGATACTAGTTCTACGATGCAAGATACTAGTCAGGTCATTACAGATACTACTGCGGTTTTGTCGAATCGATTAATCTATTACGTTCCCAACGCCTTCAGCCCTAATGATGATGGCATAAATGATGGCTTTAGTATTTATGGAGATCATATTGAGATCAGTGAGCTAAAGGTTTTTGATCGTTGGGGTGGGTTGATTTGGCAAAGCCATTCAGCTAATACCATCTGGGATGGAAGGGCTCATGGAGAGGTGCTGGGCATTGGTACTTATTATTGGATAGCAAAACTGGAAGGTGTAACACCAGCAGGTAATAAATTGGAAGAAGTTACTACAGGGACTATTTTATTGATCCGATAATTAAATCATTCGAGAGATAGAATACCAACCTTCAGGCTATTAGCGTTTTCAATAAAATTTTAGTTTTGCGGTATTAATTAAAAAGAATAGGGCATGTCGGTCATAGTGGAGCAGCTTACCAAGCAGTTTGGAAACCAGAAGGCAGTGCATGATTTGAGCTTTTCTGCTCAGAAAGGAGAGATTTTGGGTTTTCTCGGTCCTAATGGAGCAGGGAAGAGTACGACTATGAAAATGATCACCGGCTATATGCAGCCAACAGCGGGAAATATCACCGTTTGTGGCGATAGTCCAGTGGAAAAAGCACGGTCAGTACAGCAAAAAATTGGCTACCTGCCAGAGCATAATCCATTGTATAAGGATATGTACGTCAAGGAATACCTCCATTTTATCGCCAGATTGCACAAGGTATCCAAGTCTCGACAGGTCGTAAAAGATCGAATCGAATGGACGGGATTGGAGCGAGAGCAGCATAAGAAAATCGGTGCCTTGTCTAAAGGTTATCGACAAAGGGTAGGGCTAGCACAAGCACTGCTCCATGATCCAGAAGTTTTGATTCTTGATGAGCCAACTTCTGGTTTGGATCCTAACCAGTTGGTAGAAATTAGGCAGTTAATTAAAAAATTAGGCCGAGAGAAAACGGTTATTTTTTCTACGCATATTATGCAAGAAGTACAGGCCATTTGTGACCGCGTGGTGATTATTAATCAAGGCAAGCTGGTAGCCGATGATCCCATAGAGCAGTTACAAAAGCGGCTACAGGGAGATACAATTGTGGAGGTCGAGTTTGACAAAACAACCAATGTAGATTTACTTCAGTCTATTGAAGGTGTAAAAACAGTTAAAAACATGGGGTCCAATACTTGGGAGATAACGGCGAAAGCTCAACAAGATATCAGGCCAGCTATCTTCAAATTTGCGGTAGAAAAGCAGCTCGTCTTACTTGAGATGAAGCAATCTACTTTGAGTGTAGAAGATGTATTCCAAGAGTTGACCCGTTAAATAGCAACATGGCAATGAGAGTATTCTACATTTTTGTATGGACGATTTGTACGGTTTCCTTTTTACAAGCTCAACAGGTAGAGGTGACGCCTACTTACCGGTTCCAGGATGGAATTTATTTAAGTTTTGATGAGTTTCAACGCAATGAACCTTCTTTGAAATGGGACCAATTTATACGGCGCTCCGTTACGAATCCCGAATCTCTGATCACACAGGTTGATTTCATCCGATACCGCAATAGTCAGGAAACGCTGGACCTCAATAATATATGGGGGATTTGCCTAGATGGTTTACCTTTTGTACGTATTGATAAGGATAGCATTCACAAAGAATTACCTACTTTTGCGGGCCTTCGATTGGCAGGGAATATTTGTTATTATTCTTATGAAAATCGAGTGGATAAAACCTACGAAATAGCGGCCTATAATCCATTAAATGGGGAGCCTTTTAGAAAAGCAACGGTCAATCGGACCGTCGCCGAATTTGTAGAAAAGTTATTCACTTTTGAAGAAGGCGGCTTAAAAAGTTTTGATAAAAGCAATATTTACAACTTGATGGATGATGATCCAGAATTGCGCAACAAGCTCAATCAGTTACGCCCCACAGAGGTGGAGTACCAAGAAAAATTATTCCGTTTAGTGATGGCTTACAACCGCCGCCATCCAGTTTATTTTAAAGAGTAAAGCACTATGCTTCCAATTTTCCTTAAGGAAATCAATACCTTTTTTAGCTCCCTGATTGGCTATATCGTCATGTCGGTTTTTTTGATCATGATGGGATTAGTCCTTTTTGTGTTTCCGGATACCAATATGTTGGACTATCAATATGCTAGTTTAGACCAGTTTTTTGGGATAGCGCCTTTGATTTTTCTCTTTCTTATCCCGGCCCTTACCATGCGATCTTTTTCTGAGGAGTATCAGCAAGGAACAATAGAGTTATTGTCTACCAAGCCGGTTTCTCTTTGGGGAATAGCCTTGGGGAAGTACTTCGCATGTTTGTTGCTGGTTACCTTTACCCTGATACCAACAATTTTATACTATTACACCGTTTATGAATTGGGTGCCCCGAAGGGGAATTTAGATGCAGGTGCAATTGCGGGCTCTTATATTGGTTTGTTTTTTTTGGCCGCAGTATTTACCGCTATTGGCCTATTTGCTTCCTCCTTATCGAGTAACCAAATTACAGGTTTTGTATTAGCCACCTTCCTATGTTTTCTGCTGTATTATGGTTTTTTCTATTTCAGTAAACTGCCTTTTTTTATTGGTAAAGGAGATGATATTGTGGAGAAATTAGGGATAGACTTTCATTATTCATCGATCAGTAGGGGAGTACTGGATAGCCGAGACTTGGTTTACTTTTTGTCGATGATCGCCCTCTTTTTGGTGGCTACATTTTTTGTATTAGAAAAAAGAAAGAAGTAACTGCTTATGCTAAAGAAAAATCAATCGCTGATTCAGCTTTTACTTTTTATTGGAATTTTGATTTTTATCAATATCCTGGCCAATGCCCGTTTGGGTAATACCTCTTTATACGGCTTCATCGATTTTACAGAGGAAAAACGATTCACGCTCACCGAAGGTACCCAAAACTTGCTGCGAGACTTGGATGATGTAGTGACGATTGAAATATTACTTGATGGCGATCTTTCGCCAAGCTTTAAGCGCTTGAAAGAGGCGGTTCGCCAAACCTTAGAAGATTTTCGCTCAGAGTCAGGCTATATTGAATATCGATTTTTCGACCCGATGGGTGGCACAAATGAAGAAAATATCGAAGCTCAAAAAACGCTAGCTCAGCAAGGCATCTACCCGCTAGAGAATCGGGTGCGCAAGGCAGATGAGCTTTCGCTTAAAGTGATTTATCCCTATGCCCGTTTTTATTATAAAGGCCGTCCAGCCGCTGTCAATTTTCTTAAAAATGATGTACCTGGCATGCCTGAAGAGGTAGCGCTTGAAAACTCCATCGGGCTATTAGAGTATCAATTTGCAAATGTCATCCAAAAGCTACAAAGCCCAAACCGCAAGAATATCGTCTTTTCTACTGGTCATGGCGAGTTGAATCCCTTAGAAACCCGCGATCTCGAAAATTCTCTACGAAAATTCTATAACACAGATCGAATCAACCTGGAGAAAGTAGTCCAAATCGATCCTCAGATAGCGGCCTTAGTAGTAGCCAAACCTCGATTTCCTTTTTCTGATGAAGACAAATTCAAGATCGATCAATACGTCATGAATGGAGGCAAGGTGCTATGGTTGCTAGATGCCTTGCGGGTAGATTTAGATAGTTTGCGAAGAGAAGGTGACTACGTGGCCACCGATTATCCTACTGATCTAAGTAATATCTTATTCAACTACGGCGTACGACTTCAACCCAATGTATTACTAGATGCTACCTCTACTCGGATTGCTCTAAATACAGGGCGAGTAGGTAACGCACCGCAAATGACCAAAGTGGAGTATCCTTATCATCCCTTGATTATACCACGGACCAAGCATCCAGTAGTCAAGAGTTTAGGGCCTCTTAATTTTAAATTTGGTGGAACCTTAGATACGACTACCCAGACCAAAACCGGCTTGCGCAGGATACCTCTTTTGATGAGTTCAGAAAACTCCTTTATGCAGTACAATCCGATCAGGATGAATTTCGATATTTTCAAAGTTGGGCTTCGGCCGGAGCAGTTTAATAAAGGACCACAAATGGTAGCTTTGGCTGTTGAGGGCATATTCCCTTCGATGTATGAAAATAGAGTTGGACAAGCTACCTTGGATACTTATGCCGAACTCGGCCTAACTTTTCAAAAGCGATCACTAGAGAATAAAATGATCATCGTTTCGGATGGAGATATTGCGAAAAATAAAGTCTTGAATTATCAAGAAGGGCAAATTGCGCCTCTAGGTTTCAACGAATTTGAGAATTTTCAGTTTGCTAATAAAGAGTTCCTACTGAATGCCATCGAATATCTCATTGATACCGATGGCCTCATCGAAGCTCGGTCGAAAGAGATCAAGCTGAGGCTACTTGATGAAGTCAGAGCACAAGAGGAAAAGTCTTATTGGCAGCTTCTAAACATTGGTCTACCTGTTTTATTTATTGTTTTATTCGGCCTAGGTTATAACTTTTGGCGTAG
>JBELML010000172.1:0-11619 GCA_042095835.1 Saprospiraceae bacterium
ATTCTTCAGGGTGGCTAAAAAAAACAATGTGTGCGATAGCACTCTTTGTTTTGCGGGATGGTTTTTCTGCTTTTTTTTGCTTGCCGCTAACGTCCCCGATAAACGATGTGTGGGCGCTTAGCCCACATAGCCGTTATATCGATTGTTATGTCGCGTTATTCATTTTTTAATAATTTGAGAGTTTGTCTTACCAAATTCACATATATATCTTCTCTTTCTGATTCTGTCATTTTTACTAAAGGCTTGCTTGGAGGATTCAAAGCTTGATATTGATTTAACTCATGAAATTCTTCAAATAAGCATGGTCTTAGAATTACACTTAAAATTGTTGCACCATCTTTTTCTGCGGCATTTAAAAGTGGAGGGAGTTCATCGGTTGATATAAAATCTGAGGCAAGAAAATCTGAACTTACAAGTAGTATTCCAACTTTTGCACTATGAAGAGCTTTTTTAATTTCATCTTTCCATTTTTGACCAGGCTCAATTCTTGAGTCGTCCCAAAATTCAATCTTATCAAGAAAAGGTTTGAAATGTTTTCTAATCTCAGTTAAATATTCTGAATCTTTATGGCTGTAACTTACAAATACCTTTAACCGATCTTTTTTTGAAGAAGTAAATTTTTGGTGAACTACAATTGGTAAAGTATTTAAATGCTGATCTATATAAAATAGAATCTTTTCCACTTTGATTTCCCAACCACATGATGGGTCAGCATTTCCTTCATGTGCAGTTTTTCTGTGAGATTCTAATTCTTGAACAATTTGAATTTTTATTTCATCCAGAAATATTGATTTATTTTGGGAAGTGTTGAAATCAGTTAATCTGTACTTAATCTCATTGAAAATTTCAACCGGTTCTGGAACTCTTCTTAATTTATGTTTCCACTTTGCAAATTTTTGGGCTTCATCTCTTATGATTTCTTCGTTAGTCATTTATTTTCCTTTTTGAGATTCAATTATAGAAGCTACGGTTTGATTGTAGCTTTGTATTCTCGCTTGAATTGAAGCATTTTCTGGCATAAGAAATATGTCAACATATCCTTCGATTTGATTCTCTTTTGATTTTTCAGATAGTAAAGCATCTGTATGAAAATGATGAGCTTTTATCATGTCAATTAAATCACTTTGATTTGCAGGAAAATTGTGAGGTAGAAAGAAACTGATAACTGTAAATTCAATTCCATGTTCAAAATTTGGATTGTGAAGTTTATGTGTTGTATCAAATCTTACGACCCAACCTTTTTCTTTATCTTCATATACAATTGAATCACGAATCGATATTTCATGCCTTTGGCCATTTAAAGATGAAATATCTTCAAGCTTTTGGATATCACTTGTTTGAATGTGAATTGTATCAAAATTTATCATAGTTTCTATTTTTTAATGCGACATAACTCAAATATATACGCATATCCGCTAAAAACACCTACAGTACTACTACTTATTCATCAAGAATCTTCTGCAAACGCTCCTCTAAGACCTTTGTTTCCTTCTCTACCAATGCCAAATTATCTAAATGGGTTTGGGTCAATTGGAAGCTTTGAAATTGTACACGATATACTCTCCGGATTCGATCTCTTAAGCCTGGAAGAAAATACTCAAACCGTTTGCGCTTGCTCTGGTCTCCAGTCACCTCGTATTGCAGATTTAAAAGTTCGAGTCTCTTTTGCTCCAATTCTTCGGCACTTTGGCCTTGCTCAAAAGCTTGGCTTTGCTCTTTTTCTACCTTTTCGATGGCTTTATTGATTTGAGCCGCTAATTCATCTACCGCAAAAAGGGCATTGATGATGCGCCTTTGGGTGGCGATACGATCTGTCAGGGGCTCTTCAGGTGTGAGGTCCATGGTTTTGATTTCTACAGGGGCAGGTGCTGAAAGCGTCCTTAATTGACCGTTTTGAGCTGAAAAAAGTTGGCCGGTATAGGTTCCAGGAGCTAGGTGCTGAATAGTTAAACTCCGTTTTTGGTCTTGACTTTTAAGTTCGGCACTCAAATTCCAAACAAGCCGCTGATAGCCCTTTTTATTAGATACTTTGATCCGCTTCATCACTTGGCCTGAGGCATCTTTGATCTGAACCCACACTTGAGGAGCCTGCTCAAAATCTTCTGATCGCAAAGCTGCTGCACTTGGCAGCGCTGCATCCGTCTTGCCTTTCTCCGCTGCTTTACGTTTAGCTTTAGCTGTTTGCAAAGATTCTGACAAATAAATATCTAGAACCGCCCCATAAGGTGGATTAGCAGCGGTATAAAAATTATCGCCAAAGCTACCCTTCAAACTATAGCCCATATCTCCTCTCTCAAAGTATTGCCAAGCGGGTTTCACAGAAAAAAGATGCCCAAAGAATTCATCTTGTGGTAGAGCTTCTAATTCGGTCTTCCGCAGCGCATTATAGTTGTCCAACACATACATCCCTCGGCCAAAAGAAGCAGCCACCAAATCGTCTTCTCTCTTTTGAATTTCTATATCTCTAAAAGCAATTGTTGGGAGCCCATTCTTCATTTGGGTCCAACTTTCTCCAGCATTAACCGAACAAAACATGCCATATTCGGTAGCTAGGAATAATAGATTAGGGTCTTTGTGATCCTCAACGATACTCCAACAAGCGTGTGGTGCATCCAGGCCATCGGTAATCAATGTCCAATTTTTACCTCGATTGGTACTTTTGGCCACATAAGCCTTAAAGTCGCCTTCCTTATGATTATTGAAGACCGCATAGAGGAGATTCACATCGTGATTAGAGGCAAATACGTCGGCTACGTAAGCTTTGGTAGGCACTCCTGGGATATCGTCGACAGTCGCCCAATTTTCACCTGCATCCGCTGATATTTGGATAAGTCCATCATCTGTACCCACAATGAGCAAGCCTTCCTGTATTGGCGACTCTACCATAGAAACGATCGTACCGTAGGGAGAGGTAAATACATTTTTCCAAACAGCTTCGGGTGACCAACGTTTGCCCATCACCATTCGTTGATTGCGGTCTTCGCCTCTACTTAGGTCACCGCCCAATGCGGACCAACTATCTCCTCTGTTATCACTTCGAAAAACTTTTTGGGCAGCAAAATAGAGTCTTTTGGAGTTATGCGGACTGATGAGGAGCGGAGCGTCCCAGTGCCAGCGTAAAGCCTCCTCATTGGGAGCTGGCTGAGGTTGAATGTCTATCCGCGTCCCTGTTCTTTTATCATAGCGTACAATACCGGCATACTGCGATTCGCAATAGACAATATTAGGGTCTTCTGGGTCAATCCTCGCTTGAAAACCATCACCTCCAAGTGCTAATTTCCAATCGGCGTTGGTAATGCCATGCCTTGAAGTAGTCCTTGAAGGACCATAAAGCGTCGAGTTGTCTTGTGTACCGCCGTAGATATTATAAAAGGGGAAATCATTATCCAGCCCTACTCGATAGAATTGCGTGATGGGCAAATTCGAATGGTAGGTCCAGTGATCACCGCGATCCCAACTTTCGTAGACTCCACCGTCACAACCTACCATAAGGTAATCTGGATCAAGCGGATCGAAGACGATCTCGTGGTTGTCGACATGTTTAAAGCGCGTATTGAGTCGCTTAAAGTCGGCTCCGCCATTCTCGGTATAGCGGATAATAACATCTACTACATAGACTTTATCAAACTGATGCGGGTCAGCAAATATTTCTCCATAATACTGAGGGTCGACGATGACATAGTCATTCTTTTTGGTCCAACTTTCGCCATAGTCCTCCGAACGATAAAAACCACTTTGGCGATCATTAGAGCCTGCGATCATGGCGTAGACGACATTACTTTTTTGGGGCGATACCGCAACCGCAATTCTACCCAATTCTCCTCCTGGTAAGCCTCGTGATAGTTTTTTCCAGCTTAATCCTCCATCTGATGATTTATAGATCCTGGATTCTTCACCTCCCGCTACCAGGATACCAACGTGCCGACGCCTTTGATAAGAAGCCGCGTAGATGATGTCGGGGTTTTGGGGATCAAAAGTGAGATCTGCTACTCCGGTATTTTCGCTAATCGCCAAGACTTGCTCCCAGTTTTGACCTCCATCGACGGTTTTGTAGACACCGCGCTCGCCACCAGCAGCCCATAGAGGTCCTTGAGCAGCAACGTAGACCACATCTGTGTTCCTGGGATCAATCAATATCTTACCGATATGTTCGGACTTGGAAAGGCCCATATTCTTCCAGCTTTTGCCACCGTCCAAGCTTTTATAAACACCGTCTCCCCAGCTTACGGAGCGCTGGCTTTGATTCTCTCCGGTACCTAACCAAACAACCTGAGGCTTAGCGGGGTCGATGGCCAAACAGCCGGTAGAAAAGGAACCATATTGATCGAAAATGGGCGTCCAGGTACTCCCGTTATTTTGGGTTTTCCAGACATTACCAGAGGCGACCGCTACGTACCAAGTACTGGAATTCTGCGGGTCTTTTTCGATATCAGCAATCCGACCAGTCATATAGGCGGGGCCAATACTTCGGAAGGGTATTTTCTTAATAATCTCTTGGGCTGGTTGTGCTTGTAGTAAATTGGCGGTCAGTGCTAGCAGTAATAAGACACGAAGTATTCTCATAAAAGGTGTTTTAAGTTGGTACGTTTATCAAAAGCTATTTTGATAAATTTAAGGATAAACTATCACTTAAAACAACCAGCAGTTCTAACTTTAAATAAATTTACCACTCAAGCTGACTGAGGAACACTAAGAAATTTGGACAAAATCTGGCGTTTTAGCTCATGTTCCTTGGTGCAACTTAGTGTCCTTATTGTCTTAGTGCCTGCCTGCAGGTAGGTTTTTTGCCTCGATTAGCATCAAAATACTGTTTTCTAGCCTGCAACAGAAAGCCTTAGACAACTTCAATATGCTGGAGCAACATAAAAAACAGGATTAAAACGGGGCAGGGTTTTTGCACCTGTTAATTATTGAAAATTTGATTTTGAAAATCATCTATTCTAATTCCTTCAGGTAAAAAATCTTGGTAAATAAAATCCAAAATTTGAGGATAGGAATACATTATATTTAGATCATTATCGAATACGCTTTCCATATCACTATGCGGACCGATGGCCTTAAAAATACTGTCATAAACTAGTCTATAATCCATTTCTAAAAATGAATATTTATAGTCTATTGAAAGTTCCGCAGATATTCTCTTGGGGAACATAGTTGTTTCACCATGTCTAATATTAGATTGTATTTTGATAGAATTGTTTATTCCAGGATTGAAATTAAAATCAATATGGACTCCAGTAATCTTAGGTTTTTCTTCTTGCTCTAGTGAATGCTCAACATAATAAAAGGAAAAATTACTTGAAAGGCTGTTAATTTTATCAATACATAAAATGAGGTTTTTCTTTATAGAATCTGAGGGGCAATTCGAAATAGTTATTGGAATATTATTAGGAAATCGAACCATTTTTTGATTTAAAAAACAGGACCTCTGAACTCTATCTAAAAAATTTGAATCTAGGCTGTTCGTCTTCATATATTTATTGAAAGCCTCCATCTGAATCTCTAAAACTAAAACATCCTTGAATACAAATTCAAAGAATGATCTACTTAGGCCTGGCTTTAACCTTTTATCATTATGAAGTTTAACTATTCTTTGATCTAGATCAGTTATTCTGGTATCTCTTTTTTTTGCCTCAAAGAATAAGCTATTGGGATACGAGTAACTATCTCCAATTAAACCGAGTGATTGTACCAATTCTTCCTTTAGGATATGTTTGAGCGTGTATTTTTCAGGAATCTTAAATATAAATATTTCTGCTTTCTCTATCTTCCCATACTTACCTGAAGTATGAGTATATGCAAGAATATCTTCAATTGGACTTTTTATGTTTCTAAATTTGGAGAGTACTGTTTTGTCCTCTGGAAAGGATATAAATGTATTGGCCTCTAATTTATTTTTTGTCGTTGTTAGACCAATTTGCAAAGAGTTATTTAAATCCATTATTGCTTCCTTTAAAAAGCGCAATTTTTCTCCATCAATTTTTGTATCAAAAAAAACAACTGGCTTACTTTTTCTCTTAGTCAGGTATTTCAGTTTTTTTTGGTCGGTTTCAGAGAAAAATGCCACTTCATAAAAGTACCTAATCTCTTGAGGGGTGAAATCGTTCGATAAAGATTTTAATGAATTGAATTCTATTAGTTTCACCACGACAAAAAGTAGCATGACAACTAAAGCAATTGAAGCTATTTTCTTTACCATTTACAAAGGCTTATGGAGTAATATTAGGATATATAAATGTGGCTACTCAGGAGTTTTCCGAGCACTTATTGAAAATCATAATTTTATTTCTATTCTGGGGTATAAATGCCAAGCAATTCAAAAATTAGATAGTCATTAAAGAAAATGATTGGAAGTGATTTTGAGAGCAGATGCTTGTATCGCTAGCTTAGCGAAGCTAGCCGCTTAGTTTCTAGGTGAGTGGTGACTTGAAGTTAAAACCTTTCGGAGTAAAGATAATTAAGAGACTATCAAAGGATAATAAGGGCAAACGCACCAAAAAAAATTACACTGCAATTTTTTATAATTCTTACTGAAACTCCAATTCAAAACCGCTCTAGCATCTTCATTTTTGTCATTCGATACAAAAACGAAGCAAAAAAATCTTGCCTAGCCAAACTCGCTCCGCTCAAACAATGCCTAGGCGGCCTCCCGCACTTCGCTTATCACCTTTTTCACACTTAATTTCGAGTAATAAGCATTTCATTTTCCGTTTTTAGTTTAATGCGTTTGCCCTAAACACAAATGGGCAAAACCTTTTTTAAGCGAGATTTCAGCTAAAATTGTAGCTCCTCATCAAAAAACCGTCAGGATCATACAGAACATCACCATAGTGATTAAACAAGTGAAGTGATCGGGGACTGATGTAGATAGTAGTGTTTGATCAGTGGTTTTAAAGCTGCTGCTTGCGGTTCAATTTCCTGGTAACTAGAACTCATAGTATTTTTTCTAGACCACTTATCTCAAAATACCGCTTCATGATCTGGCTGATAAATCGTTTGATATAATGCTCATTTAAGAATACATTGGACCAATTCTCATAGCGCTCGCACTGGATACCAAGGTAGAAATAATACATACTCATCCCCAAAATTGGAAATGCATTTTTCTCAAGCTTTGAAATAGGTATAATGGATTCGTATCCTGCTAAGAAATTTTCGCTTTTTTCTTGTCTGATGGTATCATCGCGCTCTACAAAAATGACTTGTAATAAGTAATAAGCGATGTCCATAGCCAAAAAACCATTTCCACAAAAATCAAAATCAAAAATAGTGATTGCCCCCTCTTTGGTGATATTCAGGTTGTCAAACCAAATATCCATGTGTACCGCTCCATATCTCATGGTCTCACGGGGTAATTTTTGGAATGCTTCTACCAACTGAGTTTGGGTTTGGGCCAAAAATTGAAACTCCTCACTATCTTGATCGATGTAGGGCTTAATCTTATTCAGCGCATTTATCATTAGGATATCTACGGTGTAATCTACTCTATCCAGTTTCAAACCCTCCATCACTTGATGCATTTTAGCCATTAAAACACCAACATTATAATGTTGCGCTGCCGAATATAATGACAACTTCTTTCCTGAGGCATAGCTAAATAATACACCATAGCGCTTGCCTTCTGGAGCGTCGATTTCCTGTATATAATTCCCATTAGTATCTGCTATTGGGTAAGCAATCGACAAGCCCTCATCTTTTAATAGCATTAATAATCGAAGTTCTTCCCTGATTTCATGCGCTGTGCGCCAGTTATAGCTATAAATTCTAAAAATAGATTTTTGCTCATTTATATTAAGCAAATAGGTATGGTTGATTCCTGCTTTGAGCAGCTTACATTTTGAATTTGGAGCAAGTTGGTATTTATCCTTCAAAAAAGCACTCAAATAAGTAGTAGAAATAATAGAACTCGAAACTTGGACTGCTTGCATATAAGATTAACGTTATAGTCTCAACTGGCTTGGAGCTCTATATTAACCTTATCTATTGTCAGTGTCAATTTTGTACTCAAAAAAATGAAAATAAGTGTTAATTCTTTCCAATTCGAGGCTTTTTAGTTGATTAGGAATGGGGCATTAATAAAGTATACAAGATTTACGCAGGTATTTTGCTGTTCAGTGAGGCAAAAAACGCAGGCGATGCAGCGCATCTACGAGGCTTTTTAACGAAACTGGGCGGCAAAAGAACAAGTAAAGATGTTTAATTTATTATTGATTCATTCCTTAGTCGCTTAATGTTGACATAGGCTTATACGTTTAAATTAGCGCTCTACTTCCTCACATTCGACTAGTTTTTTATCTTTAGAAATATTCCAAAATCAACCACCTATGAGCTTTCCGAGTATTTTCAATGATGTATTAGGCCCCGTGATGAGAGGTCCTTCTAGTTCGCACTGTGCCGCTTCGCTTAGAATTGGTCGTATTTGCCGTGATTTAATGGATGGTAAAATCCAAACCGTCATGATCCAGTACGACCCTAATGGCTCGCTAGCAACAACCCATAAAAGTCAGGGTTCAGATATGGGTTTATTTAGCGGCTTCCTAGGATGGGAAGCTTACGACGAGCGACTGCCCAATTATTTAGAAGGTATTGAGCAAGCAGGTATAGACATTGATATTCGTATCGAAGATATCCAAGCGGACCATCCCAATACTTATAAACTTACTCTTTTCAATGATCGCGAAACTCGCGAACTCACTGCGCTTTCGACAGGCGGCGGCATGATTGAGATCATCGAAATAGATGGAAGTCCAGTAAGTATGGCAGGTGACTTTTTTGAAACCTTGGTCTATGTAGACAATCCCGAAATCCCAATGGCTTTTCTAAAAGATCATGCCGACTACGATGAAATAATTGTCTCGACGGGCCGCACCACTTTCATTCAAATCAGAAGTCAACAATTTCTACCTGAAGACACTTTAGCAGCATTGTCCCAACTCAAAGGCGTACAAGGCATCAAGCAACTTCATCCGGTACTTCCTGTGATGTCCAGAAAGGGATTGGAGGTTCCTTTTCTCACTTGTGCCGATATGCTGCAATACAACCAAGACAAGCAATTAGCCCTCTGGGAATTGGCCCTCGATTACGAAAGTGCCCGAGGAAATATCACTAAAGCAGAAGTCTATGAACGTATGCGCGACCTAGTCAACATCATGCATACCTCTATCCAATCAGGTCTGAAAGGAACAAAATATAAAGATCGAATACTGGGGCCGCAATCGCTCAATTTCCAAAAAGAACTTGATAAGGGTACCCTTGTACAAGGAGATGTACTCAATCGTATCATACTTTATGTCTCCGCAATGATGGAAGTCAAAAGTTCGATGGGTGTGATCGTAGCCGCGCCTACTGCTGGGGCTTGTGGTGCCTTGCCAGGAGCGGTACTTGGTGCGGTATCAGCGATGGGTCTTTCGGAAGATCATGCCATAAAATCGATGTTGGCTGCTGGTCTGATCGGGGTATTCATCTGTGAGCATGCTACTTTTGCTGCCGAAGTCGGTGGCTGTCAGGCAGAATGTGGCTCCGGCTCTGGAATGGCGGCCGCAGCTATTGTAGAGCTCGCTGGCGGAGATTTGCCACAGGCACTGTCGGCCTCATCGATGGCCCTACAAAACTCTCTAGGTATGATCTGTGATCCTATTGCCAACCGAGTAGAGGCTCCTTGCTTAGGTAGAAACATCATGGCAGCTTCTAATGCCTTGTCTTGTGCCAATATGGCCTTGGCTGATTATGATGCCCTCATACCTTTAGATCAAGTCATAGATACGATGGATCAGGTTGGTAAAAGCATTGCCCACGAACTGAGGTGTACTGGTCTGGGTGGGCTCGCCATTTCAGAAGCTTCAAAAGCCATCGAAGCGCGCCTAAATGGTGAAACTGGTGAAGAAAATCTTGCACAAGCATCACGTCGTTTTAAAATTTGCTAAACCATGAGTAATCCAGGTACAAAACCCGCCTTCAGTAGTCGTTGGAGCATGATGCTAGCGATGTTGGGTATGGCAGTAGGGACAGGTAATATTTGGCGTTTTCCTAGAATTGCGGCTAAAAATGGTGGCGGTGAGTTTCTAGTTGCCTGGATAGTTTTTCTTTTCCTTTGGTCCATTCCACTCATCCTTCTAGAATTTGGCTTAGGTCGCAAAACGCGGTCTGGTCCTATCAAGACTTTTATCCAAATGCTTGGGCCTCGTTGGGCCTGGATGGGTGCCTTTTGTGTGTTTGTGACTGCAGCGATTATGTTTTATTACTCCGTGGTTGCGGGCTGGACCTTAAGGTATACCATTGCTACTATTGGCGGCGAAATACCCGAGGATGCTCCCGGAGCATTTTGGAATAGCTATACGCAGTCGTTTTGGCCAGTACTGACACACGGGGTCATGATTGCGCTAGCTACTTTGGTTGTTGTCAAAGGGGTAAAGGGTATCGAAAAGCTCACGAATATTCTGATGCCTTTACTCATCCTCATCATCTTATTATTGACAGGGCGAGCATTGATGCTTCCTGGTGCAAAGGAGGGATTGAATTATATGTTCACCGTGGACTGGGCTGCTTTGACGAATGCTCAAATCTGGATAGAAGCCTTGGTGCAAAACGCCTGGGATACTGGTGCGGGCTGGGGTTTGGTCCTGTGCTATGCCGTGTATTTGAGAGAAAAAGAAGATACGGCCCTGAATGCCTTCATCCTACCAGCTACCAATAATTTACTTTCTCTTCTAGCTGGTATTATGGTCTTTTGTACTGTCTTTTCTATAGTACCTCAGCTCATAGAAAGTGCCCAAACCGATCCTAGTTTACTCCAGGGCTTGGGTAGTTTGGAACAGCGGGTAGCCGAGGGTGCCACCTACTCTACCGAACTATTGAATGAGACTATTTTCTCTGAAAACAACTCTGGCATCACTTTTATCTGGATGCCCCAGCTCTTTAAATTGATGGGCTTTGGGCAAGTGTTTATGTTATTGTTCTTTTTTGGACTTTCCCTAGCGGCTTTTTCTAGCTTGGTAGCGATGATGGAAGTCGTTGCACGTACTTTCATAGATGCAGGGATGCGGAGAGAGCGGGCTATCCTGCTGATTGGTAGTGCCGGTTTTTTGCTAGGTATCCCATCTGCTCTGTCTATGAAATTTTTGGACAATCAAGATTGGGTATGGGGCGTAGCCTTGATGGTTGCAGGTCTGTTTTTCGCCCTTTCTATTACGGGGTATGGTATTAAAAAATTCCGAGAAGAGCAGTTGAATCATGCTGATTCTAATATCAAAATTGGTAGATGGTGGGATGTGATCATCCGCATTTTAGCACCGCTACAGATGGCCTTTCTACTGATCTGGTTTCTGTATCAATCTTGGGAGAGTAATCCTCAGGGATGGCTGCTGCCTTTCGACGCTGATAATGTATTCAATGTGGGGACGGTGCTCTTTCAATTTGTAGTGGTATTAGGATTATTGATTTTGTTTAATAAATGGATTGTGCGGAAATCTACAGATTGAGACGGTCTCCTGATATATTCCGTACCTAACGGCACGGGATTTGTTGATCGATCATTTTTGCTACCTGGATATTGTCTCTAGCGGGACCATTCATTTTTTACCCTATTACCGATATATTGTCCCTAGTGGGGCCATTCATTTT
>JBELML010000173.1:0-2520 GCA_042095835.1 Saprospiraceae bacterium
GGGCGGCAAAAGAACAAGTAAAGATGTTTAATTTATTATTGACTCATTCCTAAGATACCTACTGTGCTATTTTGAGCCATACAATAAGAAATCTAGAAGCAAGGATTCTCTCAATTTCGGATAGGCCAAAATATAAATCAGTCAACCAAAATGAAGCAATGAATAATAAGATAATTTGGCAACATATGAATTATACGCCCTGCCGGGTTTGACCTTGTTCCTCTCACTCTACCGCTATCCGATGTGCTCCATTTTCAGATTGAATGCCTCCTTTCACAGGAAGAAAAGCTGGTCGAATATTTTTCAAACGGATCAAACAAATGCCAGCTACCCCGTAACCATTGACTAATTGTGGGCTGAAGGGCGCTGGTAAAAAACGGGAGAGCGCTTCTGCATCAACCCGGAAGTTGATGAGGATTCTTCGATCAATGATGCCCCTTATCTTAGGTATCTTCATTCATTTAGATTTTATAGGCCAGCTTTTACCACCTTGATCTCCCCACTCCTATTTTTCAATGGTTTTCACACCACCTGTTTTAACCATTTGATAACCAATGATTTGTGAATCTATTGCGGCCCCGTCCAGACCGCAAGGCGATTCCTCAGGAGTCGCCTTTTTTGTTCAAAATGCGCAAAATTTGTGCATTACTTTCCTCTAATACCGCTCTGATTAAGCAGGTTTACCACCTCTTTTTTACGGATTTTGTACGTTTTATAATTCTGGTCTGGTCTTTGGTGCCATTAGTCTTTGATAAGATGCTTGTAAAAAATACCGCTTTTATTTAAATTAGCGGTAAAATTTACAGATTGGATAGCCAAAATGAAAAAATAATAAAACTCTTCCATCAGCAGCAAGGATATATACGAACCAGCGATATCCAGGCAGCAGGTATTCATAATACCCAGTTGGACCCACTTTTGGAAGAAGGGCAGATTATTAAACTGAAGCAAGGACTCTATAAACTCACCGATTGGGAAACGGAGGATGAAATGGAAGATGTCGCTCACCTGGTTCCAAACGGAGTCGTATGTCTATTGTCAGCCTGGAATTATTATGAATTGTCTAATTATGTCCCTCCAGAATATCACATGGCCCTTGAAAAGAATGAAAAAGTAGTACTTCCCTCTTATCCTCCCATTCAACTTTATTACTGGACCCAAAAGTATTGGGAGTTGGGGATTACTTCCGTCAAAATAGGCCATACGGAAGTAAAGATATATGGTAAGGAAAAATGTGTGTGCGATGCCATTCGCTATCGGAATAAATTAGGTAAAGAGGTAGAAAAAGAAGTACTGGAAAACTACCTCAAACTTCCAGACCGAAACATTGATCTCTTATTTCGCTATGCGAAAGAGCTACGCGTAAACACTAAACTTTCTCAATATTTAGAGCTACTACTATGAGCCCCAAAAAGAATACGGTCGCTTCGGTAAAAGGCCAACTGCTTAATATAGCCAGAAGTACCGGAAAAAATCACCAGTTATTGCTATTGCGTTATTTCCAGGAAAGATTTTTATACCGATTGTCCCAGTCTGCGTATCGTGATAAATTCTGTCTGAAAGGGGCTGCTTTCCTATATGCACTACAACAAGAGAAAAGTAGAATCACTAAAGATATTGACTTTCTAGGCATGGGTATCCCATCTATTCATTCCGTTTTAAGAAAAATAATCACTGAAATCTGTGCCATCGAATATGCAGCCGATGGCGTTATTTTCGACAGGGGTTCCCTGGCCCTGGAGGATATTATAAAGGATGGAAATTACCAAGGTGTCCGTATTCATCTTACGGGCTGTTTAGATCGCACGAAGCAAAGGATGCAAATAGATATTGGCTTTGGTGATGTGGTTTTGCCAGCGCCTCAAGCTATGATTTACCCGGTTATTTTGGACATGAAAGCTCCTCATTTATTAGCCTATTCTGTGGAATCCGTCATCGCTGAAAAATTTGAAGCCATGATAGATTTAGCGGAAGCCAATACCAGAATGAAAGACTTTTATGATGTCTATCATCTTCTGGTCAACCAGCCCATTAATTACGAAATACTGGAAAAAGCGATTCAGGAAACGTTTAAACAACGCGGTACGGCTATACTGCCGAAACATAGTTTATTTGAATCCAATTTTCACCAGGAGCCCATTCGTATCGGCAGATGGCAAGCTTGGTTGAGAAAAACCCGGCTGAATCCTGATTTAGCATACGAAACGGTTATGCAAAAGATTATAGTAGACTTGAAGCCTATTTATCTTAGACTCGTACAAAAACAGGTTTAGATTTTTACAGTTTATTTTACAGCGGGAAAAGAACACGGTTTAATATATTGGTTTTCAGCTATTTGTAGCTATGTCTTTCACGTCCCGTCCAGACCGCAAGTACTTTGAAAATGCGATTGTTAATCAATAAGTTATGAAAGCTGGTTGCACCCAGCAGTCATTTCGGCAATCGTTTTTTAAAGAATTATGCAAGATTTGAGAAGGTCAACATTTTATGTTGGCCTTTTTCTTTTTTTGAGCCGTCCAC
>JBELML010000174.1:0-8947 GCA_042095835.1 Saprospiraceae bacterium
GACCGTATTATAGTTCAGTCCCATCTGATCTGCCAGCCACGTTTGTGACCGGCCCTGGCTTTTGAGGACAGCTTTGATTTGATTTAACTCTTTTTTGGCTGCCATACTTAATTATTTTGTGTAAAAAAACTTAATTATTTTGATAAAAGCAAATGATTACCTCCTTTTCTATCGAACCCTTGCTAGTAAAATCTAAAGGTTGCTGATGAAAAAATAAGAACAGGTTGGGAGTGTGATTAATACCAAAGATGTGATAAACAGATACTTACGAATAAATATTGCAAAAAACATTTCTATAAGAGTTTTTTGGCGATTTTATCTTGTGCATCTTGTGATACCCCTCCAAATCCTCTGATAATCATTGATTTAAGTGTCACAAGATTGATCGTTTCATCTTGTGACAGAAGTTGTGACAGTTTACAAAGTTGCAAGTGTCAATAATCCCAATCTGCGTGACTGACAGGCAACCTGTTTAATTCATCCTTTAATTGTTTCCAATTTGGGAGATAATAATCCATATAAGACCTAAATTGCTCATTATGATGTCGCTCAAGTAAGTGGACCATTTCGTGGACTAGGATGTATTCTAAGCATTGAATAGGCTTCTTCGATAATTCTAGATTGAGCCAAATTCTTCCACGATCAGTGTTGCAAGATCCCCACTTTGTTTTCATTTGCTTTACTCCCCAAAATTTGACTTTCACGCCAATTTTTTTCTCCCAGAAAGCAATCATTTCGGGGATAAGCTTTTTCAGTTCTGACCTGTACCATTCATTGATTACATTTTTTATGTAATCAGCACTTGAATTTGGTTTCACATAAAGATCTAAATAGGTCTTACCTTTTAAATCAACTCTTCCGGCACCGGTGGTCTCTTTAATACGTAGTAAATATCTATGACCTTGAAAATAATGACTTTCTCGCTCCTTATATTCTCGTGGAGTGATGCGTTCTTGATCTTTGAATGTCCTTTGATGACGTTTAATCCAGCCTAATTTGGCTATTGCAAATAATCGAATAGCCTCTTCTTTAACACGTAACGGAGCTGCAATCCGAACACGGCCAGTGGGAGGATAAACAGCCAGGTGTAAATTTTTAATATCCTTTCGGATAACATCAACAGTAATATCGCCTATCCTGATTTGATCCATTAGTATTCTCTCTGATTCTTTACAATATCGAAGATCCTGTCAATTTCATCCGGCGTAACGATACCTTTTTCTGCAAGAATTTCTTCGATCTTGAGTTTAACTTCTTTTCGCTTGAATTTGTTATCTCGCCAAGCATCCTTCTTAGTGTACCGGATTGCCTCATCCAAAAAATTTGCTAAGATTTCATCTTTATTCAAATTATCGTAAAGTGCCCTTTTTGCATTGGTATTTACAGAAGAAGGGTAGGAGGATGTACTACTTGGCTTCTTAATCTTACGAGTCAACTCAATAATCTCGTCTAGGTATTTTTCGTACTCCGTCGTCTTTTCTTTTCTGAGCTTAATGAGTTCATCTAAAAGCGCACTCATTTTCTCATAGTACATTGGATTGGTGGGGCTTTCTTCGATGATAACTTTACGAAGATTATTTTCAATGGTTTCCGCCATTGAGTCTTTATTCTTTCGAATGTTTGGAGGGAGGTTGTCAATTGCATCTTTCCCTTTCTCAACAATTAATTCTACCAAGCTCAAATCATCAAAACTGGAGAGCATTCTACTTTCTTCTGCGCCAATATAAGAGTCTATCAAATGACGCATGGCGGGCTCATATTGCTTTAAATCGATATAGTCACCACTCGCAATTTGAACTTCTTTGCGCAAGTTTTCGTAAAACTTCACTTCTTCTTTGATACGTTGCGCAGTGGCTTGGTGATAGCCTGCTTCTTCCATTTCATCAGCAATATTCGCATAGGCTCGTATAAGAGAAATGACGGATTTATAAAGGGCAACTCTTCTTGGCTCCGTATCTTTTAGATCGTCCGATTTTTCTGGCTTACCGACAAAATAATGTTGAAATTGCACCTGCCCCTTAGGAGGTTCTACTGGTTCAATTAAAGCCCTCATAGTTTCCAGAGCATCATCCAAACGCTCTTTTCCTTTTTTCAGGCGATCTTGTAACAATCCAGCAACATCTTCATCGTCATAAGCATCAAAAGCCTCTGAGGTATAATCTTTTATGGATTTGTCTAGGCTTTTAAAGAGGTCTTTGTAGTCAATTACATATCCGTATTCTTTATCATCTCCATCCAATCGGTTCACTCTACAAATGGCCTGAAATAACCCATGATCCTTCATACTTTTATCAATGTAGAGGTAAGTTGCCGAAGGTGCATCAAAGCCTGTAAGCAGTTTATCCACTACAATGAGTAACTTCATCTGGGCAGGCTCATCAACAAATTTCTTTTTGACATCTATTTCAAAGGCTTCGACATCTTTACCATTCAGCATCTTTTGGTAGATATCGTACTTAATCAATTTTTCGGTTAGTCCTTCCCCCGTTTCTTCGCCTTTAATATCTGCAGTAGATGGAGAAAAAGAGGTAACAATGGCACAATTCTTTAATCCAGCATTTTGGAATAGCTCATAATATCTACAGGCATTGTACACACTTTCAGAAACCAACATGGCATTGCCTCGACCATTTTGCAGCCGTTCTTTGGTTTCCATATCCAACATGATATCCGCCACAATTTTTTCTAGACGAGATTTAGAGCTGAATACCTTTTTCAATGTTCCCCATTTCTGTTTTAATTCTGTTTTGGCAAAATCAGTTAGCCCTCTGGTTTTTGCATCAAACCATTGGTCTATCTTATTCATGCTACTGATCTTTTGTTCAATGTCTCTCGCTTCGTATCGAAGATCAAGCACCACCTTATCAGCAACAGCTTCATCAAACTTATAGGTATGGATATATTTTCCAAATACTTCCAGGCTAGTTTGTTTATCCTTTTTAAGTAGTGGTGTTCCGGTAAAACCAATGAATAGTGCGTTAGGTAAAAGAGCCTTCATGCCATCATGTAGCTTACCGCTTTGAGTACGGTGACATTCGTCTACAAAGACGTAGATATCACCTTTGGCTTTGAAGTCTGTAGGTAAACCTTCCTTTAAGCTTTGGATGTATTTGTCTACGTCTTTTTCATTGATCTCATCCTTACCACCGAATTTGTGTACTAAAGAACAAAGTAACCAAGGAGAATTAGAATTAAGCTTAGCAATTAGATCCTTTCCACTACTGGTTCGGTAAATTTTCTCCTCAACGCCTCTATAAACTTTCTCTATTTGCTCATCTAGTTCTGTTCGGTCGGTGATAACCAAGACGCGGGCATTCTCCACATTTTCCCTGATCCATTTGGTGAGCCAAACCATCGTGAGTGATTTGCCACTTCCTTGCGTATGCCAAATAATACCACCTTCCCGCTTCCTTACATTAGCCTGTGCAGCTTGAATACCAAAATATTGATTTGGTCTGGCCAACTTTTTAATGCCCCGATCGTAGACAATAAAATCTCGCAGCAGTTCTATGAAACGCTTTTTATTAAGCATCTCAATGATATTCTTATCCAAACGGTGTTCAACAGTAGCTGCTAAATCACGAATTGGTTTAGTTAATTGTAGTAAATAAGAGTCATTGGGGTTTCGTTCTTCGTTGACTTCCTTCCATCTCAGGTAATACTTTTCTTTGGTTTCTATTGCTCCATAGGCAAGACCTTCATGATCACTTCCTGCCATGATAAATTGCAGAGTGGAAAAGAAGGGCTTGATAAAGATATGCTTTTGATTGTCCAGGTTTTGGCGTATCCCTTCGGAAATGGAAACGGTGCTGCGTTTGAGTTCAATGACCCCCAAAGCAATACCATTAATGTAGAGCACTATGTCAGGACGTTTCTTGTGGACTCCCTTTATACTTACCTCTTCTGCTATAGCGAAATCATTGTTTAATGGGTTTTTCCAATCTACGAGCCAAATCGTTTCTTTGTTTTGTCCTGTATCTGGTTGAACAGTCACTCCATAGCGAAGTAAGTTGTAAACTTCTTTATTGACGTAATACAAACTTTTACTTTGGTCAGAAGCAGCCTTAAGGAGTTTGTAAAGTGCTTTCTCGATTAAGTTATTACTATAGTTCTTTTTTAGAAAGGCTCTTAGAATATCGTTTTCGATATTGCTGTTGTTTTCACGGTCTTCCCAGTTGCCTAGATAGCGATAGTCCAGCTTCTCTTGAAAGAGCTTTATGACTCTATTTTGAGTGATTCGTTCTAGCTGACCAACTTTTGAGACACCTTTCTTTGACATAGCTTAGTTATTCTTTGATACTATTTCCTCACTTTTAACTTTCCTATCTATTCGTTGATTGTTGAATTTCCAAGATTCAAAGGCCAATTCTAGAAGTACTTTTTGCCTTTTGAGGATCGTTTCTTTTCCCCAAGAGTTGAATGCATATCCGTAATTGGTTTTGAATCGGTTAAGGCCAGTATTCTTACCAATACTGTATTCGTGATGCATGAGATTGGTGGTAACTACATCAGACTTGGTATATTCATCCTGCTTCTGCTGGTACCAATCTGCACTTAAGTCATTAAAGTTGTTTACTGCTTGATTGATGCTAGATTCCAATAGGAGTACATTGCCAAGCTTGTAGACCTTCCCATCGTATTCATCCTTATCCGCAAATTCTTCGGGAATTACTCCGTCCTTCGGCGTTTGTGGCAGAATGTGTTCTATTTGCAAATTGTAGAAAAAGTCCTTGCCCTTAGCAGGTAAGCCCGATTTTGTCAAAACTGTATTCTCCATTTTGCCGAGAATATATCTTAATCGATAAAGCGGGTTATAGGCGCGATGGCTAATGTTTAAGAAGGCTGTTTTGAATTGAGGTACCTTCTCGGCGATGTAAGGCACTAGAGTAGCTTCAATAATTAATTTAATTTCGTCAACTAACTTTTTGCCACGTAAATCTTTAGCCCACTTTGCAAAAAGTCTTTCATTATTTTTAGCTTGGATCCCCATGGTATTACTAAAGAAAAAGAAACTTTCAATTTGCTGAGCCAGATATTCTAAAGATTGATCTTCGGCTGTGACATCAAGTGCTAATAGTAGTACTAGATGTTGTCTTGACTTGTATTTGTTTACAAAGCCTATATTCGTTACGTTAGGGAAGGGCCCGCCGTCTTTTACCAACTCTGTAGCTATTACTAGTTCGGCATACCGTTTTGATATCTTCTTCAGTTCTTTGGCAAAAGCAAGTGGTTTGGATTCATACTTTGTTGCTACTTTTCCCTCTGGTGAAATAATCCACTTATAGATATCATCTTCTCTGATAACACCGTCGTGGTATCGGGCCATTAGAAAATAACGTAAAAACCGCAATGGGCTACCGTCTTCATTACACTTCTGCAAGTTAGAGATGATCTCTTTCCAGGTGTCTTTTATTTTTTGAAAGTCCGCTTCATTTGCTTCTGAAAACAGCAGATTCTTAACCAAGTCCATAGCATTAAGACCAGCTCCTCTCTGATTAATAGTCTCAAAAATCTTCAAAGCACTGCTTAAATTCTCTGATTCTATAACCACCAATTCAATCTTGGTAAGAAAGTAGCGAACAAAGCTGGTCAAGTTTCCCAGCCCTTCCTTTAAGTAGCCTTCGAAGTGAGTTTTTAGTTTGGCATGGGCTTGCGCCATTTTTTTGATAGAAGGTGTAATATCGTCTTCATAAACTCCTTCCTGGATGAGTTTACTTAAGTAGTCTTTGCTTTCCTCGTACTGCAATTCCAGTCTGAGCTTTGTTTCATCGGTAGTGATATCAAAATCAGAAAGCAATTCTTCGATGTTTTGCAGGTATTTCTTTTGTTTAGTATCCAAATCCTGTGGCTTAAGCAGATCCCTAAAGGCACAAAGAGATAAAACCAAGGTGGTTAGGCGCTGCTGTCCATCGATAACATCAAACTTCCCATTGTTTTCAACAATAATGATTGACCCAATGAAATAGCTTTTTTGCAGGCTAGTATTGGCCTCATATTCATTATCGATGTCCATAATAAACTGTTCGACCTGATCATCAGGTTGCCAAACATATTCCCTTTGGTAATCCGGAACCAAAAAGAAGTAATCCTTCAATTTGGTTATACTTTTTACTTCTGCTTTGATTTCCATCTTAAATAAGTCGTTTTTTTCCAGTCAATAACTCCTGCATCATGCCCGTTTTGAGCAGT
This sequence comes from Saprospiraceae bacterium, assembly GCA_042095835.1. GTDB lineage: Bacteria > Bacteroidota > Bacteroidia > Chitinophagales > Saprospiraceae > DATFKA01. Next base: position 6,190 of record JBELML010000174.1, read on the forward strand.
TTGTATTTGGATAGTTGGGCTTCTAATTGTTCGATTTCTTCGTCCATTTCAAAAAGAATTTTTGCTATTTCTGCCTGTTCATCAAGTGATTTTGGAGTAGAAAACTTGAAGGTTACAAAATCCTTTTGGTACAAATGATTAATAGTTGAGCCAGCACTCAATTGGGATAGGAAAGTCAAAAAGCCATTTGACATTAACAGGTAATAAAAGAATTCTGGATGAAATGAAGCATCTATTGGTCTAATAACAAATACGCCACTATTTAAAGTTGCTGGTTTAGGAATTGATTTTATCAGGGCAACTTTTCCAATAGTCCCATCTTTTGTGACAAGAACATCATGAGGCCTTACTTGAATATTTTTGTCCTGTTTATATCTATCATAATCAACATAGTGGCATTTGTCCCAATCAATAAACCCATTTTTGAACTCTGTGCCTGTAATTAAAAAATAATCGCCTGTTTCTTTATATTCTTTTGTTGTAAGACCCTGCCATCCAATTCTTGCTTTCAAAGTGGCGACCTTACCCAACTCTTTTTCTACCCAATCCTTCTTTGGCTGCAACAACTCCCACATCGCGCCTTGCTTAATATTCCGCTTCTTCACCAACAGTTTTTCCAGGCCTTCTATCAAGGCATCCATATCACTCAGGGCGGTGGCGATGGCGGTTTGTTCGGCTTTGGTGGGGGGGACAGGGATTGGTAATTCTTTGTACTCAACGCCATTAATCCCTGGTTGTCCTGTCCTAGTTGAATTGTTGGCAATCCAGCCTTTATAAAACTTAGTTTGTGTCCAGTATTTCAAATATTCAGGAACAAGTTTATTTATATTTGTTTGAAGCCTTATTAAAAAACCTGCAAAAACTAATTCACCATCCTGGTCATCATATAGATAAGTTTTTCCAACGCTTGCACCCGTTCTAGCAAAAACTAGATCGCCCTGAGTCAACAAATAGTCAGATGAATTGGGATTGTCTACTGATACTTTTGACTCCCTCAAAAAACGTCCGTCCTCCGAAATATCTGTTATCCTTAAATATGTAGGAAGATCTTCGTTATAAGGAACAGCAGCAGCATTGATTCCATAGTCTGGGTTTTTTGAAAGGCAGTCTCCTAACCTAAACAATATCCAATCTCTTGGAAGGATACCTACTTCTGATTGCTTAAACCCTTCGGCTATCTTTATTTCCTCTACCATGTATAATTCATTTGTTTAAGATGGGTTTCAACTTTTGTTGTAAGCTCAGCCACATCATCTATTAGTTTTGGCATAGGTATTTCGTAGCGTTCACCCAATTCCTTGATGCGCTCGGTTAATCGGTGACTAATGGCATCCATTTCTGTTTGGACACGGCTATCCATAGTGGCCATCCATTTTTTATTTACCGTCAGTGTTTTTATTTCTTCAATACTCAGTTTCGGGTACTGCTGAATGACTTTTACCTCCAACTCTGCAATTGCTTTTTTGATATCGGCTTTAAGTTTAGTTTCCTTAGCCATCAGCTTTTTGTATTGCGTGAGCATCTCCCATTCCTCAGCATTGTCAGTATCTTTCTTCCCCAATTCTTTGAGACGAGCCCCCAGGGTCTTTTTGGAAATTTTAAGTTTGTCATCCATCGCCTTGGTCAACAACCCCTCTTCACCGCCATGTTCTTCCCGCAGTTCGTCCATTTCCGTTATCGTACTGTCCAGGTTTGTTTGTAAGGTATCAATGGCCGACTGTTCTTCGGCTAAGTATTCCTGAATGATTAAGGAAGGTGGAATTAATTGCCCTTCCAGACCTTCAATGCCGGCAATCGGCTTTTCCACTTCTTTACCGCCCTTTTTCGTTTTCTTGATCAGCCGAGTCACCACGTTACCCGCTTTCCAGCCATCTGCCGATAGTTCATAAAGATCGTCCTGCATGGTTTCCACCCAATAATCCATCAGGTGTTGATAGACGGCATATTTGTCCACCAGGTCTTTGCCGTGGTAAGTTTGGAGCAAGTCCTCTGCTATTTTATGAATCACTTCTTTAGGGTGGCAACCCTCCTCCAGGTCTTTCAGGTAAGCGGTGTTTTTGTTTTTCCAGGAATCAAAAACGGTTCTCATCGTATTGGCATAAGCCAAAAACTCGGGGTGCTTAAAAATGGCGGTTTTGATGTCGTCTTTTTCTACCTTTAAATCCCAATAGTTAGGCCGGTTCGTTTTGAATAAGTGGGTTTTCAGATCAGGATAAACATTCCAATACTTACTCAAGCCTTCCACATCTCTATCGGGAATACCGCCATTTAAATGAGCGTCAATATCCTGAATATCTTCTTCCTCTTGGCTATCAATGTATCTGGGGATGTTCAGGTTGTAATCGTTCTTTGGGGCTGCTATTTCCGCCAAAGGAACCATCCTACTGTATTTAGGAAGTTCCAGTTGCTTGTTGAATACATCCACAATCCGGTGCAGATCTTGCGCACGCAAGCGGTTTTTGTTGCCGTCTTTGATATAGCCTTTCCCGGCATCAATCATAAAAACACCTTTGCGGTGCTCAGCATCTTCTTTGTCCAGTACAAGGATACATGCTGCTATACCCGTGCCGTAAAACAAATTGGCAGGTAAGCCAATAATTCCTTTGATGTAGCCTCTTTTGATAATGTTTTTCCGGATTTCGGCTTCTGCATTTCCTCGGAACAACACCCCCAAAGGAAGAATGATAGCCCCTTTCCCTTTACTTTTCAGCGATTTGATTAAATGCAATAAAAAAGCATAGTCCCCATTTTTCTTAGG
>JBELML010000175.1:0-11373 GCA_042095835.1 Saprospiraceae bacterium
TATAGGTCGGGAAGATTCCATCAAAATCGGTAAGTTGTTTTTTGGCTGTTACTTATTTTGCAAAAGCGTGCGGACTTTGGTAACTTTCTTCAAAATCTAAGCCATTGATTTCCAGAAAAAGTATTGATGATGTATTTGAAACGGCGAAGGTAGAAGAAGTCGTAGGAGACTATGTCAACCTCAAGCGAAAGGGTGCCAACATGGCGGGGCTTTGTCCCTTCCACAATGAAAAGACGCCTTCTTTTTATGTCTCTCCCGCTAAAAACATCTACAAGTGCTTTGGATGTGGTGAAGCTGGCGGACCGGTTCAATTCTTGATGAGCTTGGAGAATATGAGCTATCCTGAGGCCATCCGTCATCTCGCCGGCAAATATAGTATTGAATTAGAGGAAACTCAACTCTCGGATGAAGCCCGCCAGGAACAGCAAAAACTAGATAGCCTCTATCTGATTAATCAGTTTGCGCTAGATTATTACCAGGAGCAACTCTTCGAGACCGATCTCGGTAAAAGTATTGGCCTCTCCTATTTTAAAAACCGTGGATTTACCGAAGAGACGATCAAAGCCTTTGGTTTGGGTTATGCTACACCAGATAAGAATGCTTTTTCTCAACATGCTATAGCCACAGGCTATAAAGCCGACTCCTTGAAAGAGCTGGGCCTGATGACCCAATACGGCAACGATTTTTTCCGAGATCGGGTAATGTTCACCATCCGAAATCTTTCTGGCAAAGTGATTGCTTTTGCTGGTCGAGTGATGCAGAAAAAGGCAAAAATGCCGAAGTACATCAACTCACCAGAAACAGAAATCTACTTCAAAAGTAAGGTACTTTATGGTATGTACCAATCTAAAGGCGCCATACGTAAATTCGATGAGTGTATTCTAGTCGAAGGTTATACCGATGTGATTTCTTTGCATCAAGGTGGTATAAAAAACGTGGTTGCTTCCTCAGGGACTTCCCTCACCGTGGAGCAAATCAGGTTGATCAAACGCTTCACGCCCAATGTAAAAATCTTATATGATGGTGATGCTGCAGGGATTAAAGCTGCCCTGCGTGGACTTGATTTGGTATTGGAGCAGGACCTAAATGTAAAAGTGGTTTTGCTACCAGATGGTGAAGATCCAGACTCTTATCTTCAGAAAGTAGGTCAGGAGGTCTTCTCTACCTATTTGGAGGAAAATGCTAAAGATTTCATACTTTTCAAATCCGAACTGCTACTCCATGAATCCGAAAAGGATCCCATAAAACGCGCCAATGCTATTAAGGATATTGTGGCAAGTATAGCGAAGATTCCTGATCCGGTAAAGCGGTCGATCTATATTCGAGAATGTGCCAATCTCACTCAACTAGAGGAGCAAATTCTGAATAATGAAGTCAATAAACTTCTAGGTATCGCTCTAAAAAAGAAACGAAATCAAAGAGAAAGGGAGGAACAAAAAAAGAGAGCCCAGCAAAATGAATCCACCGACTCTGCCAATCAAGTTCCAGGACTAGATGATCGGCCACCCGAAGTATTGCCTTCAGAAGGTGTTAAACCGGCAGGTGATACCTTCCAAGAAAAAGATATCGTACGGATTTTATTAAATGGCGGGCACCACTACTATGATGAGAACAAAGGCATAAGTATCGGGCAATTTATACTCATGAACATCGAAGACGTCATTGAAGATTTCGACCATCAACCTTATCAAGAAATCGTTGAATTCTATAAGTCTGCTTTGGATCAAGGTATGAAGTTGCAACCGAATAGCTTCATCAATCATACCGAAGAGCATATTCGCACCCTCGCCATTAATTTGATGACCTCGCCCTACGAGTATTCTGAAAATTGGGAGCAAAAGCACGAGATATTCCTAGATCAGAAAATGCCCGAAGAAAATTATATCAAAGATGCAGAGGATTCTGTTAAAAAATTAAAGGTCAAAAAGCTAAAAAAGAAACTAGAATCCGTCAAGCAAAAAATTCAAGAATTAAGCGCACAAGGCTCCGATGAGGTGATGACCTATATGAAACTCTGGGCCAAAATAAAAGAGATGCATGACTCTATCGCCAAAGATTTAAATAGCGTCATTTTATAGCAGTGTTGTTAATGAGTCCCGATGCTTTAGCAGCGATAGACGAATTAATCCCAGCGGAGTGCAAGGAATGTCGGGATGCTACGCCTTAAACCATTCTTTTATGCCAGCTATCGCTTAGTTTCTTTTGGAAGCCTGTTTCAAATCCAGCTTTATCTTTGACCAAGGTATCGAATACGATCGTATCATCGTTGACGGCTCCCTTTTTATAGAGGTCTGAAAATTCTAGATGACTAACCGTCTTGACTTGATCCCCATCTAAATAAGAGAAGCGCATCCGATCGAAAAAGTCAACCTGCTCTTGTGCTTGTAGTGCTTTCACAAAACGTACAGAACTATCAATAGAACAACCACTTGCTCCAGCTTGGCTCTCATCAACCATCAGCACCAAAAAGCGGTCATGCAATAGATCACCATATGCTCTCAACTGTCGATTGTGGCTGATCCACTGCTGTGCAAAAGCCTTAATTTGTTCTTTAGTCTTAGGCACCTTTTCACTGCCCAAAGGTTGATTACTTTGATATACCCAGACTCTGGTAGTATCTGGTAGTGACTGATATTGAATATCCTCGATCATACTCCTATTTTTAGAGAAAACGCCCTAATTATTGAATGGTTGAAATCCTGCTGAAAGATTAGTGCCTCCTCTTTGTCAGCATGTCTTTTATATAAATCTACACCAGAACATTAAACAAATGGCCACAAAGGCGCGAAGACTCTAATGAATTCTCCTTATAACAAAACTGCTTTCTACAATTCTCCCTGTCTCCGACCTCTAGGTCAACACAACTCCACATTTTCTTTCCACACCAACTCCCAGTCTCCCGATCTCCAAGTCTCCAAGTCCATCAGTCTCTCAGTCTCCCAGTCCCTCAGTCCCTCAGTCCCTCAGTCTTTTGGTCCCTCAATCTCCCAGTCCATGCTTCTGATAAACTAGCTCTATAAACCCTAAACGCTTAAACCATCTAAACCCAACTACATATTATTCACAATCAACTCCGCCAGGTCATACACCATCACTTCATCTTGCTTCTCTTTGCCTGTGACGCCATCCTGCATCATGGTGAGACAAAAAGGACAATTGGCAGCGATAATCGATGCCCCCGTATCTAGCGCCTCCTCAATCCTTTCGACATTGATCCGCTTTTTGCCAGGTTCATCTTCTTTGAACATCTGAGCGCCACCAGCGCCACAGCACAGTCCATTGGTACGACAGCGCTTCATCTCTACTAATTCACCATCTAAGGCTTCCAGGACCTTTCTTGGAGCTTCATAGATGCCATTGACCCGCCCCAGGTAACAAGAATCGTGGTAGGTAATCTTCTTTCCTTTGAAAGTACCACCCTCACTCATTTTGATGCGACCATTATCGATCAACTCCTGAAGCAATTGAGTATGATGGATCACCTCGTAATTGCCTCCTAAGGCTGGGTAGTCATTCTTGAGCGTATTGAAGCAGTGCGGACAAGCTGTCACGATCTTCTTGACCTCATACATTTTGAGGGTCTCGATATTTTGTAAAGCTTGCATTTGGAATACAAACTCATTGCCTGCTCTACGAGCTGGATCTCCCGTGCAGCTTTCTTCGTTCCCTAGGATGGCAAAGTCCATCTCTACGGCGTTCAAAATTTCTACAAAAGCTTTGGTCACTTTCTGAGCACGTGCGTCGAAGCTACCCGCGCAGCCGACCCAAAATAGTATTTCTGGCGTTTTCCCTTGAGCAGCCAAATCTGCCATGATGGGAACGTTTACTTTATTTTCAGACATTTATTCAACTATTGTAATGTTTACAATTTTCGATAGGAAAAGGTGGCTATTCCTATTTTTATAATTCCTTCACCCAATCAGCTCTTTCATTAGGCATTGACCATACTGCTCCACTATTTTCAATACTATTGAACATGGGCAGCCAATCTGATGGGCCCGCTGATTCGGTAAGTATCTCATAGCGACGTAGTTGCAGAATAGGATCCAAGGGATTGATCAAAATCGGACAAGCTTCTACGCAGGCATTACAGGTCGTACATGCATGAATTTCTTCCCGGGTAATCCAATCAAAAAGGGACTTGTCGTCCTTAAAATTATCTCTTGATAGTGGTTTTTCGGCATCTACTGCGAATTCCTGATTACCAGATTTGATCTTTTGTCCAATATCATCAGCCCTGTCACGGATATCCATCAAAATTTTACGAGGCGATAGTTTTTTGCCCGTGATATTTGCGGGACAAACAGAAGTACATCGCCCACACTCTGTACAAGAATAAGCATCCATGATATTTTTCCAACTGAGACCTGTCACATCGTTTGCTCCAAATTCTGGTAGCTCTGCGTCCATATCCATTGCCTCCTCTCCTCCTTCGGTCAGGCCCATCATCGACTTGACCTCATTCATAATTTCGGGCATATTATCCATTTCTCCCCTGGACTTCAGGCGGGCATAATAGGTATTGGGGAATGCAAAAAGAATATGCAAATGCTTAGAAATCGGCAAGTAATTCAGAAAAGCAAAAACAACCAGGATGTGCCCCCACCAACCGATGCGCTCCATCAGATGCAAGGTAGATTCGCTGCTACCTGCCCACAGTGGAGATAGGTATTGACTAATCGCAAAGCCATATTTGTTGTCATAGGCTGCCATATCAGCACTATTCATCAAAAAGATGAAAAAGATAAGCGCCAGCTCTAGATACAGAATCAAGTTCGCATCTTTGAATGGCCAACCTTTCATTTCTGGTTTGTGAAAGCGAGGTGTTTTTATAATGTTTCTGCGAATCAGAAAAATAATCGTTCCTACCAAAGCTAGTAGAGAAAGTACCTCGATAAAACTAATGAGAAAGGTATAAAAACCTCCTAAGATTGGATAAAAGAAGCGGTGCGCCCCCGTCAGTCCATCAATGAATATCTCAATGAGCTCGATCTGGGTAAATAAAAAAGCTACATAAATAAAAAGATGCAGAATAGCCGGAATAAACCGCTTAAACATCTTTTTTTGACCGAAGGCCACTAGAAGGACATTTTTCCACCTTTCACCACTGTTTCCAGAAATCTCCTCTGGTCTACCTAATAAAATATTCTTTCGGATATCTAAAAACTGCTTAGTGGCAAAACCCACCGCAGCAACCGATACTAGTAAGAAAGCAATTTGTTGCATAGCTTATACGTAATTAGCGAATTTTCGCTAAAGTAATATTATTCCAATGTTATCTCCAAAAATTTCGCAAAGGAAGTTAGCCTTTTTTACAGAACATCGGTAATTTGAGGCTTGATATCACATCACATCATCTTTATATCGCAATATCTCTACATCACAATATCAACATATAAAAAAATGCAGATTTTAAGTGAGCACCAAATACATCAGAAAATAAAACGGCTTGCCATCCAGATTTTGGAGAATAACTTTCGGGAAAAGGAGATTATCCTGATTGGTATTAACAGAACTGGTATGCGATTCGCAGAACTGATTCATCAAAGATTAGAAAAGGTATCGGACATCAATTTTAGCTTAGCCAATATTAGAATTAATCCTGCTGAACCGATTTCTGAACCTGTCCATCTGAATATAGATCTAAAAAACCTTGAAGATCAAGTCGTTATATTGATTGATGACGTAGCCAACTCCGGCAGAACTTTATTCTATGCCTGCAAACCGCTATTTGAGGTCCTTCCAAAACGGGTAGAGACGGCGGTGCTCGTAGATCGCACGCACAAGCACTTCCCCATTAATGTCAACTATGTCGGCCTTTCTTTAGCGACTACCCTAAAGCAAAACATCTCCGTCAAGTTGTTAAACGTTGAGGAGATGTTTGTTTCTTTAGAATAGATTATACCTATATTATTTCTTACCGTTCTTTTTCTTTCCTTTCTGTTGTTGATCCTGGATTTTACGTTGCTCTTCCAAGGCTTTTTGTAGGCGCTCTTGGAATCCACCCTTCTTCTTTGGTTTCTTTCTATACGCCTCCATCTCGGCTTTAATCTTTTCTTTATTGATAATAAACTCTTTAGTGACAATAGTCTGCGTAATATTGATCACGTTCGAGAAGAAAAGATAAGCCGTCAAACCACTTGAATAACTGTTAAAGAACCCAAGGAAGAAAATAGGCATACCGTATTGCATGTATTTCATCGCTGGTTGCGAAGAGAAATCCATATGGCGACTATTGTAATAGGTATAAATCAAAGTAGTAATCGCCCAAAGTACTGTGAACAAACTGATGTGAGAGCCAAATCCTAAAGGAATGGAAAAAGGCAGTCTGATAAATTCATCATAAGAGGACAAATCACTTGCCCATAGGAAACCTTCCTGTCTAAAGTCAATGGCGGCGGGAAAGAATCGATATAAGGCAAACCAAATAGGCAGCTGCAAGACCATCGGAAAACAACTCCCCAAGGGATTGGCTCCAAACTCTCGGTACAGCTTCATGGTCTCCATTTGGATTTTTTGCGAATCATCCTTTAGTCGTGTTTTGATCTTTTCAATCTCAGGTTTTAAAGCCTGCATCTTTGATTGAGAATACAGCATACGATAGGTCAAAGGATATACGGCCAACTTGACGATCAGAGTCAAAAAGAGAATGACGATCCCTTTGTTACCAATAAAAGTGGATAACCACTGGAATACAGGACGAATAATCCAACGGTTGATGGTACCAAAGATATTCCATCCGTACGGAATGACGTCCTCTAGGTCCATATCCATACTATTCAAACGATCAAACTCATTGGGGCCTGAGAAAATTTGCATTTCAAAACTCGACTGGCTTGCTCCACGATCAAAGGGAATAGCTATAGTAGAGACCATTCTTTTCAATTCTTCTTCTTCATCTTTTAAAGTTTGACTTTCTAACTCTACCGATGAGAATGGCTGGTCTTGTGTAATAAAAGCAGTAGTAAAGAACTGATTGGAAGCAGCGACCCATTTTACTGGATTGCCTTTTGAAGACTCTTCATCATTTCCACTAAAAGAAGTATGCCCTGGTCGCTCCCCTACTTTTTTGTAATGCAGTGCGGAGTTCATCTTTTCAATCCTAGGGTTTTTCTCAATCTTCTCTAGGTAATTGATCCAGGTCAATTGGATATCATCTTGCGCCGAAAGCAAAGTATTGATTCCTTTCGTGGTCAATTTATAATCGATCTTATAAGAGTTGGGCAAGATCGCGTACTCGTGTGCTAAATAGCGTCCAGCTCCTAAGTCAGCCTTTAATACAACAGTACTTTTATTGGGTCTTTCTACCTGATAATATAAATCTGCCGTGGAGACTCCTCCCGCTGGAAGATTAGCGACGGGCAGGAAATACTCGAACTTATTTTTCTGATCGCTAAGCAAGGAAAGTACTTCAGAAGTATCTTGCAGCGTTTCATCATCTTTTCGATAGACCTTGTAATGGTCTTTTAAAAGAATAGACTGTATAGCACCACCTTTTGTAGAAATAGTGGCCTTGGTTAATTCATTTTCTAAAACAATCTCTTGTGCTGTGCCTTTAGCAGCATTCGCAAAAACACCAAAAGAAGCCGCAAGCTGTAAATCTTGGACGCTATCTGGTACACTTTCTACCACGGGACTAGGTGTTGCTACCTGATCATTAGTTAGGGCAATTTGCGCTAGACTATCCGCTTCGAATTCAGCTAGTGCGATCGAGTCCTGAATTCTTTTCTGCTCCGCAATCTGGGCTTTAGTAGGAGCAGTCACCTGTTGCCACGCGATAAACAATAAAAAGATCACTGCTATCCCGACTATCGTATTCCTATCCATCTAAACAAATTAAATTTGGGTTCATAAAAGGATGACTACTTTTTAGGTTTCTAGATTCGTAGTGCGCCTTTTCCAAAAACTCCGCAAAGGTACAATTTATTCACAAATGATCCCATCACAAATGCACTGACCTTCTTTTAAAGATTAAATATTGAGCCTGTGAATGGCTACTTCATCAAAATACTGAAGCATTCATTCTTTTGTAAATCAATTGCTTGTACAACAGCATTTTGAGCTTGGGTGTTTTGAATTATTCTTGAATCCAGGCTCAAAGCTACGCTCTTTAGCTGAAAGCCAAAATAATCAAGATCAACTCCAGTAGCTTTTAGATTAAAACGCCGACCTAAAACTACTCTTGCATATAAACGTCAGGTAGTACTATAGTATCTCCTTGACTATCTATGATTTGGCGATCATATCGAATCGTAACTCTCGTACCTAAAGGCGCGTGGTAGTAGATGAACCATCCATCAGATTCTCTTACGCCGATGCAGCCGTTTGAAGATTTTTTACCTAAGGTTCTGAGATTAGTGGTAGGATGGATGAGCTGACCATATTGCATTCCGTCTATAATAGGCTCTATCCAAGGAATAGGAGGCAAATCTGTATACACACCGTCATCTCTACGTGTGCGTTTATAGACTTTATTGTTAGCAGGATTGATGAACATCGGTTGTCGGTTGACTCGGCCAATATATCCATATCCAGCTCTAGTCTTAAGGTTGACGGTGTTTTTGGCCATCGCCAGGTAGCGTTTTCGGAGTTGCCCAATCCGGATCGGTAGTGTTCGGAGTGGCGTACCATGCTGGATAATTTGCATTTTATACGCGGGGAGATTAACATCAATTTGGGTATGCTCCAAGTCAAAGTCAATTTGTTGAATTTGAGTACTGTCAGGAATTTTGATGCGGTCTCCAGGACGAAAGATCGTAATACTTTGCAGCTTCTGTTTAATGATGCCCTTTTCTTTTAGGAGGTAATAATCTGTATTTTCTAGCCTGTTGAGAATCCAGGGATTAGCATGTACAAGATGATAATCTGTGAGTAGATAAGGATGCGTTCTACTCCATTGTACACACAGCGTATCGATAAAGGCAAAATAATCTTTAAGGAGGACTTTTTCGTCTACCTCGACTAGTTCTACCTTTTCAGTAATTTGCGTTAATTCAGGAAATACATCAGATGGATCTTGGAGTTCCTGACTTCTATTACAGGAAAACAGCAGCAGTGTGGAGAAAAAATACATCCATCTAATTGGCTTATAGCTCATCTATTTCAATTGTTCCATTTTACGTTTGATATAGTAATAGGTCTCAATTTGGGAGCGGTTCACCAGATCGTTTTCTCCTTTTGAGTAATTATTATCAAAGCCATCATCAACAATCCTGGCCTTGACATTATCGGCCCACTGAATTTCAATATGATCTAGAATTTCTTTCTTGATATCTGCTTGTACAATTGGAAATGCCGTTTCTAAACGGTGACTAAGATTACGAACCATCCAGTCTGCAGAAGACAAATAAATCTTTTCTTCGCCACTATGGTGAAAGATAAAAACCCTGGCGTGCTCTAGAAAGCGATCAACAATACTGATGACCTTGATATTTTTACTATATCCTTTTATACCTGGTACAATGCAACAAATACCTCGAATAATCAACCTGATTTCTACTCCCGCATTACTCGCTTCGTACAATTTTTTTATCATCCTTGGATCCTGAATACTATTCATCTTCAAGGTCATACTAGCTTTATTTCCAGCTTTGGCCTGTTTGATTTCGTAGTCAATAAGTCCTTCGAATTTGGTTCTAAGATTAAACTGTCCGACTAGCAGATGCTCAAATTGAGCGGGAGGCACTTTCACCGTTTCTAAAAAGGAGAAAATCCTGGCCACCTCATTATTGATCTCGCGATTAGAGGTGAACAGTCCAAAATCTCCGTATACCTTAGAGGTTCCTTCGTGGAAATTTCCTGTAGAGAGGTAGGTATACAAAGTTGGTCCATTATCTTCTACTCTTCTTACCAAGGCTATTTTGGCATGTACTTTTACGCCCGGAAAACTATACTGTACTTGCACACCAGCTTGCTCTAAAGCTTCTCCCCAGCGCAAGTTGGCCTCTTCATCAAATCGGGCTTTCACTTCAATAAAAGCACTTACTTGTTTTCCCATTTGCACAGCATCCATCAAGGCCTGCATAATTCTAGATTCTCTAGCTACCCGATATTGCGTAATTTTTATGTGAGAAACCTTTGGATCGTGGGCAGCTTCCTCAAAAAACCTAACAACTGACTCATAAGATTGATAAGGTACGTGCAGCAGATGGTCTTGCTTTAATATTTCTCCAAAGAAATCCTTGGTATCTTCCAGACCAGGATAAGACAAAGGAGGCAATGGTTGATTCTTTAAATGATCCATCCCAAAATCAGGGAATCCAAAAAAGTCAAAATTATTGTGATAACGCCCTTCTCGAAGCGTGTCAATTTTTTCTAAACTAAAGACATCTTTCAGAAACTCTAATAGTTCTAGAGGCATCGTACGGTCGAAGACAAACCTAGAGGCTGGACCAATGTGTCTACGTTGTAAACTATCCCTGATTTTTTGAATCAAATCGCCTGAAAACTCATCGTCGATATACAACTCCGCATCGCGGGTTAATTTAATCGAATAGGTATCAATAATCTCATAGCCTGGAAACATCCAACTCACACTATGTCGAACGATATCATCGATCATTATCAAGTGTTTCTGTCCTTGGGGAGAGGGTAAGTGGATAAAACGCGGCAGATGATCCGAAGGGATTTTCACTAGCGCAAACTGTTCTTTCCCTTTGGGCTCATCGATAGGTTTAATCCACAAGGTAAGGTAGAGGGCGGCGTTGTTGAGAAAAGGGCGAATCTTATCCTTAATCAACAGCACTGGTTGCACAAAAGGCAGCATATTTTCCTGGAAGAAATTCTCTACAAAATCAATCTGCTGATTATTTAAATCTAACCTTCTTAAAAGATAAATACCTTGATCTCTAAGTTGTGGGATTATTTTGCGCTCAAAGATTTCGCTAAAGACCTCTTGTTGTAGATTGACAATTTTGCGAATCTCGGTAACCAGTTGCTTAAAATCCGTATCAAGCTCTTTTTTTGTTTTCTTGCCTACTCGTAGTAAATTTCGGTGATTAGCCATCCGCACCCGGAAGAACTCATCTAAGTTCGAAGAGTAGATCGCCAAGAATTTTAATCTTTCAAAAAGCGGCACCGAGGTATCCATAGCTTCCTGCAAAACCCGATAATTAAAGGATAACCAACTGATATCTCTGTGGATATAGGGCATCCCATCTGGTTTCTGTATAAACTCTTTAGAAGGTTGAAAATTAATTTTCATTTTAGACATAGAATCGCTCAGCTTTTGTTTGCGTTGAATCACAATGAGAACAGAGGTCGTACAGAAAGATTAGTTTGCGCGGCTTGCTAATCTCCCTAATTTAATACTGTGTAATATAAGTTAATTGGTATTTTGAAACCTCAGATTTTTGACCAAGACAAGGCGCAACG
>JBELML010000176.1:0-11372 GCA_042095835.1 Saprospiraceae bacterium
AGATGCTAGAGCGGTTTTGAATTGGAGTTTCAGTAGGAATAATAAAAAATTGTAGTGTGATTTTTTTGGTGCGTTTGCCCTAAATCAGTAATGACCATGTATTTAAGATTCCTTCTATTTTCTATCGCCTCACTTTTTATAGTAGCAAGCTGCCAAGTAAAAGAGACCTCTCAGGAGGAGACACCACCTAATATCCTTTTACTATTCACTGATGACCAGACTTTTGCGAGTATTAATGCACTAGGTCATCAAGAAATATATACGCCTAACCTAGATCGTCTAGCGGCAATGGGGACCACCTTTACCCACGCCTACAATATGGGTGGATACCACGGTGCTGTTTGCGTCGCGTCGCGCTCGATGCTCATTTCTGGGCAATCGGTTTGGAGAGCGAGGGCTATCGAACCCATTTGGAAGGCTAATGATTCTATCGCTTTAGCGCAAACCTGGCCCCAATTGATGGCTCGCCGAGGTTATCGCACCTATATGGCTGGCAAATGGCATGTCCAAGCCAAAGCGGATTCGATCTTTCATACCGTTGGTACAGAGCGACCTGGTATGCCACCAGATAGTTGGATCAAAATGGGCGGAGAGGAACGCAAGGCCATGTACCAGCGTATTGCTCAGGGCGGATCTTTTGCAGAGCTGATGCCAGTGGAATATAGTAGGCCGATGAGTCCGCAAGATCAAGATTGGTTGGCCTGGGACACCCTGCAAGGTGGATTTTGGGAAAGCGGGCAGCACTGGTCTGAAAAACTACGGGATGAGGCAATCGGATTTATCGAGGACGCCCAAGAGCATAAGGATCCCTTCTTTATGTACATTGCTTTTAATGCGCCGCATGATCCGAGGCAGTCGCCTCAGTCTTTTGTTGACCAATATGACTTGGCAGATATAAAAGTTCCAGTTAGTTTTTTGCCAGCATATCCTTATAAAGATGCTATCGGCTGTGGCATGAATCTCAGAGATGAAGGGCTGGCACCCTTCCCGCGTACAAGGTATGCTGTAAAGAAACATCGTCAAGAATACTATGCTCTTATCACACACCTAGATGAGCAAATCGGAAAAATTCTAGATGCTTTAGAAGCAAGTGGGAAGATGGATAATACCTATCTCCTCTTTACCTCTGATCATGGTTTGTCGGTTGGTCAACATGGCTTGTTGGGAAAACAAAACCTTTATGATCACAGTATGCGTGTTCCCTTCATCATTGCAGGACGGGATATCCCAAAAGGGCAGCAGATAGATACCGATATTTATCTACAAGATGCTATGGCGACTGCACTAGATTTAGCGGGAATTGACAAACCAGACCATGTAGAATTTAATAGTGTTCTTCCTTTGATTGGTAAAAATAGGGAAGGATACTATCCTGCCATTTATGGCACCTATATGGATTATCAGAGGATGATTAGAAAAGACGGATATAAGATGATCCTTTATCCAGAAGTACCTAAAGTACGCTTGTTTGATCTAGAAAATGATCCACTGGAGATGGAGGATAGGGCAGATCAAGCCGAGATGTCTACCTTGAAAAAGGCCTTGTTTGGAGAGTTGCAACAACTCCAGCAGGCCTTTGGAGATACACTCCAGTTGGAAAGGTATTTCCCCGAATTAGCAGCACCAGATTTATAGTTTAAAGTCAACCTCCATAAATGCTTTAGGCATTTTACAGGCTCTTAGCTTTGGGCATCTTTTGCACTGCTTTCCTTTCTTGTATTTTTTGCAGCATTTACTTTTGTATTTTTTTGCTGCTTTCATCTCCAGCATGATAGGCGAAGATGGAGAAGGAGTAAGATGGAGCGAGTTGTTACTTTGCATAGCTTACTAATTCAAGTTTAATTCTAAGCGATCTTGGTCTGTTGTTGTATTGGATTGAATAAGGGTAGTATCTTGACCATATTCGGCCATGATTTGGGCGTCGGTTTGTGTACGACAGCCTTTTTTCAGGCAATGTTTGTAAAAAGCACAGTCTTGTCCTCGGGTTTCTGAAAAAACGAGGCAGGCATTCCAAGAGCTACCTTCCTTTTCCGTACGTGGTACGACTTTCATTCCTGGTTTAAGCTTTGGAGCACCATCTACCATTAAAAAAACGCTAAGCGGATCTTCTCTTTCTGCTACTTCCTTTTTTATAGTCCACTTGGCAATCGCTTTTGTGTCATCCTGCATATGTTCGACGCTTTATCCCTTTTTTTCACTAACGCAAATATAGGGTAGTTTTGTTTATTTAGATTAATTAAAAATAAGAAAGGTGCAATTTTTTCTCTGAAATGACGCTTCCTTTACTTTTAAAAGCTCCTGCTACGAAAGTCGTAATGATCTACAGCTCATCAGATGAGTTAAATCTTTCCTAAAGTTGCCATGTGTCATGTGCTATGTGCCATGTGTCAAGTGCCATGTGTCAAGTGTCAAGTGTCAAGTGCTATGTGCTATGTGAACCAAAACACGTTATGTAAATAAAAAAAACACTAGAACACCAAAACTCCCTCATCTCTCCCCGTCCCACAGTCCCCAAGTCACAGGGTATCCCCATCCCCTGGTCCCCAAGTCCCCGCTCTCCCCCTCTCCCCGTCCCACAGTCCCCAAGTCACACGGTCTCCCCGTCATACAGTCCCACAAACACATACCACGGCATTACCAATTTTCGTTAATACTTCACAGACAAATCAAACCACTATGGCACACCGTTTTTATAGTCTTATGACAGCTATTTTGCTGGTCGTATCCTGCAATAATTTCTCTTTTGGACCTATTACTTCTGATCCACCACAAGAAGAAAGGCCCAATCAGCCTACTGAAGAAGAAACCTCTACCGAGGAAGTATCTGCCACCTGGGAAAATGACCTCTTGGCGATGGTGAATCAACTACGACAAGAAGGTTGTCGTTGTGGTCGGAAACGAATGGCACCAGTCGGACCACTCCGGCTCAGTAGTAAATTGAACAAAGCCGCTCAGGTACATGCCAATGATATGGAGCGCAACCAATTTTTTAACCACAAGGGCACCGATGGTAGCCAAGTGAGTGATCGGGCGACTCGTGTCGGCTACCGCTGGTCTAATATTGGTGAGAACATTAGTTGGAATTACCCAGGTGTCAAAGCTACTTTTGAGGGCTGGAAAAAAAGTAAAGGGCACTGTGAAAATATGATGAGTCCTGATTTCAAGGAAATGGGGGCCGCTAGGAGTGGAGCCTATTGGGTTCAGACTTTAGGAACTGCTCGCTAATTCAGAAATTTTGTACATTGGTACGATGCTACCATAACATTTTAGCCAACTCCCTAAACTCGGTAGTTGATATACGATTTAATTAAAAGCGATACTGATGATTGATACAGAACCATTATATGATTTATTAAGAACAAACTCCGTAGGCCGATTCTTATCCCGTAGATCGCGGAACGATTATGTCGGCATGGTTCGATTACTCCTTAATGAATTAGGTTTTGCCAAAGAGTTGCAATGGGATCGTCTAGGACCCGATCAATTCTATGGTGAGGAAACTGTTTTTGCCGTAAGGACTTTTGCGGAAAGAAATACCTTCAGTTCAGATGGTTTGGGCATCAGCCCGCAGATGTTGATCCGTATGATCCAGCGCTACGATACTATCGAGGGCATTCAGTTGATCAGAGAGGGTCTGGAGAACAATACCCTAAGTATTACTTTCAGACCTACCGATCCTAATAATTTAGGTACTGAGCAGCTCAAAATCATGTTACAATCATTGGGTTTCTTTGAGGCAGATGTACCGGAAGCCCTGCGCCAATTTGCTTTGAAGCAGAGCCTCTTTTTTGAAGATGGTTCCCGGCTTAGTCCCAACTTGGCTAGAGCGGTGCTAGCAGAGCTATTACCAGCTTACGGCGATGCATTTTTAAATACACCAAGCACTACCCAGCCGCCAATTGAACAACCTAGTCCTCAACCACAACCGCAGCCTGAGCCACCAGTCGTCACGCCTATTGCGCCACTACCAAGCAAGGAATTGGAGATCGTTGATAGCAATCGTAGTGTATCGGTGAGCGATGGGAGTATTCAGATTGATTTTAGAAAAAGAGATAAAGGCGTCTATACCAGAGGCTTTCACGGTGTAGGTACTTTTGTATTTGAGCATAAAGCAAAATTAAGAGATCTAGAGTTGACCGAATCTAGTATTGAAGTCGTCAAATCTGTGGCGCGTAATGAGGGTAATCTCGATGCTATAAACACCTACGATAGAGGCTTTGTCAGCTTAGGTATATACCAATGGACCTTAGGTACAGGAGATAAAGCGGGCGAGTTGGCGGCCCTACTGAAAAAAGTAAAATCTTTCTATCCACATACTTTCAGAATCTTTTTTCAGGATTTTGGGATAGATATCGCCGAAGAAACCAATACTACTTACGGTTATCTGACCTATAATGGTCGTCGCATGAGCTCCGAATTTCTCAAGAACCAATTTAGAGAACCGGACTGGGCATTTCGTTTTTGGAGAGCTGCACAAAATGTAGATATCCAGTCTGTAGAAATTAAGCATGCTTTAGCTCGGCTGAATAACTTCTATTGGAAAGATAGCTTTAAAGTGCTAGGCTTTGGACTCAATCGTGTGATCACCTCTTCATTTGGGGTGGCCTTGCTATTGGATAATCATGTCAATCGGCCAAGTTGGGTAGGAAGCTGTGTAGAAATGGCCATGCTCAATACGGGCCTAAAATCGAACCCAGAGGTATGGACAGATGCCCAAGAAGCACGATTGCTCGAGGAGTATCTTAGAGTACGGGCTAATTACAGCGAAAATGGCTACCCGCCTATGACTAAAGCCAAAGAGCGGGCCAGAGGTATGCAAGCAGATATGCGAAGCGGGTTTCTCAGCGCTCAACGTGGTAGTTTCCAAGTGATCGATGCCGCTTTACGTAGCTATGATGAAATCGGTGCTTCTACTACACCCGAAGCCGTCATTCCTCCGCCTTATTATGCACAGAATGACTATCCAGATATCGAAATCGATTATGAAGATTTGGATAGAAAGTAATAAACTTAGTCAAAAGATAAGCATTCCATAGTGCTGAGCTCGGGGCCGCCTCCGCGATTGCCACTACCTGAGGCAACAAAGAGTTGGCCTTGATGCAGGATGACGCCGGTGCCATGTCTACCTTGGAGCATTGGACGGAGTTGTCGCCATTGTTTGGTCTTTAGATTGAGCGCCTCCACTTCGGCGTGAGCAGGTACCTGATTAAAAGATTCGCCGCCCATGACCAATATGTCTTTACCATATAAGGTCGCGTAGTTGCCTGCACGTAAAGTAGGTAGACCGTTCGGTAAAGTTGACCACTTTTGTGTTTTGAAATCAAATACGTCTATTTCTGCTATGGTGTTTTTCATGGGATTGTCCGCTGCAATAGTGGTACGGCCTCCCAGCAGGTAAAGCTTATCTTCCGCCACCACAGATTGGAAATGGTCTCTTGGACGAGGTGCATCTGGTAAGCTTGTCCAGCTTTCTGTTTGGGGATCGTAGAGATCTAGCCATTTTTTATGGTCTCCACGATGGCCATCTTTGATCCCACAAGACAGGTATATTTTTCCCTGATAAAGAGACACCCCAGCGCCTCCTCTTTGCCGGTCCGCTGGAATAGCTGGCCCTTTTTCCCAAGAATCGGAAGCTGGATCATAAATGTAAATATTAGGAATCGGGGTTTCTCCCGGATAGCCACCAGTAAGGGCACCCATGATGTAGATTTTATCCTGATATACAACAGGTTGGAAATGGTGTATTTCTAAAGGCACGGTAGCTCCTTCGGACCAGCTTTGGGTCTTCGTATCATAAATACTGGTAGACTTAATACCCCGACCACCAAGTAAATAAAATTTATCCCCAACGGCTATAAAGGCTGCCTCATGGCGCTGCTTGGGTTCACTACCATCAGTAGCTTTGACCTCTACCCATTGACCTACTTGATCAGCTTGCAAAACGTACTGATTACTACTACAAGCAGCTATAAAAAAGACAAGAAAAAGGAATACTCGATTCATGATATTGGATTTAGACCCACAATTTAACGAACAGTCTTCTAATTCTAACTTTTTCGCCATAATTTGAAATTTCAACCCGCTTCATCGTAAATTCAATCATTATTTATCTACCGAGTCCTTCGCCAGAGGCTTCGGCCGCTGGAGAAAGCTTTAACGCAGGTAGACATCATTCAATCATTCCCCACCCAACATGGACTACAACCAAAAGACTGCTCGCCACTATGCTGCCTACCGGCCTCCTTTGCATCAATATATTTTGGGGCTTGCTTTAGCTGACTACTCAAGTTTTGCAAGGGCGCTAGATATTGGTTGTGGAACGGGTATTTCAAGCGAGGCGCTATTATCTTTTGCGCGCTACATTGAAGGCATAGATCCTAGCCAAGCCATGATTGATCAGACCAAGGAGCATCCGGCCATTGCCTATCGCCTCGGGCAAAGCGAGCAAATGCCTTATGAGGATCAACACTTTGATTTGATCACGATGGCGGGTTCTCTTTTTTATGCTAAATCACAAGCATTGCTGGAAGAGGTTAGCAGAGTGAGTAAGCCAGGGGCTTTGTGTCTTATCTATGATTTTGAAGTGCTTTTATGGCCCTTTTTAAAAGAGCTAGGTATACCTCGTCCACAGGATAATCATCAAGCAATGTATGATCATACTATTGATTGGTCGGGTCTACAGTATGAGCAGTGGACCTTAAAACTTAAGCATCAGGACCAAATCAATCTAAAGCTGGATGAGACACAAGTAGCGCATCTAGTATTGGCAGATGAGGAGATGTATAAGGCCATGAGTGTCTACCTAAATACTGAAGCGCCTTTTCAAACTTTTATCAAAAAGTTAAAGCAAGTAGATAGAGATGAGGCTTTTAAGATTCCTAGCTATATATTTTTTACTTTGTATGAGAAAATGTGATTTGATATGCTAACTAGAAACCTTATCCTGTCTTTTCTGCTTTGCCCTTTTCTGATACATGCCCAAGATGCTTATCACCAAGGACTAGATAGTCGATTGCAAAGCGACTACAGCCTTCCTGCTGCCAGCTGGGTAATAGGAAACACAGAACAAGGTATCTACAACGATGTGATTTCTTACGGATGTTCGGAGCAGACCGTGACGATCTCGGAGCAAGATTTTAGCTTGGCTTCACAAGTAGGGGTAGCACAAGCTGGTAATAATCCCTGGGATAGTGGTTGGAATATTCGAAACAACAGCCGCGTGAACCAAGGAGATAAAGTGCTTGTCCTTTTTTATTTACGATCATTATCTGGCTCGGCCAAGGTGAATGTTTTTGCCGAAAGGAGTTCAGACTTTTTCAAAGAGTTCTACCTCAGTACCGAAGTCGAGGAAGACTGGACCCCTTTCCTCATTCGGTTTGAATCGACCGATACCTATAATGCTAATGAGCTGGTTTTTGGTTATCATCTAGCCCTTCAGCAGCAAGATTTACAGATTGGAGGATTCACCGTGATTAATTATGCTAAACAAGTACAGTTAGAAGACCTGCCTACCCAACTCAATAATGAAAGATACGGTGGCTACGAAGTAGATGCAGAATGGAGAACTACTGCTGCTGCAAATATTAATAGCTTGAGAAAAGCGAATCTCCAAATCCAATTCACTAACAGTGCTGGAGATCCAATCAGTAATGTACCCATAACAATAGAAATGCAGCAGCATCTTTTTGATTTTGGTACTGCTATCACTGCGAATCGTCTTGCCGGGAACAACCAAAACGATCCTGTTTATCAAGAGAAATTAGGCAATCTCGATGGTAAAGGGCATGGCTTTAGTTCGCTAGTCTTTGAGAATGATCTCAAATGGGATGGCTGGGAAGAGCAATGGTTTGTCAATAATCAAAGTGTCATTAATGCGGTGAATTGGGTTCATCAGCAAGGATTTCGATTTAGAGGACACAATTTAGTTTGGCCAGGTTTTCAATATTTACCAGAAGATATTCAGCCTAATCGAAATAATCCTACTTACGTCTGGAATCGGATACAAGGCCGTCTGCGAGATATGTTGGAAACACCTGGCCTCGGGGCCGATCGAGTACAGGAATGGGATGTGCTCAACGAAATTGTAGCGAATACAGACCTGGAACCTACCTTCCAGCAGGTCGATGGAAATGTTACGGGCAGAGAATTCTACGCTGATATTTTTAAAGAAGCTAAAACGCGCTCGCCCGATACAAAGCTTTATCTCAATGATTATGTTACGATTAGTCAAAATAACACCAGTGGTGTTCAATACAATATCTTGCATTCTCGCGTGCAAGAGCTGCTTGAGGCTGGAGCACCTATTGATGGTATTGGCTTTCAAGGGCATGTCGGAACCAATCCAATCGGTATTCCGGATGTACTTTTTGTGCTAGATGATTTTTATGATCGATATGGTCTGCTTGCTAAAATTACCGAATTTGATATGCCTCCTGACGTATCAGAAACCCTGGCGGCGAATTATCTAGGCGATATTTTGACGGCCTGCTTTGGCCATGAAAGTATGGATGGTTTTATCTTTTGGAACTTTTGGGATGGCCATTATTGGTTGAATCCAGGAGCGCATTTATTTGCAGAAGATTGGTCGGTAACGCCAGCAGGCGAGCGATATTTTGAACTGGTTTTTGAGGAATGGTGGACAGATACCACCGCTATGACTTCCAACGAGGGGCTTGCTTCTATTGATGGGTTTAAAGGGAAGTATGAGGTGTTTTATGGCTGTGGAGCAGAGACTATTCGCCAAAGCTTTACATTAGATAAAGATACTACGCTCAACCTGATTTGCGATGCACAAGTCACTGCTGTTCGTCCGGGGCAGGAGCAGCCATCACTAGCGTTTCAGTTAGTACCTAATCCGGGGAATGGACCTATTTTTGTAGAATTAGAAAAAGAGGAGCCGGCAGAACTCCGTCTTTTTGATCTTGCTGGTAGGCTAATACATCGCCAAAGCATCCAGACCAAAAGGACCTTAATCGATGTCGATCTAAAGGGAACCGTCTATTGGGTAGAAATACTACAAGATCGTCAGCGAGGTATTGAGAAATTGATTATTGTCCGTTAGTAAAAAAGAAGTATATGCAGTTTATAAAAGGTTTATTCGGTTTGGTTCTATGTTTGATTTTATGCACCTGCGCCTATCAAGGTGCCATCAAACCAGACTTATTTTCAGCTACGGATTGGACGATCTCAGAAGAGGCAGAATGGACTTTCCAAGGGAAACAGCTAGTCGCAAAAGTCGACTCAGGGATGAGTGCTTTTATGACGAAGGCAGTATATGGAGATTTTGAGCTGATAATTGATTTCAAACCAGATAGTACAGTCAATTCTGGTATTTTCGCTAGGTGCCAGGAGCGTGTACTTTCCGCAACCGATTGCTATGAATTCAATATCTGGGACAATCATCCCAACCAGACTTTTCGTACAGGAGCACTCGTGACGCACGGTCCTCCCTTAGCCCATGTGAATACGATCAATCAGTGGAATACGTATAAAATTCGTTGTCAAGGCACTCAGCTCAAGGCATGGATCAATAACCAATTGGTTGTTGACAAAACAGATAATCAATTGGAGAAAGGTTTCATTTCATTACAAGCGGCTGGTCAAGGCACTATCCGCTTCCGAAATTTACGCTTTAAACCGCTATAGAGCATTGGAGTTTCTGCGCTCTTCTAAGCAGCAGGCCTGTTGAAAATACAAAAAAAACACTAAGGCCAACGCATTAAAATAAAAACTGAAAAAGAATTGCATATTACTCGGAATTAAGTGTAAAAAAGGTCATAAGTGAAGTGCGGGAGGCCGCCTAGGCATTGTTTGAGCGGAGCGAGTTTGGCTAGGCAAGATTTTTTTGCTTCGTTTTTGTATCGAATGACAAAAATGAAGATGCTAGAGCGGTTTTGAATTGAAGTTTTAGTTGAATTTATAAAAAATTGCAGTGTAATTTTTTTTGGTGCGTTTGCCCTAAAAAAACACCATCAAAAATAAAATTTAAACATACTCTTCTTAAATTACTCGTCTAATTAATCCAGTCAAACATCATGCGCTATTTTACGCTTCTAGCTTGCTTATGCTGCTTCACCTTTGTTACTGCCCAAAACGATGGATTTATTGAGTTGTTTAATGGCAAAAATCTAGATGGCTGGACGGCAGCCAAGGAAAAACCCAACTCCTTTATAGTAGAGGATGGTTTGTTAAAATGTGTAGATGGGCGGTCCCACCTCTTTTATTCTGGATCAGTGGGTGATGCAGATTTCAAAAACTTCGAACTAAAAGTGAAAGCAAAAACCACCAAAGGTGCAAACTCAGGTGTGTATTTTCATACCAAATACCAGGAATCAGGTTGGCCAGAAGCCGGATTTGAAGCCCAGGTGAATTCTACTCATACCGATGCTAAAAAAACGGGTAGCCTCTACGGTGTCGTCAATATTTGGGCGCCGGATAAAGACAAAACCAAGTCTCACCCCTTAGTCAGGGTCAATCAAAATCAGGAGGTTTTCCTTCACCAAAAGCAAGCACCCTCTAAAGATGGCAAGTGGTTCGATTATCACATCATCGTAAAAGATCAAACCATCACTATCAAAGTAAATGGAGAGACCCAAGTGGTCTGGAATCAACCCGAAGATTGGGATAGGACGGGTCGCCGCATTGGAAGTGGTACCATCGGAATACAAGCCCATGATCCAGATAGTAAAGTGCACTATGCATCTATTCAAATCAAGGTGCTAGACTAAGTAACGGACAAAGAATTCCGCCACCAATCAATAAGTTATTTTTTGATCGTAACTAAATTGCATTTTTTTATCTTGCGCTTCTTATAGGATATCCACAAAACGAATAACCATGTCTAAAATCGCGGTTTTCCCAGGTAGCTTTGACCCTATCACGGTCGGGCATGTAGATTTAGTGACGCGTTCCTTACCTCTTTTTGATAAAATCATTGTTGCTGTGGGGATCAATACCCAGAAGAAATACTTATTCAGTTTAGAGCAGCGCCTAGAATGGTTGGAGGCCGTTTTTGCAGACGAACCCAAAGTGGAAGTCGGTCATTTCCAAAACCTAACGGCCGACTATTGTAAAAAGATTGGAGCGAAGTACCTCTTACGTGGCCTAAGAAATTCCTCCGATTTTGACTACGAAAAAACCATTTCTCAACTGAATAACATTATCGGTGGTGGCTTGGAAACCATCTTCCTGATTGCGCAGCCAGGCTACTCTCATATCAGCTCTACCATCGTCCGCGAAATTATAAAGGGCGGGGGAGATGCCAGTGTCTTTCTACCACCACAAGTGAAAATTATGGAGGAATCTTGATTTAGACTGTGCTTTGCTAGGTGTCTGGTTCCAGGTGTCAAGTGTCAGGTTCCAAGTGTCAGGTG
>JBELML010000177.1:0-10954 GCA_042095835.1 Saprospiraceae bacterium
CCAACATTTTGGAAAAATTGTAGTAGAGTATTGATCCTTTAAAATACACCGTCTGCAATTAGTAACAGCCAAAAAATAACTTACCGATTTTGATGGAATCTTTTGCTCCAATACGGCGTTAAAAAGCCTCGTCTATGCCCTGCATTGCCTACGTTTTTTGCCTTGTCTTGGCTCAAAATCTTCTCGATCAAAATACGGAACTTATTCTCTGTCCGTTACTTAGCAAAACGGGGCTTGTATGGTTTTACAAAGTTTGGTATCTTAATAGGAGATACTATAAGCACGCTATTATGAAACCACGACTGTTGTTTAAACTCCTTTTTTGCTTTTGCTTCTTGCCTTTTTTAAAAGGACAGGACGCAGAACCTGTCTTAATGGAATACTATCTAGAAGAAGAGCTCTCCTCTGAATGGGAGCTTTATTATAGGACCTTCTACGAATACGATAAGCAAAATCGATTAGTCAAAACCTATGACCGGAATATAATTGAGCAACGGCCTAACTCCTTCTACCGAGAAAGTGTTTACAACCTCGATGACCAATTGGTCTATGAACTCCAACTTTTCTACAATGTTTTTTTAAATAAATTTGATACTGTATCCATTCGCACCTTAGAATACAATGGAGAGGGGCAGCTCTCTTTGGATCAATTTATTTCACCTACCTATAATGATGGCACTCGGATTCGGTACTCCTACGATAGAGATGGCTGTATAAGCTTAATTATTTATGAAAGTAGACAACAAGAAAACAATGATGAATGGATTGCCTACAGTAGAAGTCGGCAGACCAGCAACCAATTTTGTGAGCCTACAAGAATTGAAAACATCAATGATCAAGGAGGATTAGAAAGCGCAACAGATTACGAGTATCGGCAAGGCGAACTTTACCGCGCTACAACCAGAAGATGGCAGAGGGGTCAGTATGTTCCTAATCGAGATTATATAGCTAGCCGGGACGATTTAGGCAGATTAATTCGAGAGGAAACTCAAATTATCGACTTCAGTAATGATACCATAAATGTAAGAACGCTTTATAATTACCAAGGAAATCAGCTAGATTATTCGGCTAGAATAGAAGAAGAATATGTAGATAGTACGAGTACTTGGGAGACCAATTCCATTACGGAGTATACCTTCAGTCCCAATGGAGAGCGTCTAATTTTTAACCAAGAATATTTCTTTAACAGCCGTGAAATCAGCACACAGATTTCCAATCTTCTACGCTATACTTATGATGAAGATGGCTATATACAACAGCAAAGAACCGCCAACCGAATTTTCCGAGATGGTGCATTAATTAGGGAATATAGAAACACCAATGATTACACTAGAGATTGTGCGGGGAACATTTTGGAGGATATCTCCACGAATACCAAAAATTTCAACGCGGATTTTCCAGACGCTAATTTGCAATTAAAAAGCCGTTTTGTTTTTTATTACGCTCAATCGTCGCCATGTGATCCAGATGGCGTGGAGTCGATGACCATGAAGGTCTATCCAAACCCTACTACAGATCTTATACAGGTACAAAGTGCCTTACTGCTAGTCCCTGAGACCACCCTTCGATTAATCAGTAGTAGTGGACAAGTCTTGATCAATCGAACGGCGAATACTAGCTTTCAGCAACTACTGGCTACCAATAATCTACCGACTGGCGTCTACTGGATTGAACTAGAAAACAAGGCGCTTGATCAAAAAGAAACGCAGCGAATTGTAGTGAACCGATAGCGCTAAAACTCTTCTGCTTCCTCTAATACATATAATAGGTCTTCCCTAGTATCGGTATTGAGTTTCAAAGTACCTTTAAAAGTGAGGTTAGTATCCGTTTTATAGCGTTTAAAGGCAGAAGGTTTCAACTCCAACTTAAGCACCGTTTCGGGTCCCGCTCCACCACAGAAAAAACAAGAAGTTTGCGGATTTCTGGAAAGCACATATTGAGTACCCAGAGGATCTAAAGGAATAATAAACCCTTTAATACTGACCTCTTGCCCTTCGAAAGTAGCAATCGAGCCAAAAGAAGCTTGGAAATAGTCAATTCCAAACTCGGGATCTGATTTCTCTTCGAGTTGGATGTCAGCTAGGGCAATCCAATCGATGGGAGTTTGGGCAGTCGAAAGATAAGGTGCCAAACTTAAAAGACATAGGCAAAAAAATCTATAACAGTAGTCTATCATAAAAAGAGGTTTTTATTCTTAACAAAAAATACCCTGAGCAGGATTAACCAACACTCAGGGCATTTGCACATATTACTGGATAATAGATTTTATTCTTGGGCTGAAAAGGCAGAAGAGAGGTACTCTCTGTTCATCAAAGCAATATTATCTACAGAAATCTCTTTAGGACATTCTGCCTCACAAGCGCCGATATTGGAGCAGAAACCGAAACCCTCTTCATCCATCTGGGCAACCATTTTCTGGGCTCTGCGCTTTGCTTCTACTTGGCCTTGTGGTAAGGTCGCTAGGTGAGACACCTTAGCACTTACAAATAACATAGCCGAGGCATTAGGGCAAGCTGCTACGCATGCTCCACAACCAATACAAGCCGCTGCATCAAAGGCTCTCAGCGACGTATCTTTTTCTACGGGTACAGCATTACCGTCTTGAGCTTGACCAGTATTCACAGAGATATAACCTCCTGCTTGAATAATACGATCGAAAGCATCGCGCTGTACGACCAAATCTTTTAATACAGGAAAAGCTACTGCGCGGAATGGCTCAATCGTGATGGTGTCTCCATCCTTAAAATAACGCATGTGCAGCTGACAAGCTGTCGTACCAGTATTAGGTCCGTGTGGATGACCATTGATCACCATGCTACAGGTACCACAAATACCTTCTCGGCAATCGTGCTCAAAAGCAACTGGAGACTCCTTTTTGGCAATCAATTCCTCATTGAGTACATCTAGCATTTCTAAAAAGGACATGTGCTCACTTACATTATCTAATTGATAAGTTACAAATTGCCCTTTTTTATATTGGCCACCTTCGCGCCAAATTTTGAGTGTTAATTTCATATACTTCTTTTTTCTGGTTTAGAAAATGGCGATTACTTATAAGAACGGGTCTTGAGTTCTACATTCTCGAAGACTAATTCTTCTTTGTGTAGAATAGGCTCTTGACCAGACTCTGTGTACTCCCAAGCAGCTACGTAGGCAAAGTTTTCATCATCTCTTAATGCCTCACCACCTTCTGTTTGGTATTCTTCTCTAAAGTGACCTCCACAAGACTCGTTTCTGTTCAAAGCATCGTAGCACATGACTTCTCCTAACTCCAAAAAGTCTGCTACTCTTAAAGCTTTTTCCAATTCAGGGTTGTATTCCTTGGCTTCTCCAGGAATGAATACATCCTTGTAAAACTCCTCTCTTAATTCACGGATCATAGTAATAGCCGACTTCAAGCCATCTGCATTACGAGACATACCGCAGTAGTCCCACATGATCTTTCCTAGACGACGGTGGAAGCTTTCTACAGACTGATTCCCTTTTATACTCATTAATTTTTCGATACGTGCCTGCGTTTTTTTCTCCGCTTCTTCAAAGGCTGCGCTATCGGCATCAAACTTGGGCGTACGAATTTCACCACTCAAGAATTGACCAATAGTATAAGGCAGTACAAAATAGCCATCTGCTAAACCTTGCATTAAAGCTGAAGCACCAAGGCGATTGGCGCCGTGATCAGAAAAGTTGGCTTCACCGATCGAAAAAAGACCAGGTACGTTCGTCTCCAAATTATAGTCTACCCAGATACCACCCATAGTGTAATGCACCGCTGGATAGATTTTCATAGGTACTTCGTAGGGATTCTCACCAGTGATTTTCTCATACATCTCAAAGAGGTTACCATATTTCTCTTCTACGACACTCTTACCTAATTCTGTAATCTTTGCCGCACTGGCGTTATGAATTCCTTGAGAATTGGCAGCTGATTTACCATATCGTTGGATAGCCGCACTAAAATCAAGGAATACTGCTAATCCGGTAGGAGCCACACCTAAACCTTCATCACAAGCTACCTTGGCAGCACGAGAAGCTACATCACGTGGTACCAAGTTTCCAAAGGCAGGATATCTTCTTTCTAAGTAGTAATCTCTATCTTCTTCGGCAATATCAAGGGCCGATTTGCGGCCTTCGCGGATTGCTTTTGCATCTTCTTGTTTTCCAGGCACCCATACTCTACCATCGTTTCGAAGGGACTCTGACATCAAAGTCAACTTGGACTGATAGTCCCCAGATACAGGAATACAGGTAGGGTGGATTTGAGTATAACATGGATTGGCCATCAAAGCCCCTTTGCGCACCGCTCGCCATCCGGCAGATACGTTGCAATACATGGCATTGGTCGAAAGGTAGAAAACGTTTCCATAACCACCTGTAGCCAAGACTACTGCGTGTCCTGCGAATCGCTCTAGTTCGCCAGTCACCAGGTTTCTGGCAATAATACCGCGTGCTTTTCCGTCAACTTTCACCAAATCGAGCATCTCATGGCGGTTGTACAAGTCTACCGTACCCAAAGAAACCTGACGAGACAAAGATTGATAGGCACCTAATAGAAGTTGCTGCCCAGTTTGACCACGGGCGTAGAAGGTTCTACTTACCTGCACACCACCGAAAGAGCGGTTGGCTAATAGACCACCGTATTCTCTAGCAAAAGGTACACCCTGTGCTACGGCTTGATCAATAATATTTCGGCTGACCTCCGCAAGGCGATGTACATTGGACTCGCGTGAGCGGTAGTCTCCACCTTTAATGGTATCGTAGAAAAGACGGTAGACACTATCTCCGTCGTTTTGGTAATTCTTTGCAGCATTGATACCTCCCTGAGCAGCGATGGAGTGTGCTCTACGCGGACTATCATGATAAGTGAAAGCTTTTACCTTATATCCCAGCTCTCCTAAAGTAGCGGCAGCTGATGCACCAGCCAAGCCAGTACCAACTACAATTACTTCAAGTCTACGCTTATTATTAGGAGCCACTAGGTTCATGGTCGATCGGTAGTTGACCCACTTATCGCCCAAATTCCCAGCTGGCGTTTTACTATCGAGTTTGATGCTCATTATATTAATTTTTTTGTTTACTAATCTTGACCTGGAATTACTTTAAACTCTCCTAGTGGATAGAAATCGAGGTACATAAAAACAGGAATAACTGCAAAAAGTAAAGGAAGTACAATAGAAAACCCAAGTCCTAAACCCCGAATTAATCCAGTATATTTTCCCGTGCGTAATCCAAGCGTTTGAAAGGCAGATTGAAAGCCATGTGACAAATGGTAGCCTAAAGCAATACAACCAATGACATAGACAATGACAATCCACAGTTCTTTAAAGGCCGTTTGGACAACTTCGAAATTAGTCACTCCTCTGGCTTCTAAATCTGTGAATTTGAATTCGTACCAAAACTGCCCCATGTGAATCGCGATAAAGAAGAGTACCAATGTACCCAACAACATCATATTTCTACTAGCAAAAGAAGTCTTTGAACCCGTTCTCACGGCATACTTTACTTTTCCTCTAGCTTTTCTATTTTTCAAATAGATCATCAATCCCTTGTAGGAGTGTAGTAAAATAGAGGCATACAAGGTATAAGCGATGACTTTGATTAAAATATTGGACTCCATGATTTCTGAGTAAGCATTGAACTGCTCCCCCTGATGCTCATTAATGAGTAGTAGTAAATTCCCGAGTAGATGTACTATCAGAAATAAAATCATGAAAAGACCAGTAATGGCTACCAATAATTTATTCCCAATTGAAGAGAATAGGAATTTATTGAATCCGTTCATACGTTTTGCGTTTGTTTACAATCAATTTAGTTAGTATCCTTTGTTTGGATATCTTGAATTAGGCTGAGTAGTCACAAATCTAATTATTTAAGGCCACTAGCCCAATCTAGGTTCGGACAATTGATGAAGAGCTTATTTATTTAGAATGAATCAAAATTAGCGATTAATTTAATTCGAGGTCAACCACAAATGGCCTACATTTGTTCCTGAGATTTATTCGACACATATGAACCAACCGATACCAATTCCATTCGCTACCTTTTTGGACTACTTTCCCGAAACAGAGCTTCCTATCACCTTGACTGATGAAACGGCTTTCATCTTCAGCCGGGAGAACAAGCCCTTCAGTGCAGATATTTTACAGCAGTATCTCCTACCTTTAGAACAAGAAGAAGTCGATGAATTCACGGAGTTCGCGCCTTGTTTTAAACTACCCAATACTTTTGACTTTCATGCGCTTGTGTATTGGAAAGCCGGATTACTGAATCACCAATTCATCATGGTCACTATCAATAAAAAAGCAGAAATTATGGATAAACAGGTGATCGCTGGAACTTTTTCTGATCAAGACCAGTTAATCCAGTCAGTAGCTACAATTGATAGCGATTTTGAAATTCTCATCGTATCTGGTCAACAGCCCGCCCAAGCTCCTCATCATTTCGATGCCTCAAAAAGTACTACCCAAAAATTAGAATTATTACCAGAAGGTAAGATTATTTTTATTGATTAAATTTAACGAAACAATGTTGAAAAGGTCATAACATGTAGCACTAAGACGATACTTCAACCTTTTCAACCCTTAAAAACCAAATTTTTACAAAACACAACAATGAGTAAACAAAGAAAAAGAACCTCAAAAACAAAAGGAAACAAACTAACATCTAAACAACTCCAGTTTGAAATTTCAAAACTCCTCAAACGAAACCCTAAAAAACGTTTCAATCCCAAGCAGATCATCAAAAAAATGAAAATACTGAACAACAAAGATGCGGTTCAGTTTGCCCTTGATCAATTAGTAGAAAGTAAAAAAGTCGTCCACTTGGGAGACTATAAATATAAATGGGAAACTAGAGGTACTCCTCCACCAACCAGAAGTAAAACCTTCTTTGAAGGCCGAGTAGATATGACCCGCCTAGGCTCTGGCTATATTGTGATTGACGGAAGAGATGAAGATGTACACGTAGCTGCTAAATACATGAACACCGCCCTAAACGGAGATCTTGTAAAAATCAGAGCATGGACACCCCGTGGCCGCCGCAAAATGGAGGGCGAAGTCGTAGAAATCATAGAGCGCTCAAGAGTACACTTCATGGGCACCTATTGGGAATACCCAAAGTACGCCCTAGTCTCTCCAGACGGGCCCTCTCCAATGGAGATCCTGGTAGATAAGGAACACAATAAAGGGGCCAAAGACGGAGAGAAGGTGGTCGTCAAAATCACCGACTGGCCAGGAGATAAGCAAGCCTACCCTGTCGGTGAAGTCACTTCTGTATTAGGCAAAGCCGGTAGCAGTGATATCGAAATGAAATCCATATTAATCAATAGTGGATTCCAACTAGATTTTCCTGAAGAAGTCATGGCAGCATCTGAAGCTATTCCATTGGAAATACCTGAAGGAGAAATTGCCAATCGACGGGATCTTCGGCAAACCATCACCTTTACTATTGACCCCGATACCGCTAAAGACTTTGATGATGCTTTATCTTTTAAAAAGTTAGACAATGGCCATACAGAAATTGGAGTACACATCGCCGATGTGACCTATTATGTACAGCCAGATAGTCCTTTAGACAAAGAGGCCCTAGAGCGATCTACTTCTGTATATTTAGTAGACCGCGTATTGCCTATGCTACCCGAAAAGCTATCTAATGGCGTGTGTTCGCTGCGTCCTAACGAAGATAAACTCTGCTTCTCCGCAATCTTCACCTTTAATGAGAAAGATAAAATCACCAAGCGTTGGTTTGGAAAAACCATCATACACTCTGATCGCAGGTTTACTTACGGCGAAGCTCAGGAAGTAATGGATACCCAATCTGGAGATTTTGTACCAGAGATGCTTGAGCTCAATCGCCTAGCCAAAGTGTTGCGCAAGCGAAGATTCAAGGATGGCGCTATTAACTTTGAGACCGAAGAAATCAAATTCAAACTCAATGAAAAAGGAGAACCGATTGATCTCTACCTCAAAGTTCGCAAAGAAGCACATATGCTCATAGAGGATTTTATGTTACTCGCCAATCGGGAAGTAGCCACCTATATCACGCTGAAGGGGCAAAGGGCAGAACAAGAGATTCCTTTTGTGTATCGTGTTCACGATGAGCCAGATTTAGATAAAGCAGCCGAGATTGCTCGTTTTGCCGCAGAATTAGGTCACGACATGGATGTCAGTTCACCACAATCTTTAGCGAAAGCCTACAATGGATTGATGGCGGCGGCAGCCAATAATCCTGGCTTGAAATTGCTGCAACCCATGGCGATTCGGACGATGGCAAAGGCAGAATATACCTCCAACAATATTGGCCATTACGGCTTGGGTTTTGACAATTACTCGCATTTCACCTCCCCGATTCGACGATATTCCGATGTATTGGCTCATCGACTATTGGAGCTTAACTTGGATGGTAAAACCTTCAGGACTAACCAAGCTCAACTAGAAGAGCAATGCCAGCATATCTCTCGACAAGAGCGCAAAGCCATCGAAGCTGAGCGTGAATCTATCAAATACAAACAAGTAGAATACTTAGAAAAACACGTTGGTGAGGAATTTGACGGACGCATCTCCGGCTTTTCTGATCGTGGTATTTTTGTAGAACTCGTCGATAACCACTGCGAAGGAATGGTCGCATTCGACTCCTTGAAAGAAAGCTTTGAAGTAGCAGATTCTCGACTCTTTATCACCGGAAACCGAAGCCAGAAGCGCTACCGAATGGGAGATCCTCTACGAGTAAGAATACTACGCACAGATTTGATTCGAAGACGTGTTGATTTTGAGTGGATTGATTTGGAGATGTAGGGACTGGGGACTTTGAGACGGGGAGACTTTGGGACTGGGAGACTTGGGAGAGCGAGAGACTGGGGGACTTTGAGACTAGGGGACTTTGGGACCTGGGGACTTGGTGCGTGGAGGCGTAGGGAAGTTGGAGAGTTAGTGGGTTTGAGGAGATGCTGATATTGAGATGTAGCAAAAGTAGGAGTATTTAAAGTTACCTAAGTGCAAAATGATCCTTTAGGTAGTAGAGAATATGACCTAGAGAAGTTATTATAGACGATAATTATATTGATAATCTTTTAGAAATGAAACGCACTCTGAAAATTGCTTTCCCTCTTTTGCTTTTGCTTTTTACCTTAAATGTTGGACATAGTCAGCCCTCGCTAGAATTCAGATCAATTCCTGATAATTTTGATATTGATGATCCCAAGGCGGTGGTGGCCATTAATATCAACTACGATGATATTGAACCAGAAAGACAATTATTCCACTTATTTCTACCGGATACTACAGGCAGCTATCCTCTAGTAGTATATATTCATGGAGGCGGTTTTACTGGTGGTAATCCAGGTACTGTTTTTAACAACGAAGACCGAAGGGCCGAGGTAAAATATTTCTTAAGTAATGGTTTCGCTTATGCAAGTATTGGGTATCGAGTAATTAACGATGTAGGGCCTGACGAAGAAGGCGTGATCAAAAGTTTAGGTGATTCGAAACGGGCCTTACAATTTATAAGATACTACGCCGAAGAATTCCACATTGATCCAGAAAAAATAGCATCAATTGGTACATCAGCCGGGTCTGGAACAGGTCTATGGCTAGGAACAAGATCAGATATGGCTGATCCCAATGCTGAAGATCCGGTCTTAAGGGAGTCGACTAGACTTTGTGCGGTATTAGCCTACGGTAGTCAATCTACTTACGATTTATATAAATGGGAATCACAAGTCTATAATGACTTTGATGGACAAGGAACCAATTACACCTTAGATAGTATTGCAAACCTCTTATCATTCCAGAGAGTCTCTAATTTCTATGGTGGTTTGGATTCTCTTTACCAAATCACAGAAGAACCAAGGTTAATTCAATATCGACAAGATGTTGATATGCTGTATCATATGTCTGCTGATGATCCTCCAGTATATGTTTACAGTAGATCACCTGCTGTACGCCCTAGTGATGATTTGTTCCACCACTCCTTTCATGGTCGTGAAATCTATTTAGGTGCGATTGCTGCAGGTTTACCCGATGTAAAAGCATACATCCCAGCGCAATCTATCAATACAACTGATGGAGAAAGCGGCAATGAATTTCTGATTAGGCATGTGAATGCTTGCGCCCTGAGTACTTCAGTAAGTGAAGAGTTGGACGGTCAATTGGATCAATTTAACCTTTACCCCAATCCAGCTCAGGGGCAGGTTTCAATTGAATGGGAAGGACATCAGATTAAGAAAGTTGAGGTCTATACATTGGCTGGTCAATTACTCTTTAATCTGGGTGACACTGATTCTGAATCCTTAATTTTGGAAACTTCGGCATTGGGGAGAGGTATTTTTATTGTAAAAGTTGCAGATAGAAAAGGTAAGCAATTAACAAAAAAACTCATCCTAAATTGATCAGGTAGTGGGTTTTAAATTTCCTTTTACATCCTGCAAGATGATCTTATAATCTCCTTTGTATTTTTGAAAATGAGCCAAAAACCCATCTGGGTCCTGTAGGAAATCATATTCTATTTTAAGGTTCTTGCCATCATCGAGGAAAATGGTCATCTGTTGACTGGCGCCGTTGAGCCTTTTCTCATCCCGGATGACGATCCGACGGATCATGGCGAATGGGTAACCTTTCATGCCCGTAATTCCATGATGTACAATGAGTGTATTTCCATCGGTGGCATACTTAATCAACCATTTATTGAGGTCATATACCATCCAGAGCGAAAATATCACGATCAAGAAAAGACCAATGGTTTTCCAAAACGGTGAAGCAAGACCTTCCCTCACAAAAGAGAATAAAATGATAGGAACTGCAAACTTGGCAATACCAATTAAGCCTGGTAGTAATTTATATCGATATACCGTCATACTGAGATTTTTCTCAAGATAATTCAATAAGGTAATAAATACTAGGGCAAACGCACCAAAAAATTACCCTGCAATTTTTTATAATTCCTACTGAAACTCCAATTCAAA
>JBELML010000178.1:0-5409 GCA_042095835.1 Saprospiraceae bacterium
CCACAATGCGTTGTAGTAGCTCTACATTGGGCTCCTGTACCCAACCAAAGTCCATCGTCAAATCCGTCAGTGTATCTGGATAGTTCAGTACCATCGGTACATCTCCATTCGCATCCTCGCCTGTCACTAGTCCGGCTTCTATGAGGTCTGGTAGACTGAAGCTGTAGGTCGGATCACCGTTGCTATCTTCTAGTGTATCTGGTGCAATATTCGCTACTCTAGTTAGAATCTTGCGCTCTGGTGTGAGCTCGAAGCGTGGTGTAGGAGTACCGTCTATAGTGACTGTATCTGGGTTGCTAATATCGTACAGCGTACTATCTGAAGCATAAATCGTATCCATGCCAACATTGGTGCTGTTCGCATATTTCAATGGTAGTACCGTAAAGCTTCCTTCTTGTAGTCCACAGAAGTAGTAAATACCATCCGCAGTGCCCGCTCCCATATCTTCCATCTCTCCTAAGCTACCTGTGGCGCTAGTCTTGATGTATTTGCGATCATCATCTGTATCAAAAACCCCATCTTCTCCATGCCAGATCAGCACAAAGTCTACATCATTGATCCCTTCTTCGTCGATGTGAGTACCTGCATTTGGTGCGTCGGTGAATTCTTGATCTCCTCTGAGATCATTATCAAACCAGGTGTATTGACCTACTTTAGCTACTGGCAAGTGGTAGTCTTCTACCTCTCCACCAATCAGCAAACTATCAGGCCCTACATCATCTGGATTTGGCTCACAGTTCATTCTAAAGCGGGCTCTGATTGCTCCGCCCTGGAAGGTCGCATCTTCTGGTACGGTGAAGCAGAAGCGAATCGTCGTATCTGTACCGTTGGGTAGCAGTGGATTCACATTATCCGCCATCAAATTACCATCCCGCTTATTGAAGACCACTCTTTCGTCTGCTTGTAGAATCGAATCGCCATCAAAGTCGATCCAGGCACTCACAAAGGTGTTGCCATCTCTACTCAGGCCTGCGGTATCTTCGGCCGTATAGGTTACT
This sequence comes from Saprospiraceae bacterium, assembly GCA_042095835.1. Lineage (GTDB taxonomy): Bacteria > Bacteroidota > Bacteroidia > Chitinophagales > Saprospiraceae > DATFKA01. The sequence goes on from JBELML010000178.1 coordinate 999, forward strand.
TCCACACAGGCTTCATAGCCTGGTACTAGTGGCGTTGGGAATTCAATTCCATCTTCATCATCGCCAGGGGTAGCGAGTACACCTTGTACATAATCACTGATCGTGCCATCATCTCCGTTTGCTCTCAGACCAGCTAGTGCTTCTGGCTGACCATCTCGCTCACCATCTACTCCAAATCCTAGGAATTTATTCGGTTGGATGATGTGTTTTGGGCCTCCTACACTATCTACTGTCACATAACTCGTATCCGGTAGATCTCCATAATCAACCCCAACAAAAGCAAAGTCGTAGGTCTGATCATAGGTCGAATCTGTAAACATCTTAAACGTTGAACCCACTGGATCTAAATCCGTCACCCCATCTTCTTCAAGGGGCTGATCTCCTATTGAATCCAATAAGAACATCACCTGTACCGAATCTAGTCCCATACTTGGGAAGAGTAGCCCATCACTATCTAGGCTATCCGTAGTTGTACTCGTATCCGCAATACTCGGCTGCATATCTTCGGGTGTGATCACCACGATTTTATACATACTTGTGTCGTTCTCGATTAATCCGCAGAAGTAGTAGCGACCTTCATCGCTGTGATCAGGAGTAGTGCTGGCATCTACGTTTTTACCAATACCCGTAGAATCGATACTTTCAAAGTCATCCGCCGTACCGAAGAGTCCATCTTCTCCAGCGTGAATTAACACCACCTGTACACTATCTATGCCGGGCTCAAAGTCTTGTTGAATACCATCGTAGTTCCAATCTTCCCAAACTAGGTTACCGATTTTCACGAGTGGTACGATATAATCTTCGACTTCACCGCCTGGGATCACACCATCTGGGCCCATGCCCGTTTCACAACCTAAGCGTACTCTTACTCTCGCTTCTCCTCCTGGGAAACTCGCATCTGCTGGTACAATGAAACAGACCACCATCTCTTGAGTTCCTGGCATCGCTGTCAATGGTAGGGAACCATCTCCCAAAGCAACTTGATTATCTACACTTGGTCCAGCACTAATGAAAGTCACCGAATCCGCTGCACTGAAGTCTTCTGTGCCATCTGTATCTAAATACATCTCGATATAGGCTACATCGGGTCTGACAAATCCGTTCAAATTGCTATTGTCGAACACATAGGTGAATCTGACCTTCGCTGTATCTCCAGGAATAAGTGGTGTTAAGAATTCTACACCATCTTCGTCGGCGATATCTTCATCATCATCACCTTCGGCTGTTGCACTTGGCGCACCGTCTTCATCACTATCAATTGCTGCTCCTAAGTATTTATCTGGTTGGATGATGTGGCTTGCTCCTTCGTCATTATTCAGACTATCACTGGTCACATATTCCGGATCAGGTAAATCGCCAAAGTCTTCCATGATGAAGGCGATATCGATCGTTTGATCGTAAGTCGAGTCTGCAAAGTTCGCAAATGGATCTCCGGGTGGTAGATCCGTTAAACCGTCTTCTTCAACCGGTAAATCGCTTACATCATCTAGTAAGAACATTACACTTACACTATCGCCCATTCCTTGAATACCATCATTATCTAAGCTATCCGTAGTCGTGAATACATTGATACTATCACTGCGGTTGTATTCGTCTGGTGCATCAAATAGTAGTTTATACATCGATGTATCGTTCTCGATTAGACCGCAGAAGTAATAGCGGCCATCATCGCCATGTGGCTCTCCTACTGCATTTTTATCAACTCCTGTGGTATCTACACTTACAAAGTCATCCGCTGTACCAAAAACTTGGTCTTCTCCGGCGTGGACTAAAGTCACTACCACTGAGTCGATTCCTGGTTCACCTGTATCTTGGATACCGTTATTGTTGTAGTCTTCCCATACTAGGTTACCTACTTTAGCTAATGGCACTAGGTAGTCTTCTACTTCTCCACCTGGCACTACGCCATCAGGGCCCATGCCCGTTTCGCAACCTAAGCGTACCCTTACTCTGGCCTCTCCACCTGGGAAACTAGCATCCTCTGGTACAATGAAACAGACTACTGTATCTCTTACTCCACTCGCTGCTGGGATGGCTAAAGATCCATTATTCAAGACCGTCTGGGTAGATACATCCGGACCAGCACTAAGGAAAGTAACGGAATCCGCGGCGCTGAAGTCTTCTGCTCCATCTATATCTAAATACATCTCGATATAGCCGGTATTTGGACGGACAAATCCATTCAAATTGCTATTGTCGAATACGTAAGTGAATCTGACTTTCGCTGTATCTCCTGGAATCAGTGGTGTTAAGAATTCTACACCATCGTGATCATCTAAATCATCATCATCATCACCCATACCATCTGCACTTGGCGCTCCATCTTCATCACTATCGATGAGAGCTCCTAAGTATTTATCTGGTTGGATGATGTGGCTAGCTCCTTCGTCATTATTCAGACTATCACTGGTCACGTACTCCAGATCGGGTAAATCTCCAAAGTCTTCCATGATGAAGGCTACGTCAAAGGTTTGATCATAGGTGGAGTCCACAAAAGTGCCAGATGTAGTTCCTGGTGGTAAATCTGTTATTCCATCTTCATTTCTCGGTATAACCGTTAAATCGTCTAATAAGAACATCAAACTGACTGTGTCGCCAGCTGCATTCACCAATCCATCATTATCTAAGCTGTCGGTCGTTCCCATTACATTAATACTGTCACTTGGGTTATAGCCATCGGGGGCCTCGAAGACCAACTTATACATACTTGTATCGTTTTCTAATAAACCGCAGAAGTAGTAACGACCAGGATCGGCGTGAGGCCCAACCGCATTTTTACCTACCCCGGTAGAATCTATAGCGGAGTAATCATCTGTAGTTCCAAAAATTCTATCTTCGCCGGCGTGAATTAAAGTCACTTTTACCGAATCGATCCCTGGTTCTCCTACATCTTGGATACCATTATTATTATAATCCTCCCAGACTAAGTTCCCTACTTTGGCAATATTGATTTTATAATCTTCTACCTCTCCACGAGGGACAATCTCTCCTTCGTCCAGTTTGTCAGGACCATTTGCGTCTTGGGCGCCATCTATACTCAAACGGAAGCGTGCAAACACCATAGCATCGTTGAAAATTGCATCTACTGGTACATCAAAGCAAATTTCTTCCTCGGTAAGGGCATTCATAGAGGCGATATTACCTGTAGTCAAATTAAGCTCTTCACCTGGATCTAAAGTACCTGAATCATCCCAGTCAATCCAACCTTGGAAGATTGCTGTAGAATCTGTCATATTCGTCGCGCTCACCTTAATACATGCTTGATTCCCTGGTATGAGTGGTGTGGTAAATATAATCCCATCTTCTTCACTGCCATCTCCACTCGCATCAAGCGTTGGTGTACCATCTAAATCACAAATCACTGTGTCTCCTAAGAAAAGTCCTGGAACTACAGCGTGTACCGCTCCCCCGTCCATCATGGAAGTTAAGAAATCATCGTTGCTATCCGTAGTAGTAGCTTGTGGTAAATCTCCATAATCCAAGCAGGCAAAACCTTGATCGTGCGTCTCATCTGTTTGCATATCCGCAAAGGTACCTGTTGAATCTGGGGCGTCGTCGCCGTTACCCATTTCAAGTTCAGGAAGCGTCGTTACATCTCCAATCGTAAAGGTGTCCATCACCATACTCAAATCCATACCCGTTATTCCTCCATCACTATCTTCATCGTCATCCCCATTGCTCATCACATCTCTACGGGTTGGCGTCAAACCATCCGGACTAAGGAAAGTCAATTTATACGTTCCAGGGATTAAACCGCAGTAGTAATATTCGCCTTGTTCAAAAGCATAAGTGCCATCTGGTCCGGTAGTTAAGGTCGCATAGGTAGAATCATCTGCATTACCCAACGTACCATCTTCTCCAGCCCAAATCAATTGCACCGTCACTCCATCAATACCTGGCTCATCATCATCCTGATCTCCATCAAAATTGTAATCTTCGAATACCAGATTACCAATCTTGGCTACGTTGATTTTGTAATCCTCTACTTCTCCTCGAGGCACAATAGAAGCTTCATTAAATTTTTCTGGTCCATTCGCCGTTTGGGCGCCATCTATACTCAAGCGGAAGCGCGCAAATACCATCCCATCGTTAAAGATAGCATCCAATGGAACATCAAAACATATCTTTTCATCTGTCCATTCGCTCATTGGATCTAAGGTAGCATCTTCAAGATTCAGCTCTTCTCCTGCATCCAGTTGACCATTATTATTCCAGTCGATCCAACCTTGTAATAAGGCCATCGAATCTGTTTCGTTCATCGCATTAACCGTTATACAAGCTCCATTACCAGGTACTAGTGGTGTGGTAAAGGCGATCCCATCTTCTTCACTACCATCTCCACTCGCATCAAGCGTAGGTGTACCATCTAAATCACAAATCACTGTGTCTCCTAAGAAAAGTCCTGGAACTA
>JBELML010000178.1:5509-10378 GCA_042095835.1 Saprospiraceae bacterium
AAGAAATCATCGTTGCTATCCGTAGTAGTAGCTTGTGGTAAATCTCCATAATCCAGGCAGGCGTAGCCTTGATCGTGGGTCTCATCCGTCTGGGCATCTGGAAAGCCGTTGACTACTCCACCAACATCTCCATTACCATCTTCGCCAGTAGGTAAATTTTCAATATTAGCCAGCGTAAAGGATTCCATGGTCATACTAAAATCCATCCCCGTCACAGTTCCATCACTGTCTACTACATCTACTCCATTACTATTCACATTACTACGTGTTGGAGTCAAGCCCGCAGGGCTCGTAAAAGTCAATTTATAATTACCTGCTATCAGTCCACAGAAGTAATACTCGCCTTGATCAAAAGTTCCTGAGCCAGTAGTTACCGTTCCTAGGTCCATATCAGCTGCTGTTCCAGATCCTCCTACGGCATTGTCGGTACCTAACCAAACTAAGTTCACTGGTACATCATTGATACCAGGTTCTCCCATATCTTGTTGTCCATCAAAATCGTAGTCTTCAAAAACAAGGTTACCAATTTTCCCAAGGGTCAATTTATAATCTTCCACCTCTCCATCGGTTGCCACTCCGTTAGCGCCCAAACTTGCATCTGTACTTAAGCGGAATCGGCTATAAAGTAAGCCGCCCGTAGAGTAAGTGGTGGTACTTGGTACCGCAAAGGTGATCTTCTCGGTAACGGCTGCTCCCGTACTCGCGAAACTGGTGTTGCCAGCAATAACGCTAATGGCTTCTAAAGTTCCATCTCCATCGAAATCAATAAACCCAAAGAAATTGGCCGCTTGACCACTATTATTGAAGACCGTCACATTGATCATTGCTGTATCACCTGCTACTAGTGGTGTCAAAAATTCAATACCATCTTCATCATCCATTCCTGTACCATCGTCACCTGCTCCTGGCATCGCTCCAGCCATTACATCGGGAGCTCCATCATCTTCGGCATCTACTTGTGCACCTAAATACAAGAGGGCTACATCAGAACTATTGAATAAAATCGGGTGCACAGCTCCATTGCTACCCATGGTAGTAGAATAGATTGGCTCGGGTAAATCTCCTAAATCACAACCTACTAAGAAGATACCTTGCGCACTTGCATCTGTATCACAGGTAGTGCCTTCGTCGGTAATCTCAGTAATAATCAAAGTATAGTAGCCTGCTGCTAGGTTGTTGGCAAGATTGAATGTACCTACTCCACTTCCATTAAAGGATACGCCCGTAGTGTTCATCGCAGCACCATCTAAGGTATAATCAACCCGGTAAGTCGTCGTCGTCAATAAATTAGGTGCCGTAATTGTAACTGTTGGTGCTAATCCTGTACAAACGCTATCTACTGATACGGCTAAACCGGTAATATCGGGGTTAATATTCACCGTTAATACACCAGCAGCAGCACTTGTTGTTGTACAAGATATACCATTTGCCAATTCAGTGACAAGGACTCTAAATTGATGATTATCCTGGCTTGTTGTCGTATTGAGTACCGTCAAAGTCGCTCCATCTGTACCCGAGTAAGTTGTTCCATCATTAATAGGACTAAATGTACCTCCACCGTTGGTACTGACTTCCCACTGATATCCTGTAATGGTACCTCCTGTATTTCCAGGAGAAGCGGTTACACTAAATGTAGCATTATCACCAGCACACACTTCATCGTTTGCTGGGTCTGAAATACTAGCAGAGTTATTGACATTGACAGTCACCTGTGAGGTATCATTACTACATCCGCCACTACCCGTAACTACATATCGAAAAACATAAGCTGTCGTAGCTCCATTTGGTACAAACATACTTGAACCATCCGTATATGTTGCTCCGCTACCGGATACATTTGACCACGTCCCTCCTCCATCAGGGCTACCACTAAGCTGCGCACTTAAATCAATCGCAGTAGATTGGTTTGAACAAGCATCTGTACTACCATCTGTCCCTGCATTCGGTTCTTGAGTGATATTAACAGTCACCTGTGAGGTATCATTACTACATCCGCCACTACCCGTAACTACATATCGAAAAACATAAGCTGTCGTAGCTCCATTTGGTACAAACATACTTGAACCATCCGTATATGTTGCTCCGCTACCGGATACATTTGACCACGTCCCTCCTCCATCAGGGCTACCACTAAGCTGCGCACTTAAATCAATCGCAGTAGATTGGTTTGAACAAGCATCTGTACTACCATCTGTCCCTGCATTCGGTTCTTGAGTGATATTGACGGTCACTGATGTCATATCCGTATTACAACTTGGCTCGGTCACTGTATAGATGAATACGTAATTCGTTGTCGCACCATTGGGTACAAACATATTAGAGCCAGCCGTATAAGTTGCCCCGCTACCTGATTGTAAGGACCAAACTCCCGTGCCAACTCCATTACCACCCGTAACCAACCCATCTAAATTGATAGCAGTGGTGGAATTACTACAAACAGTAGTACTACTGCCTGTACCTGCTTCAGGTTGCACTGGACAAACTATAGTACAGTTAATTGTAGGTGTGGTTACTGGAATATCAACTGAGCACCCGTTACCCTGGTTGAATAAACGGATCACATAACTTTGATTGTGTTGTAAACTAGAGAAAGTAACCGTATTAGTTACAGGTACCGTTTGTAAACCTGTAGCAGTAGCTGACATGTCATAAGATGGACCATCGTATTGTGTTGCTCCTGGAGAGCTAATTCCAACCACATCGGAATTTGAAATACCAGGAATAGTAATGGTTGCATTATCATTAGGCGTATTTAGGCCCGCACATGTACCTTGAGCTGGAACTGCAGCTCCACTGTTTGGAGGATCCACGGCACAAATTTCTATCGTAATAGTAAATTCTCCGCACTCAGATGCGCCGGTAGTCATTCCTACTGAAGAAAGTTCAAAAGTCGAGCAACCACCGCCCATCAAGGTGATGGTTAGCGCACATGGATCAAAAGATAAGTTAGCATTAGGAACAGTATTAGACCACATCCCTTCACAAATACTTGCGTTCGCTCCACAACCTAGGATATCCTGCAAGAAAATGATTTGAGAATTGCTGCCGTCGTAACAAAGACTTTCCGTTATCGTACCAGTAGTAGCAGCAGCAGTTGGACAGCACTCCTTTTTTATAGCTATACCTTTTGCGTTGCCGCTACCAGCTGGGGGTGGGACTGCCCGACCTACATACCCTAGGTTGGTATTAAATACAGCAACGCAGTCATCTGAGTTTGACTCAGTGGAAACAAATAAGAGGTCAGTATCTTCACTATAGACAATACCAATAGCTTCCGCCCATCCACTATTATTTTCATCCCCGTCTTCTGCAGATTCAGTAATAAAAGCTCCGGTACTACTGTATTTTGTGATTTGAGAAGGCCCACTACTTGGACCCACGTTTTGAGTAACTACATATATATTTCCGTCGGCATCAGTGGTTATCCCTCTAAGGTCTCCTCCATTATTTGGATTACTAATTAGGGGTGTAATCGTATTATTGGCGGCAACGTCAGCGGCTGTAAATCTATACACCTTGTCATCCCCAATAAAACCAGTAGTTGCATACAAGAAATCGGTACGTGGATCAATATAAAAACCCCAGTCTCTATGGTCGCCACTTGGTAGACCTCCCAAGGTAGCTGTACCGGCTTGAATATTAGTACAAACATCAAAGCCAACAATAGCTCTACCATCTTCACCACTTCCTGCACCACTAACAGGGCCTCGAACTAAATTAAAATAGATGGTATTTCCAATGGATCCAATATTAAATTGGCCATTTGTAGGTATGTTAAACTCACCCGCAGCAGTATTCGTACCTTCAGGGAGTAAGGTACCGTCACAAGTGAATTTTCTAATATCTCCTCCAGTGCTATTAGTTTCCCCGACATATAGGAACCCATTTATGTCTGACCCTAATCCATGTGGGCTAGGTAACTCACTTCCTTCATACCAAGCCGTACCCGTTTGAGCTAGAGGATCTGTTTGCAAGCCTGTAGAGGTAATTTCTCGCAGGTATAGTCTACTTGAAATAGACGTAGCGAGGGGATCTACTAAAAACTTGTGGATTCTACCTACGGTACCACGCACTTCATTTAGATAAATATACTCTTTACAATCACACAATGGCATCATCGCCATATCCATCGCTTCAAAAGAGACCATCGGGTCGATAACTACTGGATAAAATGGATCGTAGTCTCCCAAAACAAAATTGAGATAGCCCCCATTGAGTTGGAAGCTACTTTGTATGTGCTTGAGCTCTCCATCAATCTCTTGGTACGAAATTGGAGCAGAATGTCTAATTTTACCTCCTTCTACTTCAATGGTAAAGTTCCCTTCTTGATCAATTTGGGGATTCTTTCCATTGGTAAACATAGAAATATCCTCTACCTTTGCTCCAGGTCGAAGGATAAAATCATAGCCTGTTTTTGCCTCTCCTTTATGATAAATCTTGAGGTCGACTCCATCATATAAATTGGAATAAATCAACTGCTCCTCTTGGTGGGTAGGCTGTACCACATTAGCTCCAGGGAAATTCCAGGGAACCTCAGCAGTAGAGGTATTCACCGAAATTTCGCTTGGCATTGCTAATAATTGTAAATCATGGGACTTTACAGAATAGGTCTCCTGAGAAACCTGCTGGATTTGCCATTCTTTTTGTTCTTGTTGACATGCATTGAGCGCCAAGGAAACAACTCCTAGGATTAGAAGGTAAAGTTTTTTCATAAGTCGTCAATTAATTTGGGCTCCCTCAAAAAGCGGCTAGCGCCTCATATTTATTGAGCTTGCGTGGTAAAATGCTAGGATAAATTATTTCCAAATGCAAGAAAATTGGCTATCTTTTGGAAAAAAGCTTGCACTTGTATGATTCGTTACACACCTT
>JBELML010000179.1:0-10125 GCA_042095835.1 Saprospiraceae bacterium
TACTAAGGGTTATCGACCGTTACTAAGATTAAAAAATAGTTATTAAATGTGTACATAGAAGAGGGACTTTTCGCTACTCCTTAGGCTTTTGATTACTTTATTCCTCTCTTGTGAGGCTCTTTTTGCCGAGTCGTGGCTACCTTCTGTGCCTTTCTATGCAGTTCATTCCAAAATTCAGGTAATTCGCCGGACCTTTATACTTGGAGAGTATGGCTATTTGTAGAGCAACACGCCATGGTTTTCCAATCCTCTTAGGTACCGAGCCGCAATATTTACCAGCTGCCGCTGGCTCCGCCGCCATTAAATTGGCCACCTTCTGCTTTGCCGTGAATCCGCTCATACAGATATTGCACACCTCGTATGATCAGAAGAGAAAACCCACCACCCGTGATGGGAACATATCCTCCCCGACAAGCAAAAAGCTCTACTTTCTTTAGTTGATGCATCTTAAAACATGAACTTTTGGATTACTGGATACGTCGTCAAAGGCTTCAGGATATCCAAGATGGGTGTACATCCTCCCGAGAAGGGGAAATGATATCCTCCAGTGATCATTTCTAGTTCTGCTTTTGTAAGTTGCTTAGTTGATGTTTTCATAGCTAAAATTTGTTTTGATGATGAAATAATTAATGTGTTTCTCTATTTTCCTGTGGACTTAAGGACTGCCTTGAGACCTCCTGACAAATCACACCTGGTGTGATATATAAGCCCACTGATTTTGCTTGCCCTTGCTCGCAGCATACTACCGTAGCCATTATACTCAGGCAGTTATGTGTCGCCACCTTCTGCAAGCGCTCCGCTTCTTCTCGTATCAAAGTCCGACAAGAGACAGTAGCACAAGCCGTACTTTCTAGTTGGACAGTGTACATCGACTCGACCGGCAACTTGTCCTGCTGCGATCCGTCTGAGACATCCTCTTCTTGGTCTTCATCAGAGATGGTATAAGTTTCAAAAAAGTCCGCAACCTCCTCTTCATTGAATACCAAAATTGGTACTTCCTGTACCGCTGATTCAATACTGATCTCCTGAATCCCTAGGCTCCCATTGCCATCGACATCTAGTATTTCATAAACCGAGGCTGTCTCCGACAAGTCAGGTAGCACCTCGAATTCCTCCAAGATTATCGGCTCTTTGTTGGGTACGGTGAGTTCCTGCTCTTTTTCCTGGTCACAGGCCACTAGCAAAGCCAGCAGACTGAGTCCTGTAGTGAAATGTTTTGTTTTCATAGCTGTATTGTTTTATTAAAGTGATTTTTTGAATAATGTGTGAATGAGTACATGTTTTTGAGCTATCGACTTTTCACAGTTTTTCTAGCTTTCATTACAATTTTTGAGATTTCTGTAGCTTCTTTTTTAAGGTTTTCAAGTTTAGTTAAATCGAGACTTTGACTGGTTTTCCCACTCCAAAACTCCCACTCTCAAAGTCCCAAAGTCTCCCAACTCCCCATCTCCCTCTCTCCCGGTCCCAAAGTCTCCCCCCTCCAAGTCCCAAAGTCCCCGCTCTCCTCCCTCATAACCTCATAAACTCATAACCTAATAAACCTCCTACGTCTAAACCCCTAAGCTCTCCTACCCACCTGGCGCTCCCACAGCTTCGCATAGATGCCGCCTTGCTGGACCAGGTAATCATGTTGTCCTTGCTCCTGTAGATGACCGTTTTCGAGGACAAGAATTTGGTCGGCAGCCATTACAGTACTGAGGCGATGCGCAATAATGATGATCGTCTTACCTGCTTGGCGTAGCCGCTGAATAGTCTCCTGTACATAGGCTTCTGATTTCGAATCGAGTGCAGAAGTTGCTTCGTCTAGAATGAGAATAGTGGGGTCGCGATAGAGTGCCCTGGCAATAGCCAGCCGCTGGCGTTGCCCTCCTGATAGGCTAGCCCCATTCTCTCCGATGTAGGTCTCAAAACCATTAGGTAGCTCTTCGATAAAAGTGAGCAGACCTAGTTGCTCGCAGATATCAATGATCCTTTTGATGTCTGGATCTGACTCCCCGATAGCAATATTCTCAATAATGTTCCCCGCAAATAAGTCCAGCTGCTGGGGTACTATGCTGATCTGCTCCCTTAGGCTACGGTTCGAGATATGCTGGAGATCATAGTTCCCGATCAACACATGCCCACCATTCAAGGGATACATCTTTTGGATCAAAGCAGCGATCGTTGATTTCCCTGAACCACTCTCCCCTACTATTGCAGTCAGTTGTCCACCAGGAATCCGAATACTGAGGTCTTCAAAAACTTCCTTCCGGCTACCGTAGGTGAACTGCACCTTTTTGAAATGAATATCTCCTACCATCTCTTGCTCCAAGTGCAGTTTGTTGGTGTCATCTTCGATTTCTAAATCAATGATCTCGAAAAGACGGTCAGCAGCAATCATCGCATTTTGTATCACCTTATTCATACCAATCAGGCTGCTTGCCGGGCCAGTGAAGTAGCCGATGAGGGCATAAAAAGATAATAGCTCCCCAGGTGTAATATGTCGGTTGATCACAAACCCAGCTCCAACCCACAGCAATACAATCGTAAACACTCTACTCGCTAGCTCCGAGGAGGTACCCGAAAAGATGCCATTCAGAGCCGATTTATAGGTCGTATCTAGTAGGCTCACAAATCGATTCTCCGTTTTGAGGTTTGCAAAATTTTCTAGCCCAAATTGCTTGATAGTTTTCACCGCATTCAGGGACTCCACCAATTGAGTTTCCAGGTCAGCAGCACGCTCCATCATCTGCCGTTCGCGTCTACGATTGAAGCGATTGGTCAGGTAATAGATACCTGCATACAAGGGTATAATAAGTGCCATCACCACCGCCAATTTCCAGTAATAAGTAAACATCAAGGCAAAGGAGAAGACAATAATCATCAGATTGACAATCAGATTTATGGCTACATCATTGATAAACGCCCGAATCTTTACTGCATCGCCAATCCTAGAGATGATCTCTCCTACACGCATGGTGTCAAAAAACTGCTGCGGAAGTTTGAGCAAATGTTTATAGTATCCAAGGATCAATTGGGCATCCATTTGTTGGCCCGTTTTCACTACAAATAGCGACTTAGTCGTACCAATAAATACCTGGATGGCCAAGAGGATGAGCATTCCCATGCTCAATAGATTCAGTAGATTGGTATTCCCGTCGATGAGTACAAAATCTGTAATCTTTTGAATATAAATCGAAGTACTCAAGCCAAGTACGGTATAAATCACCGCTCCAAACAGCGCCTGAGTCAGAATGCTGCGATGAGGACGCAACAGGGCCCAAAATCTGCGGCTCACGGCTATTTTTTCATTCCCTTTCTCAAAATCTTCATCTGGTGCAATCAGGAGCAAGATCCCGGTCCACATTTCCTCCCACTCAGCCATGGGTACTTTGATCATTTTGCCAGGGCCTGGATCCATGACCTTGACGTAGTCTTTGGTGACCTGGTAGATGACCACAAAGTGGTGCAGGTGTTTCTTGACGACTACATGCGCTACCGTAGGCGTAGGCACCTCTAGCAAATTCTCTAGATCGGCCCTGACGCCTTTGGCAGAAAAGCCTAATTTCTCTGCCGCCTGGATCATACCGAGCAGGTTGGTCCCCTTTTTATCCGTCCCTGCCATTTGGCGAATCCGGGCAATCGGTAGCTGTAGTTGATAGTGGGCAGCGATAGAGGCTAGGCAAGCTGCTCCGCAATCTGTGATATCGTGTTGTTTGATAATTTTCTTTGACATTGTTCTAGTTCTTAAGAGGTGGCTAAATTAGGGTTCAACCAATCGTCGACTTTATCATATAGCAGCTGGTATAGACTCCGTTTGGATAGTTGGAAGCGAGCGGTCAGGGTCATCCCTTTTTTGAGTTCTCCCGTATATCCATTTTTGAGCTGGAGCCTGGGCGTATCTAGCTGACAGCGTACCAGAAAACTGGGTTGCTCCTCTACCATGATCACATCTTTACTGATCATCGTGATCTGGCCCTCCGCTAAGCCCCATTGGTTGTAGTTGAAAGCATCTACCTGAAATCGTACAGGCATATTCTCGTATAGAAAACCGATATCACTTGGCGATACATAACACTCTACGATCAGACTATCGGTCGCTGCGATTTGAGCTAAAGTCTGCCCAGGGCTGATAAAGTTGCCCGCTTGTTGGCCCGTAAACTGTGTCACTGTGCCAGAGATCGGTGCTCTGATTTCGTATTGCCGCTTCTCCTGTTGTAGTTGTTGAATACTTGCTTGTGCCTCCTGGATTTGGTTTTGGTATTGCAGAACTTCGATCTCCCAGCTTTTCTTTTGTTGCTTAGAAAAAGCTTCTAACATCTTCAACTGTACATCTCTCTGGAAAAGGTATTCTTCATAGTCGGCTCGTGCAATCACACCACCATCGTAGAGCGCTTGGTTGCGATCCAACACCCTTTGGGCTTGATCGATTTTGAGCTGGTATTCGCTCTCTTGCTTTTGATATTGAAAATAGGATATTTGAAAAAGTGGAGTCTCTAGTCGATCGGCTGGTATACTATCGGCAAGTAGATAGCGTAGGTCTTGAATAAAAGCTTGGTTTTGCAAGATTTTTTCCTTTTGGAAAAGGATTTTTTGATCCAATTGATCACTATTCAGTACCACTAAAAGGTCTCCCTTTTGGACCGTTTTGTTTTCTGCCAAATGCTGCTCGGTGATTTGTCCATAGATGGCTGTCGTCAGGGCATTATTCTGCTGCTCTGTTCGCAGGATACCTCTACTCTGGGTATTGATATGGATAAAAATAAAAGGCATCGCTCCGAGGAATACAAAGAGTGCCAGTATCACCAACAGGTAGATGATTCTACTTTTTGTGAGATGCCGAGCATGCAAACCTTCCACGCTGTGCGGGATTTGTGCAAATGGTAATATTTTGGATTCAACAGATTGCATAACTTCGTTTGTTTGATACAATGTTACGGCAAAAGCCTACGAAGTATGCGGACAGCAAACCAGCTATTTTTACTTACTATCTGAAGGTTTTAAAAAATTAAACCCTTGATAAACAATAACTTAAGCCCAGATAGGAACTTTTTTTTTTACTTGAAAAGCGTGGAATTGTTGTGGAAAGTCTTATCAAAATTGAAGAGATCATTGGCAAAACTAATCCAGTACCGCTTGATAAATATCGACCTGTCTATGGAATTCCTTGCTCAATGCTTCCTCGATGATTTCTCCATTCTTAAAGTTGTGGTGAAATTGAGGTAATGAAAAATCTGCGACAATATTCCCTCCAAAAAAAGGAAAAGCGTCTTTAGCTATTTTTAATACGCCTTTGGCCCCACGTCTTCCAGGTGAGGTACCTAAAAGGAACATGGGTTTATCTTTCCAAACCTTATTATCAATCCTAGAAGTCCAGTCGAAAATATTCTTAAATACAGCCGTATAACAACCGTTATATTCTGCCATAGAAAGGACAATCCCATCAACTGCTGCTATTAAGTTATTAAATTCGATTACTTCTTTTGGAGAACCTTGCGCTCGCTCCAAATCGGGGCTGTATATCGGTAGATCATACTCTATTAAATCAATAATTTCTAATTCGACATCCTTCAATTGTTGCGCCGCATAAATGGCCAATTGTTTATTGATTGAACTTGAACTGTTGCTTGAACCAAAGACCAATATCTTTTTCATCCATTTTTAGTTTAATATATACTAACACTCCATCGAACAGCATGGTTAAAAACCAAGCGCTAAGCAATTCTAAAACTAGGGATTTATTCAATTCTGAATTCAATGGTTTCTACCGCTCCTTCTCGATTGTTTTTCAGACTTCCCTTTTTATGGTCAAACAGTCCATTCAGGTTATTACCACAGGGATCTTCCAAGCGACCATGAACGTATAAAATATAATCGCCAGCTGGCCATTTTTCAGTGGATTCAAACCGCCATTCTGTTTCTTGTTTTGTGATCACAACTTCACCACTGATGGGCTGACTATTCTTATCTGTCAATTGTAATCGGTGTAGCAGAGCCTGTCTATCCAGCATGGCTGGAAACTGGACGATTAAAGGCGAGTGGCTACCAGCTTTTGGCGTTTTCACTATCCAATGTTTAGTATTTGGTGGCAGTGTATCTTCTTTACTGGCATAAAATGTTTTGGTATAAACTTCTTTAAGCTTATTGCCCTCTACATCTTCCAATTGCCCAATGACCAATTTGTAATTTTTTCCCATTTGCAATGATCTCCCCATTTCCTTGTGTGCTATCAAACCCGTTTTGACTCTGGAAGGATCAAAAATCAAGGTCAACTGCTGTTGGTTCCTATCCCATAATTCGTGTACATTGTTAAAAATTGCCCCCACTATCTCCTGATCATCCTCATCAAACAAGGCTATTTTTTCTAAATTACCAATAGGTTTCATGGGTTTAGAAAAATGAAGATACATCCTCAGCAAATTTTCTGGCAAAGTATCAGATGAGGGAAATACTGCCGACACACGGGGCAGTATTTCCTTTTCTTCTTGAGGGATTTGACACGAAATACCAAGTCCTAAAAGGATCAGTGCCAATAGGAAGCTTACTGCTTTAGCCATCTAATTTCTACCCATTTTTTCAGAAGTCAAGTCTGGAAAGCCCTCCATTTGTTTGACCATGTCGTGGTATTTTTTAGTGCCTTGCCCCATTTGATTTTCAGGATAGCGATAATCAGGGAAATCGTATTCTGAGATAAAATCACTTAATCTCAAAAAAGAACCTGTCAATTCAGAAATCAAATCAATATCACCCGTTGCAATATTTCTGCGCACAATCCCCAACATTTGTGGATTCTGAACATCGACCTGCATGACATTGGCCGTTGGTATTTCATTGATTCCTTCCAGGCCAGAGGCAAACATAGCTTGCTGGCCTGCCATTCCCTTGCCTTTTGCGCCTGCTTCTACAGATGCCAAAGGGATCATGCTGCCTCCTCGGTTCTTATTTGTCACCAATAGGCTTTTGCTCATTGTACCATCAAATCCTTGGGTAGTCACCACCAACATATCTATTGGTGTATTTCCATATCCTAGCTCTGCAATGGTCTTACCTGTGATCGAAGCTCCTTCCTTTATTTCGGCAGTTGGTATAGTCACCAATGGCGTACAGGTATAACTTGCCAATAACGTAGACGCTCCGTTTAATTCGCTGAATACCATCGTTCGGATAGGTGCACGGGTTTCGTTCTGCGTATGAACAGCATGATATATCTCAATACTATTGACCGACTCTTGTTGCTTATCAAAAGGATATTTGATTTTCCTAAGGGTAGAAGCAAACTCACTATTCGTTAAACCTGCCACATAGATAAAACCATCATTGTAGTCAATATCTGTAATGGTCAGAGTACTAGCAGGCGTCTCTTCCCAGAAAAGCAATTCAGAGGAAGCAGGATTATTAATTAAGGCACTTGTGCTATTGCTAGAATTGACTTCCAATAATCGAATATCTGCGGAAATTGGCGATACAATTGCAATTACAGATTTAGCAGTAGGCTGATGGCCTAAACGAATCGCGATATAAGCCTCTTGGCTCACAGGATGAATCTTCATATCATTCACGATGACGTCTCTCGGTGCGATGCCCATTTTTTTGGAAATGGCTACATCAAAACCTTCCAAATTAAAGGGTACGGGATCTTTTAGTGCTGTCGCCTTTGTAGTCACCGCATGAATCTTCGCTGAGTTGCTATTTCCAATGAATAATACATTATCTGGCCCGAACGCTAAAACCGTAGCACCTTCTATCGTAAAGCCATCTAGCTTCATTATAGCATCTGTTTCCTTCGAAACATTTTCGCTGACTTGTTGATTACAGCTCACGGTTGTTAAGGAAGTACCTACCACTAAGGCAAAGTACAGATTAAAAAATTTCATAAGTTGTTAGTTGTTTATGCTTTATTAAATGGAAGTTGTCTAAGGTTTTCTGTTGCAGGCGAGAAAACAATATTTTGAGACTAATCGAGGCAAAAAACGCAAGCTATGCATCGCATAGATGAGGCTTTTTAACGAAGAGTAGCCTTAAAAGATGTTTTTGATAGCCCAACAAGGAAATTTTAAACAACTTCATAATTAAAAGGTCAAAGTTATAGTAGAAGCCAACTGAAAAATAGACGCTGATGCCCCTGATTCTTTCATGAAGCTTGCTGGTATAAAGTAGGAACTCCTCACATCGAAAGCTGCATTCCTGTTATACTCGTACTCTAAAAACAAGCCGATCACATTGCCCAGGTGCCGTGCAGTAATCCCATTTACGGGTCGGGTTTGAATACGTGGAGGCGAATAAAATCCATCCTCTACTGTAGACCTGTAGAAGAAGGCATATTCTACATTGATTAACCACTTCCTACTTGGGAATAATAGTAAGGAAGGATGGAAACTCAACAAATTGACCGGTGTATTCACCGCTGCCAAACTATACATACCGGGGTTGACAAACATAGGATTGAAACTATTCAACCGGCCATCGGCCAAGTCTCTATCACCTGATGACCAGTCCAGTTTCACGCCAATTGTGGGCCGCCATTTTTTAGCTGAAATCGTATATTTCCAATCCGTTTCAAAATTGAAAGCACTAATGGTATTACCCGCTAAATCGCCAAATTGATAAATGAATTCCGTATTAAACTGAAATTTATGGTTGATCGAACCAAAACTTCTGAGACCAATACTGTGTCTTGTTTCCTCTCCTGTCACATCACTAAAAGCTGAAAAATCAGATTGAAAGCCAAGATAGTACAGCTCCATACTATGCTTTGAGTTCATGTTTTCAGAGACTAAGAACTGACTGTAGATTCCCCATAATATTGGGTTAGTGGCCCCTTCTTCAAATAGTGTGAAATCATTATCAAAAACACCAAAATTGATATTTGCTTCTTTTCCATAAAAGGCGTCGATATGAAATTGATCTTGCTGAAAAGAGACTTTCCCCAAATCAAAAGCTCTCCTAACATTAGGGCCCACTCTTAAATCAACTAGCCGACCTACACCTAATTTCATTTCCTGTCTTCCTAATCGGAAAGTCAAGGGATTTTCCCCAGCAGTTTTAAACTCTATAAAACCTTGATGAATATCCAGATCATCGGTTTGCAAAAATATTTCTCCATCTGTCCTATAACCATGTTGAAGCTCACCGAATAGACGAATACCTCTGCCAAGATGAAAGTCTGTATGAAATGCTAGCCGGTGGGTATAGTAGTTTAAATTATTACCTGCTATCCAAGAATCGTTGGTAAAATGTTCGAACCTAGGCCGAAAAGAACCGCCAATACTCAGATAGGCGCTTTTGTCTTTGGCTAGTGGAATAAATTTAATAGCCTCTTGCCCAAGTAAATGGCTACTATCTTTTAAGGAGATGTAATTTTCTTCAGCTCTTTGATCTTTAAAATCAATAGACTCTTGTGCATGCACCACCAAACTGAGGCAGCATAAAAGCAAGCTTAGGAGCGGTTTGAAAGGTCTATTTATAAGTAGATGCGATGCTAAGTCCCTTTCTTTTTTTAAAAATCCGAATATCAAATAATTAGCCATTATTCAAGCTTGATAAATAATGACTTAAAGATAATCCAAGGCTTATGTCCTTTGCATTATGATTTCTTAAGAAAATGCATTCATTTTGGGCCTTTCCGTCGCTTTGACTTTGCGGCACTTAAGGTTTCAGGTGTGACACCGAGGTAGGAAGCAATCATACGTTGCGGAACTCTATTCACTAAAGTAGGGTACATCTCGACAAAGTGCTCATACCTTTCGATGGCATTTGAACTGATCAGCATCAATACTCTATTCTGTAAAGCGCCCAATCTCTTGATGATTGGCACCAAGTTCCCCTTTTCCCTACTTATATTTTTGGGAAGAACAATAAGCACCGAATCTTCAAGCGCGTCTATGAAAAGAACCGAGGGCTCTTCAGGAGGATTGGTATCTGCAACCACCCAGCCCTCTGGGGCAAACATAAATATGTTCTCTTTATTATTTCCATCAATGGCATAGCTTCTCAGCAAACCTGATTTAACATGATAAACCTTGGTATTGAGCTCACCTCCTCTTTGAAGTATCTGTCCTTTTTTAACTTCTATTTCTTTCAAGCGAGTACCATTTTTATTGTTATT
The DNA here is from genome assembly GCA_042095835.1 of Saprospiraceae bacterium. Lineage (GTDB taxonomy): Bacteria > Bacteroidota > Bacteroidia > Chitinophagales > Saprospiraceae > DATFKA01. The sequence continues at coordinate 10,085 of JBELML010000179.1, forward strand.
CATTCAAACCTCAATCTATCAGGTCTTTTATGATCTCGATT
>JBELML010000180.1:0-9639 GCA_042095835.1 Saprospiraceae bacterium
CACAACGAAGATATTGGTCAAAAGATGGCTTCAAAACGCTAAGGAATTTATTTTACAGTGTACTAAGATATTAATCTCACAAGCTATCCATAAAGGTGGCCATTTGCTGCTGAAGGTTTAGGGCGGCAGCTCGGGCAGCTTCGGCAAAATTTTCTCCGTCTCCGGCATAAAGTATACCTCTGGAAGAATTGACCAATAGGCCACCGTGACTATTCCAGCCGTATTCACTAACTTTTTGCAAGTCACCACCTTGGGCACCAATTCCAGGTACTAAAAGAAAATGCTCTGGCGCGATTCTGCGGATTTCCTTAAATTTTTCAGGATGCGTAGCACCAACGACAAACATCATTTGATTTGTACTTCCCCAAGATTTAGCTTTGCGCATCACTTTCTCATAAAGGGGCATTCCAGTTTCCGCTTGCGTGGTCATCTGAAAATCTTGACTTCCTTTATTGGAGGTGAGTGCCAGCAGGATAACCCATTTATGATCAAATTCTAGAAAAGGACTTACAGAATCAACACCCATATAAGGCGCAACGGTCACCGAGTCAAAAGATAATTTCTCAAAGAAAGCAGAAGCATATCGCTTGGAGGTGTTGCCGATGTCTCCTCTTTTCGCATCAGCAATAGTGAAATGACTATCAGGAATATAAGCAAGGGTCTTTTGTAAAGCTTCCCAACCTGGAGCACCTTCGGTTTCGTAGAAGGCAATATTGGGTTTGTAAGCTACACAAAGATCTTGGGTAGCATCTATGATCCGCTTATTGAATTCAAAGATCGGATCATCATATTCCAATAGATGCTTGGGGATCCTGTCTAAATCAGTATCCAAACCAACACAAAGATAGGAGCGCTTGGCTAGAATCTGAGCATAGAGTTCTTGTCTGTTCATGGATGGCCTTTAGTTAGCTGCAATACCATTAATGGCAATCACCCCGCTAATTTCGGGTAGTTTATTGCGGATGGCTTGTTCTATACCGGCCTTCATCGTCATAATTGACATACTACAGCTTTGACAGGTGCCAAGCCACTTAACTTTGACAATGCCATCCTCTGTATAATCAACGACCTCTACATTGCCGCCATCCACCTTGAGGTGAGGTCTGACATCATCTAATGCTTTATCGATTTTTTGGAGCATCTGCTGCTTATCCATCACTACTTTTTTGTTTGCTTTACAAATGTACTATTTCACATTGACTTTCTGCGTAGGAGACATCTGTTCATTACGGATATCTACTTGCTCAGCGGTATTGAGTGCCATCTTGAAGAAGGCTTCACTAGCGGGATTGTCTCTTTGTAGGATTATCGGGTGACCAGCATCTCCGGCTTCTCTTATGCCTTGTACAATAGGAATCTGCCCCAGGAGGATAGAATTACTTTGTGTAACTAATTTCTTACCTCCACCTTTACCGAAGAGATAATATTTATTCTTAGGCAACTCTTTTGGCGTGAACCAGGACATATTTTCTACCACACCAACAATAGGCACATTCACAGAAGGTAAGAGGAACATGTTGATGGCTTTCACCGCATCTACGACTGCTACTTCTTGAGGTGTTGTTACAATCAAGGCTCCAGTCACGGGTACCGTTTGTACTAAACTGAGTTGAATGTCACCAGTGCCCGGCGGCAAATCAACGATCATATAATCGAGCGGCGGCCAAATGGTATCGTGGAAGAATTGCTTAATGATACCCGAAAGACGGGGCCCTCGCAATACAACAGCTTGTTCTGGTTCTATAATGAAACCAATAGACATCACCTTTATACCATAAGCCTCTAAGGGGAGAATCTTGGGTTGGTTATAAACTTGCTGTATTTTCGGACGTTGGCCTTGCAGGTTGAGCATAGTAGGCATCGATGGCCCATATAGATCTGCATCAATCAAACCAACCGAATAACCTTGGGCTTTTAGACCTAAAGCCAGATTGACTGCTATCGTAGATTTACCAACGCCACCTTTACCAGAACCAACAGCAATAATGTTTTTGATATGCGAAAAAGGATTCGTAGTAGCATTCGCTTGCCCACCTTTTGCCATCATATGCACATTGACATTGGCTTGCGGATAAATCTCCTGGATAGCACCAATACAAGAGAAATTTAATTCCTGCTTATACTCATTTCCAAGAGACGGTAGTTCTAATGTGAAATTGATTTGATTCCCCTCAACGGATAAATCCCTCACCATATTCATAGTGATCAAATCCTGACCTGTATTTGGGTCTTTCACCTTGGCTAAGGCTTCTACTATTTTCTTCGTTTCTATAGACATCTATTGATTGTATTGAGCCGGCAAAAGTACAACATTTATCTCTTACAAAGAGTTTTGGGAAACCTATTATATAGAAGATTTAAGTGCCATACACATCACAGAGGCTCCCCAAGTCCCAAGGCTTCCCCCTCTCCCCCTCTCTCGGTCCCAAAGTCCCCCAGTCATTATGTGTCAAGTGCCAAGTGCCAAGTGTCAAATGTCAAGTCCCAAGTACAACTCTCCTAACTCCTCTCCCCAAGTCCCAAAGTCTCCCACTCCCAAGGCTTCCCCCTCTCCCGGTCTCCTCCTCCCACAGTCTCTAAGTCACGAGGTCCCCAAACCCCACCTAATGCACATTCCGCTTAACTTCTGATCCGGAATTACCTACTAGAAAATCCAAATCTGCTCCCAAATGAGATTGCTGTACATGGTCTATATACAATTTGAGGTATCCCCGATCGCTATGTGGTTCTGGTGGTGTCCAAGCGGCTTTTCTTTGGGCAAGTTCCTCGTCAGATATGTCTAGGTGTAGTTTCCGGTTGGCTACATCGAGTTCGATAATGTCTCCATTTTGTACTATGGCCAAGGTGCCCCCGATGGTAGACTCTGGTGAAACGTGCAGAACGACGGTGCCAAAAGCAGTGCCACTCATACGGCCATCAGAAATTCGGACCATGTCCTTTACCCCATCAGCTAGTAATTTTGCGGGCAAATCTACATTGCCTACTTCTGCCATTCCCGGATACCCCACGGGGCCTACACCTTTTAATACAATAATGTCCTCGGCTTTAATATCTAAAGCAGGGTCATCGATTAGATCATGGTACTCCTCATAAGTTTCAAATACAATAGCCCTGCCTCGGTGCTGCATTAAGGCTGCTGTTGCTGCTGCTGGTTTGATGACTGCACCATCTTGGCATAAGTTGCCATAAAGTACAGCGATCCCGGCATTTTCCTGGACAGGTTTTTCGATTGGAGTGATGACTTCTCGATTGTAGCATTCGGCAGATTCGTTATTGTCTACCAGGGTTTTTCCATTGACAGTGATCGTACCTTTGTGCAGATGAGGGGTCATTTCTTTGATTACTGCGGGTAGGCCACCAGCGTAGAAGAAGTCTTCCATTAGGTATTCTCCGGCGGGCATAAGATTCACTAGCAAAGGCATTTCGCTACCGACCGTGTCGAAATCTTTCAATTCTAGTTCCACACCTATACGACCAGCGATAGCGAGCAGATGTACTACAAAATTTGTGGATCCACCAACCGCAGAATTGATTTTAATGGCATTTTCGAAGGCTTCCCTAGTCAGTACTGTTGAAAGTTTCAGGTCTTCTTTGACCATATCTACTATGCGTCTACCAGAAAGCTGAGCAAGAACTCTCTTTCGGCTATCTACCGCAGGAATAGCGGCTGCTCCTGGCAAGGTGAGTCCAAGGGATTCGACCATACAAGCCATCGTAGAAGCTGTACCCATAGTCATACAATGCCCTGGCGATCTAGCAGAACAAATCTCTGCCTCCGTTAAATCTTCTTGACTAAAATTGTGGTTGTGTAATTTGTCTTTCAGTTTCCAAACAAAAGTGCCAGAGCCTATCCGTTCGCCTTTATAATAACCATTCAGCATTGGGCCGCCTGGCACCACTATAGTAGGTAGGTCCACACTGGCAGCACCCATTACGGTAGCGGGAGTTGTCTTGTCACAACCAGTGAGCAGTACTACGCCATCCATAGGGTAGGCTCTAATACACTCTTCGGTATCCATACTTCCTAAATTTCTAAAGAGCATGGCGGTGGGTCGCATGAGGGTCTCGCCCATTGAGGTCACTGGAAATTCTAAAGGGAAACCTCCTGCCTCCAAGACACCCTTTTTGACATAGGCTGCTAAATCTCGTAAATGTCCATTGCAGGGAGTGAGTTCCGACCAGGTATTACAAATGCCGATGACGGGTCTTCCGCGGAAGTGGTCATCAGGATAGCCCTGATTTCGGAGCCATGAACGGTGGATAAAGCCAATTTTATCATCTTTAGGCGCAAACCAGTCTTTGCTGCGCAGGTCTTTTTTTTCAGAATTGGACATCGGTATTTTTTCTACCAATGTACAAAAATCTATAGGAATTGCTTCCTATAACCTTGTGGTGTTATGCCGGTTTCTTTTTTAAATGCTTTATAAAGAGAAGAGGTGCTAGAAAAGCCGGCATGAGCAGCGATCGCTTCTATAGTATAGTGGTTCTCTTTGTCTTTTAGACCACTTTTTACTTCTTCTACCCGATAGGTATTGACGAAATCTGTGAATTTCTTCTGAAAATGATCTTTGATGACGCGGGAGACCAGGTAAGTGGGGTGATTTAATCGATGGGAGACTTGGGCAACCGTCAGACCTTTAGTTTGGTATATTTTATCATTCTCAAAAATCTTCTCAAGATCGGCTACAATTTTTTGTTGGAGTTCGGGGTCTGTTTTTTGGCCTTCCTTTTTAGGAGCTTTAAAAAAGTCTTTATCACTTAAAATGTAAAAATTGAGTGCATATAATATCAAACAGGCAATGGCAAGCCCAAGAGTATATCCCCGAATACTACCCATCTCAAGTTGAAGATTAAAAGTTAGGAGGATACCTAGCATAGCGAGTAAGACGGATCGAATGGAGGCTTTTTTGCCATTCCATTCCCTTGTGAAATAATACCAAGTAGCTAGTGCTAAAAAGGCCAAAAGGTGAAAGTTGCCAGCCCTGTACAAGCCTCTAAAATGATCTAAGCGCAACCAACTCAAAGCAGCAAGCAGTGCTGGTACAAAAAGAATTAAAAGATGCCAAGTGGGAATTTTCTCCTGCTTGTGGCTTTGTAGGAAGTACCATAGACTAGGCCCAGCCATAAAAAGCCCCGCTCCCCCTAATGCTACACCCCAATGAGCAACTTCTGGAAGTAGGTAATAAAAGATGGATTTACCTATCCTTAGAGCGATACCAATGAGCAGTAAACCTAGCCATAGAGAAGGGGCAAAACGTTTGCGCATTTTGACCAAAAGAAAAACCCCCAGAAAAAAGCTTTGTGCCACCGCAATCCCACCAAAAAATGCAATTCCTAACTTCCAGGCATCCATAGAATAGATTTGAGGGCTAAATGTAGAAAGATTTAATCGCCAGAAAAAAAGGCTTAACACTTCTTAACAGGATGAATCAACTTCAGCAGCTTTGATATCCAATAGAGGCCAATACTACTTACTTCCAGCAGCGCTGAATGCCTATTTTGCCACCATAGGAAAACGAATTCGCAGTATCCCGATGGAGTGCCAGGGTTAAAAATCTAGTTAGATTCACCAATATCACAAACCCAGAATCCAAACTCCTGGTACCTCGGATGCCGGTACCAGGCCGCTCCGTTGAGATCAGAAAAATAAGCTCGATTGGTGGCGCCCGCTTGGCTTTGTAAAGGAATTAAGCGGGTGCCATCTTTGAAAGCTTGTTGATTGGCGGTCTCTGGTACAACCACTGTGATATGCCCAGATTTGTTGGTATTAATACGTTTGGCGCAAATGAGTCCAACCTTTCCTTGATTGACGGCTTCTTGTAGTTCTGATTCAAAATAGACTCTTTGCCAACCAAAAAGGCTGGAAAAACCTGCTAACCAATTGAACAAAGCATTGGCATTCATCTCGAATAAGGTATTCCCATAAATGGGGATCACCTTTTCCTTTAACCATAATTTAATGATGGATCCCTCGTTCCACCAGATTCGCGGGAGGTAGACACCCGCTAAATAACAAAAGTCATAAGCATATATGTTACAATAAGTAGCATTTACAGTTCTCTTGTAACGAGGGTTATGCTCTACATCAAGGAATTGGACAATAGTATGGATAAAGTTTTTCTTGTCCGCTAGGGTAGGTCGCTCTAATAGCTTCGGTCGCTCTGCTACACCTATAGGATAGGCCCTTTGAAAGGATTGTAGCGTCACTTTAGGGTTATTCTCATTCAAATGAATCGGGAATTGGATGGTGTCGACCTGCTGAGGTTTTGGATTTGGAGATTCCACTGCTAGGTGCAACTTAGACACAAAACCATTAATCACCTGTCCATTTAAATGAACTCTAATAGAGATCCATTTAGCTACGTTTTTTTGTTCTAGATCGTGTTCTGATTCTACTATTTGGCCTTGATAGAGTACTGTGATGATATTGTTCCGGTTGCTGCTATTGGGACTACTCCGGAAGTTCAGTGCAATAGATTTTACAAAATAAGAATGGGTCATTGTAGGATTTTTCTCAATTTAAGAAAATTCAAGACGGTCTGCTTCCAGTACGGCATGAAGGAGAACATTTGCTCCATTTTCTACATCTTTTGGTAAAGCACTCTCCAATTCATTGTGGCTAAGTCCATCTTTGCAGGGAATAAAAATCATACTTGTGGGGCAAACCTGCGACAATAAAGCAGCATCGTGTCCTGCACCGCTGATCATTTTTTTTGCTTTTAAACCTAGCTTTCGACTGGCCTGTGCTACGGCCTCAATACATGCCGGTGCGAATTGTACCGCGGGAGACTGCATGACATCTAGAAACTCCCCCCTCACTGGAGATGCTTTCAAATGTACCTCAAGTAAATGTTGAATCTCCGCCTTGATTTGATCCAAAACTCGATCATCTGGATGGCGATTGTCGATAGAAATCTTTAACAAGCCTGGAACGGTATTTTTCACTCCAGGACTAGCATCCAGGAACCCAATTGTCATACGTATATCTGGCAAATGTTGATCGGCAATGGAATACAAGCCGGCAACAATCGGCAAAGCAGCCCGCACTGGGTCTACGCGTATCTCCATCGGTGTAGTCCCGGCATGGGTTTCTTTACCATAAAGATTAATATCATACCAGCGTGTACCTTGTACTGCAGTGACGACACCAATGTCTAGAGCCTCTGCTTCTAGAATGGGACCTTGTTCGATATGGACTTCAAAGCTGGCGTGAAATTGGAGGCTGCCGGGTTGTAATTGACCTTGGTAGCCAATTCTTTTCAATTCCTCAGCCAGGCGCTTACCTTTCTTATCCTGGATTTGGTAGGCTTCTGCTAGGCTAGTCCTACCGATGTGTACAGCAGAACCTGTCAGGCCTGGAGCAAAACGAGAACCTTCTTCATTGGTCCAGGAGGCGACTATAATTGGATGCTTGGTCTTGATCTGGTGATCGTTGAGGGTTTCGATGAGTTCTAATCCGGCGAGTACGCCGTAGACACCGTCATATTTTCCACCAGTTGGCTGGCTGTCTAAATGACTGCCTACCAGAATAGGATCCTCCTGTGTTTCAGTGCCTGCTCTGATAGCGAAGATGTTCCCAATACGATCGATCTCGATGGTGCAGCCTGCAGTTGTACACCATTGTATAAATAAATCGCGACCCGCCTTGTCTTGGTCTGTAAGACTTTCGCGGCAGACTCCACCTTTGGGAGTAGCTCCAAGGGTAGCCATATCCATGAGCCGTTGCCAAAGTCGTTGCCCGTTTATCTTTATCATCTATTGTTTTATGAATTGTTGGATTCCCATTTGTTGTTTATCTCCTTCTAGGACTATCCAATATAAACCTTTTTCTAATGCTGAAATATCCATTTGATCTTGGAATGCCGTCTGCCTGACTATTTGCCCCTGCGCATTATAGATGGTTAAACTACTGCTTTCAGAGAAGACGAATGGCCTCTTTAGTTGGATTACATCTTTCGCTGGATTAGGATAGATGGAAAAGGAGTTATTTTTGTTTTTTTCATATAAAAGTAAATCTTTTAAAATTTCAGTATTGATTTTTTCTTGATCCTGTTTTCCGTCAGAACTCCCTTCATAAATTGTTTTTAAATGATTTACTTTTACGTCTAAAAACTTATCTTTTACTCCACTAGGCCAAGTAATGATTAGGGAATCAATAACGGTATGATCTGCTAGACCAAGCATCTCTTTTTTGCTGTTCTGTCCAAGGAACCCAATACCGCAATGCAGATAGCGCATTTGATAAAGCTCACCTGCATAAGCCTCTATTTTGGCACCTATAGCTTCTCGATTACTCTGAGTGCCCACCAATTTGATTTTAAGCCAATTGTTTGGGTTAGTTTTTTTGTTCTTCCAAAGAAAATGATAATCAGGAGGATTGTTCTGAACAGCAATATCAGGGAAGCCATCATTGTTGATATCGCCAATAGCATTGGCATAAGAGCGCGCTGAATCTCCACTCATCCCAACCTCTGGAATGCTAAATTGACCATCGCCCATATTTTCGTAAAATAAACTGCTGCGATTACCTGCTGACTTGATTTTAGCAGAGCCATTAACATAAAGGTCTAAATCGCCATCATTGTCTGCATCCAGGAAATTGGAAGCCCAACCGTGACCATAGTATGCCACCCCAGCTTCTTCTGCCACTTCCTCAAATTCAACTACATCCCCAAATTTTGCCAAGCCTGTATTTTTTATCAATCGATTGCCAATCGGTGTGTTGGTGATGTAGATGTCTTGCCAGCCGTCGTTGTTATAATCGCCAACATTGACACACATGGCATTCATTCGCAAACCGCTATTGCTCAATTCGCTGGCATCATAAAATCGACCATTCCCTTGATTCATGAGCAGCGTATTGTAGGTCAATTTATCGTTGGCAGTGTAGATATCTGGCCACATGTCATTATTAAAATCAAGAAAAGCGGAGCAATAAGGTACTTTATTAAGGTCTGCCGTCCTGGAATAAGTACTGACATCAGTGAAGGTGCCATCACGATTGCTGCGGAAAAGTTTGTTGTATTTGTCTGGTCTGACATCTTTATGATTGCCAAAGTAGAGGTCTAACCAACCGTCGCGGTCATAATCTCCCCAAATGGCCCCAAAGGTATATTCGGTATCTGTGGGCAAACCTACTTTTTGGGTGACATCTACGAGTCGTAGGTCGCCTTGGTTCTGATAGAGACGGTTCACGCCTTGGAAGGTAGCGACAAATAGATCGAGGTCATGATCATTGTCATAGTCTACCCAGAGGATTTGTTTGGCCTCGTCTTTGTGATCCACCAGGGGCAGAATCCGCCTGAAAGTTCCTTGATCATTCAGGTAGAAATCAATGAATTTACCAGCATTGGTACCAATGGTTAGATCATCCCAGCCATCTTGGTTAAAGTCCACGAAGCTAATGCCATTACCAATGTTAGCAACACTGTTTCCGTACCGTAAGCCAATCGAAAAGCCGACATCCTCAAAGAATATCTGAGCAGGCAATGCCATGTGTAAAAACAAGCATTGCATAAGGAGTAATAGTTTTTTCATACTAATCCGATTTACTAATCCAAACTAGGGCAAACGCACCAAAAAAATACCCTACAATTTTTTATAATTCCTACTGAAACTCCAATTCAAAACCGCTCTAGC
>JBELML010000181.1:0-9579 GCA_042095835.1 Saprospiraceae bacterium
AAAAGATTCCATCAAAATCGAAAAGTTATTTTTTGATCGTTACTTAGAAAAGCCTCAGCTAATGTATTTTAGCCGAGGCTTTTCCTTTTGTGATCTATATTTTAGATCATCGCCATTAACCATATTATAACTCTACAAACTATGACGCATTTAAATATAGAGATAAAAGCGCGATCCCAGAATCTGGATTATGTGCGTAGAATGCTGGAGGAGCAGCAAGCTAGTTTTGTTGGCTTAGATCATCAGGTAGATACCTACTTTAAGGTAGCTAGTGGTCGCCTGAAGCTCAGAGAGGGAAATATTGAGCGTGCCTTGATCCATTATGATCGCCCCAATCAGGCAGGTCCTAAAAAGTCTATCGTCAGCTTATACAAAATCTCCTCCGACACCAAACTGAAAGACATCCTAGTCAAATCTATCGGTGTACTAGTAGTCATTGACAAGCAAAGAGAGATTTACTACATCGATAATATCAAGTTCCACGTTGATCAAGTCAAAGGCTTGGGTGATTTTGTTGAAATTGAAGCTATCGATGAAGATGGGAGTATCGGCGAAGAAAAACTCCATAAGCAATGTCATAGCTACATGAAGCTTTTGCAAATTAAAGACGAGGACCTAATGCAACTTTCCTATAGTGATTTACTCCTACAGCAACAGCAATGATTCCGGCCAAAATATTACTTTTTGGAGAGCACATTGTGCTACAAGGTGCGCAGGCATTAGCTACGCCCTGGAGGCAGTTTGGCGGTGATTGGGCGCATAGTCAAGATAGGGCACTACAACGGGATTTACCGCGGTTTGTAGATTATCTAAATGCTCTAGCAAAGCGAGGGCAGCTTAAAGCTTCTCTTGATCTCTTGACGCTTTCCAAAGAGATCGAAGAGGGATGGTATTTCAAGTCTAATATACCTACTGGCTATGGTGCTGGTAGCTCGGGTGCTTTGACCGCAGCCATTTATCAGCGATATAAACAAGGAGAGCAAGCGAGTGACCTCAAAGTACTAAAAGAGCAGTTGGGACAAATGGAGTCTTACTTTCACGGGGCAAGTAGTGGGACCGATCCTTTGATTTGTTTGCTAAAGCAAGCAGTCCTTTTAGATCCTGAGCGAGGGTTTTCTACCTTGTCTTTAGATTGGAGTTCTACCAATTTGGGTGGGCAGTTTTTTGTTCTAGATACCCAGCAAGCTAGGAAAGCGGAACCTTGGATTCAGTTTTTCAAACAAAAAACAGAGGAGAGCCATTTTTATGATTTAATGCATCAATCGCTTATTCCCAGCTCCAATCAAGCTATACAAGCTTTGATTGCGGGAGCCTCTGATGAGCTTTTTAGCGCAATTGATCAAGTCAGTCTTTTTCAAATTAACCATCTCTCCAAAATGATTCCTCCTGCATTCCATCAGCTTTGGAAGCAAGCGCTGGCAGGGGAGATCGTACGACTGAAAATTTGTGGTGCAGGTGGTGGTGGTTTTATTCTCGGTTTTAGTAGGACAGAGGAAGGATTAAGCAATCTTCAAAAGCAATATCAAATCTATACTTTATAGGAGGCTAGAAGAAGTACAAGGCACCTCTTCCAGCACTCTTTATACTTCTATTTACTTTATTCTTCCTAGGAGTAATCCGATAACACCTCCTGTGATACCGATGGCGATTGTCCATACAATAGAATCTACAATAGCCGCTTGAAAATTCATGATGTTGGTCGTAGAAAACATGACCAAGTTGGTGGAGAGGGTCAATAAAATACCAATCAATAGGCCAGATTTAAGCCCTGTACCAAAGGTTTTTATGCCTGCCCATTTCAGATAAATTAAGGTAATCAGAGAGGCTAGGCACAGTTGACCTAAAAAGATGATAGGCATCGTAGAAGGATCCTCCTTCATCACTCCAGTAGCGGATCCCGCATTAGACTCATAGTAGCCAGGCATCGCCACCACATAAATTAAATAACCCAAAAGGAAAAGAGAAACACCTCCTGCAAGAGCAGAGATCGAGAATTGTTTAACATTCATTGTTGTTGGTTTTAGAAGGAGTGGGACATGAAATGCCCCAAACCAAGTTTTAAATTAGGATAAGGTTTTGCCACAATAATGTAAAGAGAAAATTTTTGTTTTAATAATTTGCGCCTCTTTTATTTTTGTTTGATTTATTGAGCATAATAAAAATCTATCCAACCTTTGTACTTCAAAATATCCGAAGCTTTGATGTCTTCTACTTTTCTTATTGGAGGAGAGAAGGTAGCAGTGAAATCATTTACTAGCATTCGGTTATCTAGGTTGGTATGATGAGCACACTGGCTACTTTATTCGCCAAAACATTTAAACCTTTTCTGAATCTTTAAATTAATATGGTTAGAACCTATTCTAAACACATCCTCAACCAACAACAATGGACAAATTCTACGATTTTAAATACTTAAAAGGTGATGTTATGGGCGGCCTGGTCGCAGGTGTAGTAGCCCTGCCTTTGGCGCTAGCCTTTGGGGTACAATCGGGTATGGGAGCTACCGCAGGGCTTTATGGAGCCATTGCCATTGGTATTTTCGCGGCCCTCTTGGGTGGTACCGCTACTCAAGCTAGTGGACCAACTGGGCCTATGACCGTTGTTTCGGCGGCACTAGTCGCAGCAGCTATAGAGATGACAGGTAGCCTCGACAATGCGATGGGGATTATTCTACTTACTTTCTTATTGGGCGGTTTAATACAAGTCCTTTTTGGCTTTTTGAATATTGCGGGTTATGTGAAATATTTTCCCTATCCCGTGATTTCTGGCTTTATGAGTGGAGTAGGTCTGATTATTGTGATTCTACAATTGTTTCCTTTCGCAGGACTGAGCTCTCCGAAGTCGACTATTGCGGTTTTGCAAGATTTACCAAGATTATTTACCGATGCCAATCTACAAGCCTTGCTGTTAGGCGGGATTACGGTAGCTGTATATTACCTGTTTCCCAAAATAACCAAGGCGATTCCTAGTGCATTGGTAGCGCTGATTGTGGCTTCTCTTATCGCTTATTTTGTAGGTATGGATGTACCTGTAATCGGTGAGATACCCTCGGGGCTGCCAAATTTGCAAATCAGCAGTATGTTCTCGATTGATGCGAGTGCAGTTAGTTTGATCATAGAGTATGCCATCGTACTGGCCGTACTTGGGAGTATTGACTCCTTGTTGACTTCGGTTATTGCAGATAATATGACCAAAACGAAGCACAACAGTAATCGGGAGTTGATTGGTCAGGGAATCGGCAATATGCTAGCTGCGGTGATTGGTGGAATACCAGGAGCTGGAGCCACCAAAGGTACCGTAGTCAATATCAATGCAGGAGGTAGAACTAGACTTTCAGGTGCTTTGCACGGTATCTTTTTATTGGCTGTTTTGCTAGGTTTGGGGCAGTTAGCTGCGCATATACCGCTATGTGTATTAGCAGGCTTGTTGATACCAATTGGTGTAAAAATTATAGACTTTAAAGGCTTCAAGCATTTGCTCAAGGTGCCTCGTGCCGATGCAGCAGTGCTGATTATTGTGTTATTAATTACCACTTTTGGTAGCCTTATTCAAGCAGTAGGGATTGGTGTGGCGCTTGCTTGTTTGTTGTTTATGAAAAAAGCAGGAGACCTGAGTGAACAAGGACTAGAAGTAGGAGCTGTCGCTGATTTGGATGGTTCCAAACCCTGGCAGGATGAGTTGGAGTTCTATGAGGAATACAAAGACAAGGTCATTATCAAACACCTTTATGGGCCACTCTTCTTCGGGTTTACTTCCTTTTTTAAAGATGAGGTCATGAGTCACGCCAAAGATATCAGAGCCCTCATTTTCCGAATGGATCGAGTACCCTATATGGATCAAACCGGACTTTATGCGTTAGAAGACATCATACTTGATCTTCGACAGCAACAGATCGAAGTCATTTTTGTAGGACTACAAGAGCAACCTTTAGACATGCTCAAGGCAGTAGATATTGTTGATGACCTCGTTCCTGAAGCCGACCTATTTGATAAAGTAGAGGATTGTTTCAGCTATTTAAAAGATAAATTGAAGGGTAATAGCTAATGTGAATCAAGGTTTAAGCAAGAAGCAATGTGCCGCTAGGTACGCCATATTTGATGTATACATTGCTTACCTAAGGTAGGCTGACATTAGATTACATCATTATGTTTCCTAAATGCCGTTCCTTCAGGACGCTTTCTTGTTTTTAATTCTTGATTCGCCTAGTTATAAACATATAGACGACTTGTGCCTTTTGAGATGGCCGCAGGTCCATTTAACGATAAACTGTACAGTTCATTAGCTTAGGAATGAGTCAATAATAAATTAAACATCTTTACTTGTTCTTTTGCCGCCCAGTTTCGTTAAAAAGCCTCATTGATGCGCTGCATCGCCTGCGTTTTTTGCCTCACTGAACAGCAAAATACCTGCGTAAATCTTGTATATTTTATTAATGCCCCATTCCTTAGGTTATATTCTTTTGGAATATTTTTTATCTTGAGCAAAAACACCAATGACACCAAAACCTAACACAACACCTGCCCCAGGATGGGTAGGAGGTTTCGCACAATCCAATCCGGCATTCGCTTATCCTCATCCCAATCTGACTTCCTTACCGATGTTGGACAATTTAGCCAATATTGATCTATTGCAAAGACAGCAAAAGGTCCTTTGGCCAGAGTTCAGCTGGCAAACGATTCCTGGGCAGGAAGATTCTCGTTGCTATCAGATGTTTGCACCAGATATTTCCAGGTTGGGCTACACCAATGAAGGAAGAGTCTATTCTATTATTTGTCCTCAGCAAGGAGCTTGTTCGCCCCATTTTGGCTGTATGAATGTAGAAGTAACCGTGACTGGTCAAAGGGGCTGGGCCGATGAAACTAATCAAACCCTGGCAGCTGATATGACCGTAGAGGGAACCATCTGGTTCAGTCCTAGCGCCCATCAAAATCCACTAGTGAAAATATTATGGGATCTGTTTGATAAAAATGGGCAACCTTTTCCTTCTACCAAAGCCAAAGCTATCAAAGTGACTACCCATGATCCGGGTGATCCTACACAACCCATTTTTCCTCTTCGGAAAGGACAAACGGCTTCTTTTCCTATTCCAGATTTTGCCAAACACCCTGAGGCTTGGGATGTAGCCCACCTAGGCGTCGAAATTGGCCCTATTAAGGAAACAGAAAGCGACATGGTTAATGAATTTAACCAACTCGTGATGGATGCCTTCAATCTAGCTTCTGGGAATATGCTGAAAAATGGAAACACCTTGACCTGGAATGTATGGTTCACGGCACCAGAACTGGTAGACCAAAAAGAATGGGCCACTCACGCTGAGCGCTGGAGGAAATCTATCGATGCCGACCACGGAAGTCCTACCGGAGAGGGAAGACCTGCGGCCTACTATGATGGTACTCCTTTTAAGCCAGGTGAAGAGCTCATCAAGGAAGAAATGGAGCAAATTCAAGCTTTTTTGCGCAAGCATTTATAATATCAAAACAGCAGGAGTCCTCTCGAAAAATAGGGTGGACTCCTGCTGAGTAGCTACTTCAAATAAGATTCGTAGCGTTTTTGTAAGGTGTCTTTGCGTTGAACAGGATATTCTAAATGGTTACGCAAAAAACCAAGACATAATCCAAGGCAATTACTAAATTGTAGGGAATACTATAATCTTGCCTTATGATTCGAATGATCTTAATAGGACTTTGCTGTGCCCAAAGCATTTGTTTATACGCTCAAACTTTTAGGGCTCAAGTCGACGAAGAAGGAAAAATGCAGATACGGAGATCAATGGAAGACCACCGTACGCTGGAATGGAGAAGCGAGGGCTTCGACCAGATGGAAGGTTTCCCCATTGGCGCAAGAGCCAATAAGACGTTTAAGAATTTTCGGAATATAAGCCTTGCCGATGTTAATAATGATGGCCTAGATGATATACTCTGGGGTGCTGACAATCAATTTCTAGTGCATAATTATGAAGGTTTATTGTGGAGGAGATTTTTGATAGGTACCATCATTTATCCTCCCTCCATCGCCGACCTTGATGCCGACGGTCAGCTCGAAATTGTGCAGGCTACTGGAGGAAGTCAATCAACGGGGCGACTTTATGTTTTTGATACTCAGGGATCAGATCGAACGGGATGGCCAAAAAGCTACAACGGCCATTGGATACTCTTAGCGCCTGCCATTGCTGATGTAGATGATGACGGTATCAAGGAAATTATCTTTAACGAGCGAGATTCGCCTGCTAGTCAATTACATATCGTCAAACCAGACGGTAATCCTATCAACGCTAACTGGCCTCAAGCCATCGATGGTACGCTGGCCATCACACCTTCTATTGGTGATGTAGATGGTGACCAGCAAAAAGAGATTTTTACGGCTAGTACGGACACTCGCTACCTTTTTAATCTAGATGGGACGCTGCCAAGCGGATGGCCACAAGTGACGGGGCCTCAGCAGAAATATAGCTTCCAATCGGCTTTGATTGCTGATCTCAATCAGGATGGAGCGCGTGAAATTATAGGTGCCACGCATGGAGATAGCCCAGAGTATTATGTACTGGGAGCCGACGGACAAGCGCTACCCAACTGGCCGCAGTTGGTCCCCAATAATGCTTGGACTTTTAATACGCCGACTTTGGTAGAAATAGATGGATCGTCGCGCTTATTGATGAGTAGGCCCATAAGTGCTACTGCTGCGGATATGCTATATGCCTGGGATGGGCAAGGAGATATGCTATTGGGCTATCCGATCATTAAAGCAGGTGGTTTGGAGGGCTTGATCAGTGTGATCGACGTTGATGGAGACGATGAATATGAACTATTATTTGGTTCCAATACGCTCTCAGAGGATGGCCGGGGATTTATCCATGCTTATGAATTAGATGGTGTGACGGAGGTGGAGGGATTCCCATTGCGTCCAAAAGGATGGACGCTGATGAATGGCGTCAACGCAGGTGATATTAATGGTGATGGTCAACTAGATTTGGTTGCTCTTTCTTATACTTCAAATATTGGTCTGCCTACTCCAGATTCTATTTTCTTGAATGTTTATGAAATGGATGCCTCTTATTCAAAAGAACGGGTATTGTGGAGTACTTATAAAGGAAGTAATAGTCGGGATGGTTGGGTAGGACGAGGAGCGCTTACTTCGACTGATCAGCTCCTACCACCTTTTAACTTCTCTGTATATCCTAATCCAGTAAGCAGGCAAATCAATGTGGAATTAGAGGTATATGAGAAAGGGGAGATGGAGGTGAAATTGTTGAATGCTTTGGGGCAAACCTGCGGGCAATTGTTTGCAGGTGAAGTAGGGCCTGGTAGTCACCGGTGGACATTTTCGGTAGCCGACCTACCTAAGGGTGTCTATTTACTCCGGATCACTAGAAAGGGAAGTATAGGTTTTAGTTCAAAGGTACTGAAGTATTGATTTAGAAGCTGTCTTCAAAGCCGGTTTTTTCTCTACACACTATGATAGCTGTCAAACGCGTCTTTGCTTGTTTAGCCCTTGAAATGAATACGATGTCATCACTTGTCGTATGCCTTAGCATCTACTGAAGGATCATAATCTTGTTTGGTGATGATCGAGTGTAGTTCACTTTTGGGGTCTTTGGAGCGAATAAAAGGAAACATCAACTGCACATACCAAGGCTCCTTGACTTGGTTCCAGGCACCAAAGCGCTCCGGATATTTCCTAGTAATTTTAGCTGTACCAAAGAGGACGTCCCAGAAGAAAAGCAGATTCCCAAAATTGCCATTGGGATGAGATACACCGTCTTCAGCTGTAAGGCCATGATGAGCAAAGTGGGTGCTTGGCGTAGAAATAGTTCTTTCAATAATCCAAGCTAGTGGATGTAGTATTTTATATCTGTATAGAAAGCGATCCCACTTGGTCTCACTATGCGCCAATAGAATGACGACTAATTTGATGGGTAAGTAGATTAAATACGCATAACCCATCCCTAGAAAAATCAAGATTCCCGAAAACCAAATTCCTGGCATCAAGGCATAATACAAAGTAGCATTTCGATAAGTCACCAAGACACCCATTTCTTCTATGACATGGTGTGGCCGATGTAGCTTCCACATCACTTTGTTGACGTGCGAGAGTCGGTGCCACCAATACTGCATCATATCATCAAAGATCAAGAAGGCGAGGAAGTGCCACCAGAAGGAATACCCCGCAAAATAATCTTCATACTGTGGAAACCAAGCACCGCCCAGCCAAATAATGAATAAGAATATACCTGGCTGGATCAAAGTGGGCAGCGTCACCAAACTCACTAGCTCAATGGTGAAATCATCCCGCGATCGCTTGTCGTGAAAGTAGAGCCCTCCAATCGCTTCGAGTAGCCCCAAAACAAGTAGGACAGTAGTAGGGATGAGTTTGCTGATGATTTGGCCTTCCATAGTAGATACTGGATTGTATGATCTGTTGACCTACGAATATAAAAATTTTTAGTTTACAGGGATCATCCATTGCGCAAGGTTTACCTTCGCTTGCTTGGATAGCGGAACTGACTTTGCGTTTGTATCACTCACCTGTACAATGGTGGTTCTAGCTGCGGCTACACAGATGCCATTTTGAAATAATTGCTGATAGACTTGGATGGAGCTGTTGCCAACCTTTGCGATCCCAGTACCTATATCAACTTGCCCTGGCCATTTGATTTCATGGAGGAAGTCAATTTGGAGAGAGGCGATGACAAAGCTTGTATCCTTCATCACAATGGGGTACTCTGGATGGTAGATAAATGCTACTCTGCCAGTCTCCAAATAAGTGGCAAAAGTAGCATTATTGACGTGGCCTTGTCGGTCCGTATCAGAATAGCGGACTTTATCGAAAGCCTGCAAGGGGAAGTCTGTGAGCAAGAAGTTTTTCATACTTAAAATCAAATCATTTTACAATCGCATACGTCAGCTCCACCATGCCATCTTTATATGCTTTAGAGGCCAGTAGATGAAGCGGCTGCTCCATGCCAATGTACTCAAAAAATAGCTTACCACCACCGATTAAAATGGGCATAATACTGACGACTATTTCATCGGCTAATCGTAGGCGCAGGATTTCTCTAGTGAGTGCCGCACCACCTACGATCCAAATATTATGATACTTGATTTTGAGTTGATTCTGTATGCATTCGGTTAGATCACCAGAATAGGAAGATACGGTGTCTTTAATGGCTTTTAGCTTTCTGCTAGTCAATACAACTACTGGTGTGTCACCGTAGAGCCAGCCCAACTCCAATGCTCGCTCGTAGGTCTTGGAGCCCATCACATAGCAATCGATTCCAGCTAGAAAATCGTTAATTTCTTTCTGGCTGAGTTCAATACCATGCTCGTACATATCCTGGGAGTGCATCCAATCGATGGACTTATCTGGTTTGGCGATAAAACCATCAAGGCTGGCTACCATGTGGATGGTTGTTTTTGGTACCTTTTGTGCCATATTGTTATAGGTTGTTTTGAGCTGCCTTTCTTAGTCAAATTTACCAAAAAATCCTTTACAGCTAGGTAGTTAGTTACGGCAAACGCATTAAGATGAAAACTTAAAAAGAAATGCTTATTACTCGAAATTAAGTGTGAAAAAGGTGATAAG
>JBELML010000182.1:0-9537 GCA_042095835.1 Saprospiraceae bacterium
TATTGGTTAAAAAGATGACTTTCAAAATGCTTAGAAATTTATGTTACACGGTATTTAATACGTCGCAATTTAAATAAAGGTTTTGTAGACTTAGTAACAGTCAAAAAATAACTATTCGATTTTGATGGAATCTTCCCGACCTAAAGCCGGGACAGGCTTGCACCAATACGGCGTTAAAAAGCCTCCTCAATGCCCTGCATTGCCTACGTTTTTTGCCTTGTCTTGGTTCAAAATCTTCTCGATCAAAATGCGATACTTATTCTTTGTCCGTTACTTAGCCAAATAAACTCAATTGTTCTCCCTGATCTTCTATAAACTTTGGTCCCCTAGTCTGGACCTCTGGGATAAATTGAGCTATACTGTGTAAATAGGCTGCCAATTCTGGTGCGAGAATATTATCTGGTTCATGGGTGAAAAAATAAGCAGCAGTCAAGCCTTGTGCATACCATTTCTCCAGCCGTTGTTTCCAAGCATCAGACCTTTCGTAATCACTTTTATGCAATCCATTCCCGACAAAACGAATCATCGCAATA
Organism: Saprospiraceae bacterium; assembly: GCA_042095835.1. Lineage (GTDB taxonomy): Bacteria > Bacteroidota > Bacteroidia > Chitinophagales > Saprospiraceae > DATFKA01. The sequence goes on from JBELML010000182.1 coordinate 534, forward strand.
GGGCAAGTCACGCCCATGTGTAAGACATCCCTTCTTCCAGCGACATCAGTGATAACTGCTGCTTTTTGATACTTGGTCAACAAATTCAAAAATTGTCGACTAGCCTCAGGCGTTTCGAACCAACTTGCATGCCTCACTTCTACTGCTAAAGGTATTGAATGTGGCCATATTTCCAACAACTGCTCTAGTAAAGCGATCTTTTGCAAGCCAAAGTGTGGCGGCAATTGTATAAAACAACAACCCAATTTTTCGTCCAATCCTGCAATGGAATCCCAAAACAGTCGTAAGTTTTGACTACTCAATCCTAGGTCTTTACGATGACTAATAGCTTGTGGTACTTTAGGGCAAAACTTAAAATCCTCTGCGCTTTCTTTTCGCCATTTATCAATCGTTTCTACGTTTGGAATTCTATAGTGAGTAGTATTTAACTCTATGGTATTGAACTGTTTAGCATAAGCATGAAGATAGTCTTTGCTCTTTGTGCCCTTAGGATAGACCTTAGCTACCCACTCTTTCATAGACCAGCCTGTACAGCCGATATATAGCTGTTTGGTAGTAGGTACATGCCCAGTAAGTACTTTTGCGTTACCCAAGGGATCAAGGGGCAAACTAAAATCTACTTCCTCAATATTTTCTAGTTTTCCAAACTTCATGAATTACTAATTTTATTGATTTGCTAGCCTATTTTTTAGCTAGCAAATCCTATCTTCGCAGCGCACATCGCAAGAAACTAAAAAACAATCAAAACCAATCATGAACAGACGAAAAATAGTTGCTGGAAATTGGAAAATGAATACAAGCTTGAGCGACGGTAAAGCATTAGCTGCAGACCTAGCTTCAGCCAATAAAGCAGATGATGTAGAAGTGATCATTTGTACACCTTTTACGCATTTAGCTACCATAAGCCAGGTGATCGCAGATAGCCCCAAGCTTGCTTTGGGTGCGCAAAACATCCACCAGGAGGCCAAAGGCGCTTTTACCGGAGAAATTTCAGCAGACATGCTACTTTCTGTCGGTGCAGAATATGTTATCATTGGCCACTCTGAGCGTAGAGCTTATTTTGGAGAAGATAATGCCTTGCTTGCAGCTAAAACCGATGCAAGTATCGCAGCGGGTTTAAAACCTATTTTCTGCTGTGGGGAACCACTAGAAATCAGGGAAGCCGGTACACATGTCGACTTAGTGACGACTCAATTAAATGAAGGATTATTCCACCTTTCGGAGGAAGATATTCAGAAAGTTGTTATTGCCTACGAACCCGTTTGGGCCATTGGTACGGGTGTTACCGCTAGCCCCGAGCAAGCACAAGACATGCATGCTGCTATCCGCAAAATGGTCGATGAGAAATATGGTAAAGCTATTGCCGATCAAATGGTCATCTTATACGGTGGAAGCGTAAAACCTAAAAATGCGAATGAGCTATTCACTCAGCCAGATGTAGACGGTGGCTTAGTAGGTGGAGCTTCTTTAAAGGCCGATGACTTCGCTGCAATTATTAATAGTTACTAACGACTCCTATCCATCCTGACTACTTTAGGTTGGAAAGTACCCAAAGTCTCCACGAGGTCTTGTTGTTGATACATGACTTCGTGGATGTCTTTATAGGCAAAAGGTGCCTCATCTAGCGCGCCGCCAATCAAATCCACACCTGCTTCAGCAAGATGCTTTTGCCAAGCAGCGTGCGTAATCGAATGTTTGGCCTTAGTCCTAGACATTTTGCGACCAGCTCCATGAGCAGCAGAGTAAATTGCCTGCTCAACGCCCTTCCCTTTTACAATAAATGCAGGTGCAGTCATAGACCCTGGAATAATACCAAGGACATTTTTTCCAGCAGGTGTGGCACCTTTCCTATGAACGATCAACTCTTCTCCATTCACTTTTTCTTTCCAAGCAAAATTGTGGTGATTTTCTACCATTTTAATTGGCTCTTGTCCTAAAAACTGGCCCATCCTTTTGTGGATATGATGGTGACAAGCCGAGGCATAATCTCCAGCTAGATTCATGGCCAACCAGTATTCTATTCCAGCTTCAGAATCCATGTCCAGCCAGGCCAAATGTTTGGCTTCCTTGGGTAGTTTTCGGATCGATCGAGCCACTTCGGTATAGTGTTGAGCGATATTAGCGCCCAATCCGCGAGAGCCCGAGTGACTTAATAGGGCCAAATATTCTCCTGCTGGCAGTTGGAGGTGATCATCATATTGAGAAATACTGACTTGGCCAAATTCTACAAAATGGTTGCCCGAGCCCGAGGTGCCGATCTGTTGCTGAGCTTTATACTTCAGTTTTTTAACGAGCTGAATTTCCTTGAACAAGGGATGGTGCAATACCTCGTCATCCAGGGGTTTATCAAAAACTTTTTGACCAAAACGGCTGTGATTTTCTAGTGCTTTTTTGAACCTGGATCGATCCTTATCCATTTTTTGCGGAGGCATATCATAGACGGAGAGGCACATCCTACAACCGATATCCATTCCTACGGCATAGGGAATAATGGCATTTTCTGTAGCTAATACGCCGCCAATGGGCAGGCCATAGCCTTGGTGAGCATCGGGCATTAAGGCTCCTGCTTTGGCAATGGGCAATCGCATAGCGATATGCATTTGATCTTGGGCGCCCTTTTCAATATTCGCCGCCCCATAGACTTGGTAAGGCAAGGCTTTGGGAGAAAGCTGCACGCGCTTAGCTACCGCTTCCTTTTGTGGAATCAACATGCCTACTACTTTAGCAAAATGCTCATCTTCCACATAATTTTCAGGATGATCAGCAACTGCCGCTAATACATCTAATTTTTCTTGGTGAGAATGATATTTATAATGCCGCTTGATGACTTCTAAAGCCAAACTCACCGCCGGTCCTTCTTCAAAACCGAGTTTTACTAAATCTTTCCCTCTTAATTTTGGCTTAGCCATTAAAATGTGTTTTGTACGTGGGCTATAACCAAAACGACTATGCAATTAGTTCCAGCAGCCTTTAGTTTCCTGTACTTTGCATGGCTCTAACCCTTCTGACAAACATATTCGCACGGTTGGCGGTCTCTACTAAAATTTCGTAAGTATCACCGCCTGGCATTTTGGTCACCAACTCGGTTTTCTTCATTTTCTCACAAGCATCCATAAATTGGGTATCGTTGGAGTATACCTCCAATACTCCTTGCTTGAAACCAAAATAGTAGTAAATCTGGGAAGGAAACTTCAAATAATAATAGAACCGGTCTCCACCAACTGCCCCCATTTTATACTCAATAAAGGCATCGACCTGACGATTAATGGGGGCTCCATTGATACTGACTAAACCTACCTTCGGGCTGGTAGAAACCCAGGTCTGAAAGTCCATATCCCATTTCATTTTGAGATCGGAAACCAAGATCGTATGTTTTTTTGCGGCTTTAGGTAATTCAAATTTACCTAATGCGAAACCATTAAACGACTCGGTAAGGCCAGGCGTACCTGGAAACATCATCGAAAACTGTTTCTTATACTTTTCTTGATTGGCCAAATAGGGCGTTGGATTTAGAGAAAGCGTATTGCGCTCCACTTCCGCTAAAACATATCTAAATAATCTTTCAGGAAGGATAAAATTCACTCCTGCTAAAGCATCAACCGTAACGGGCGGTGGTGGCGTTTCAGCTCGTAAACTATCTGGAATATCCGGTGGTAATACGGTCTCAATACTACCATATGCATCAAGACTTGTATATTTTAAATCGCCGGCAATTCCTAATTTTCCTTCTCCACGGATCTTACCGGTTTTATTCTCAAAAACTAAAAGGTTGCCGAGGTAGGCATCATCAATAACTTTTGAAGAATCCCCAAAGATGAATTCATCTTTAGCTTTATCATACTTGAAAACACCTGTTACATCTAGGATTTTTCGATCTTGTAAAGCATAGGGAGCAGACATGATACTTGGATAAACAATAGGTATATCCCGTCTGAGATATAAACCAGTATAGGCTTTATAGCCTTCTTCGTCGCGGGGATAATTAAAAGGAATAATGAGGTTGTTTTTATCTGCCTCACAATTGATGCCAAACCACTTGGCATTCTCTAATTTCTCTGCTTCTAATTTGGCGAAACCTTCGAATTTGAGGTTCACGGATTCTGAATACAGACTGATGTTCCCTTTAAAGGTCGTTTTCTGATCAATAAAAAAGGAATCTACATCTTCTACCGTACCAGAAGCAATCGTAGCGGTAGGACGCTCACTAATTTTACCTTTTCCAACTCTTTTACCCTGGATGTCAGAAAATTCTATTTCTTGTTCTTTACCAGCAATATTGTATTCATAAAACCCGCTGGCCTTATAAGATTTCCTACCCAGAATATCTACTGTAGCTTTGACAATTTTGTGGGTTTTATTGATTGAATCTGCAACAATGACTGCATTTTCCAAAGTTTTGATAACTGCCTGAGGCTGTATCGTCACCAGGTTACTATCTGGATAAATGATGGCATCTGCTGAATTAATATAAGGCACCTCCGAAACGATCACATCATTAGAAGTCACATCAATCGTCGCATTTTTTCCAAGAAAAGTCAGAGAATCTTGTCCTTGAATAACAGAAGTGAAAGCACCAAAATTGCGATCATCCCTTTGCAGTGTTAGGAGATCTTTTTCTAAATCCCAATCAAAGGCATTCATTGTACTGATGTAACCATTTCTATTCAGGTAGACATAATCATCATCATTGCTTTCAAAAGTCCCCTTATTATCATCAAAGTCAATTTTACCTTTTAGATTTTCGGTACTGAGGGCCATCGCTTCTTGGCGTTCTAAGGATTTGATTTGTACAGACATGGTATCTGCTTCGATAGAATTGGCTCCAAAAGAAAAGATTTCAGATTCGAGTTCTGCCTTGTCCCATTTTAAAGTACCATCTCCTTTTACACCTTCCGTCGTCAGGGTCAATACACCTTTCAAAGAATGCTCCTGCTCAGCAAATAGCTTAAACTCCTCTGAAATGATATACATACTATCTTGGTAGGGTTTGAAATCCATTGTCACCTTATCGGCGTGGACCATTGGTGTTTCTACCTCACCTCCTCTAGACTCCGGAAGATCAAAGGCTTGAGCAGAACTCGTAGCTCCATCTGGTCGGAAAATAAAATCTGTAGATTCGATGACTGAGCCTAAATAAGCAAGTGTCCCCTTGCCCGTCAAACCTTTATTACTCAAATCAATCAAACCCTGATATAAACCTTGCCCACCGTAGGTCACATAACCTTCTTCTGGAGTTTCATGAACGAAACCCAAACTATAATCATCTCTGACCACCGCCGTATCTTTAAAAGGTGGAAATATACCAGTCGATACCAGTTGCCCCTCAAAAGCAATATCCTCTTTTAAGTAGCGCTGTAAACCTGGAAATTCAAATGGAGCCACCTCAAAATAAAAGGAATCGCGATGGTAAACGGTATCAGCAACTACAGTGCTATCGTCGTAGTAAACGTAAGACAAGTCGGTTGTTTTGAACAAGGGATAAATCGCTATCGTATCAAGGCCACTTTTATTACCGACAGAATCAATATAGAGCGTACCATTCAAATTCTCCAATTTGGAGTTTAAGGCGTAGGCGGGAGAATTCGAGAATTCTACTGGATCTTTAGTAGGTGGAAAAAACCTAAATTGATCGATGGAATCCATCTTTACCTGAAAGGGACGGTACTCAAAATGAAAGTCCTTTCCCTTGAAATCACTATAACCTGCAAACAAGGTACCTGCAAAATCAAAATCCATTCCAGGTTTTAAAATGATCTGATTCTTTTCTGGTAGTACACCAACTCTACGCGCGGGGCTGATCTCTAAATTCTTGACACCTCGCACGCTGATTGCCTTGTCCTTGACATTAAAATATCCATTGACATCTAAAGTGTCAGATTTAACCCGGAGGCGATCATAATCTCTTTGTTCGTAATAGGCTTCCACATAATGCCTGGTTTTCTCCTTAATCTCTACCAACTCCTTCTCTTGATCATAACTCACAAAGCCCTCTTCTGAAAGACTATAAAGGAAACTAGCCAAGCTTTCTTTGGTCAATCGGTTGCTATAAACGGAGAGTACCTGATTGGCTGAAACAATGGGATTATTTCCATTTCGGCGATAAAGTCGCATCAGCATGACTAGTGGATTCACTCCTGCTAGACCTTCCAGTGATTCGTATTCTCGTTTATTAAAAAAGTTGAGTGATTGAAAAGTAACGGGTTCCTTACCTAATATCCTAGCTGTCTTTTTTCCTATAAAAATGGTATCTGTATTGATATTCGCAATAATATAATCGGTGTTGATATTGATATTATGCGCTGAGCTAAAGAATAGATTTCTATCGCTTCCATTCTCTCCACGGCTCAATTCTAATCGTCCTTCAGGGATGTTATATCGGATATTTGCAGAAGGATGCGCTATGGAGTCCTGATCATAGGTAAAGACCGCATTAATATCTTGGCCGGTCAGCTCTACTCCACTTTTAATAGTAAAGCGGTCTGAAGTTCCTTTAAAAATGGGTTGATTCGACTTATTGAAGAGTTGTATACTGGCTTTTTGCCCATCTGAGGCATCACCATAGATAGTTTCTCCCTGGATGCTAAATCCTCCTTGGTATTTAACGCCTTCTCCAAAATTATCAATCTGCAAATCTCCCTCAAAGGAGCTAAAGCGAGGATAAGAAGGTAATCGATTGCCAACCTTGCTCGTTATTTTATCTTCAAAAGCCCCGGCAACGGCGCGGCTACCAAAATAAGTATCAAAATAAAAAGTAGCTGTATCAATCTGGTAAAAGCTTTTTTTCAGATCCAGTTCATAGGCACCAAAGGTAACATAGATATTCCCCTCCAAACCAGTGCTATCCCAGTCTACTTTACCTTTTTCTCCAAACCATTTCAATTCCATAGGAAAAAACCGCCCCGGAGACTCTTTGATGGACATGGTATCGGTCTTGCGGAAGGCTTTCAAGGTGGTGGACTCCCAAACAAGGCTTGGGATATTTTGCTGAAAAGCAAACTGAAAGTCCTCAGAATCGGTGGTCCAATTGGTGCCGCCATTAGAGGATTTCAAGAGCCTAGTTTCCAAGAAATCGATCGTAAAATCTACAAATATCTTAAACTCTCGACTAGACCAATTTTCATCAGCGAGCATACCATCTATAATCTGGTGCCAGGCAGTGAAATGCTTACTTTCTTGATCGTTCTTTTTCACTAAATCAAGTGCTTGCAAATAAACTTTAAAATAGGGCTGGTTGGTCATCCGCTTCGACAACATGGTATTAGTTGTCTCTATGATTTGTGCCCGCTCTTCGTCTGTGTAAGCCCCAGCTTGAAAAGCCGACTGGAAAGGATCGTAGACCTCTTTGAGTTCCTTAATTCCTGTTCTCGTCATAAAGTTACCTAGTACGGCTACAAATTCATTTGGATTTGCTGGAAAGGAATCTATCCTTTGGCCTTGAGCAGAAAATACGAAAAGGAAGGAAAATAAGAAAAGGTAAATTTTGTTCATGCCTATATGTAGTTTGCCAATCGTAATGGGCAGCCTACGTCTTTTGCATTAATAAGGCCACCCAATCTCCTTTGATAAGATGCGTTCTGTAAGAAAAACCCTCGTCCTCAGCCCTTTGTTTTACCAGCGGAAAATCCTTTTGCAAAACGCCAGACAAGAATAGAAATCCATCTTGGAGTAGATGTGTATTTAACGCAGGAAGGGAGCTTAGTATTACATTTCGATTGATGTTGGCAAGTACAATCTGGTAATCTGTGGCGTAGATATCTGGCAGGGTACCGTGTAGCGCATTGACCTTAGTAGCAGCATTTATACTTGCATTCGCTAATGTATTTTCATAAGCAGGTTGTTCGATATCTATGGCATCAATGGTACTTGCGCCAAGCATATCGGCCAGTATCGCCAGGATTCCAGTCCCACAACCATAGTCGAGTACCTTCTTTTCTAAAAAATCGACATCAGCCATTAGCTGGATCATCATAAAGGTAGTCGCATGATGTCCCGTTCCAAAAGCCATTTCGGGATTGATTAAAATCTGATATTGAGCAGACTTATCTTCCTCATGGAAGGGTGCCCTGATATAACAAAAATCATTCACCTTAATGGGCTGGAAGTTAGATTCCCAAACTTCGTTCCAATTCTGGTAAGGAAGCTTTTTTGTGGTAAACGGATGAGGTTTAAGCCAATCTAAATCCTGGATAGATTGTCCCAATTCTTCTGACCAATCCTTTTCGTGGATATAGGCAAAAAGTTGATCGCCGGCTGATTCGAATGCATAGAAGGGAAATTCGGAAAGCATGGCAATCAGCAAATCGTGCTTTGCTTCTTCTATTTGAAAGACATATTGAATTTGCCCCATCATTGATTGGCATTATGTTTCACAGTAGAAGGCGCTACTCCGAAATGCTCTCCAAGTGTCAAATGAGGCGCTGCCTGCTTTAGACCCATTTTAATAATAGCCAGGTGGTGTACGGCATGATCATGGATAAAAAACAATTCTCGACCAAGTGTCGAGACATAAGCTTCGCGGTCTTGATCATCCTCCGGTGAAAAGTCACTTAATACCTTCACCTGTGCTTCTAAAGGAAAGCTAGCTAATTGATTCACCAAATTAGAGAAGGAAGTCGCTGCTACCTTTGGATTGCATTCCATTTGTAGATTGCGTTGGCGGGCGCTATAATCTACGGCACCGTTTTCTAAGCCATGAACAAGACAACGGTAGAAATCAAAAATATGCCTAAAGTGCTTGCCGATGCTTGACCCCTCGAATAAATCTAAGGATTGTGCATAGGCAGCAGGATCGATGCGGTTTAATAAACCAACCATTTGACGGGTGATGTGCTCCACCCCTTGCCATCCGTTCATAAATGTTGTTTGTTTGTCTGGGAATATTTTAAAATTACTGAAGTAGCAGTCAAAAAACAACTTACCGATTTTGATGGAATCTTCCCGACCTATAAGTCGGGACAGGCTTGCTCCAATACGGCGTTAAAAAGCCTCGCTGATGCCCTGCATC
>JBELML010000183.1:0-9483 GCA_042095835.1 Saprospiraceae bacterium
ACAGCAAAATACCTGCGTAAATCTTGTATACTTTATTAATGCCCCATTCCTTAGAATAAAGTCTAGTATCGGACATATTTTCTCCCATGATCTACCGCATTCAAAAAATTTTACTCTGGCGTTCCTTTTACTTTTCTGCTGCACTGCTTGGTGGCCTGACCATGCTCTACTCTATTGCCGAATTCCGAATCTCCGATTGGCGGTATGAGTATAAGCTCCGAAAGAATCACTTTGCCTACGAGGCTGAAGTACAATACCACGAGACCCCCGAAAGAACACTCCGCTATCTAGAAATAGGCGACGATACCAAACCACTCATCGTTTTTATACATGGTGCTCCAGGCTCCTCCGCTTTTTGGCAGCGCCTACTCCCTGATAGTAGCCTACTGGCTCATGCCAAATTGCTAGCTGTAGATCGCCCAGGATATGGCTACTCAGGTTACGGAAAACCCATCACAGATGTAGCAGAACATTCTAGACTGATCGGTCAAATCATCGAAGAAAAAAGCAAACAGCATGAAACCATCATTCTACATGGCTCTTCTTATGGTGGTACCGTCTCTGCCCGTATAGCGATGGATTATCCGCACCTCATCGATGGTCTGCTATTACAATCGGCTTCCTTAAAGTCTGGTGCCGAAAAGACCTACCCCATCTCCTACCCTACTTCTCATTGGCTACTCCGCTGGGCAGTACCCGGCTCCTTGAAAGTGGCTAATGCCGAAAAACTTTCGCACCATCAATCACTGGACGCCATGGCTCCTTTATGGCCCCAAATCAAGGCACATACGATTGTCTTACAAGGTACTGCCGATGGCCTGATCTATCCCGAAAATGCGCCCTATGCCTATGAGCAACTCCACAATGCTAAAAGTCGGCAGCTCCAGATGATCGATGGCCGTGGACATGATCTTTTATGGACACGTACGCAGCTCTTAAAAGATTCTTTATTGGAATTAGTGCGGCTTGCTCGATAAGTGATAAAATCATTGTATTATTATGTCATTACCCACATTATATCATTAATACATGGCCAAGGTAAAAATCGAAGAAAGCTGGAAAAAAGTATTAGCATCAGAATTCGAAGAAACCTACTTCGAGGCACTGATCACCTTTATCAAGCAAGAGAAAGCTGCTGGTAAAAAGCTCTACCCACCAGGCGCTCTGATTTTTAATGCATTCGAGAAAACACCGTTTGATCAAGTTAAAGTTGTCATCCTGGGACAAGATCCTTATCACAATCCAGGAGAAGCCATGGGCCTATCTTTCTCCGTACCACGAGGTGTACGTACACCACCATCATTGAAAAATATTTATAAAGAAATCCATACCGACCTCGGGCATCCTATCCCCAATCATGGCGACCTCAGTGCCTGGGCGGATCAAGGTGTCTTCCTCCTAAACAGCATGCTTACTGTCGAACATAAGCAAGCAGGTTCTCATCGAAAGGCTGGCTGGCAATCTTTTACGGATGCCGTGATCCGTAAATTATCTGAGCAGCGCGAACATCTGGTTTTTATGCTTTGGGGAAATTTTGCTAAAGGGAAAAAGGAACTCATTAACCCTGATCGCCATCTCGTTCTGACAGCCGCTCATCCCTCGCCCCTAGCACGCGGCGCTTTTTTTGGCTCTAAACACTTCTCCCAAGGGAATCAATACCTAGAGCAGCATGACATCGCACCTATCAAATGGCAATTGGAATAGGCTAAATTTCCCAGCCGTATTTTTTCCAATCTTCCTCATAGTCTATATCAGAAAGGGTTTCTAACTCTAGCAGTTTGGCTCCTTTATTTTTGATCCTAGATCTGGTAATTTGGGCAACCTCCTCTGTACTCCAAGGCATCTGATCGAATAAAAAGGCAGACGGTTTTTTCATACCCAATAAATAATACCCACCATCCATAGCAGGTCCAAGTACATAGTCATGGTCGTCTAAGGCCACAAAGGCTTGCTCTACAATGGTCGCATTCAAACTTGCACAGTCGCTCCCAATAATGAGCACCTTTTCGTTTTCTGCCAAAGCTTTCGAAAAGGCTTGTTCCATTCGCTGTCCTAGATCGCCACTAGCTTGTATTTTTTTTATAAACTGCTGATCCGACCAATCATCTTGTTCTCCAATGGACTGACTATAAAAAAGATAACGCTGCGCCTCTACAGACAAGGCAATGGCTCTGGTGTGCTCCATCAATGCCAGATAAATTTGTAAAGCTTTATCATCCCCTACTGTTTTAGCCAACCTGGTTTTGACTTTACCCTTCTCTGGGTTTTTAATAAAAATAATCAGCGCTTTTGAAGAAATGGCCATTTCGTTTTTTTCCTAAAAAAACACCCTTGAGCAACATGAAGTTGCCCAAAGGTGAGAATATGCATGAATTAAGTCTATAGCTTTTTCGTAGAGGATTCTTCGCTAGCAAAATCCCCGTTTTTTAATATCTCTACTTACTTGTAAATAATTTATCCTCTTCTACTACCGTGATTTCTTCTCCAGCTTTCAACTTTCTGGAGAGCACAGAATAAGGGCCAGTGATTACTTTATCTCCTTTACTCAGGCCTTTTGTAATCTGGATGTAGGTATCATCCTGAATACCTGTACTTACCTCAACGGCACTCACAGTATCTCCTTCCATTGCCATGAAGACAATTTCGATCAATTCGTCATCTTCTTCATTTCCATCTTCACTTTCACCGTAAATCTCTTTACGCTCCCGAGCAACAACACTCTGAATGGGCACCGTAATAATATCAGGTTTTGTCTCGGTATTGATCTCTACAGTCGAAGACATTCCTGGGCGGAAAGGATAGCGATTACCACCGCTGATAAGATCGGCATAGGAATCTGGATTCACAATAATCCGAACCTCAAAGTTGGTCACCTGATCAGAGGTCAAGGCAGCAGTAGCTGAGTTGGAGGCAGAGTTGGCAATCTGCGTAACGGTTCCTTTGAATACACGATCGATGTAGGCGTCTACCTCGATATCCACTTCGTCTCCGATAGAAACTCTCGGGATATCATTCTCACTGACATCTACCCGTACTTCCATAATATTCAAATTGGCTACGCGCATCATTTCTGTACCGGTCATCTGGATAGTACCTACCACACGCTCTCCCTGCTCCACATTGAGCATAGATACAATACCATTGGTAGGTGCATAAATAGAGGTACGGCGCAAGCTAGTACGTAACTCTTTCAGGGTTGCTTCCGAACTTTTTACCGAAAACTCAGCAGCTCTTGCACTCTCCCTCGAAGCTTTTATCGTCGCCTCGGCAGAGCGTAAGTTCGCTTCAAGCTGCCTCATATTTGTGCGTGAAGTTTGATAGTCGACCTCAGAAATAGCTCCCTGCTCAAAAAGTTCTTTGTTTCTATCGTAGACTTCCTTGGCATTCTCCAATTGAGCTGCAATTTGCTCTTTTTGGGCAATTGAGCTTTCTATTTGAGAACGAGAGTTGGCCAATTGAGCTTTAGCGCTATTGACAGAAGCTACCCCACGCTCTACCTGAGATTGGTAAGCATCTGGATCAATATTGGCTAATAATTGTCCGGCTACTACAGAATCTCCTTCTTCTACAAAGAGGTCTACAATCTCCCCTGATACATCAGAGCTGAGTTTGACCTCCGTTTCCGGAAAGATTTTCCCACTGGCTGCAACCATTTCTTTGATGGTACGAGCAGATACTTCTTCAGCGGTCACCTTGGTACCGGTTTCTTTGTTCCTGGATTGGATAACCACTAATGCAACTAGAACTGCAATTGCAGCGATTAATCCAATAATAAGTAGGTTTCTATTCCTTTTCTTTCGTTTTGCCATTTGCTTTTGCGTTTTATAGTGTTCAACAACACTTTTTGATTTTATTTAGTCTAGCGTAATTGTTTTTCCTTGGTAGAATTCGATCTGTTTGATATTAAAAATATAAGAGTAGCGATCTCTTAAAACAGATATTTGAGCTTGGTCTAAGTTCAACCGAGCGGTAGCAAAGTCTAAAGAATTGATAGCGCCCAATTCAAATTGCTTCTGAGCATTCTGAAAAGCGGCCTGGGCTGCTTCTTGTGCTGCTTGAGAAGCCTCTAGAGATCGCTTAGATGCTCGCGCATTCGTGATTGCTGTTTGTATATTAGATAACAAAGTCTGCTCTGCTTCTCTATTCTGTAATTCTTGATTGATGACATTCAAGCGGGCCCTTTCTGTACCGAGTTTTGAGGAATACCCATTATAAATAGGAATAGATAGCGTTGCGCCAATGTTTTGCCCTAAGTTATCACTCAGCTGATCTGCATAAGGATAATCTAAAGCCGTCTGGGTAAAACTCTCAATCCCAAAAACGAAAGGCTCTCCATTTATAGTTACATTTTGTTCTACAATGGCAGGCTCTACCGTGAATTGTCGCGCGACATCTGAGTAATTAGTGCTGATACCACCTCCAAAAGTCAAGCGAGGATAAAAGCTAGCTTTTGCCACATCGACACCCACCTCGGCACTTTGCATCCGTAGCTCATTTGCTTTCATATTTGCTTGGGTGTTGTAGGCCGAAGTGTATATTTCTTGCAGAGACAATTGATCAGGATCGAATCCACTAGGAATAGAAACCAGTGGCTTGGTTACTCGAAAAGCATCTGTTGGATCGATCAACATACTTTGCTGGATACCTAAGTAGGCAATCCGTACTTGGTTTTCCGCATCGATAATACTTTGTTGATCTAGGGCAATCTGCGACAAGGAGTTCAATCGCTCATTTTCAGGAAGAGAACCGGCTTGGATCAATTGATCGGTCTGTCTTAATTGCTCCTGCGATTGCTCCAGGCGTTTTCTAACAATCTCTAATTGCTCTTCGGCAAGCAGTACATTCAAGTAGCCGACTGCAATCTCTAAAGAAATATTGTTGGAGATGAAGTCAGCATCCAGGCGCGCAGCTTCCACATCAAGCTTTGTCAACTGGATTTGATTGTTAATGCTATTCCCATTGTACAAGACTACCCCTGAACTTAGATTGTAAGAATTGAAGCCAATGGTGGTATTGTTAAAAGAGTTAGAAACGGGATCAATCGTACGACCAAACTGAAAACCACCACTTACAGTAGCGTTTAAGCTTGGATAACGATTGTGGGTAGCCTCCCGACGACTAATTTCGGCGCTAGCAATGCTATTTTGTGCTCTTTTTACAGCAATGCTATTCTGTCTGGCATACAAGATACACTCTTGTAAGGTCCATAATTTGTCTTGTGCTACTAAGGGACTCGAGCACATTAAAACAGTCAGTGTGATTAGTAAATAACGTAACATTTAGTAGGTTTTAAAGATTTAATTCATACGCCACAAACGTAGAAAAGCATCTTCGTACCTCCGAAATTATTATATCAATTCAAGCTAATCTTGGATAAATGGTTCTGTGTGGTTCGCATTCTTATAGCATCGGGATTAATTCGGCGAGCCTACTCCATGCTACTCAGATTAATCTGTCCGATGATCTGATCGAAGCGAGCACCGAATGGGCGATAATAGATAAGAATGGTGTAGTCATTTTCAGTAGCAAACCAGTTGCCCTCTGTCAAGGACAAATCTTCTATTTCTTCAGACTGGGCATAGTCCGTAATGACGTAGTAGTAGTTGTAATAACCTTGTTTTAATGGAATTTTTGCGACGTAAACTCCGATTTTCTCATTCCATACCATTCTATTATAGCTATTCTTTTCCCAATCGTTGAAAGCACCAACCACATAAATATCTTTATCAACTAGAGGTTGATCGAGCTTGTAGGTAAAAAAGACATCTGCATAGTCTGCTGATAAAAAATCGTCTCCCTGATCGCGATTCTCAATAGTAAACTTACCATTAGCATCTGTGATTTGCAGATAGGTCGTCTGATTTCGAGGTACATCCGTATTCAAATAGACATCGTGGCCGTCTACCCTTCGTAGTATTTCCCTAATATTAAAGCTGCGTAGGCGTAGGCTCCGCAGATCTACAAAGCGAAACTCTTTACCTCCTTGAAAGACGATCTTATCTTGATAATCAAAAACCAATTCATTAGGCCTGATAAAAAGTGGTTCGACATTGGTAATCATTTTATCCCATCTACCATTTTGGAGAATAGTGGCTCGAATTGATTGCCGAGCATTTTGAAGCCTGAATTTTGGGTCTAAAATAACCGTAAAATCAATTTCTTGATGCGTCCGCATTTTACTCACTTGGCTGGTCCGTGAAAGCCGGGCATCGACTAGGAGTTTGTTTTCATATACCACAAACCGCCTTGTAATAACCGGCTCCGGCCTTGGGTATTTTTTATAAATCACCAGAACATAATTCCCCGTCACTCGGAAGCGCATACTCCGATTAGGAAAGGTCATTTGGTAATTCGTAAAGGGAACTAAAGTTTTGAAACTAAACTGAAAATCGTTGATGCGTTCTTCCGTAAAACCATCTATATACTCGATTGGCGTCAATTGCGAGGGTTGCCAGTTCATATCGCAATGAATGATGGTATAAAAGTAGTCTTGTACATCCTCTTCAAAATCATCAAAATTCAATGCTAATGCGGTGGAGCTATTAATATCTACAATCGGATCGACTAATGGGAAGCCATCCATATGGAATTGTACACTGTTGATATTGTCAGTATACACATGATTATTATAAATCAAATCATTGAACTGCGGCTGCGCAGAAAGCAAGCCACTTAACAATAGTAGAACAGAGGAGATCCAATTTCTCAAAGGCATATGTACAAATATATTTACGCAATTCAACTAATAAGTGATGACTAGACCTTATCACATCTACTCTCCCACTCCTTTTCCACGGCTCACCCAGGGATTATCCTTAATCGAAAATCGCCAAGGCAATAAGGCATCTTCGCCCGCATAAGCTACACCGACTCTAGTCCCAATCTTTATTTGATCTTGATGGATCAGGTAGCCTCGATCTTCCAGCCAGATGGAGCTATCCACTTGGAGCATATCTATGGCATCCATATCAGTACTTAATCCGAGCGCCTTAGACAAAACGCCAGGACCTGCGGATAATTGTGTTTTGACGGTAGTCATACCTCGTCTATGCATCATCAAAGCTACATTTTCTAAAGGTTGTATAGCTCTAATCAAAACCGCATGTGCCGTATCTACAGGGCCTGTCACCACATTAAATAGGTGGTGCATTCCATAAATAAGGTAGATATAACAATGACCACCAGGAGCGTACATGGTTTCAGTCCGTCTTGTACGCCGATTATTAGCGGCATGACTAGCCTGATCTTCAGGAGCGCGATAAGCTTCCGTCTCTACAATGACACCACTGCTTTGGCCCTCTCCAAAGTCAGTAACCAGTACCTTACCCAGGAGCTCTTGTGCGATATGGACGACATCCGTTCTGATAAAAAAAGATCGGCTCAAGCGTTGGCCAGGCCGATCTTTTAAGTCTTCTATCTCCATTATCTACGCGAGTAGTTCGGCGATTCTTTCGTAATCGTGATGTTGTGTGGATGACTCTCCATCACACCAGCACCCGTAATTTTTACAAACTGTGCGGTATCTTGCAGGGTTTCTACGGTAGGAGCACCACAATAGCCCATACCTGCTCTCAGACCACCTACATATTGTACCATGACTTCCGCGATGGTACCTTTAAAAGGAACCCGTCCTTCGATACCTTCTGGAACCAACTTCTTGATATCATCTTCTACATCCTGGAAGTAACGGTCTTTTGAACCTTGTTTCATGGCTCCCAGGGACCCCATACCACGGTAGACTTTGAATTTTCTACCCTCATAAATGATCGTCTCTCCCGGTGCCTCCTCTACTCCGGCAAAAAGGCTACCCGCCATAATCGTACCTGCTCCTGCAGCGATGGCCTTGACAATATCACCAGTATACCGGATTCCACCATCTCCAACGACAGGTACTCCAGTATGTTTGATCGCTTCGCGAGCATTAAAAATAGCCGTCAGTTGAGGTACACCTACACCAGCAACTACTCTAGTCGTACAAATACTACCAGGGCCTACTCCCACTTTTACACCATCTGCTCCTGCTTTGACCAAGGCCGCAGCTCCGGCACCAGTTGCCACATTACCACCAATCACATCTAACTCAGGATAATGCTCCTTGACCAAACTCACAGCATCCAAAACCCCTCTCGAATGTCCGTGCGCAGTATCGACAGTAATGACATCTACGCCAACCTTGACCAGGGCATCTACCCGCTCTAGCATATCAGCAGTAACACCTACGGCAGCACCCACGACCAGTCGCCCATAGATATCCTTACACGAATTTGGATAATCCTGGACTTTCATAATATCCTTATAGGTGATTAGACCGACCAGTTTATGATCATCATCCGTTACGGGTAGCTTTTCGATTTTATGCTTTTGCAGGATGCTTCTCGCTTGCTCTAGCGTAGTACCCACTGGTGCAACGATTAGATTTTCCTTAGTCATTAAATCGCTGACCGGCCGATCGATTCTGGTTTCAAACCTAAGATCTCGGTTGGTAAGGATACCGATCAAGGTATTTTGCTGATTTACAATAGGAATACCACCGATTTTGAAGCGTTTCATCAGAGCGAGGGCATCTGCGACTTTTGAATCAACATTGAGTGTCACAGGATCAATAATCATTCCGCTCTCTGACCTTTTTACACTTCTGACCTGCTCTGCCTGATCAGCAATCGACATATTCTTATGGATCATACCGATTCCGCCTTGTCTAGCCATCGCAATAGCTAACTTAGCTTCGGTAACCGTATCCATTGCTGCTGATACAACAGGTACATTTAATCTGATATTTCTGGTAAGTTGAGAAGAAATGTCGACTTCACGTGGAAGGACTTCAGAGTAGGCAGGTAGCAAAAGCACATCGTCGTAAGTCAATGCTTCGCCTACAAATTTGCCAATATTGGTTTTTATCGTTTCCATGCGCAAAGGTAAAAAATTAAAAATTAACTATCGAAACTATTTTTTAATAAATTTAGGCTTGAAGCAATATTTATGATTATGTTGGAGGTCTACAGCGACGAATTCTTTATGAAAAAAGCCTTAGAACAGGCAGAAAACGCTTATCATTTGGGTGAAATCCCCGTTGGCGCGGTCATTGTGAGTCAGCAGCATATTATCGCTCGCGGACACAATACCAGCGAGCAATTACAGGATGTCACAGCACATGCAGAAATAATAGCGATCACCGCAGCCTCTAATTTCCTCAATAATAAATACCTAAAAGATTGTACGCTCTACGTCACCCTTGAACCTTGTGTGATGTGCGCCGGAGCTCTTTTCTGGTCACAGATCGGCAAGGTCATCTATGGAGCAAGTGATGAGAAAAGGGGATTTATGCGCTATGGCAAATCTCTACTCCACCCTAAAACCGAACTAGCAGCAGGAATTATGGAGCTAGATTGCAGCGAATTGCTCCAACAATTCTTTAAAGAGCGGCGCTCTTAAGGAATGAGTCAATAATAAATTAAACATCTTTACTTGTTCTTTTGCCGCCCA
>JBELML010000184.1:0-9456 GCA_042095835.1 Saprospiraceae bacterium
GAAATGGATGTTAGGGATTTGCTGGTAGTGGATAGAAAATAAGAGTATTTTTTTCTCACCTTACTCCCCCTTATAACATTATCAACCTCCCTTTGCAGGCAGGCAGGCTCATAATCTTCTAAATTTCTGCCTCCCCGCGCCCTTTTTCCCTGAAGGGACCCAGCCCGCAATAGATAAATACTTTAGGCTCCTATAACTCCCCCCTAACCGCTCAACACTAAACCTATTCGCCCTTAAACCCTATCACCCTTTAACCACATAACCTAATCAACCCTAAACAGCTCCTGATACCGCTCCAATAAGTCACTTCCCTCTACATACAGCCTAGCGTATTCCCAAGCTGACTTTGACCACAAATCATAGGTTTCCTGATCCATCGCAGCAGCGGTTTCGATCGCATTTACAAACGCCTCTGGTTGATCGAGTGAAATATCCCAGCCTATTTTTTGGTCTTTGAGGTTTCGCCAAGGTGTTTGATCACTAATGATGACCGGTAGTCCTGCCGAAAATGCCTCAAAGATGGCATGGCCGAAGTTTTCGCCTTGGGTGGGGAGGATGAAGAAGTGGTGGTCTGCAAAGATGGGTTGCAACTGATGATGAGGAATCGCACCTAAAGCATCCACCTTTATGTGCCCTCCTAATTGATCGATGACCTCTTGACAATTTTTCCAATAATCTTGATCTTCTAACGGACCAACAATGGATAGATGGATGTCACTTCTTACTTGCTTTAAACAATCCAAGACCAACTTTAGTCCCTTGATTGGATGAATCCGGCCTATAAATAGGAGGCGAGTCTTTTGTTTGGTTCTTAGTTGATAATCAGGTACCTGAGCAGGAAGATTCCCCAATACCCTTATATTCGTATCTAAACCAAAGTGTCGTTGAATATCCTTGCGCTCGTGGTCATCGGTAGCCTGAAAGCAGATGCGCTTTGGAAATCCGGACCAATACAATAGCTTTAAAAACAGCTTCTTTTTGAGGGATTTGAATTGCAAAGCACTGGGTCGAAGCATACCTCGCGGTGCTAACACCATTTTACCCCGATAAGCCTCTGCCCTAGCCCACCACAAAGGAAAAATAGTAAAGACTTTAGAGAACATGCTATTCAGATAAATAATATCAGGCATGACTTCTTCTATCTTTTCTTTAATGGTGGCATATTGAAGCTGCTCAGGAGACAGGTAGCAAACTTGAGTATGCTCTTGGTAAAGAATCCATTGATCGGTTTCTATCCCCGGATAGGCATCAATCGCTTGCAAATCTCTATCCGTAGTGAGTACATAAATCTGGAAAAAGGCTTGAAGGTGGACTACAACATTAACTGTAGAGCGGATGGGCCCACCTGCTTTATAGCCAGGGGCGAACCAGTCGGTGAGGAAGAGGAGTTTAGGAAGTTGGGCATTAAGCATGCATTATATCCTCGTAAAGGGAAAGATACTCATTAGCAACTTTCTCAATTTTATATTTATCTGCATTTTGCTTACCCTTTTTTATCAAATCTAACCGAAATGCCTCGTCACGAATTACCTTTTGAATTCCACTCCTTATACTAGACACCTGGAAAGGATCAACAAGGCATGCTGCACCATCGGCAACTTCAGGCATAGAGGATATATTACTTGTCACAACTACTCTACCAATCGCATTAGCTTCAATGATAGGCAATCCAAATCCTTCCTCTGTAGAGACTAAGGTAAGCATATCACAACCGAAATACTTTTGCCGTACTTCTTCATCCGAAAGATATTGAGATTGACTATAATCTATTTGGGTACGCTTTAAAAGTTGAAGCAGATCATCATCTAAAGGTCCGATTATATCTAAATGACAGGGTATTTCACTCAGGGCTTGAATTAAGCGGTATAAATTTTTATTCTTCTTGGTTCCAATTTGAAGTATTCTGGGGTAGCTGGAATTAAAGGCTTTTTCAGACCAGTCGAATCCTGATAATAAAGGATTGGGTATTACCTTTATCTTTTCAATTGGATAATGCGAAAGCTTACTGATTTCTTCAGCACTTGCCTTAGAAATGGTAGTCACTACACTACTTCGATTTATAGGCCCCTGCAACCAAAAAAACTTTAATAGCCTTCTTTTCAGTCCTGAAGCTCGATTGATGAAATCACAATCATGAATGGTAAGGATGGTTCCTTTTTTCTTTAGGAAAAATGCTATGTAGTGACAATCACCTGTGATATGATTTACAGTTCCTCTTGATTTATAAATATAGAAGCCATTTAATAAAAGGTTCTTTATACCCTTACTTAGCTTGGGTAGATTCACTAGCTTTAGCTGTGCTTGATCTTGCCAAATCAAATTTAGTGCATTAAAGATTTTCTCTAAGCTATATTGGCCTTTATGTGGCTTCCTTAAAATGACTTTGATTTGCTTTTCCACTATTCGGTTCTTGCCTTACTACAGTTTTATCTTGAAAAACACATTAAAAAAAGTATAGAAAAGAAATATAAAAACACCTGTTTTAAATAGGTGATTCATGGTAGTCAATGTGTCTGTTTCTGTTTTAATAACATGAAAAAAAATCAAGGGTATCCATAATAATAGTGTTGGATGGTACTGTATAAGAAATAAAAGTAAATGGAAGGACAAGCCGAGTATTAAACCATAGAAAAACATAAAAATAATTCCGTAGTAACTCCAATTCGCCCAAGCTTCGCCCATCGGACTAATATTCATACTATAGTGTAGATTTCTAATACCCAAAAACCGATCTAGGTTTTCAGCTCCCCCCGCTTGAGGTTTATCCTCCCAAATCATTCGAGGCAACAGTATGGCTAAAGCCGTATTTCTTATTGTTTCTCCCTTAGCAAATGGGATTTCTCTGGGTACCCGATCCATAGTTGCTGCAATCAACCAGCCTTGGTTTAGGCGGTAGGCTACTTGAAACATATTTTGGTTAGAAAAAATCAACCCTGGGTTTATCAAATGTTCAACAGAAGTATGGACGAGTTGAAATGTATTTGGCTTATGATCTTTAAGATATACTCGATATTGTTTTTTAACGCTTTGCAGAAAAATGACCCCAAAAAACGAAAATAGAATGAAAAAAAATTTAAACCCAAAAGACATCTTTTTACCTATGGTTAGTACAACACCGCCTAACAGTAATAAATAGATAAACTCTCCAAATAAACCATGCTGAACACCAACATATAAAGATGGAAGCATAGCTAAAATCAAATAAATTATTGGCGATTTTTCCTTAGCAAAATAGAGATATAGGAATCCTACAAAATATAATTTACTAACAAGAAAATTGACAAACTTAAAGCTACTGTTGATATATGGATCAATCAAAAATGCAAGGATACTGATACCGATTAATAGCCAACCAAGATAAGTTGGTCTTTTCAAGGAAAGACCTCCCGTGAATTCCTTTAGGGTACGCAGCTTACTAGACGAAAAGATTCTTTGAACGGGAAAACGAACCCCTAAAATCATGGCCATAGTACCTGGCAAAACAAAAGAAAAATAAGTATTCAGATCAATACGCATTGCTTTTTCTCCACCTTCCGGTAAAAAGTAGCTTGTATCAAAATAAAAGTAGAAAAACAAGGGAGCTATAAGCCAGGTTAACACGGCTAAGACAAGGTAGACATCCAGGATGACCCAAAGTGTTCTTCCAAAGCGAAACACCATTTCTAAACCCAAAAAAATAAATACTCCTAGTGCTATTGCACCTCCTAAATACTGAAAAAATGGGTAACTTATAGCTATAGTAAGAATAGCTATAAGCAGAAAGGTAAGGTAATACCTTTGGCATTCTACTCCAGGGGAAACTAGCTGAAGCCCTTTAATATTTCTAAGCAAAGAACTCAATCAACTATGGATCTACAATTTCCAATTCAAAAATTTGCCCGCAGCCCAAAAGAAACCCAAGACCAGAATTAGGCTTTTAACCAAATGATTTAAAACTACCACTAATTCTGTTTCTGCTTTGACCACTTGTAAGAAGATTAGCGGAAGCCATAGCAAGATGGTAGGGTGGCGTCTGGAATATCGATAAAGAACATTTAGAACAATGGCGTAAAATACACCTATGCAGTACATGAATATCCAGGCACCATAAACTCCATAGTTGGCATAGCCTTCTCCTAATAAACTGACGCCCATAGAGGTAGAAGACTGCAATTGAAATCCTGTAAAACGTTCGTAATTATCTCTTCCTCCAGCCATTTTCTTGTTGGGTGCTAAAAACCGAGGTAACAAGGCTGCAGAAACAGCTTCATTAATAGTTGCTCCATTTGCAAAAGGCTCTCTTTCTGGCACCTGTTCCATAATCTTGCTGTTGATCCAACCTTGGTTGATTCGGATTACTAAACCTGAAAAAGATTCCCTACTAAATAACTCATCGGAACTTTGTACTCGATTACTGACTAGGTTGGTGTATAAACTGACTCGATCTCCAGCAAAACCACCAAACCAGACCAATTCCCTATACTCTTGTTTTACGACCTGTATTATAAAGACCAAAAAGAAGCCACCAATAAGCGCCATACTCTTCTGCCTAAACGTAGGTTTAATGATATAAGCAGCGTATAGTCCCACCATAGCGGTCCAGAGTAATAAGTCATGAAACAGTCCCGCCCGAACCGAACTGAGTAATGTTAGTAACCAAGCAACTAAAACAATCAGCCATTTATTTTTGTGCACTGAAAAAAGTAGGTAGATAAGACCTATATATTTAGCATTGGAAAGTAGGAAAAAAACAAACTTAAGGAAGGAAGGCACATAAGCCCCTGCAAAAGAGAAGAAAATACCCAAGCCAATCAACCAATAGGGCAACGTCGGTTGTGCCTGAATAAGTCCCTGGGCATAAGTAATTAGATTCGCTTCATATCGACTACGATGCTGTTTTCTAAACAATAAACCAAGGGATAAAAACAACAGAGAAGGGACAGCTAACCACATGTATTCCTCTTCAGGAACATACATATGGTATTTATAGTGGTCATCAAAGAAGGTATAGGATAGCCAGGGGCCTACGACCCATTGTAGGGCAGCTATTAATAAAAGAAGGCCAAAAATGGGGATGCCATTACCTGCTCTCTTCATAGCTTTGGAAAAAATCCAAATACTTAAAGCTAAACCAAGGATGCTTATCACCCTTGGAAAATATTTTTAGCATCCAAAACCGACATGTTTTGCTCTATGATTCTAATACTCGTTTTAAAATTTTTTTTAAAATACTATGGTAAGCAAACCCACCTTTTGTCACTTTTAAAAGTCCTTTCTCTGTTACTTTTTCAAGTTGATCTAAATGGTTTTGATAATACTTTATTTTTTCAATTAGCTCTTCTGAGTCATTAAAAAAAATCACTTCCTCCTCTTCAAAAAATGATCTTATTTCTGGGTTATCTTCAGTTAATAATGCAGTTCCACATGCAGGAATTTCGAATGTACGAGTAGTAGATTTTTCTGGAAACCGTTTGGATAAAAGTCCAAGACCGAACAATGATGAGGAAATGAATTTACTATAACTTTCTTTAAATATAGCCTCTCCTAGAAACCTCAAGTTTGGATTCTTTTTGTTTCTTTTAATAAATTTTGTCCAGCCTTTTCCACCCAAGTTTAAAACAATATTATTATCGATTAGTAGTTGGGCCATTTTGATCCGATGCGGTTCAGCAAGACCTATAAAACAGACAGCATTTTCTTTATCTTCGAATGAATTAAATGGGCGGTGAATCTGTTTGTCAAAACCCTGCGTGGTGAAAATGAATTTCCCCTCTGAAACAAGTGACTTATAAATTTCAGTTTCGCAACTTTTTGTGGTCACAACAAAATCGTAATAGTTGATTGATTGATTAAATAGGTTTGATTGATTAGCAAAAAACGCCATATCTGGAGTGAAATGGACTAGTCTTTTTGCACTTTTTCTAAGCGCCCTAATTGTTGTCGTATCAATAAAAATCCCTTTATCTATCCAAATTAAATCATACTGTTCATTTTTTATACCATCGAGGATATAGGAATTGATTTTTTTGATTAGTGGACCTTTCTTAAAACGAAAGCCTACCGAACGTACTAATCTAGGGGCCTGGAAGAAGGGTAGGTTTGTGTCTATTACTTCAAATAGGCAATGTGACAGTAGATCACTTAGGACTTGAGCCCGCATTTTGCTGGTAGTTCCTGGTGAATATTGGCCAATGTAAAGTACCCTTTCCAAAAAGATTAATCCATGATTTTTTGGACTAATTTTTCATAGACAGGCTCACATACATATGGAGAAGGGCTATAAGAAAGCCCCGTTTTATCAAGCGCTTTTTCTATATCAAATGCAGGAAGGTTTTCGTAATCGACCATTAGCATTTTTGGGTAGCAATCTTGGCGTTCATATTCTTTGGCAGTAAGGAGTTTATCTGAGCACCAAACATCGAGACCAAGGGCTAAATACTCGAAAATTTTATTTGGCGCATTGTAAGTAAAATTAAGAGATGATCCATTGTAAAGAACTAGGCCAACATCATACTTTCCTTTTAAAGATGGTATATCCTGATAAGGAATTGACCCACAGATATTACAGTTGTCATATCTTTCAATTAAATCCCTTACCTCATCCGAAAACCGATGGGAGTAAAAATCTATATCGAATCTTTTATCATCGCCGAAATAACCTAATAAACTTTCTAAATACAATGATTCTTTTGATAATGCTCCAATATGAAGCAGCTTAAAAACTTTCCCTTTGCTTTCAATTTTCCTATTGGATTCTATCCAAGATGAGGGTGGGTAATTGGGCATTGTA
Organism: Saprospiraceae bacterium; assembly: GCA_042095835.1. Classification (GTDB taxonomy): domain Bacteria; phylum Bacteroidota; class Bacteroidia; order Chitinophagales; family Saprospiraceae; genus DATFKA01. The sequence goes on from JBELML010000184.1 coordinate 6,770, forward strand.
TTGAAAGTATTTTTACTTATTGAAGGGAAGTCTTTTTGAAATAATGCCAATCGATCTTCATTGGTATGCGAAATCCAAGATGCTCTTTCAAAGAGCATACCTTCCAATTTTCGCCCCAATCGCTCATAAAACGATTGTCTTCTGTACTCTTCTATACTAAAATATTCGTGATAATGAATAAATAATTTCCGCCTAGAGTGTGGAAATAGGAAAAAATATATCGCAACGGGTGTGGCGCTAATTGATTCGTAATAAACAATACTGTGATTAGTAAACAGCAATGAAAAAAAAGTACGGATCAAAAAACTAAAATAGATTAGGCTATTAAGGAATCGTGCCTGCATTGCCATTCTAGATCCGCTAATGTATTGAAATTTTATAGTTTGGTTTTCTATATAGTCAATGAGGTTGATGATGGGAGGATACTTTGAAGTATCGCGATAATGAAGAATAAGGATTTTAGATGCTGTCATTTATTTCTTGGATCATACGATTAAATACCATTTCCCAGGTGTTATTCGTAGTTGCATTTAACCTAGCCGCTTTACGCATATGAAGGTACCTTTTTTCATCCTCTAATAAATACATCATTTTTTGAGCAATTTCGTTGACATCTCTTGGGTCCTCAATAAGTAGCCCCGTTTTTTGATCCTGAATATATTCCGGAATGGCAAATCGATTAGATGAAATTGCAGGGCAGCCAAAATAGGCGAGTTCATTGATAACTAATGGATTAACATCTTTCAAGGTAGGATGTATAAGTGCAAAAGCTTTTGAGAAGATTTTTGCTAACTGTTTCTTTTGTCTTGGGTCATTTTTATTAAAAAAGCCCAAATATTCCACCCCGGGAATTTCGGAATACTCCATATCAGGCTTTTCGCCAACTAAAAACAACTTTATGTCTGGATAAACTTGTAGAACTTTTTGAAAAGCTTTAACCGTTTCAGGACCTCCTTTAGGTCTAAATTCTCTAGATATGGACAGAAAGTTCTTCTCTCCTGAAAAGGTATCCTCCAAGGGAATATTAATAAATCCTCCTACTCCAACATTTACAAAGTTATTACCCTCTAGATTATATCTTTTTTTAGTTTCTTCTAAAGCCCATTGAGACCTAAAAAAAACCTTTACCGCATTATCCAACCATTTTGCTTCATAGTCAAAAATTCTTTTTAAATCGGATTTTCGAAACTTCTCGCTTTTATTGTAAATTTCAACATAAGTGGCAAAACAGGCATCATTAAAGCAAAAATAGGGTTTATCCGGCCGTATTTTTATCCAGGGTGTAAACCCATGGAAAAAGTTAAAATCCGCCGTAGGGTCATTTTTAAAAAGCGCCTTAATTTTATTCAATCGAGGCCCTGAATAGAAGTAATAATTACGAGGTATTTTGAATAACTTTTGAGAACGTGAGATCAATTGTTCTGTCTGGAAAACCTCCGGATTAATATTTTGGTAATTAAAATAAGCAGCTGCTTTTTTGAACTTTCGGTAAATGGCTGTATTCACGCCACTGCCACCGCCACTTGACACATTAATTGGAATATTTGAAATATAGCTAACCCTCAATTCTTTAAATTATCTTCAATCCAAAATTTGGATAAAGGCTAATAACCTTTTAAGCATTTTCTAGTTTTGATAATAGACTTCCAACCAATGATCTTGGCAAGGGCCCTTAGTTTTGGATTAGCAAATGATATTAATACCTTTTGCTGAAGATTTCCTAAGCATTTTTCAGCTTCTTGGCTCAGTACTGGATACGTATTGTGATAAAGATAGATAAAGTTGTTATAATTTCTAGCTAGCGCCTTTCTTACAATTTTATCATCTCTATATCTTAGTACTTCTTCGTATTTGTTATAAGACATTAACAAAGATTCGATTGCTTCTTTGCTTTTGTTTTGGCTAATATTTAACGTTTGGGGTTTGCGGTAGTGAACAATGCTATCTGAGTTAAATATGACTCTAGAAGCCTTCAGTAAGACCCGAAAAAAGAACTCACCATCTTGATTTTTAAGCAGCGATTCATTCCACTTTCCTGCTTCTTCAATAAGTTTTCGAGGAGTCAGCCAGACTGCAGATTGTCCCATACCTCCACCATTCCAAGAATCAATTAACCAATTAATGGGATGATCGTAAGACCGATCAATAAGTTGTCTTGTATTTTGATTTAAATCGCCCGGTATTTTCACAAAGTGCTGCCATTTACAAGAGGCAATTGTTGTATAATCGGTATTAGCTAAATTAGCAACTTGACTCGCAATTTTATTCGGACTTAATATATCATCTGCGTCCAGGAATTGTATATAGTCTCCCTTAGATTGTTCGAATCCATAGTTTCTAGCAGCACAAGCTCCTTTACGTTTATTTTTTCTAATTATAAGATTTGGATAATTAAGTTTTCGTAAATAATCAAATGAGCCATCCGTTGAACCATCATCAATAACAATGACCTCAAGATTTTGATAGTTTTGAGTAAGAGCTGAATTTATACTTTCAGCAAGAAAGGGTAAAGTATTATAAGATGGTATTATTATAGATATTAAAGGCTCCAAATTTTAATTTTACCTAAATAACTTTTTAATTTGAAACCAAATTTTCTCTAGGGTTGTCGGTTTATACTTCTTTTGCCCATAGTCTTCTATAATCTTTGATTTCACGAATTCTCTATGCTTTCCATGGTAATGAAT
>JBELML010000185.1:0-9432 GCA_042095835.1 Saprospiraceae bacterium
GAAATCATAAATTCTAACAACCAGCTAAGGCTAACGGAAAAAACTCTACAAATTCGTTTTTAACTTTAAATTCATTTTGGACCATATCCACATTTCAAAGATGCACCACTTCCTCTGGCCATTCCTGCCAAATCCACTGAACCTTAGCTATTTAAAATAACTTTTCACCTTCACCCCAAATACTTCTTCATAAAGTTTAGAGAAATAATAGGGATCGCGCATCCCTACTGCAATAGCCACTTCTGCAATGGTAGAGCAGGCGTATTGCTCCAGCAATACCTTTGCTCGATGGAGACGTATGCTGCGGATATACTTATTGGGCGTCAGGCCTGTATATTTATCAAGTTTGCGAAAGAGCTGTCGCTCGCTGATGGCGCATTGCCTACTGAGCCAAGAGAGATTCAAACCAGGATGATCCAGGTTGGCATCTACGATCTGCTCCAGGGTACGGAGCCAAGCTAGATCTGCTTTTGATATGCGGTTCTTCTCTGTGGTAGCATTTCCTAATAGGTCGATTTCTGGGTTGATTTGATCAAAATCGATCTTGTAGAGGTTGGGGTACTGAAATTTATCCTTAAGCAGAATCTCAATTTGTTTTTCTTGCTCTACTTGCAGGATATCCTCTAGTAGCTGTTGGATTTGCTGACTACTCTCCAGGATAATCGACGAAATCTCTTGCGTGTTATGCTCACTGATCTGGGCCCGGTTGCTTACCAGATATTGGTGTAGCCGTACAATCTCAGATAAGGGCTTATTGATTCGATCCGCTATTTGGGAAAAGATCTGTTGGGCTTCCCAATCTATACCTAATGTGTTGTTCATCGTATAACATTAAGGAGTTAATAAATAAGTACTTGAAAAACCAGTACGCATTGTTAGGTGGACTCAAAAATGACGGTGTAATTGTGTCTCTTTTCTTCGATTCGGTAGAAGCCTGCTTTCAATTGTCTCGGTGTAAGTTCTAGTTGCTGGATTACCGCAGGTGGTAAAACGACATTTTCTTCAAGTTGGAAGTAAGCACTTCCGAAGTAGGTCTGCTCATTTTGGCTCGATAGCGCAGATTTCTCAAAGGTGATGGCTATTTCATCCTCTATAAGGTGAAAAACCGCTGGAATACTTCCGGAATCATCCGATGGTGTATGGGTACTGATGGTACAAATACCCATACCTTTACATTTTTTAGATAAAACTCCTAGTACTACATTGGCTTGTATGCGCTTCGCTTTTGGCTGCCTATTGCGTTTAGGAGATTCAAAAGTATACCTCGTGTGTTCCATAGTTAATTATTTATCCACCTAGAAGGTCATCACTTACAGTTCTTTCCTGAGGTGGAAACAATAAGGGAAAAAAAAGATTCCAAAGGGTGGTCACGGCATTCATATCTGGTTCAGTTTTAAAAGTAAGGGGCGACTAAAATCGCTTCATTATTACGGGGAAATACTAATCCTATTTCAAGTCATGTAATAAATGGGGTATCCTTACTTTTTGGTTATAAAATAGTTTTGTTCATTCCTGTTAGTCCTAAATTACGAGATGAAGCAAATAGACAACAGGACGATTTACACCTCTTTTTACAATAACAGTATCCAGACTTATATCACCATATATAAATATAAAAACCTAACAATCAATAGCTTACTATTTTTAAATCAAACCAAAAAATAAACAACAACACACTACCTACCTGAATTCCACCCTTGCACACAAAAAAATTACATACTATATTAGCAACCGACAATTCTGCCATAAATCCTTTTAAATGCAAAATTTACTAGAACTAATTAGCCTCATTAACAGAAATAAAACTAAATCCATTGATGTCATTGGCAATCTGCCTCCTCGCAAATCTATGGTACAGCAATTTTATGAAAAGCTGAGTAATGGAGAACTCAGTACCGATGAGGAAGCCGCCCAATATTTCTATGAGTCAAGTCCTCGGGATCGCAATTATAAAACCCTCAAAAAGCGATTGACAGAGCGCCTCTACAATACGGCCATCCTGACCGATGCCAACCAGGCACGGTTTAATGAGGCTGCAAAAGCATATACTGCTTGTTGGAAAGACTTTTCGATTGCGAAGGTGCTATTCCACCAATATGCGCACACCAACGGGGCCATTTTAATGGAGAAGGTACTAAAGCAAAGCCTTAAATATCAATTCCCTGAGCTCATCGTTGAGATTTGCAGGGTCCAGCGAATGTTTTATGCTAGTGTGAAACAGAATAAGAAAAAATTTGAATACTACAATCAACTCTATACGACCTATGCTGAAATTGTACAGGCTGATGCCATAGCTGAGGCCTACCATTGTGAAGGTATCCTAAATATCTATCATGGAAAAGGGAAAAAGAAAGAATTAGCTCTAGAACAGGCAAAAACGCAACTGATGGAGTTGAAAAAATTAGCGGAGCAATACGACTCCTATCGACTCCATCTTCACTACAGAGTTCTGGACCTTACAGTTGCTAAAGAAAATGGCGAAATAATTAAGGCCATCCAAATTTGTGAAGATGCGCTACATTTCTTTAGGGAGCGGCCACATTATTTCCTCACCGGCCAAAAGGCATTTACCAGTCAACTATTTATCCTCTACTGGCAAACCAAGCAATACGAAAAAGGAAAGGTCTTGCTGCGTTTTTCTCGGCAATTTGCCACTCCTGGCACCATGGATTGGTCTGTTTATAATCATTATCAATTTTTGCTGGGAATGCATACCTCTCAATATGAAGCTGCTGCAGCTAGCTTAAAGACCATTATTCATCATAACAATTATAAGTTATTACCATCTTATGAGCGAGAATCTTGGCAACTAAAACTAGCCTATATTACTTTCCTATATAAATTGGGTAAAATCAAATCTATTGAGCAGCCAAAATTCAGGTTAGGTAAATTCCTCAACGAGGTGCCCATGTTTGCAGCTGATAAACGCGCACGTAATATTCCTATATTAGTCATCCAAATATTGTTCTTATTACTCGATAAAAAACATGGGAAGGCAATAGATAGGATGGAAGCGATCGATGCCTATTGCAAACGGCATCTCAAAAAAGATGACACCTACCGTAGTCATTGTTTCATCAAAATGCTCCTAAAGATTATTGAAGCCAACTTCCATCCGGTAGCAGCGCGAAGGAAAGCTGCACCTTTGGTAAAAAAATTAACTAAAGTACCCTTTGAAGTCTCAGGGCAAGTTCATGAAATTGAGATCATTCCTTATGAGGAATTGTGGGAATTGGCATTGGAATCTTTAGATACCAAATTTTATAAGGCTGACCCAAAATCTAAAAGCGTATAAAAAATAGTTTCTGTAGAACCTATTTTTTCGCAAAATACTCCGGCAGCAAATCCTCCATTTTTGCTTTTAGATAGGCCATCTGCTGGTTGGTAATCTCTATTTGTGCTCCGAGCGTTTGTTTGGTGCGCTGTACACTTGCTTTGGTCCCAGCCACAAAGTTTTGGGTGGCGATTACATCCTTCTCCAAGATCCAGTCAGACAACAATCGATTCCGAAATATGAGCGTAAAAGAATTGAATTCCTGAAAGCCACCTAGCCGTTGGATAGACCCCAACCGATAAATATCTTCCATCTCGTCCTTCAGCAGATTGAGCAGGGTTTTGATCTCGATCATTTTGCGAAAAGCTTCATCTAGCTCACCGGGAGTAGACAAAGTCTTTGGTTGGATGGGTTGGCGAAAACCCCAGCCCCCAATTATAATAGCATTATTGAGGTGATTTAGAACTTGATCAAAATAATGAAGCGTTTTTACTGCTACAATACTTGCTTCGTGTAGCTCTCGTTTGTAAGCTAGTAGGTCATCGATCTGCTCATTATAGGAAATGAGCTCCCTTACTAAGTGAGGGTATAAACGCTTGAAATCAGTATTTCTTGATAAGATCAAGGTTTCCAACTGCAACTTTAATTCTGGTATCTGGTCAATTTTCTGTTCAAGAATATCTATCTCAAACTCCAATAATTCGATTGTTTTCACCGCTTCGTTATAGGCCAGTGTTGCCATGAGGTATTCCTGTTTCTCAATTTCGTATTGTTGCTTTTGATCACCTAGAATCCTATGGAAAATACCTTTGAGTGTTAGATGCTCTATTTTTAGAACATCCAGGTGCTCCTTTTCTAGAGCTGTGGCCAAATCTATAAGGCGTCTTTGCTCCACTCTTAGCCGTTCTTTTACCTTCTCTAAGTGCTTCTGCGCGAGCAGAGCACTTTGGTAAGATTCTATAAGTTGTTGAATATTGGAGTATTTGTACATAACGAGGACTTTCAGAAAACCGCCCTAAAGGTACACTAAACCTTGGAGGTTTAGTGTACCTAAGTTAAGTAAAGATAAAACTTTTATTTCGCCTCAAGGAACCATTTCCTAGTGTCAAATGGTTGATAGCTTTGTTAATCCGATATTAATTTTGACTTAAATCTTTTCCTTTCCTGATTATTCGGGGAAAGGTTTATGTATATTAGGTCCAACTATTAACAAAACACAATAGCTATGAAATGGCGTAGACTTAATGGTCAGCGTATCGAATTACCTATTAAAGATGCTGTAAAAGAAACCCTGGAGTATGAAATCGCTCAAGGACATAAAATGAAAGTCTGTATCGGTACAGACTCGCAAGTACGTGGCGGAACCATCGAATTTGCCACGGTGATTGTGTTCTTGAGAGAGAAGAAAGGAGGCTTTATGTTTATCAACAACTCTCGGACCACCCAATCTATGAGTCTACGAGAAAGAATGATTACTGAAGTCAGCAAATCTATCCAGGTAGCTTACGGCCTTTGCGATTTATTAGATGCTTATGATGTTGCTTTGGAGGTACACGCCGATATCAATACCGATCCACATTTCCAATCCAATGTGGCACTCAAAGAAGCGATGGGCTACATCTTGGGTATGGGCTTCCAGTTCAAAATGAAGCCAGATGCTTTTGCGAGCTCTTCTTGTGCCGATAAGATGGTATAAAGTGGAGTATTTGGAATAATCCAACTAAACTATTTCTATCTATACAACATCATGTTTTCAAGGTCACAGCAATAGAGTCGAGGTCTCCTCGGCTCTATTGTCTTTTAACAAAAAGTTAAAAAAGCGATATTCTTCGATAGAAACCGGACCATTCATAGAATAAGGTTTTCAGTTGGCGGTATTATTCTGATATTTGGCAACGTAAAAAGAGTGTAGGAAAAATCAATTGGTCTCTACTAGGTAGAACAAAATTGTCTTCCAAACGCTCTTATAGTAAATCAAAAATTTTTATTTATGACTAGACGTTTGCTCACGCTTGGAATGATGCTATGCTTAGCCTTTTCAGCAGCACATGCCCAGATGAAAAAACTGGATTTTGAACGTTACAAATTAGACAATGGTTTGACGGTGCTTTTGCACGACAACAAAACAGCCCCAATTGTAACGGTAAATGTATTTTACCATGTAGGTGCCAAAAATGAAGCACCTGGCCGATCTGGATTTGCCCACTTCTTTGAGCATTTAATGTTCGAAGGATCCGAAAATATTGATCGTGGCGAATTCGACAAATACCTCGCAGGTGTTGGTGGTTCTAACAATGCGACTACCGATTTTGATCGGACCCTTTATTTTGAGACCGTTCCTTCTAACGAACTAGGTCTAGCACTATGGATGGAGTCTGAAAGAATGCTGCACGCCAAAGTAGATATTAAAGGAGTAGAGACCCAAAGAGAAGTCGTTAAAGAGGAGCGTCGCCTCCGCTATGACAATCAACCTTATGGTACCTTTCTGGAAGAAGTGGTTGCTCGCATATTCGAGGGTTCACCCTATGCCATCACGCCGATTGGTACCATGGAAGACCTAGATGCGGCTGAAGAAGAGGACTTCACCACCTTCTACAAAGATTTTTACCGTCCAGACAATGCCGTTTTATCTATCGTTGGTGATCTAGATATCCCGGAGACAAAAAAAATGGTAGAGAAGTATTTTGCAAGCATCCCTTCTCCTAAAACACCTATCTACCGTCCCAAACTTAATATCAAACCCATTACTGCTGAGGTCATTGATACCGTTTATGACAATATCCAATTGCCAGCACTAATCACTGCTTATCAGGCACCAGCTCAATATTCAGATGATTACTACGCTATTGAGATGATGAACAACATCTTGGCTTCTGGTCAGTCTTCTCGTATTTACAAGTCTTTGGTAGATGATAAAAAACTAGCACTACAAGCGGCTTCTATCCAATTAGCATTGGAATCTTCGGGCATGAATGTCGTATTTGGTATTGCCAACATGGGTGCTTCTCTAGATGATATGGGTGCTGCCATGGATGCAGAGGTCGAACGTATCCAGTCAGAATTAATCTCTGAAAGAGAATTCCAAAAAATCAGAAATCAGGTAGAATCTAATTTCGTCTACAATTTTGCTTCTAACTCGGGTATTGCTTCTTCATTAGCCACCTACGAAGCCTATCAGGGAGATGCCAACTTGATCAATACAGAAATTGAGAAGTACCTCGCCGTAACCAAAGAAGATATTAAGCGCGTAGCGAATAAGTATCTCAAAAAAGACAACAGAGTTGTTCTTTACTGGTTGCCAAAAGCCAACTAATCAATCCCTTTTTAATTATTGAATATAATTTTCATTATGAGAAATATAAAATATCTATTTGGTCTACTACTCTGTTTATCAGTAAGTGGATCATTAATTGCGCAGGAAGATTTCCGAAAAACGGCTCCGAAAGGAGGTCCTGCCCCAAAGATTGAACTTGGCGAAGCCAAAATGACTACTTTAGATAATGGCCTTAAAGTCATCGTAGTAGAAAACAGTCGCCTTCCGGTAGTCTCTTTTAACTTATCTATCGATGTACCTAATATGGTAGAGGGTGAAAAAGCTGGTGCAGCTAGTATTGCCGGGCAGTTACTCCCAACGGGTACCACCTCAAAAACTAAAGCAGAAATTGATGAAGCCGTAGACTTTTTAGGAGCTACCTTCAATGTTTCGGGCGGAGGTATCTTTGCCTCTAGTTTAAAAAAGAGTAGTAAAGCCATCCTCGATATCATGTCGGAGGTCCTCTACTCTCCAAGTTTCCCAGAGGCGGAGTTTGATAAAATCAAGCAGCAAACTTTATCTGCTATTGCTGCAAACAACTCTGATCCCAATGCGATCTCATCAAGAGTTGCTAATGTAGTGCGCTACGGTACAGACCACCCATTTGGTGAGTATATTACTGAAGAGACTATTACTAATATTACCCTTGATGATTGCAAGAGCTATTATAGCACCTACTTCAAACCAAATATTTCTTATCTGGTTGTAGTTGGTGATATTAAAGAAAGCGAAGCTATCAAACTGGTCAAAGAATACTTTGGCAAATGGGAGAAAGCAGAGGTACCGATGCCGAAGTACGACCAACCTAAGGGACCAGCTAAAACTAAAGTACAGTTGGTCAATAAAACAGGCGCTGTACAGTCGGTCATCAATGTTACCTATCCAGTAGATCTAAAACCCAAGGCCGAAGATCGTATGGCGGCTAGAGTGATGAATACCATTTTGGGTAGTGGATCTAGAGGTCGTTTATTCCAGAACTTGAGAGAGGACAAAGGCTATACTTATGGTGCTTATTCTTCTTTAGGTTCGAGTAGAGAAATCGGCTCCTTTAATGCAAGTGCTAGTGTGCGTAATGAAGTTACGGATAGCTCCGTTACACAGATTCTCATGGAGATGGATCGCATCCGTACCGAAAAGGTAAGTGAGGATATTCTTGCAGAAACTAAAGCAAAAATTGCAGGTAGTTTTGGCCGTAGCCTAGAGCAAGCACAAACCATTGCTAATTTTGCTTTACAGAAAGAGTTGAATGGGCTAAAAGATGACCACTACGCTACCTACTTACAGCGTCTAGAGGCCGTAACTGCTGAAGATGTTATGGCTGCTGCCAAAAAGTACATTCACCCAGAAAATGCCAATATCGTTATTGTCGGTGATCAGGAAGCTGTCCAGGAAAGTCTGGGGCAATTTGGAGAAGTGGCTGTTTTGGATATTTATGGCGAACCTGTGAAAGCTGCTGCTAGTGCCGGCGATGCTTCTCCAGAATCCGTAATTAATAGCTACTTTGCCGCTATCGGTGGTAAAGCTGCTGTAGAAGGTGTCAAGAATATGACCCTCAATATGGAAGCCACCGTACAAGGAATGGCTGTTGCCTTCGAACAGATCAAAACGAGCGAAGGTAAAATGGCGATGAAAGTAGTCGCTATGGGTAATACCATGCAGGAAATTAAATTCGATGGTACCAAAGGTTCTATGTCTGCAATGGGCCAAAGCCAAGCCATTGAAGGCGAAGCTGCCGATGGTATGAAAGTACAAGCATTAGTATTCCCGGAATTAGCTTATACCGCAGGTGGCTACGAAATGGAGCTTAAAGGTATTGAAGCAGTAGACGGTCAAGATGCCTATGTTTTAAAACTAGGTGATGCTTCTGGCAACTCCATCGTAGAGTACTATTCGGTTGAAACGGGACTTAAGTTGCGTACAGTTGCTACTGCTAAAGCAATGGGCCAAACTGTGACAACAACTTCAGATTTCGCCGATTACACCGAAATCAATGGAATCTTAGTTCCCTACACCATCAAGCAATCAGGAGCTATGCCTTTCCCTATTGAGATGAAGGTAAAAAGCGCTTCTACTAACGATGACTTAGATACCACTATCTTTGAGGTAAAATAATGAGCAAATAGTGATCTGCTAAAGCTAGACCGGATAATGTTCCAATGGAATATTATCCGGTTTTTTAATTTACATTTACAGCTATAAAAATTAATCACGAAAATGTATTTTTATCTATATCAAAACATCACAACTTCTCCAAATCACCACATAAGGCTATGATTCAAATCTTCATCACAGGCGGCACCTTCGACAAGGAATATAACTACATCAACGGTACCTTGTTTTTTAAAGACACGCACATTCCGGCCATGCTAAAAAGAGGCCGTTGTACACTTGATGTTGATGTCAAAACCCTCATGATGGTCGATAGTCTGGAAATGACCGAAGAAGATCGCGCCATCATTGCACATAATTGCAAACGCACTAAATCCGATCAAATCGTGATCACTCATGGTACAGATTCAGTCGTTCAAACCGCCGCTTATTTAGCTGAGCAAAACCTCCACGAGAAAACTGTAGTACTCACCGGGGCCATGATTCCCTATGCTTTTGGAACTTCTTCGGACGGATTTTTTAATTTAGGTAGTGCTTTAGCTTTTTCTCAGGTCTTGTCACCAGGTGTATATGTAGCCATGAATGGTCGCTGCTATCCTTGGAATCAGGTGATAAAGAATCGAAAAACCGGCTTTTTTGAGGAACAGACTGGATGATACGGTGGTTTAAAATTAAAAACACCATTGACTCTATGAAACTCTATGCCCTCTGTGGTTCAAATAAATATACAAATGAA
>JBELML010000186.1:0-9251 GCA_042095835.1 Saprospiraceae bacterium
TCATAGCTGTGAAGATTGGTGATCTCAATGGTTCAGCTGCGGCTTATGTGCAGCCGCGTACCAATAAGGTCTTTGGCATTACCGCTAAAGCGGAAACACGCCTACTCAAAGCTGGCTATGACTATAGAATTGATTTCGATGCTGCGGATCTAGCTAAGGTGCAAGGATATCAATTTAGCCTAGAATTGAACGAGGTGGAATTGGTTGATATGGATTATGGCGTAGCACAAGCCGAACACTTTGCTATTTTCCCACAAGAAGACTTAATCACGACTTCTTGGAATAATATTGAGTTAGATGATCAGAGATTATTTAGCCTCATTATTAGACCAGAAAACGATATGGCCTTAGAGGATGCACTTCAGATTAGTTCTCGTAAGACAGATGCAGAAGCATACAACTTACAAGGACAGGTTATGCCAATCGGTTTAAGTCTAGAAACAGGAGGACAAGCTGAGTTGGTCAATCAATTGTACCAGAACCGTCCGAACCCGTTCTTAGGAGAAACTTTGGTGAGATTCCAGTTGGGACAGGGTGGACAAATCAGTCTGAAGGTACGCGATGTAAGAGGCAGACTTGTGAAAGCTATCAATGGAGAGTTTGCACCTGGATATCACGAAGTGAGAATTAAGAACAATGAATTACCATCAGCGGGTATATACTACTATACTTTAGAAGCTGGTGAATTTACCGCAACGAAGAAGATGATTTTGATCGAATAGGAGAATAAAATACATATTACGGTTGTTTTGCATATGCAAAACAACCGTAATTGTTATATTAGAGCATATTTGGCCCGCTTTTTGCTTAGGTAATTAAGAGGAGCCCAGATGTGCTCTAGTTTTTTAGCCTTTATTTCCCCCACTGATAAATGTTAGATAATATTCTCGTACTGTATCAAAGAATTTCCGATGAAAAAATTTTTAATTTTCATTTTAGGGTTTTTCTGCTGTTTAGGAACAATTATAGGACAGGCCAATAGCGATGAAATAGGATGCCACGATCAAGTTAATGTGACACTTGGTGATTCTTGTAGATTTGACTTAGAAGTAAAAGAGGTAGGTGTAAATATCACCGATCCTACAGGTTTGTCCTTGATAGTTGATGATGGAATGAATTTAAACAAAGCGCGTGTTGATGGACCAGGTCTATTCAACGTTGGCCTTTTTCTGAATGATTCTACTTTGGTTTGTTGGTCAACGGTTTTAGCAGAAGATAAAACCGCTCCTACCATTTTACCACCTGCCGATGATACCTTAGAATGTTGGTTGATTGATGCTGTACTTAATAATGCTGAAACCGTAGCTCAACCGGGAGTAGGAGATGACAGTGATGATAAAAATGATCTGGGCATTCCCACCATTCTAGATGCTTGTGATACAGATCTTACTTTCGATTGGTCAGATATAGTGGAATATGGAAGTTGTGATGATGATTTCTACGCTAAAATAATACGAAGATTTACTACGCAAGATAAAGCAGGCAATAGAGCGACTGCAACACAGGTGATTACTTTTCAACAAGTAACGCCAAATATGTTTGACTTCAAGCCCACCGACAATTTTAGTTTTGATACGGGGGATAATAAATGGGTTGCCATTTATCAGACTTGCGATTTCGATACTTTAGGAAAACCATTAAATATCTATCCAGTATTCGAAGATGCTTTTGGCAATGAAGTAGCGCTGGATGAAGCGAATTGTGGTAATACTCCTGTGGTTGAAGAAGATTTATTCAGCCTAGACTGCGGATACAAAGAAGAACGCACTATCTCTGTTTTTGAATGGTGTGCAGATGATAATGCTGTGACAACGACCCATACTTACCAAGTAAAAGTGGGTGATTTTGAGGCGCCACTGTTTGACTCCTGTGTTTATGATCAGATAGATGCCTTAGAGGACGGCATTGATCTACTTGATTATACCCTTTCTCAACCAGATTCTATATTGAAGGCCTTAAATGAGGCTGGAATCGACGAAAGCGCCATTACTGGTTTAGACGCTTGTTTTGAATTTGTTTCTACTGGACCAATGGATTGCACAGCTAGTATAAACACTTCTCTGGCAGGACTTCGTGCTCTTTTTGGAGATCTATTGGTGCAAGATTGCTCTGAGCCAACCATTACTACTGCCATCATTTCTTATACAGATGATCTAATTGGTAAAGTGCCTACAGGAAAGAAAAGTTGGAAGATAGGTGGCTATGAAGTGCAAGGAAATATGGCACAGGGAATACCTATTGGTACACATGCTATTGTAATCAGTGCCAAAGACGATTGCCATAATGCAGGATTAGGAATTGTGTTTTTTGAGGTAAAGGATCAAGTTAAACCAGTAGCCAAATGCGATGATGAATTGAGGATTACACTGACCGAAGGAGACCGAAATCTTGATATTATCGGTTATGCTCAGGTGCGAATTGAAGATGTTGATGAAGGTAGCTGGGACAATTGCGGGCCAGTGAGTTTAAGGACTAGGAGAATTGTTGACAATGCAAGCGATGCAGCTGATGAGTATGAGAAAAAGTATGGAGCGGAGTATAGAGAAACATTTATTGAAGAGACCGGCTATTCTGCTTGGGAGGAATATGTAGAATTTTTCTGTCCAGATATAGGTATACCTACCGAGGTGCAATTGGAGGCTACTGATCAATTTGGTAATACGAGCCTTTGTTGGCTAAACGTCGTTCCAGAAAACGGATTGAATGTCAAGGTGAATATCCTTCCTACTCAAGAAAGAGAAATCTTTTGCGATAGCTCCATTACAATGGATAATGTGCACCTATTTGCTGATTTGGAAGTGATCGGGATGCAATGTAATGGACCTATCGTCACCTATGATATAGAAGCCAACCTAGATCAATGTGGAGCTGGTTACTACATTATTCGGCCTCTTTTAATTGATGGAGACAATTCTACTAAGAATCCTAATGATCTGGGAGATCCCAATACGAATTTTGTGAGGGTAGAGGTACTTAAAAGGCACCGCTGGGTGATCAACTTTCCGTTTGATCAAAGACTGCAATGTGGACAAGATGAGTCTGACTCAGCACCTAGAGTTATAGTAAGTGGGGTCTGTGATATCATCGCTATTTCCCAACTACCAGAGGAAAGATTTGAGGTCACCGATGATCCAGATGCATGTTATAAAATCTTACGCACCTTTAGAGCCATAAACTGGTGCCAGTACGAAGGAGAAGATATTCCTGAGTTTCCAGCTCATGTCGATGTTTTTAACGGCGTTCCAGGTTTTCAGCAAAAAGCACAATGGATTGTGGTTTATGATAATACGGACCCAGTTGTAAGTATTAATGCTCCAGATGTGCCTTCTCAAAATAACCTGGATTGTTCTGCTGATACCGATATTTCGGTCAATATTACAGATGCTTGCTCTGTGCAGGATATCGATGCCAAAGTATTTATAAACGACATAGAGGAGCCTTTCGATTTAGTCATCGAAGAGAGTTCGGCAAGCCTCAGGATTGGAGCGCGTCGAGCGATTAATGATTATAAAATAAGAGTGGAAGTAAGTGACGGCTGTGGCAATCTGACTATTGAGGAAGCTGAATTTAGTGTCTATGACGATAAAGCACCCGCACCCATTTGCCAGAACGGTTTAGTTGCAGAATTGATGCCAGTCGATCCAAGTAGTATTAATGAAGAATCAAGCGCATCTTTAGGGATGGCGGTCGTATGGGCTTCAGACTTTATTGCTTCTCCAGTAGGCGACTGCTCCGGACAATCAACTGCTCAAGTGCCTGTAGGTGGCGGCAACGACCAGCCGATGGTTGTGGAGGCTGCCTATTCTATTTATTTTGAAGACTCCATCCTAAACGACCCTTCATGGGCTTATCTCAGCCCTTATGATGATGAATCTACCCGCGGCTTACAATTGACCTGCGCCCATTTAGATGGAGCTGATGAGGGATTGGTTAATGTGCGGATATATGCCGAAGATCAGGCGGGGAACTTCGATTATTGTCAAACATTCATCAGAGTACAAGATAATATGGCGGTTTGTGGAGAGACGAGTGATGATGGTACGATCGCTGGAACGATACAAACTGAAGATGCAGCACCAGTTGAAGATGTAGAAGTGCATCTTTCGGGCGACCGAAATATGAATTCCTTCACAGCAAAAGGTGGACAGTACCTTTTTTATGTTGGATTAGGAGATTTTACAATAGCACCCAGGAAGGACGATAACCACAAAAATGGTGTAAGTACCTTCGATATTATTTTAATACAAAAGCATATAACTGGTGCAAAAGCCTTGGATTCACCCTATAAATTAATAGCCGCAGATGTAAATCAATCAGGATCAATCACCGTACTCGACTTGATTCAGATCAGAAAGATTGTACTGAATATAGATACCGAGTTTCCTACGAATACCAGTTGGAAATTTGTACCAGCAAACTTTACTTTTGACGATTCAGCCAATCCTTTGCGCACCAATTATCCAGAAGTGATCAATATTAATAACGGTCAATTTGATGGATTTAATGGTTCTTTTGTGGCCATCAAAGTTGGAGATGTGAATGGTTCTGTAATGGTGGAGAAAAGGGCTAAGACATCACCGTTTATTCTTTCTACAGATGCTAGAAAGCTAGAAGCTAACAAAACTTATACTATACCCATCTATGGTAAAATGAAGGATGTACAAGGTTACCAGTTCAGTTTGGGTTGGAATACGGAATTGCTAGACTTGGTGGACATTGTAGAAGGTATTGGAGGTGGAAAGGAACATTTTGGCCTATTTAAAGATAGAGGTCTGCTTACTACAAGTTTTCATACAGATGCTAAGGCAGGTAAGGCTTTTCAGGATCGCGAAATCCTTTTTGCGCTCACCATCAAAGCCAAAGCTAGTACAGATATTAAAACGGCAATCCATCTTTTCGATCAACCAACTATCGCGGAAGCTTATACCATAGATAATCAATTGTTGGAGCCTACCCTGGACTATCAATTAGCGGAGGATACCGATAATCAACTGCTAGCCAATTTTCCCAATCCATTCAACCTGGAGACGAAGATCAGTTTCTATCTAGAAGAAGAGGGTAGTGGGCGTATAGAAATCATGGATAGTAAAGGGAGCACCGTTTGGATGCAAGAAGGAGACTTTGTGAAAGGCCACAATGAGGTGATTGTCAAAGGCCAAGAACTACCAGCCTCAGGATTATACTACTACTCCATCCATTGCGGTCACTTTGAGGCAAGCGAGAAAATGTTGATGCAACGATAGCAGATATTTGTCCAGATATCGGAAAAAAAGATATTCAAATAGCTCTAATATTTAGTAGATTTAAATATTAGAGCTATTTTTATTGCTCAAAGAGTACCTTCAAACAGAACCTTATAAATGAATACTGGAAGACGACATTTCCTAGTAGGCTTATTACTACTACTTGCAAGCTCAATTTTTAGTCAGGCTACTACTACAAACGATCAAGCCTATTATTTTCAAACAGATTTACAAAAAAGTATTCTAGCGCAAGATCAGCTTAGGAGCGGTGACTCGGTCTTCGAGATAGATCTCCCGCTATCTGATGGTACCATACTTCCATTTATTGCGGTAGAAAACCAAGTTTTATCAGAAGAAATAAAGCAGGAGTTTCCTGCAAATTATTCCCTTGATTTGATTTGTAAGGATAATCCTCAAATCACTGGAAAACTGGCGATTGGTCAACGTTATGTTGTTGGGACAATCTATACCCCAAAAGAGACCCACATCATCAATCCTTCTAGAATCCGAGAAGGAAATCTTTTGGTTTATAACACCTTACATAACCCAGAAATAGAAGAGCACATTTTAGAGGAGACCTTTTGTACATATGATCAGAATCTTGAGCGCTTATCAAAAGGAAATAGGTCAAGAGTGAATTTACGAGGGGCTTCTAGTTTCGGCTTTGGTGGTCAACGTAGAGTATACAGAATGGCGATTACTACTCCAGCAGAGTTTTATAACGCTAATGGTGGAAACCCCTCTGATGCTCTTGCCGCAGTGAATTTTGGTATAAATAGTATCAATACGATTTATTCCAACGAGTTGAATATCACCTTTACCTTAGCGGGCAGTCCGTTTTTCTACACAGATGAAAATACGGATCCCTTTGATCCAACTAGTGGGATTGGGAGAGAAACCCAAGCTGCTACTGGTGTAAATCTTAATTTTGATCGAGATGATTATGACATAGGCCACGTACTCAACAATAGCAATGCTAATGCTTGGAGCGGCGGTGGAGTGGCCTTACTAGAATCAGTTTGCAATCTTGGAACTAGAGGTGATGGTTTTAGAAAAGCTGCAGGTTGGTCGGGTTCTTCATACAACCTCTCCGGGCAAATGATCCTAATATTTGCACACGAGGTTGGACATATGTTTGGTGCCGAACATACTTGGAATGGAGAAGGTTTTGGCTGTGACACTAGTCAATTAGCTCTAAACAATGCCTATGAAATTGCTAGTGGTACGACAATCATGTCTTACAATGGTTTATGTGCTAGTATATATAATATTCCTAGCTTTGGTTTGTTAGATAACTATTTTCACGCGGCTAGCCTGACGCAAATGATCAACTATATTGATAGTGATCCTATTGGCGGGAGTTGTCCAAGTAGGAGTCCTGCCAACAATGATATTCCTAGAGTAGATGCAAGTCCAGAAGCTTCAACCTATAATATCCCTATTGAAACACCTTTTGAGTTGACTGGAGCTGGATATGATCTAGATAGCGACAACCTTACCTATTGTTGGGAACAGTTTGATGAAGATGGTACTAATGAAAGACCTGCTTATGGAGACATCGGTGCCGATGCTGCCGATAATGCGCTAGCTCCTTTGTTTCGATCATTTCCACCAAGTTCTAATCCTACTAGAATCTTTCCAAGTTTGGAAAAAATTCTTACGGGTATGGATACTAGTTTGGCATTTGAAGCATTGCCAGCTATTAACCGAACGATGAATTTTGTATTGACTGTTAGAGATAATGATCCCAATGGAGGTGCAGTAGCTTGTGATAACATCACCATAAATGTGGAAAATACTCCAGGTTCTTTTCGTATTACTTCCCAGAATACGGCTACTAATTTAGTCGCAAATGGTAGCAACACCTTTACGATTACTTGGGATGTGAACGATACAGATAATATGCCGATCAATGCCACTCAGGTAGATATTCTATTTTCAATGGATGGTGGACTTACTTTTCCATTTACGCTGGCAGGAGGAACTGCTAATGATGGAATGGAAACTATAACGGTACCAGACCTACCAACCACTCAGGGAAGGATAAAAATTAAGCCTGTTGATAACATTTTCTTTGACATTAACAACGCTGCTATTACAATTACCTCATTATGTGTAGCTCCTACCAGTGTGATTAGCTCCGATAATGCCTTGGTAGATCAGGTAGGTGCCGCTAGCTTGGATATAAGCCTTAGTTCTTTTACTGGAACCTTTTCAAAAACATTAACAGGTACGCTTACTCCTAGTAGTCCACTTGGTCAGGTACCAATTTATGATATTGAGAATAATAATAACTGTGAGACCATTTTCAATAGGCGGTACGTACTTAAAACCTTTATGGTCACAGAGGCAGGTGAGTACCGGTTTCAATCTAATAATAGTAATATCTTTACAGCACTATATAATTCTGCTTACAATCCCTCAAGTGGATGTACGAATCTTATCACAAGTAGTTTGTATGGGAACATTGTTTTGTCTTACATTGAAAATGACGGAGGGATATTCGCTGATCTTAGCCCTGGGAATACCTATGTTCTTGCTGCATTCGGTCTATCCGGTACACCCACATTCGAAATAAGTATGGATGGGCCAGGCCAAATTTTTATGGAGACGGCATTCCCGGCTAGTGTAAATTATACCTACGTAATTGTAGATACCGAATCAGGTAATATCATAGACTTTGAGGATGATCCTGACCTTTTGAATGCGGTTAAATATGTAGGCGGTTGTTATGAGGTTTTCGGCTTAGCCTATGAAAATAGCACCACACTTATGGATTTGCAAACCAACTATAATGGTACCAGTTTTGCTGCTTTTCAAACACTCAGCCTTTCTAGCTCCTTATGTGCTATATTGAGTAATAATAAAAAGGAGGTGACCATTCTGAGCTGTGGAGCTGAGGCTGGAGCCCTGAATAATCCTAGTGCCTTAACCGCTTATGAAGATTCTCCAGTATTAAATTTAAGTCTTGCTCCTAACTATAGTGGCACCAGTGACCCTGGGTCGGATTATAGTTATACCTATGCTATTGTAGATGCTGGAGACTTATCCGTTCAGCAATTTGTAGATGTACCTGACCTTTCCTCTTCTGCGACTTATCCAGCTGGCGAATATCTTATTTATGGTATATCTTATTTGAATACAGGTGCCAATAGTACTACAACGGCAGGGTTAAATACTGCATTTCAGAATGAGCCAATAGGTGCTCTATTGGATAGTGTTCAGCAAAAGGACTGGTGTCTTGATCTGAGTTCTAATACAAAACCCATAAGTATTTTGACTTGTCAAAACCCTAGTTCAACCATTGTATCCGATACTTTTCTACGGGACACTTTTAATCAAGTTGGACTAGATTTGGATTTAATGCCTCTTAGAGAAATGGTCACATCAACGGTGTCAGGGAATATTGATGCATCTGATGCATTTGCTAGTTTTACTGCCTTTAGTAATGGAGGAGGTTGTGATACACTAGTCTTAGGGCTAATTGTGTCTGGTTATTTAGATTCCTTTCGAATTCGTCCAACAGTCACTGGAACCTATAACTTTTCAATTACTCGTGGTGGACAGCAGACCTTTAATCTTTATCAAGGTACCTATGATCCAAATGATATCTGTAATAATTGGTTGGGGTCAACCTTTCGAAGCAATACCGTTGATGGAGGTGTTCTCATTTATAGTGGTTTGAGCATTAATCTGGTGGCTAATCAGGAATACATCATGATCATGCAAGCTAATTTTGGGGAATCATCAAATCAATTTGGTGCTTATTCCATCAATATAACGGGGCCAGGTAATATGGACTTAATCGAGCAAGTTCCAGATGATTATAATTATGCCTATGTCATTATTGATAACGAAATGAATACTATTGAAGAAATCGTAGATGATGCGGATTTGTCAGACGGGACTACCTACCCTGTTGGTTTTTTCACCATTCATGGCTTGGCTTACGAATCCAGTACCACAACTACAGCAGCTTTATCAGCAGGATATAGTGGTAACACATTG
>JBELML010000187.1:0-9080 GCA_042095835.1 Saprospiraceae bacterium
TTTAATACTGTGTAACATAAGTTAATTGGTATTTTGAAACCTCAGATTTTTGACCAAGACAAGGCGCAACGCAGTCTCGATTCATATCGAGACGAGTATGCAACGCAGTATTGGTTAAAAAGATGACTTTCAAAATGCTTAGAAATTTTTGTTACACGGTATTTAAATTCAACTTCTATTTAAAATCCATTACTCTAGATCACAAACGCTTTTAGCCTAGAATGGGTTGACTCCAGCATAGGCTATACCTGTCAATTTGTGGACATCTATATCGAAGGTACTTAAATCCGCTTTCTCAAATTGACTAAAAGAATGATGTCCGCAAGCTCTAGCTACTACCTTCATCAGCTCAGTAGTCGCATGAAAGTAATTATACAATTGCTGGGCAGATTTGTCAATCTCTAATCTTGCTCTGAGGTGGTCCTTCATCGTAGCAATTCCTACTGGACAATTATTCGTGTTACAAGCTCGCATACCCAGACAACCAATAGCCTGCAAAGCAGCATTAGAAATGGCTACCGCATCAGCACCAAGCATCATAGCCTTGGCAAAATCTTCTGCTACTCGAAGTCCTCCTGTAATCACTAGAGAGACGTCATTTACGCCTAAATCATCAAGGTGCTTTCTGGCTCGAGCCAAAGCAGGAATCGTAGGCACATTGATATGGTTTCTCAAAATGGTAGGTGCTGCTCCAGTACCTCCTCCCCTCCCATCGAGAATAATATAATCAACTCCGACCGCTAAGGCAAAGTCGACATCGGCTTCTATACGACTGGCAGCGATTTTAAATCCAATTGGAATGCCTCCAGTTTGTGTTCTGACCTCTTGAGCAAAGGCTTTAAAATCTTCGACAGTAAACATATCTGGGAAGGCGGCGGGTGAAATTGCAGCTTGACCAACTTCTAGCCCTCTAACTCTAGCGATTTCTGGAGTAACTTTGTGTCCAGGCAGGTGTCCTCCAGTACCGGTTTTGGCGCCTTGCCCTCCTTTGAAATGAAAGGCTTGTGCCTTTTTGACTTTTTCCCAGCTAAAGCCAAATTTACCAGAAGCTAATTCATAAAAATACCTGGAGTTATTGGCTTGTTCTTCAGGCAGCATTCCTCCTTCACCCGAACAAATGCCCGTACCTGCGAGCTCAGCACCTTTTGACAAAGCGATTTTAGCCTCTCTAGATAAAGCCCCATAGGACATATCTGATACAAAAATGGGAATATCCAATTGGAGTGGTTTCTTGGCCTTGGGTCCAATAACTATGGAGGTTTGCACCTCTTCGTGATCTAACAAAGGACGCTTTGCTAATTGTGCAGGAAGGAACTGGATCGACTCCCATTTCGGCAGGGTGTCTCGGTCAACACCCATTGCAGCAGTTGGTCCGTGATGTCCATAGTTTTTAAGGCCATTTTGAGCCAACTCTTTGATATATCCTGTATAAGGCTCCGTTGATTCGGGGTGCGTATCGGCAAAACTCCCGAGGTATTCCTCCCGTTTAAACGGTTGTGGGTGCAATTCCTCAAAGGCAATTATTTCTGCACGATCAATATACAGCTGCTCTCCCTCAAGAGCTACCTTAAATTTATGGAGGAATTCTTCATTATTATACTCACTCACGCCTGTATCGATCCGATAATCCCATCGATGTAAGCCACAAATGAGGTTATCATTTTCATCTACAAAGCCATCGCCAAGCAATGCTCCTCGGTGCAGACATCTTCCATATAACACAGAAACCGCTTCGTCAAAACGAATAATGACCAAGTCTGTATGCTCTACCAGGATATGAGTAGGCTGTCGATCCTCCAAAGTATTTAGAGTAATTAAAGGATAGGGATCTGTTAAAGAGGTTTTGGGAAAGAATTGAGTAGTAGTCATGTCCATAGCAGATGGTTTTAGCTTGACAATAATAAAAAATAGATAGGCCAAAACAAAAAGTGAGCGCCGAAGCACTCACTTTGCATACCGCGAAAAACAACTTTACATTGTTTACCACAATATAGGTTTTAAACATTATTTATTGGAAATAGAAAAAGTATATTCTTTACTTGGATAATAAAAATACGAATATATTTCCACAAAAAGGCAAGTGAAAGACAAAATATAAGAAATGAATGGATAAGAAATAAAAAAGAGCTCACGAAGAGCTCTTCAACATACGAAGTATTAACCTAGTTTAGTAATCAGTCTTTGCATAACTAAGATAAGCGCATCAGATTTAAAAAACAGGTATAGTTTAAATTCATTATTGAAATTATTTTACCTAAATATTATTTCAATCATTCATAATCAAATATTTATATCAAATTTTATTGGTTTTTTCTCATACGAACTAGTCCTTCCTGAACCACGGAAGCGATAAGTTTTCCTTCTTTGGTGAAAATATTACCTCTCGTAAAGCCTCTAGCATGTGAAGCACTAGGACTATCGATGGCATATAACAGCCAATCATCTACTCGGCAAGCCCGGTGGAACCACATGGCATGATCCAGACTGGCCATTTGCAGGTTCTTGAATCCTTCTGTATTTCCATGAGGTAGCAAGGCAGTGGTTAATAAGTTGTAGTCTGAGGTATAGGCCAAAACACTTTGATGCAATTTTAAATCATCGGGCATTTTACCTTTACTTCTAAACCAGACATGTCTATAAGGCCTACTTTTTCCAGGTAAAGCAGGATTGATGAGTTCGACAGGCCTGAACTCTATAGGTCGGTCAAGATTGAGAAACTTTTTCATATTCTCCGGTAATTGATCTCCATATCTAGCGACCAATTCCTGCCAACTCACTAGCTGGTCTGGAGGCGTAACATTGGGCATATTAATCTGATGATCAAATCCATCTTCTCGTATTTGAAAAGAAGCAGCCAAGAAGAAGATAGGGCGGCCTTTTTGGATAGCCTTTACTCTACGATTAGAGAAACTTCCGCCGTCTCTAATGCGTTCTACTTCAAAGATGATGGGAATTTCGAGGTCGCCGGGTAATATAAAGTAAGAATGCAGAGAATGCAGATGACGGTCGTCCGGGGTGGTTTGCATGGCGGCATGTAATGCTTGTGCTAGCACCTGTCCACCAAAAACACGCTTACTACCTATATCGCTACTTTCGCCTCTAAAGATATTTTCTTCAATACGCTCTAACTGTAACAGTTGTAATAATTCTTTTACATCCTTCATAGGCTTATTTGGATTGTGTACATTTATTGTAAAACATTGAAGTTGTCTTAAAATAGCTTCAGTCAAATTTTCATTGGTGATAAGAGTTGCCCTTTTTTTCCTCATTCAATGCCTTTGCACTAGTATTATTATCGCTCAGGATACTAATACTAGTCCGCTCTTGCCTGTATACTTCGAATGGTACTCTCAAAATGATTATTATCAGCTGAGGAACCCATCTGATCGCTATTTCACCAGCGGCAACACTTTTACTTTACAAACAAGAAAACTTGGAAAAAGTAAGTGGGCTTTAAGTAATATTTTTCCTTTTCGCCTGCTCGGCAAAGAAGCTCAAAATATTTATCAGGTCCAAATTCAGCATCAATTATATAGTCCATTTGATATAAAGTGGGAAGACCCTAAGAAAATGGATCGCCCCTATGCCGCCCTAGCTTTCTTGAGTCTAGGCAACATCACTTATACTCAATTAGGCAACAGTAATTGGCGGTTTGAAAAAAGACTGCACCTTGGATGGATGGGGCCTGCACTAGGAGGTGAAGCCTTTCAAAACTGGTACCACCGCTTAACCAACAACCCCGAAGCCAAAGGTTGGCGATATGAGTTAGCTGATCAACCCATCTTTCAAATTGACCTAGCCAGCCATAAAGCATTAGGTATTCAAGAGGCCACCGTAAATGGGAAATGGCAATCTCAATTCGTTTTTTACAATCAATTACAGGTAGGTTCGCTCTATGGTTGGTTGGATTTGGGACTGCGATATCAACTCGGAAATATTTCTGATTACTTTTTGCCAACAAGCATCCAACTGAAAGGATGGAAGGGATATGCCTATTTCGACTTAAAAGGAAGAAGCGTTTTTTATAATAATTTAATTACCGGGAAAACTTCAACTGAGGAAAATAATATACTATTTAAGGACACCGAAATTAACAGAATTCTAATCGAAGGAGAGTATGGTTTTGTCATCCGAAAGGGGAAATGGGAGCTCAGATTAAGTCAATATTTTTTAAGTCCAGAGCTAAGTGGTGGAGCTGCCCATTATCGAGGAGGAATTGGAGGCCGCAAGTATTTTTAAAAATTACTACATTAGCTATCAAAAATGTTTAGCGCAAAGACCTACCAAGACCGCAGACAAGGGCTCATCCAACAACTCAATAGTGGCCTAGTCATCCTGCTGGGTAATGAATACTCCAGCAAAAATTATAAAGACAACCACTTTCCTTTCCGACAGGACAGTTCTTTTCTATATTATATCGGGATCAATCAAGCTCATCTGGCCGCAACTATTGATATTGAGGCAGGAGAAACCTGCCTTTACGGCGATGATGTCAGTGTAGAGATGATCGTCTGGACTGGGCCGCAACCCAACATGCGAGACTTAGGGCAACAATCAGGCATCCAATCTACCAAAGCTTATAGCGCATTAGCTACAAGCATTCAAGCTGCCAAATCGGCTGGAAGAACGATACACGTGCTACCGCCCTATCGCCCTGAAAACAGCATTCTATTAGCTCATCTTTTAGCATGTCCATTATCTTCCTTGTCTGAATACGTATCTACTAGTTTGATCAAAGCGATTGTCCACCAACGCTCCATAAAATCAGCGGAGGAACTTGCCGAGATGGCCGCAGCTGTTAATATTAGCCGCAAGATGCACGTAGCCGCCATGCAGCAAGCCCAAGCAGGTCAAATTGAGGCTGAACTGGCTGGCTTAGTTGAGGGGATTGCTTCAGCCGGTGGAGGGCAACTCTCCTACCCTGTGATTCTCACGATCAATGGTCAAACCCTGCATAACCATTATCACGGAAACACCTTGCAGGACGGTCAATTGGTACTTGGCGATTTTGGAGCAGAAACCGCAATGGGCTACGCAGGTGATATCACGAGAACCTTTCCAGTCGCTAAGCGTTTTAGCTCCCAACAAAAAGACATCTACGAAATCGTATTGGAGGCCGAAACGCAAGTCATCAAGCAGATTCGCCCCGGTATTCCCTACCTAGATATGCATAAACTTTCGGCCCGCATTATTACCGATGGCCTTAAAGCCTTGGGTTTAATGAAGGGAGATACCAATGAATCAGTTGAAGCAGGTGCCCACTCCCTCTTTTTTCCACATGGACTTGGCCACATGATTGGGTTGGATGTACATGATATGGAAGATTTAGGCGAGGACTTGGTTGGCTACGACGAACAGATCAAGCGAAACCCAATGTTTGGCTATAAATCTCTCCGGTTGGGTAGAAATTTGGAATCCGGATTTGTACTTACCGTAGAGCCAGGTATCTACTTTATTCCAGAGTTGATTGATAGTTGGCGAGCGCAAGGTCTACACCAGGATTTCATCAATTACGACAAACTAGATGCCTACAAAACCTTTGGAGGAGTTCGTATTGAAGATGATGTCCTTGTTACAGACACCGGATCAGAAGTCCTGGGAGATCCTATTCCCAAGACCGTAGCTGAGGTAGAAGCTCTAAGGTCTTAACCTTCTACCTCTTCTATTAGACTACTTTTGATATCGTCATTATTATTCTTCAGGAACTCCTGAGCGAGGTTGAGAAAGTTAACCGCTCCTCTACTGCTCGCATTGATCAAAACGATCGGTGCGTGCAAAGTAGGTGCTTCACCAATTTTAGAATTTCTGTGAATAACGGTATTAAATACCTGATTTCCGAAGATAGATTTGACTTCATCAACTACCATATTTGCCATTCTTAGACGGCTATCGTACATCGAAAGCAAGATACCTTCAATAACCAATTCTTTGTTTAAGCCTTGTTGAACAATAGAAATGGTATTGGACAATTTACTCAATCCTTCCAGAGCAAAATATTCACACTGCACAGGTACCAAGACCGAGTCTGAAGCACAAAGCGCATTCACCGTGATTAGCCCAAGAGAAGGAAGGCAGTCAATAAAGATATAATCGTAATAATCACGAAGCGAGTCTGTTATGTGCTTCATGAAATACTCTCTATTCTTTTTGTCGGCTAATTCGACCTCAGCACCCACCAAATCAATATGCGAAGGCATAAGGTGCAGATTGGGTGTTTCGGTTTCATAGATTGCTTCTGTGGGGTCTAGACCGTTCAGCAAGCAATCGTATATGGTGGTATCTACATCATCTTCCATAACACCGACTCCGGACGAAGCATTCGCCTGTGGGTCTGCATCAATAATGAGAATCTTTTTTTCTAAAACAGCAAGACTAGCAGCTAAATTAATAGTGGTGGTGGTTTTACCGACACCTCCTTTTTGATTAGCTATGGCAATAACTTTACCCATAATGCAAAAGAAATTTTAGATGAATTGGACGCTACAGGTCCTATCCATTGAACATGCGTCACAAAATTAAACTATTTCCCGTGGCTACAAAAGGAAATCTCATTTGCAATGAACATTTTCGAAAAATCTTGTATTTATGCGGGTATAAAACAACAACTATGATAACCGTTATATCCGGTACAAATAGAAAGGGAAGCGAATGCTTAAGATTTGCACAAGCCTACCAAACAATTTTAAAAGAAGTCACAGCAGAAGAAGTCAAACTACTCGCCTTAGAGGATATACCGCACGATTGGTATTTTCCTGAGATGTATCAGAAAGGAAATCAAGCGCCTAGCCTTGTAAAATTACAGGATGAATTCATCTTACCGGCCGAGAAGTTAGTTTATGTTATCTCCGAATACAATGGCGGATTTCCAGGTGCTGTAAAAATATTCCTGGATGCTTGCTCCGTGAGAGAACTCAAGCCTTCCTTTAAAGGTAAAAAGGCAGCCTTAGTAGGTGTAGCCACAGGTAGAGCAGGTAATCTAAGAGGAATGGATCACCTCACAGGCGTTTTGCATCATTTAGGAACCATCGTTTTACCGAATAAATTGCCCATCTCAAAGATAAAAAGTCTTATGGATGCTGAAGGGAATATTGTTGATGAAGGGACCCTTGAGGTCATGAAGAAACAAGCCATTGAATTGATTGGCTTCTAAAAGAAGTCAATTCTACCAAAAATGCCATTCCGAATATTCAGAATGGCATTTTTTTATAGCAATAGGTCAAGACCTAATTTTAGTTAAAAGGAACGTCAATCAGCATTTTTGCCTGCGGCCCCTTTGCTTTTTGAATTTCCATCATCGCGCTATAATAAGGAGCTAATAAAGGAAAATCTTTTTCTAACTTGCTAACCGCTCTAGACATTCCAGTTGGGTTCAGAATCTCATCTATAAGCTGCTGTACGGGATCTTTTACCTTCGGGTAGCTTACCACACGATAATCATCGATCTCCGCCATACTTACCGCAGAAGCAATTGCTCGATCCAGGTTACCCACTTTATCTACAAGCCCTAGCTCAGTGGCGGTACTTCCTGTCCAAACTCTACCCTGGGCAACTTTATCTACCTCCTCTGGTGTCATACCACGGCCATCGGCAACCCTAGAAAGGAAGGTCCGATAACCTTCTTCTGTATCTCTCTGCCATTTTTCAGCAACGCGAGGTTCCATTTCGAAAATGGGCATCGTGACATCATACGCTAATGGCCCTGTTTTTACAGAATCATAATCGATACCTAAGCTTTTATCAAAAGCTGGACCAACCGCGGGGACAATACTAAAAATACCAATCGATCCCGTCAAAGTATTGGGTTCTGCAAAAATACTATCGGCAGGGCAAGCAATGTAGTAGCCTCCTGAAGCGGCATAGTCTCCCATAGAAACGATTAGCGGTTTGTCGTTTGCTTTTACATTTTGCAGCGCATTCCAAATATTTTCACTGGCTAAAGCAGAACCACCTGGGCTGTTCACCCTCAATACAATAGCCTTTACTCTATCATCTTCGGCCAATTTATTGATGTCTTTTACATATTGCTGATCTGTGACCGTACCATTTGACCATTTGCCATCCATGATAATACCCTCGGCGTATACTACTGCTACCCGATCTTTTGCCTTATAGTTGCTCTTAGCAGGATTGCTTTTGTTATAGCTTTCGATAGACATCATCGGTAATTTATCGTCTTTATCAAGTCCCGCACGCTCCTTTAAGCGATCAATGACACTGGTACGATAATCGATTTTGTCGATCATACCGTTTTCCATCGCTAATTCTGGGCTATTGATATAACTATCTACCGCTTTTTTGAGTGTTGATTTTTCAAGACCTCTAGTCCTAGATACGTCATCCAAGAATACGTCATAATAGTCATTGATCATCTGACGCAGTTGAAGTTTGTTTTCTGGACTGAAATTTGTGCGGCGATAAGGCTCCGTAGCTCCCTTAAAAGTACCTACGTAGAATACCTGTACTTTTACACCTAGTTTATCTATTAAATCCTTGTAAAACTCTCCCGTCACGGCAAAGCCCTGAGCAAAGAAATAGCCCATTGGATTAGCATAAATCTCATCCGCTACTGAAGCGATATAGTATTGTCCTTGGGAATAATACCCAGAATGTGCAACCACAAATTTGCCACTATCCTTAAAGTCCTCAATGGCGTCTCTGATAGATTTTGCCGTAGAGAACCCAGAAGAGAAAGACCAGGAAGGTTCCAAAAAGATACCTTTGATGTTATCATCTTCTTTAGCACGTTCGATAGCATCTACCATTGCCTGTAAGCCAATAGCTTCCAAGTCTTCGAATCCAGCAAGAGGAGATACGGATATATTATTAGAAAGCTCTGGAAGAGCATTATTCAGGCTTAGGTGTAAAACGGTATTCGGCTTAATCGATGGTGCTTTGTTCATACGGCTTGCGAAGGAAGAAAATACCGCCCCTCCAATGAAAATAATCGCAGCGATTGCTAATAATACGCCTAAACAAGAGGCAAATAAAAATTTAAAAAATTGTCCCATTTAAGTCTTTCTTTTCTTTTGTCTATTGAAAAATGAGTATCGTAGACCTCACTTCTTTTGTGTGTAATAACG
>JBELML010000188.1:0-1652 GCA_042095835.1 Saprospiraceae bacterium
AAAATAGAGTTGCCTGCCAGTAAAGTCATCTTCCTTTTCTTCTCTAGAGTTCTTCCACTGTGCCCTGTTTCCTTTTTGATTAAACAACTCTTCTACGGCTGTTTTTCTATAATTGACACCGCTGATAGATTGGGCGCTGATCATTCCCCACTCATTGAGGCTGATCTCTTCCTGAAAATCTGGGCCTCTACCTCGATCAGTATAGTTATAGAGAAATGTAAACTGTTGCTCGCCTAAAGTCCATTTTTCGTAGGTCCCTGATACTTTCCCCCGAAAAACAACATCGTAAATGACTTTATCTGTACTTAGTTCAGGTCCAGGTTGGCATCCAGGTAGAAAAAACAATGCGAGCAAAAATGAAATGGGTAGAATTCTTCGCATAATGATATGTGGGTACTTTATGATTTAAGCGTTTCTCGGTAATACCTCAGCCAATTTCCGCCAAGTATCTTTTCGATTTCTTCAGTACTGTAGCCTCTTTTGTCCAGCACTTTAGCTACGTGTTTGTATCTCAGTGGGCGTTCCAGTTCAGGAATCCAGGGTGGCCATTTGACCTTATAGGAGGGTTTAAATCGAGTCAATCGTGGTACGTACCAGTTTTCCCGAGTCGCGCCGTTGGCCTCAAGTCCTTGTATAGGAAAATCTGCGGCAAGACCGACCTGATCTATACCGGCAATTTTTACGGCGTGGTCAATATGATCGACGTAAGTTTCGAGGGTAGTAGCTCCACCTGGATCGGGGCCAATCATATAACCCAGGCAGATGATGCCCATCACTCCACCTTTATCGGCCATTGCTCTGATTTGCTCGTCGGTTTTGGCACGAGGATGTTTGGGATACAAAGCTTCACACATCGAGTGGTTGATGGTCGCTCCGGCTTTGCTGAATTGGATACCTTCCATTGTTGTTTGATAACCACAATGAGAAAGATCGACGATAATACCGAGTTCGTTCATACGCTCGACGACCTCCACTCCAAAATCGGATAAGCCGGCATTGGTGCGTTCGGTACAGCCATCGCCAACCAGGTTGCGTTGATTATAGGTCAACTGAATCCAGCGAGTCCCCGCCTCGTAGAGGCGATCTAAATTATCGATGGAGTTTTCAATCATAGTGGAGTTCTGAAAGCCGTATAAAACGCCCGTTTTCCCTTCTTTTTTGGCGCGCACAAAATCATCTGCTGTTTTGGCATGGAGGAGTACATCACTATGCTGCTCGATGCGCTTGGTCCAGTCGGCCATTGCATTTAGGGCCATCTCAAGATTGCGAGAAGGCAAGGAAGCATTGAAGCCTGTATAGCCAGATTGTTTCAGGGCAGCAAAAGACTCTTCGTCCCAACCCCGTGGTATGAGCAGCCCATCGATGACGATGGCTTGCTTGTAAACTTGATCTATATTGCTGGCAGGGATGGCGCGCTGTTTCTTTTCAGGTGGTAGAAAAGAGGTATTCGATTCAGCGGCCAGACTCCGCAGGGCCGGACCAGGTAGCAGCGCTCCTAGCGAAAGTAGCCTCAGGAGGCGTCTGCGTTCTTGATTTGATTTTTTCATACCCCTCCAATTTACTCATTTTTGTTGGTTTTCTAGAGTGGGTTAGTGCAGATTACAATTGCTCAACATATAAGTCCTCCATTTTTCCCATTAGCTTTTGGATGA
>JBELML010000188.1:1752-9062 GCA_042095835.1 Saprospiraceae bacterium
GGAATGATTTTCACAATAGACATCAGCAATGGCTTTATAAGTAGCTTTAACAGATCAATACGAATCGTTCACAGATAAAAATATTCAAATAGTGCGTAGAGGTAGCATTTTGAAAAGGTAAATATCAAAATACTTTTCATGAAGTACCTTTTAGGACTAATTTTTTCAAGTGCTGCCCTACTTGCCTCCGCACAACAAGTTCGCTACTTCGGTAAAATCGTCGACTCCGAAACACAAGAAACAATTGCCTACGCGACCATTGCTTTTTTTCAGGATACAAGTCTGCTGGGAGGTACTGCTACGGATGAAAATGGCGATTTTAGCTATATCCATCAAACCCCTATGACTAGGGCTGTAGTTCATTTTATGGGTTATAAGAAATATCAAATAGCAACTACCAACTGGGAACCGGATGAACCGCTGTTAATACCCTTAGAAAGTATAGCAAATGATTTGGAGGAAGTCATCATCAATGGTGAAAGCACTCAAATCCAACGTCAGGTCGACAAAAAAATCATCAAGCTTGGAACAGATATTCAGCAAGCTGGAGGTAGCGCACTCACAGCTTTTGATTATCTCCCAGAAGTAGAGATAGACCTTGCGCTCGGCACCGTGGCCCTCCGAGGAAGCAACAATGTGCGTATTCTTGTTAATAGTCAACTCTCTCCTTTATTAGCAACCGAATTGCTCCAACAAATTCCAGCACACACGATTCAAAGTATAGAAATCATTACAACACCATCCGCAAAGTATCGCTCCGAAGGCCTTTCAGGCATCATCAATATCGTCTTAAAACAAGAAAACCAGAACGGTCTGAATTGGCAGGCCAATGCCTCCGTTGGAACAGGTAGGTATGGCATCGGTTATGATGGAAACTACCATAAAAACAAAGTCAACCTACGCTGGAAAGCTTCTGCCAATCAACTCGACATTATTGATCGGCAAAGTATTCAGAGGACCTTTAGCAATGGATATACTGAACACATCACTACCCCACGCGACATGAACGGAAGCATCCGTAATCTAGCATTAGGGGGCGACCTCTTTTTAAATGCGCAACATACCTTTTCCATTGACTTGAACTATACCGATGATCAACATGACTACTACAACCTTTCCCAATTCTCTGAACTCAAAGACCAGCCTGACTATAGCTATCTCCGAGAAAACACCCACGACCACCACATTTTGAATTGGAATGCGAATTACCGATGGACCTTTGGCAAAGGGCAGTTCCTAGAATTCGATTACAATCTCAACCAAAGCAACAATGATTATCCACTACGAGACAGTCAGGATGACCAGATCCGTTTTGATCAATTCCTGACCGAAGATTTCGTATTGGGTACCATTGCGCTAGACTATATCTGGCCCATCTCAGAAGACTTTGCACTAGAATCTGGTCTTTCTAGAAACACCCAAGTTCTAGAAAGTACTCGATCTCATCAGCCTCGCGATGCTCCTGATGAATTTGCTGCTTTCGACTATCAAGAAACCTTATGGTCCTGGTATGGCCAGGTGCGTTTTCCTATTAAAGCATTTGATATTCAAGCTGGTCTACGCTACGAGTCTTTTGCCTCCGAAGCGCTATCCGTAAGCAATAACTTTTCGACCCAACAGACTTTCCTTAATCTTTTCCCCTCACTACATATCAGATATGCCCCCAACGAGCAAACACAATTCCACGGGAGCTACAGCAAAAGGGTTTCTAGGCCGAACTTCCACCAAATCAATGCCTTTCAGATTGTGAGTCCTTTTTATACTTGGGAATACAATCCCAACATTACTCCAGAGTTTAGTGACAATTTAGAGCTGCATTTCCAGCATTTGGGAGAGCGATTCCGTATCAATACGACCCTCTCCTATCGAAATAGAAAGGATGCCATCCTTTGGCAGGAATCAGCTCAAGATAATCGCCAAATTTTCCAGTACATCAATGCCGGAAGCTTTCAAAGTTATGGCCTTGAAATAGGATTAACCCAGCGATGGCAGCCCACTTGGACAAGCCGCTTATCAGCAAATTTTTATTATACCTCCATAGATCAGCAAGCACTTGTCACTTATGACCACAACTATTCGGGAGCATTTTCTTTTAGAAACTCCATAAAGTTGGGCAAGTCTATCACAACCGATATCAGCTATTTGTATTGGCCAGAGCGGCAGGCCTCTTTCAATCAAATGCAGGCGCGCCAAAGACTCGACTGGGCCATTGGCACACAATTCTTGAAGTCAAAACTTCGACTCCAATTTAGAATCGTTGACCTGTTTAATACTTATCTTATCGACCGTAGCAGTATTACCCCTAATTTAGTACAACAAACTATATGGAAAATTCAAAATCAAAGACGAAACTTTTTGCTAAGCATGTCTTATCAAATTAGAGAAAACGAAAATACCAAGAGGAAACGTAAAGCTAGAAAGTACAATGAAGTACCGATCGATTAATCAATATGCAGAGGAGGAGAAGTCTACCCAGCTATTAGCTTGGCTGGAGAAAAATGAACATTGGGTTCACTTCCTTTTTTGGAGTTTAATCCTGCTCTTTCCATTTCTAAAATCGCTCAGTCGAGAGCAATACACCTACAACTTCACAAGCGAGTTGATTGACTTTGGTTTTGGAGTAGCTTTATTCTATATAGCCTATTTCCTATTTATTCCAGCTCGCTCTATTTGGTGGAAGTGGCTATTATTTTTAGGTTTTATTATTGGCTGGGGTTATTTCAATTTTGCTGCCCACAACTTGTTATTTGGTGGTACCCACCAGCATGCTTACTTCGTCTACGCTTTAGGTTATATCTCTACTTATATCGTCTTGATACTTTTTGCTTATGCTTTATTTTCTTTAAAAACCATCTACAAAAAGCAGCTCGAACTGGAGGAAGCTATTCGACAAAAACAAGCAGCCGAACTCTCCGGCCTCAAGGCACAAATCAACCCTCACTTCTTATTCAATACCCTGAATACGATTTACGGAAGCGCTTTGAATAAAGAAGATCGCACGGCAGAGATGGTCGTCCAACTCGCCGATAATTTCCGTTACCTTTTGGTAGAAGGGCAAAAAAATGAAGTCCCCATAGCCAAGGAAATTCGACATCTAAGGGATTATATCCAATTACAAAAGGCGCGCTTAGCAGAGAAAGTCAAAGTACATTTTGAGGTCGACCTAGATGATCAAGATCAAGGTATCGCTCCGTTACTTTTTCTACCCTTTGTTGAAAATGCGTTCAAGTACTCCAGTGCATTATCAGGAGCAGGGCATGAGCTAAGCATCCGAGTCCGACTAGCAAATGGGAAAGTCTCCTTTTACTGTCAGAACCCCTTTGACCAAAACCTACTCCAGACTGCCGACCGCCAATGGCAACAAAGCGGCATAGGTATACAAAACACGAAAAGTAGGCTACAAATGCGTTATCCCGGAAGGCACGAGCTTGACATTGTGAATCAGCTTCCTATTTTTAAGGTCGCACTATACATCAATTTATGATTAAATGCCTGGTCATTGAAGATGAACCGACTGCACAAAACATCCTGACTTCCTATATAGACAGGACACCTTTTGCCGTGCTAAAAGCCAGCTATGAAAGTGGCCTAGAAGTTCCACCTGCTGATTTCGATGAAGTAGACCTGCTTTTTTTGGATATTGAGCTACCTGCTTTGAATGGACTCTCCTACCTCAAATCTATTCGACAAGCGCCCAAAGTCATTATCACCACGGCATATCCAAACTATGCGGTTGATGCATTTGAGCTAGAAGTACTCGACTATCTACTAAAACCCTTCAGCTATGAACGCTTTTTTAAAGCCCTTACGCGCGTGCGGCATCAACTACATTTAGAAAGAGGCGGTGCTGATGTTGAAGAACTTTTTCTATATGCCGATAAATCCTTCCATAGAGTAGCCATTCAAGATATCCTGTATCTGAAAGCGGAAGTAGATTATGTCAAAGTAGTGCTTCACAATCGATCCATCCTAATCTTGGACAGTCTGCGCAATTGGGAAGAAAAATTGAAGTCCTCAGGTTTCCTGCGAATCCATCGTTCCTTTATCATTAATCCCAAACGAATCGACCGCGTATCAGGTAACCAAGTTTATATTCAGGAGCAGGTAATACCTATTGGAAAAGTCTATCGAGAGGAATTTTTCAAACGGATAGAGGTATAAAATTATCTTTTGTAGATTTGATCAACTTCACCAACTTTGACCTATATATTCGTTTCTGGCCGCTCCTCTCCAAATGCTTCATTTTAAGTATAATTGCCTTTACTATGAGTACCGCCTCTCCTCCTGAGGCTGCAAAATACGATCAAGTCAAAGTCGTAGATGCACAAGCAACAAAACCTACCAAGGCCCTCTATCACAACCTCAAAAAACTTGCTAAAACGCATACTCTTTTCGGCCACGAAGATGCCCTAGCCTACGGCGTTGAATGGAAGGAATGGCACAAAATGCGCTCCGATATCAAGGATGTTTGCGGGCAGCATCCTGCCCTCTTTGGCTGGGAGATGAGTAAGCTCGGCAAGTACGAATACAATATCGATAGTGTAGATTTTGAGGCCATGAAAGATTGGATGAAGCAGGTCTATAAAATGGGCGGTGTCAACACGATCAGCTGGCATATGGATCAGTTTGGAAATGATAAAGACAGCTGGCAGACTGGCGATCGCGTGGTAGAGAACATACTCCCAGGTGGAAAACACCATGAAGATTTCAAGAAAAAATTAGATGTATTCGCTGACTATGTCAATGATCTCAAAGTAGGCTTTCTTTTCAAAAAACAGGTACCTATTATTTTCCGCCCCTGGCATGAGCATTCGGGGAGTTGGTTTTGGTGGGGTGCCGATTGGTGTACACCAGAAGAGTACAAACAACTCTGGCGTTTTACAGTAGAATATCTACGTGATGAAAAAGGCTTGCACCATCTTCTTTATTGCTACTCGCCCGATATCGTGCGGGACGAAGCGCATTATTTGGAGCGTTATCCTGGAGATGAATATGTAGACATTTTAGGTTTGGACGACTATCAGGATTTCAGAGCCTCAGGCAATCCCGAAGATCTACCAGCTCGCCTAGACATGCTGGTACAACTCGCTCAAAAGAAAGGGGTAGAATGGATGGTTTCGGACAACTCCACCCTCAAGCCAATAAGGGCATCATTCTCCATACCCGTTTGCTTTGGAGTTTATCGGCAGCAGCCAATCAGCTGAACGAAGCCAAATACCAGGAAGTTGCAGAATGGGTCTACTCTTATCTCCAGGAATCCTTTTGGGATGACAGCAACCAAGGGCTACATTGGATGCTCGATTATCAAGGCTATCCAGTAGAAAGTAAAAAGCAAATCTATGCCCAAGCCTTTGGTATTTATGCCTTAGCAGAGTATGCCAGACTTACCGATGAACCATCACCAATCGATAAGGCAATCACTCTATTCGAACTGATCGAGCAACATAGTTTTGACCCAGATCGAGGTGGCTACCTGGAGGCTTTTGGTCCCAGTTGGGAAGCTATGGACGACCTGCGTTTAAGTGAGAAAGACGCCAATGAAGCCAAAACGATGAATACGCATCTGCATATTCTGGAGGCATATTCCAACTTGTATAGGGTTTATAAAAATGAGAAATTGGCTGCCGCCTTAGCAGGTCTGATTAGCTTATTTCTCGATCGATTCATCGATCCGAATAACTACCATCTACACCTCTTTTTTGACGAAGATTGGCATTTAAAATCAGAAGAAGTCTCCTACGGGCATGATATCGAAGCAGCTTGGCTTCTGGTGGAAGCAGCAGAAGTCTTAGGAGAAAAAGCCTTGATTGATCAATGCAGAACGATCGCCGTACAAATCGCAAGAGTGACGATTGCCGAAGGATTGGATCATGATGGTAGCCTTTTCAACGAAGGAAGAGGTAAGACCATCATTGATACTGACAAGCATTGGTGGCCTCAGGCAGAAGCTATCATAGGTTTCTATAATGCCTTTCAGATTTCTGGCGAAACCCACTTTTTAGTGCAGGCCCAGCGATGCTGGCAATTTATCGATCGCTACCTCAAGGATTCCAAAGGTGGCGAATGGCATTGGATGGTCGACCAGCAAGGCAGCCCCATCTTGGATCGCGAGGATAAAGCTGGACCTTGGAAAGCACCCTACCATAATGGAAGAATGTGTTTGGAATTGTTGGATCGGACTAGTTACAATCAATCACCCGCACACAACCCCCAAAGTCAATAGTAGAATTGATACTTTCCAAATAACCAATGATGGCTTCGGCCGTTGATCGACGATCGTGTTGCATGATAGATAGATTAAAACTTTGCTGATTCGAATACATTAATGGCTTTTTTCCGTTCGCTATGCCATCGGTATTGCCCTGAAATGCCCGTACTCTTGATGACCCTGTGACAAGGAATAATGTAAGCAATGGGATTTTTACCGATAGCAGAGCCAATGGCTCTCACGGCTTTGGGTTTGGTGATTTTATGGCCAATATCCTGATAGGAGACCAGCTGACCAGCCGGTATCTGCAACAATGCTTTCCAAACTTGTATTTGAAAGGCGGTCCCTCTGAAGTGGAGATTTATCTTTTCGGTTGGTATTTGCCAGCTATCAAAATAGGTTTTTAGCAATACCCCATTGGGTCCCAAATCGTTTTCAAAGTAAGCTTGCGGAAAATCCTCCAACAGCTCTTCCAGTGGATTGGCTTCTGCATCCAAGAAACTAACCTTGCAGATGCCCTTTGTGGTTTCTGCAATCAAGGTATTCCCAAATAAGGTAGGCGTCATCGCCCATTGAATCCGCAGCCCTTTCCCTTTACTTTTAAATTCGCCAGGAGAGACTGCTTCGCACTTTACAAAAAGGTCGTGTAGCCTGCCGTTACCAGATAGACCGGCTTCATAAGAGGCCTCTAGGGTACTTTTGCCGCGGCGTAGTAATGCCTTCGAATGCTCAACAGTTAGGTGCTGTAAAAACTGCTTGGGAGTCACCCCTGCCCAATCCTGAAAAACCCTTTGCAGATGAAACTTACTCAGGTGAACATGGCGGCTGATATCATCAAGAGAAGGTTGTTCCTTTTGATTTTGGTCTAGATACCGTATGATTTGCTCAACTATCGAGTAGTGTTCGTTTATATAATTCATACCTCAAAAGTCAGGACTTTTGAGCAGGTAGACAATCCGTTTTTTGCTATTTTAAAGAACGTAGAAAAATGTATCGCCTTATCTTGCTGCACCAAACCGCAGTAGGGCAAACGCACCAAAAAATTACCCTGCAATTTTTTATAATTCTTACTGAAACTCCAATTCAAAACCGCTCTGGCATC
>JBELML010000189.1:0-8965 GCA_042095835.1 Saprospiraceae bacterium
CTATGTACTATGTATGATGTGATATTCTTAAAAAACCTTAAATGCCCTTATAATCCCTTATATGGTTCAATGTGTATGTACTTTTTATGTGCTATGTATGATGTGCTATGTTAATAAGCCCCGATGCTTTAGTAGCGTTGGTAGAATTAATCCCTAATAACCTAATCAACCTTATAAACTCATAAACTTAAACCCCTAACTCATAACCCTTTAACCTATTCCCCCTAACCCCTAAACCTATTGACGAAAGCCTCGTACCTCTGTCCATAAGTATTATGTGCTATGTATTATGTAATTTACACATGAAGCATTCACTCATTGCCTACTTTAATCAGACCACTTCCCCAACACTTCTACGGCTCATGCGTTAGAGAGGAATATGATGTTTTTTTACTTAAGTAGATGATCATAATAAAATATAGTTTTTGATCGAGTAGATTTTTGCTCAAATTGAGGCGCACCCGCAGGTCGATTCATATCGATCGAGGATGTAACGAAAAGTTGAGTAAAAAGATACCATCATAAAACTGATAGTTAATTGTGAACAACTACTTACCTTCATACTCCAATAAGTCCCCACTTCACGATATCAATACATAAATATGACATCCATCAGTATAACACTCGTCCTCATTGTAATGACCGCTTTTATATCCTACCAGGCTTTTCAGAGGCCGGATATAAAACAAAAATTGATGTTCAATCCCTACGCGGTGAAGCATCGAGGCGAATGGCATCGTTTTATTTCTCACGGTTTTATCCATGCAGATTGGAACCACCTGATTTTAAATATGGTGATGCTCTACTTATTTGGATCGCAGCTAGAGTATCTTTTCAATTATATTTTCGGGAATACTTTTGCTCCTTTGGGCTTTGTATTGATGTATCTGAGTGCAATAGTGATAGCAGCAGTACCTGATTATTATCGGCATAATGATTTTATGGCTTACAACTCCTTGGGGGCTTCTGGGGCCACCTCTGCCCTACTCATGGCCTATGTTTTCTTTAGTCCTTGGGGATGGTTTATTTTCCCTCCAGTACCAGCGATTATACTTGCCATAGGTTTCTTGTATTACGAATCTTATATGGATAAAAAAGGAGGTTCGGGCAAAGCACATAATGCCCATTTTTGGGGAGCGGTGTATGGCATCGTTTTCATTTTCGTTTCTGCTCAAGCATTTGCGCCCGAATGGATACGTAGATTCTTTTTAGAATTAATGCAAGGCCCTGGTCTGCCTCCGTTCTTATCTTAAAGCATATGGAAAATAACACCCGCAATCCTTGGAAAACACTTCGTCAAAAAACCGTCTACAATAATCCTTGGATCAAGGTAGAGCACCGCGAAGTCCTCAATCCAGCTGGGAATCCAGGAATCTACGGTGTCGTCCATTTCAAGAATATTGCAGTCGGTATATTACCCATCGACAAAGCAGGTAATACCTGGCTCGTTGGACAATACCGCTATACCTTAGAGGCTTACTCCTGGGAAATCCCTGAAGGTGGCTGCCCAGAAGGAGAAGTACCCCTAGAGGCCGCTAAAAGAGAACTCCAGGAGGAAACAGGCCTGCTAGCTCAGCAGTGGAAACCCTTGCTGAAATTGCATACCTCCAACTCCGTCACCGATGAATATGGTTTCGCTTACCTTGCCCAAGATTTGAGTCAAGGCGCTGCCAGTCCAGAAGAGACCGAAGATATCACAATCAAAAAGCTTCCCTTTACAGAAGCTGTAGAGATGGTCATGCAAGGAGAAATCACCGATGCCCTATCGATAGCTACCATTTTGAAGGCCAAGCTGTTGATGGATAAAGACCAGCTAGTCTAAACGGCTAAAAACGAATAATTCCACTTTCCTAACGGATAATAGCCCATCTCCTACACCTACTAGTATGCTGTGTTTTTGAGCAGAAGTACGCGCATTTTTGAATTGTCAATATTACTGAACATTCAAAATTGCAGTCAACATGAACAAGTATCTTTTTTGCCTATTCTTTCTTTTTCTAGTCAACTTGGGTTTTGGCCAACCTACAACAGATCAAAGTCAATCCCCTTATTTCCTAGTTACCAGTGATGGTACACAAGTCGAATCCTTCCCACTACTATCCACAGTGGCAGAAGTTAATATTGCTGGAGTCATTGCGGATGTCACGGTACGACAGACCTACAAAAATGATGGTGAGCAGCCTATTGAGGCTCTTTATGTATTTCCGGCAAGTACCCGAGCAGCGGTATACGGAATGCAGATGAAAGTGGGTGGTCGAGTCATTATAGCCGAGATAAAAGAAAAACAGGCTGCCCGCCGGGAATACGAGGCCGCCAAACAGGAAGGCCGTAGAGCCTCATTACTCGAACAAGAACGGCCAAATGTCTTTCAAATGAGTGTTGCCAATATCATGCCCGGCGATCAGGTAGAGGTAGAATTATACTATACGGAGCTTTTGATTCCTGAGCAAAATAGCTACCAATTTGTATTTCCTACAGTCGTTGGTCCTAGATTTGTTGGAGGCAATGAGCAACAAAGTACCTCCTTCGCTGCCATGCCCTACACCTCTTCGGATAAATCAAGCCCCTATGAATTTGACATGACTGTTTATGTAAATGGAGGTATGCCTCTACAAGATGTAGGCTCTAGTTCGCACCAAGTTGAAGTGCGGGCAGCTGGAAAAAGTAGTGTAGAAGTCAAGCTCGCCCCTGAAGAAGCCTCAGGTGGAAATAAGGACTTCATCCTGGATTTTTCATTTGCTGGTGACCAGATTGAGAGCGGTCTACTTTTGTATAACGATGGAGAAGAAAAGTTCTTCCTTTGCATGGCCCAAGCTCCTAAGCAGGTCGCTCCCGAGCAGGTACCAGATCGGGAGTACATCTTTGTCATGGATGTTTCTGGGTCTATGAATGGATTCCCCTTAGAGGTTTCAAAGCAGTTGATGACTAATCTAGTTAATCAATTGAAACCGACCGATCGGTTTAATGTCTTATTCTTTGCTGGTGCCTCTAATTTGTGGATGCCTCAATCCCAGACAGCTAGCCCAGAAAACCTCAGTGCTGCCTTAGATTTTATGCAAAATGTTCGTGGAGGCGGCGGTACCCGTTTGCTACCAGCACTACAAAAGGCCATGAACTTAGAGCGCCAATCCGAGGCTCTTTCTCGCTCTATCCTCATCATCACAGATGGATATGTTGGAGTAGAAAACGAAACTTTTGAATTGATCCGTACCAACCTGAACAAAACTAATGTCTTTTCTTTTGGAATTGGCTCTAGCGTAAATCGTCATTTGATCGAAGGAATGGCTCACGCCGGTCAGGGTTTACCTTTCATAGTGACCGACAAAAGTGAAGCATTCAAACAAGCCCAAAAGTTACGCTCCTATATCCAAAATCCGGTAATGACACAGATCGAGGCGCGTTTCCCCGGCTTAGATGTTTATGATGTAGAACCGAAAACCATTCCCGATGTATTGAGCGAGCGTCCAGTTATCCTTTTCGGAAAGTATAGAGGAAAAGCCAAAGGAGAAATCTACCTCGAAGGTACAAGTATGCAGCTACCAAAACCTGCCATTCCAGCCTTTAATTATTTTGCAAAAGGGAAACCCGCTAAATCGAAAAGAGTAAAGTTGAATTTCCCACTAGCATCGGCTGAAGAAGACCCAAGAAACAAGGCCCTAAAGTACTTGTGGGCAAGAGAGCGCATTCGCAACACCGTCGATTTCAAAGCCTATGGATTTAGTGATGCAGACAAGCAAGAAGTGATTCGCCTAGGTTTGAAGTACAACCTTCTGACGCCCTATACCTCTTTTATAGCCGTAGAAAAAAGGATTGCGAATCAACATGTAGATAGCCTACAGCAGGTAAAGCAGCCACTTCCACTCCCAGAAGGTATGAGCGACGAAGCCTTAGGTTTCCACCTCAGTATTCAAGGGATGAGTAATATCAAAAGTATGGGCTTGCCTATTTTGGATTATGCCTTGTGGATAGTACTGGCCGCTTTGATCTTAGGGATCATCTTATGGTATATATTGAAAACAAAAACCCGTAAAGGCACTTTGCCCATAGTTGCATTTCTTGCCATCTTAGGAAGTAGCTGCCAATCAAACAATTGGGTACAGCAGGAAAATCCTTATCAGGAGGTGACCTTCATTCTGGGGGAAGATGCTTCGGCTAAAAACCCTTATTATCATAATGCAGCAGGATATTTCAGCAGCGATGATCAGGAGAGTACGGCCTTGCTGATCAACAACCTAAGATCGCTGACGGAAGTCCGGAATTGGCTTCAGCACAATGCGCCTAGTAAGGGAGCCTGGGAAAAAATCAACCTTGTAGCACACGGAAATCAGTGGACAGGAATCAATGTGCCTGTTTCTCCACAAGGAGAGCGCTGCACTTCGGATAAGCTCCAGCAGATGCTACAGTCCAACACCCTACAACCCTTTTCTGATCAAATAATCAATCATCAAACCCTCATTACGGTCTTTGGCTGTAATGTGGGGCTTGATGCCCGTTTTTTGTCGAGTGTTCGAGAATTTTTTAGCAGCAATACCCATTTACCCCAAATCAGCTCTGCTCCATATTTTAATATTTTTAAAAATCACCAAGATTCCTTTAGCCGACATTTGGCAGAAGCCTATTTTGTCGCTTTCCCCGCAGGCAGCTTCCCTGGTAATAAAAAATTGGCCCAACAGCTTGCTGAAAAATACCCAGATCAGGCCATCGATTGGTCGAAAGCATTATTACAATTAGAACCCAATAATGAAAAAGCTCCTTACGTCCATTATTTTCATATCCCAGTAGAATGGGGCTACGCCTACAAAAGACAAAAGGATATGAACGCCTTGCCCCAAGCACAGGATACGCTGCATTGGATTGAGCAATTGGGAGATTTGCAGTTAAAGCTAGCAGATATGGATTTAGAATTTAGTCACTTTCGATGGGAAATCCGAGAAGATGTTTATAAAAAGCGGCCCGTACGGATAGCCTTTGGACAAACCATAATTTACTGTATTTTAAAGCCGATTACAGATTCCAAGAAACAATATCTAAGCACTGATCCCCGAGATCCAGCTTACTACACGATCATTGATTAGCAAATGAGGCATTGGACTACATACTTGTGTTTGATTTTACTGTTCTTTTGCTTTGGCAAAAGTACTGCACAGCCCTATGCTTTCCAGACCTATAGTTTGGCAGAGGGTTTACCACAATCTCAGGTTTGGTGTGGCTATAGCGACCATAAAGGCTTTCTCTGGTTTGGTACCCAAGGCGGTGGCCTAAGTCGCTATGATGGTTTAGAATTTGAAACTTTTACTACCCAAAATGGCCTGCCTTCTAATTTCATAAACGCTTTATACCAGGATGCTCAAAATCATTTTTGGATCGGAACGAATAATGGCTTATGCCGTTTTAGAGGACAACAATTTAGT
This sequence comes from Saprospiraceae bacterium, assembly GCA_042095835.1. GTDB lineage: Bacteria > Bacteroidota > Bacteroidia > Chitinophagales > Saprospiraceae > DATFKA01. The sequence goes on from JBELML010000189.1 coordinate 5,412, forward strand.
AAGGTTCCCAACTCCAATATCTCCATTTTATCTCTACAAGATTTAAACGATAGCCTCTTGATTATTGGAACAGTAGAGGGCTTGTACACCCTCGATCAAGACAGTTTTCTGGTCGAAAAATGGAAGCTTCACGATGCGCTAGATCAAGCAGAAATATATACCCTAAAGCAATGGAAAGGAGAAATCTATGCAGGTACTAGTACTGGTCTATGGCGAATTTGGCCAGCTGTAGAAAATATTGCTAGTTTCCCCAATGTTTATGATCTAAGTAGCCATAATGATACCCTTTGGGCCGCCGTTTATGGCCGAGGAATTTACTATTTAGAAAAGGAAAATTTCAAGGCTTTGCAGATAGACTATCGGCTCACGAGGCCTATGTCGATCCTTAAAGATGCCCAAGGAACTTTACACGTAGGCACTCAGAATCTTGGCCTATTCTATTACAATACTTCTACCTCTAATTGGGAGGTTTCTCCCGGCCAAGATCAGGCACAGAATAATGTCAGAGCATTGCTCACCGATCAAAGTCAACGCTTGTGGATATGTAGCTCAGGGGGAGGCATCGCATGTAGGAATCAGCAAAATTTTCAACACTTTGACCGATCTGATGGACTAGCCGGTGAGCGCGTATATGCCATCCACAAAGATACTGCCCAGAACCTTTGGTTGGCCACTTCCCGCCGAGGGCTGCAAGTCAGAGATAGTAGCGGATTTTTACCGCCCGTCAATGCCCTGCCTTTAGGTAGCGTAAAATATAAAACCATAGCCGAGGATAATTTTGGACAGATTTGGATCGGTACGGAGGGTAAAGGTGTGGCAGTCCAAGATACAACTGCTTGGCACACAATAGATGTGGATAATGGACTCCCTTCCAATTGGATTTTGAAACTCATTGCCCATCCTGATGGCACCATTTGGGGAGCGACCTACAGCAATGGTCTATTTAGTATCCGACAAAACGGGTATAGAGATTATACCGTCACCAGCTATGGAAGGCGCGCAGGAATAGAGGACCTCAGGATTAGTGCTTTCTGTATGGGGCCTAATGAAGACCTTTGGTTTGGTACCAGTAGTGGCGACCTTGGCACAATCAATACGGGTAAATTTTCTTATACTCAACAAGCTCAAGGCATAGCCAATACAACTGTACGATCGATTACTTTTGATGCTTTTAATAGAATTTGGGTAGGGACAAAGGGAAGAGGTTTGTTTACCGCTGATCTTAAAGCAGATACTTTACAATTCGATGCGCTCTCGGCCATCCAGGCTAATACCCCACAGAACATTTACTTACTCACTACGGATCCCTTCGGACAGATATGGGCCGGCAGTGAAAATGGTGTAGACCGCATACAATTGGATACCGCCGGACAAATCATGGACATCAAACACTACGATGTCGACGAGGGATTCCTGGGTTTAGAGACCTGCCATGATGCTTTCTTACAAGAACCAAGTGGAAATATATGGTTTGGTACCATGAATGGCCTGGCCTACTATTCCCCTGGAGAAGAAACCAATACCTGCCCAGAGCCTAACCTGTTTTTCACAAAAACCTCCTTATTCTATAAACCCCTTTCCGAATCTAAATGGGCTTCCTTTGCCGATGGCCAAAATGGTATTCGAGATGGCTTGATCTTGCCTTATCAAGAGAATCATCTCAGTTTCAGTTTTCGGGCAATTTCTCAAATGAGGGCCGCCGAAGTACAGTATCGCTGGCGATTGTTAGGTGCTGATGAACAATGGTCGCCCTCTTCTCCAGATCGATCAGTCAACTATGCCAACCTACCGCCCGGGAATTACCAATTCGAAGTACAAGCAGCCGTTGGTGATTGCCCCTGGACAGCGGCTTTAACAGCTAGCTTTTCGATAGAAAGTCCTTTTTGGCAAAAAGCCTGGTTTGTGCCCAGCGCCATCGGATTCGGGCTATTGCTGATCAGCTGGATTGCCTGGGCTATGGTCAACAGGATCAAAAAAAGAGAGCGCAAAAGCAGAGAAAAATTAGAAGTCCAAAACAAGCTGCTCCAATTAGAACAAAAGGCCCTGCAACTCCAAATGAATCCCCATTTTCTATTCAATGCGCTGACGGGCATCCAATCGCTGGTAGCTTTGGGCGAATACCCTAAGGCGCGAAGACGGATCAATGAGTTCGCCAAGTTGATGAGAGGTACGCTCAACAATGCTCGGCAGAATGCCATCACACTACAAGAGGAAGTCCAAACCCTGGAGCAATACTTAAATATTGAGCAATTTTGCCAAGCACAAGCTTTCACCTATGAGATTCGTTTGAGTGATGAAATAGATGCAGAAAGTATACTTTTACCGCCGATGCTGCTACAGCCTTTCTTAGAAAATGCGGTTATTCATGGAATTTCGCACCTGTCCTATCCTGGTCATATCGAGACCATCTTTACATTGCAGGATGATCTTTTGCATATTCGGATTAGCGATAATGGTGTAGGTAGGCATAAGGCAGCTTTATTACAAAAAGAAAGGAAACCAGGCCATCAATCGGTAGCCCTGCAAGTCAATAAAGAAAGGCTACAAGCTTTGAAAGGAAAAGGAAACTACGTTCCCTTAACAATTGAAGATATTACCGACGAAGCGGGTAATATTGGAGGAACCCGTGTACAGGTGATTTTACCCATTAAATATCTATACTAAGCCTATGACTGCTATTCTTGTTGAAGATATGCCCAACGCCATGCAGCTCCTGCTCGCCGATTTAGCCAGCTACTGTCCAGAAGTAGAGGTCATTGGTAGGGCCGAGAGTATCGTGAGTGCCGCTAAATTGATCCGTAATCAACAGCCTGATCTTCTGTTCTTAGATATTTTATTGGGTGATGGCACAGGGTTTGATCTGCTCGAAATCTTTCCAAATCTCAAATCCAAGGTGATTTTCATTACGGCTTCAGATGAATTTGCAGTGCAAGCTTTCCGCTTCGCGGCAGTAGACTATCTGCTCAAGCCAGTAGAACCCGAGCAATTGCAAAACGCGATCCAACGGGCAGCCCAACAAATCCCACAAGTCAACCCAGAGCGCATTGAATTATTAAAAGAAACCATTCGCCAACCCAATCAACTTCCTAACCGCATTTCTTTAAGTACGGAGGATCAAATTCGAGTAGTATCCATTGAGCAAATCATCTGTTGTGTAGCAGATGGGAACAACACGCTTTTCCATTTAGAGGATGGTAGCCGAATGTTTGTCACCAAGACCCTCAAACACTTTGCCCAACTCCTCGAGAAGCATCCTTTTTTACGAACCCACCAGTCTAATTTGGTGAATATCCAGCATATCAAAGCTTACATTAAGAAGGAAGGCGGTTACTTGCTCTTGTCAAATGATTTGCGTGCCAGAGTATCGGTGAGAAACCAAGCCAAAGTGATGGACCTTTTGAAGAATTTGAGATAAAAGATTAGTCGATCTATTGGGACTAGGGCAAACGCATTAAAATAAAAACTGAAAAAGAAATGCTTATTACTCGAAATTAAGTGCGAAAAAGATCATAAGTGAAGTGCGGGAGGCCGCCTAGGCATTGTTTGAGCGGAGC
>JBELML010000190.1:0-8924 GCA_042095835.1 Saprospiraceae bacterium
CAAATATACGCACTGCTCTTTTTTCTTAGCCTAGCCTTACATTATTTGCACTACCCTTTTCTTGGCTTCTACCAGCTTGAATTTCATCACTGTTAACATAGCAAATGCCATAAACCCAGGCTCGACATATTCCACGTCGTTTCTGCGTTCTGATGAAACCTGCTTTCTTAAGCGCCTCGCCTAATTTGCGTACTGATAGTTTTAGTGTATGATCTTGTCGTAGATATCCCATGATTTCTGCATTGGTCAGAAGTGCATCCGCTTGCTCCTCTCCTACTGGCGGCTTAAAGTGGGTCACCAACAACTCATATTCACTAGACTGCACTTCAAATTGACTGTTATACTCGGTTAAACGCTGTTGTTCTTCGGCAGTCAGCCAATAAACAAATCCACTTCGATAAAGCGCCCGAGCTTGCGACCATAAATCATCGATTGAAATAGTCTGCGCACCATCGATGTCAATGTTTTCTACTTCGAATGGTAAAAACCGTCTGGAGCCGGTAGGATCGTGGAGGAATTGCGCTTCGTTACTAGAAGCGATAAACGAACAGATCTTAGGCAATTCTTCATCGTAACGGGCGTAAGAACGTCTTACTTTAACCGTATTCTTGGTCAGTAATCCCTTGAATTCTTTGATCTTTTTAGCTGTTAAACCGGCGAAGTAATCATCTAAGTTGAAGATAAAGTTGTTGGTCGTGGCCAACATCGAATCTTTATTGTCCGGATCAAGTCCGCCTTCGATGTAGTAGGACTTGAGTGCTGTTGGACAGAGGTTCCTTATCCAGGTCGACTTAAAGATACCTTGTGCGCCGGCCATGATTAAACAAAGCTGGTTGGCACATCTATCTGTTTCATAGACATTGGCTACTGCTCCTACCAGCCATTTTTTAAAGAACAGTTCAAAGGTTTCCCTGGCTTGCTTTGAATTGTCATTGTCATTGTCACTTACCAAGGTAACCGTCGCAGCCATTTCGCCGATGGGATCTCCCTGAAACGTAGGCAGTTTATCAAAGTATTCCTCAATTGGATTCACTTCTTCTGAGAAGTTGCTTTCCAATAAAACCGCTACCCCACTTCTAGAGGCGTAGGTTACCCCGTTTTGCTTCAACTTCCGGACCAGCGTATTTAACTCAAAATCGTCTAATCGCTGCCATTCGCTTCGAGGGTATTGAATCTCCGCGCAACGGGTTACTAAATTGTAGCGATAGTCCGCTAATTCTTTAAGGGAACGCTCCAAACGCTCCAACTTTTTATCACCATTTAAATTGGTGCCTTCGGGAATATTTATTTCTATTTTCCCCGGATTTTTCTTATTTTTATTACTCATTATTATAGACTTTAATGGGAAAGTAGCGTCAACTGCTTTCCCATTTTTTAATACTTCCAATCTTTTCCTAAATCAACCATTTCCTGGTCAGCTGTCTCGAAAACAGTGCCGTTTCCGATGCGAATCAGTTCCTTCCCCAAAATCGTTTTCACCAACATTTCTAGTGTAGGGACCACTTTGCCTAGATTCGCTTTTTGCTTTTTGTTAAACTGCTCCAGGAAGCGCTCCAGGATGACTAAATCTTCTTCGTATTCGATGGTTAACAGTGGATAACCGGTTGGTTCTGGCTCCGCCTCTACTCTATCGCCAGCTAAACAACTTTTGATAAAGTCCGTTAAGGTGAGGCCTAATTCTTCGGCCTTGTTTTCTAGTGCATCTTTTTCTTGTTGTGGGATGCGAATGCCAATGAAGGCGTTGTTTTTGGGTATTGTTTTCATAATTAAAATATTGGTTATCTAAAATGATTTTATTCCTATTCGTACTTACCTTTTTTTGGCAGACAAAAAAACGTAACCAAAAAAATCTGCCGGTCGGGAAGCCTTCGCTAAAAATCCAAATGGCTTTCCCGCTCGAATCTCAAGCCGTTCGGGCTTGGTTTTTTATCTGTTCCTATTTCTTTCCGGCCTCACTCGTGATCTTCTCTTTTGGCCTACCCGCAATTTGAATTTTCTTACCGCGAATCCTTCAATACTGGAATTAAGAAGGTCGTGCAAAGAATTGCTCCTAGTCTTGATTTTTGGTTCTTTTCATTAAGGAAAAGAACAGGTCAATACTTCCGTCTCTTCAACAGCAACTTCCTCCCTGTTTTTTCTTCCCAGGCTAATCGGCGATGCTCTTCGCTACAGTATTTTTGCTTCTTATGGTTGGGTGTAAAACCTTCTCCGCAGAACTCACAGTCTCTTAAGATGGGTCGCTCGATGATGACTACTTTTTCTGGGTTTGAACTATTTTCGTATGTGCCGTTAAACTTTGGTTTTTCCTTAAGGGAATGGCCTTCATTTCCCATATTGTTAAACAAGGATTCGTAGGCGTTTTCTAAGTCGTTTTGCAGTGTTAAATCCTTGTTTTCAGGTGTTAAATTGGTGCTTAACTGCTTAACGATGTAAGGTTTTAAGGCAGGCGGAGCGGGTGGTGTTCCTGAAGCAGCGGTAAACGTTGATATTGATGCCGGATCCAATTGATCCAGTGCCGACCGATAAGTGTGAACGGTAGTAAAAGAGCTTCTTGGAGTGGCTTGGTTTGAAAGTCAAATGGTGAAATGATGGGTTGTAAATCGATCCCATTTCGATAGTAGAGAATCTCCCGAATGATGGCTAAAAGTAGAACAATGAATACGGCGTATCCGGCAATACCGGACAATTGCTTAGTGAAAATGGTCGTGATACTTTGGATGGAATTGCGTTCGGTTTTGTTTAATGCCTGGATGGTAGTGCGATCCGTTGCTCTTCGGTCTTCTAAGGCCTTGGTTTTATGTGTAAAATCTTCATTTAACAAAGAAAGCTCTTCGTTTTTCTGTAAAACCAGGCGTTTTTCGAGGGTTAAACGCTCTTGTTCGAGGGGTTTTATTTGTTCACTGAGTTGCTTAAGCTTAAGGTCAACGTAAAATGTATTGTTTACATTTCTTTTGGCTTCCCATTGCTCGGCTTGTTTTTGCAGAGGTGTTAACTGTGCTAGGAATGGTGCTGTACTGGCGGTGATTATTTCTTGATAGCGTTGCTCGATAGCAGCTCGTGCATTTTGCTTATCGGTCTTAAGCTGATTCAGCTCCGATTGGAAGAGACTATCGATAGGAGCGAGGGATTTAACATTAGCCATTGGGGCAGCTGCTTTCACCATCGATTTAGCAGCGGTTTGAGACATTAGAAAGGAATACCGGGTGAGCGTGATCACCATCAAAGCAGCGGCTAACAACAAAACTATTCCTAAGCGATCATTATAATGCCCTTTAAGGAAGGAGCGTGTTAAATAAGCAATCAAGACCACATTTAACAAGTCTGGAGCCAAAGAGAATAGGAGATAGGCCATGCTGTAAAGGCCATTTGCCAACAGCCAGTTTGTTTCCTCTAAATAATCCGCTAAATGTGCTTTTACACCTAAGAAAACGGTCAGAGAGGAGATGAGTACAAAGGCTGGTAAACAGAGTTTAACTACCCTGATCACTGGAGAATCGTGGTTGAATAATTCTGAGGCTTTAGGCAAACTGTTAACTATCTTCATGACATTATTTTTTTAGGCCAATGCTTAGCAAATGCTAGCTTTAGCGATGGATTGAATACTGGAAAATGAGGGTATTTGAAACGTAGGTGATTTGTTAGATGGTGAGGTTAAACAATGATTTTACCTTCTTTCATTTTGGCAGCAATCACGGCTAGCTGATCTTTGGGATACATCTTTGGTTTCCCATTCCGGACATTAGTAAGAAACCCACGTCTTTCTAAGTTTTTCAGTCTTCTCCTATGACTACCCGAACGGGTTAATTTAATGCCTAAAAATTGGCAAGAAGCGTCAGGGTCTAACCATTCCGCTTCTTGAACATCAAACCTTTGATCTAATTTGTTGAGAACTCTTGTAAGCTCTTTTAACGTCTGTACTAAATTCATTTCCATAATTTTGTGTTTCTTATTTATTTTTGTGCCTTCTTTTTAGAGCTAAAAAAAACGGTTTTAACCGATTACAAATGCAAGTTAAACAAAAAGAAGGCACAAGCAAAGTAAAGAAACACGTTTTTTATTGCCAATTTTTATGTGGCCTATTTTCAAGTAATGCCTGAGTAATGATTTCAACACATTCCTCTTTAGTAACGGCAATTGAAAATTTTCGCTTATCTATCTGACTATGAATGATTTGCAAATCATTATCAGTCCAAAAATTTAAAAAAAGTGTTTTATCATTTTTGAAAAGCCAGGCAAAAAGTGGGTAAACAAATCTTTTGCTACTATACATTTTTTTATCAAAATGAAACTGAGAATAAGCTAGATAGGCAAAAAGAAAGGTTCTTACTTCTTGTGAAAAGTGTTGGATAGCTTCTGGAGATGTTTGGTGCAAAACCTCTAATCTTTCCATTAAAGAACCGGTACCATTTTTCATTCTATTATAGTCTTTAGCAACCAAAAACGTTTCGCCTTCCTTTAAGGCTCTAAGACCAACCAGGTTATCTAAATAGAACTCCATATCTTTTTGGTAGTAACGAACTACCTCCGCAATTCCTGAAAAATTGAAGTCATCCACCTGTTTATCCTTATCTCGGACAACCTGCTCAATTATTTCCTTTACACAGTTTATCCAATGGCCAGTTCTTCGCGTAGCAACATCCTCGTAAGTTCCGTTCTTGTGGTTCTCAAGTTGATCCTCCGTCCAATAAACCTTGCTTTCATAGAAAGGCCTAATCTTAGAATTCTGCCTATCATAGGTCGTTCTAATATAGACTGGATAAGTCTCCTCATCTAGAGACTTAATTCGCTTATCAAAAAATTCATTAAAGGATATCTTCTTCTGCTTTGCCATGTAAACCTGCTAATCGGACTGTTGAATGGCGCTAAATATACGGAGAAAATGGGGAAATTGCCGTTTAAATTGAAATTTGGGGGTCCTGGGTTAGAGTCCTATAAATCTGTTTGGGTTAGTCCATCATAAATACAACGCAGCCAATGCCTTTTTTCTGCTATGGTTTCCTTGACGGGATCATTGATCATCTGTCCTGGAAAATCAGATGTAGTCTTTAAGGCATTTTCCAAAATTGATTTGATCCGATGGAACAACTTTTCATTCGTCCCAATTAACTTTTTAAGTTCTCGACCTAATACAAGCATAGCCACCGTCGTTTGATCGCGGTCATCTGTGTATAAGTCAAAGTATTCGTTCCAGATAAAATTGGTTTCTACTTCAGGATAATATTGGCAAATGGCGTTGATGTCCTTTAGATCTTTTACCCTATGTTCTGGGCGGTCATCGTAAGCGATGAGTTTCAGTAGTACGACACCGGGAATAGAGGAGGCTTTAAAGGTTGCACTCCCGATCTTTGCTTCAACTAAGCCGTGCTGGAAAACTTCCTCAAATCCTTCTAGCTAAAGTTTGCTCCAACCGTGGCCTTCCACCATTATATAATCGCCCGACTCAATCGCTCCAAAAGGCAGTAAATCAACTTGTAGCCCTTGTGAACTAATTAAGCAAAAAGCATTTTCATGGCCAGGGGTATAATTGTATTTTTCCTGTAGGTAATGCCTCAGCTTTTGATATAAATCCGCATCTGGGACAAAGATACCAAAGTCAACATCCTTGGTACCTTGCGCTGGTGCGTCGTGTTTAACGTACCAAATATTACGTGCAAGGGCGCCAACTATAAAGAAATCGATGTCTAAAGCGGTACAACAATCTTGTACTTCATCCAACACGGTTTGCAAGCCATTTATGGCCAAAGATTGTTCATCAAAAGACTGGTTCATTTTTAAGTATATTTTGAGCAGCTTCCAAATAACGGGGCGTGCCTTGGTTAATTAAATCTGCGTATAACAAAAGATCCGGTACCAGCTGAGTTGCTTCGTCTTCACTATCCCAGAACCTTTCGTAAACGGTTACTAGCCCTTGCGGATCTGGCACCAATTTCAAGCTTTTCATCAAGGGCGTAAAAGGTGCATTGCTATACACGATCCACTGGTCCGTAATCAACTGACTGCCTTTTTCATTCGCAGCAGTGGCTCCGCTCCACAATGTACCTGCTGGTAAATCAACCTTTTCTAAAGGGGGTTGCTCCAGCCATTGAAAGCGTTTTTGCTGGAGTTTAGGCCGTAAAACGCGGTTAAACTGCGTCACCCACTCGGTTTTCAAATCGGCCAATCGATTCCAATTGTATTTTTTAGTATCAGCTCTTAAAATGTATTGCTCTGCTAGTAATCCCTTAATGACTTTGCTGACGGTATCAATCGTAACACCAGCTTTTGCACCAATGGTCCGGTAAGAAGCTTGCAGCAACTCCGGATTTAATAAAAACTGCCAGACCACCTTAAGGCCAGCCGGACTAAAAGCTCGGTTGCCCGTTGTTAATTGTTGTCGATCGCTGGTACCTTTATCGATACTTATATATAAGGTGTCTTTGACCAAAAACAAATTGCCAGCCGTATCTGCGTAAGGGATTTGCTCCGCTTGCAACATAGCTCGCGCCTTTGTACTGATGTAAGCCGCCCAAAACATCAACTCAGGATTCCTTTCGTGCTGCAATTGCAGAACAGGAATTTGAGCGGGGACGATTTTAGATAAAACAACCAGGTTGAAGCTGGCTAAATTTCGACCATCGGGCAAAGTCAATTGTATGCTTAACTGCTGCCCAGGGCTTTCCATTTCACAGCTTAAACCTGGAAGTTGATCAAAGTGATCGAGTATTGTATTTACAATTTGCGCGTCCATGTATGTAAATATACACTGTATGTTCCGAACATACAATTCTAAAAAACGTACAAACTATTGAAAAAACGAATGCCCCTCCGCAGATTTAGCAATATCCATCACCGAAGCACGTAGGTATAACTGCAAGGTCCGGATTTCCTTCCAGCCACCAAGCTTCATGATACTCTCCAGCGACATATCGCTTAAAGCTAGATTGGTAGCGGCGGATCGACGAGCTGTATGCGTGGTTACAAACTTGAACTTGGGTCCTCGTTTGCCACCTTGTTCGACCATTTGATTGATTCCAGCCATGGCGGCTACTTCTTTGATCTTACGATTGGCTTCTTGGTTGCTGTAATGATCGAACTTGTAATTGTTCTTTTCGATTAGTTGACGCGCTTTCGATGATATCGGTACCATGCATTGGACGCCTGTCTTCTTAGATCGATAATCAATGTAGCGATCCTCTCGAATGAAGTCTCTGGAAAAAAGTACAGAATCTTCCCAGCGCATCACAAAATAAAACGCCAGCAAGAAACGATCCCTTTCTCGATCGAGCGGCGTATTGTGGCGAAGGTCTACGTTTTCAAGTAATTCGATCTCATCCATTGTGAGGTAAATCTTATCCTGATATTCTCCTCTAATGACCTTAAAATCGGGATGCAGGTAGATCTGATTATTATGCAGTTGGCTATGGTGAGCCATCCTGATCAGTCTTTTGATCTTCTTGATGTGGTTTCCAAAATCGACCGGTCCACCTCCGTTATCCAGCAGGTACTTGTAGTAAGCCGCGTAAAACTCCATGTTGATTTGATCAAAGTTCAGGTCACCATAGCCATGGTAAGCACAATACTCCCGCACCCGTTTCAATATCACTCGATAGTGTTTGATGGTTCCTGGTTTAAGGTTGTGGACACCATTATCGGCCTCTACAATAAATTGAGCCGTATAAGCTAAAAAACTTTTCCCTACCGAATTGCTGGTAAGTTGTTCGACCGAGACTCCTTCGTTAAGCTTCCGTTGAAAGTCCAGAATCATCGAAGCAATCTCAATATTATCGGTACCAGCGGTTGGTGTACCTTTAATTTGTCGACTGGCTTCGTCCCAATTTTCGGGTAGGACTTTAATTCCGGTAGAGTGATACGTTTTCTGTCCTTGGTGAGCGACATAGATTTTGATGTCACGCGTGCCGTCCTTACGCGTGTAATTCCATAAAATAGCTTTTACTGGCATAACAAAAATTTAAACAATTAAAAAAACGGGGGTTGACTATTACCAAGCTTACACCATAAAAAAAGCTTACTCATACTTGTACCGGACAGAAGCCAGGCGATGAGTGGAAAGAAATCTTCATTATTGGGAATAATGTATAACAGAAAGGTCGTACATTATTTTCTGAAAAAAATTTTAGCCAAAAGGCAAAAAAGTGGAGCATCACTGAAAATTTTAGAAGATTGAAAATCTTTTTAGAAAAATTTTAGAAACTCCTGCTCAATCCGAGGCACTTGTGGTCATTTACAAACATATTGTTTTGCAAAATTCGCAATAAAAAGCTTCTTTCGGTGACAATATAGCATAAAAAAAGCCATCTACGCAAGGCGGATGGCTTGAAAAAAACAAATTGTTTGTGTTGGTGATTCCGCTGGGGTTCGAACCCAGGACCCCTTGATTAAAAGTCAAGTGCTCTACCAGCTGAGCTACGGAATCTTATTTGTTTTGCACCTTGTTTCTAAGGAGATGCAAATATAAAAGGCTTTTAGAAAAGATGCAAACAAAAAATAATTTCTTTTTCATTCTTTACAAAGATAGTCCATTTTCTTGGTGGAAGATAGTACCATTGGCTTTTTAGGTCACTTAAGGAAGAGCTAGAGCCTCCATTGATTTGCAGTTGGATATCAATAATCGCTTGGTCGCCCGACAGTTGAGAAAGAGTTTGACAGATTATATGAATAGTGATGCTTTCCAGCCAAGCCAGGCTATAAATTGGCAGGGATTGGAATCTATGGCAGATCAGTAATAGAAAATTAAGTAAATTAGGAGATTCTAATCAGTAATAGAGCAAACGTATTAAAATTAAAACTGAAAAAGAAATGATTTTTACTGGAAATTAAGTGTAAAAAGATCATAAGTGAAGTGCGGGAGGCCGCCTAGGCATTGTTTGAGTGGAGCGAGTTTGGCTAGGCAAGATTTTTTTGCTTCGTTTTTGTATCGAATGACA
>JBELML010000191.1:0-3108 GCA_042095835.1 Saprospiraceae bacterium
GAATGACAAAAATGAAGATGCTAGAGCGGTTTTGAATTGGAGTTTCAGTAGGAATGATAAAAAATTGCAGGGTAATTTTTTGGTGTGTTTGCCCTAGTATTGCTACGCACTACAAAGATCTCATTAAAAACACTAAAGATGGAAACTAAAGATAGCTCTCTAAGACAAGACCATAATCCTCTTGAATTTCGGCCACTTCTACTTGCTGCTTTAGTGGCGCTAGGCGCTAAGAGTGTATTTCATTTTCTTACAGTTGATCAACTGCAGTTTATGATTTTGCCGGTAGGCTACTTGGTCGAAATCTTTACAGGTCTAAATGGATACTATGTTCCAGCCTATGGTTTTTTCATCCCTGAAATCAAAGTGGTCATTGATAAATCTTGTGCTGGCTATAATTGGTGGGTCATGGCTTTTTCATTAGGGGTATTCACTTTTTTGCTTAATAATAAGAGGAATATAAGCGTAAGAAGTGTATTTAATTTAGCTTTAATCACTTTTATGATTACAATATGTATAAATGCTAATCGAATCTTATTTTCCATACTCCTCCCCTTACCTGAGCATTGGGTCCTAGAATCCTGGCATTTGATACAAGGAGTGATGGTTTTTGCCTTCTATCTAATCCTGTGGTATTTGGCGGTCTATTATTACACTCAGACCCGAACAGTTGCTAAGCCGTAACAAGCTTTTTTACCTATTCTAAAATGCATATACAAATATGAAATGAGCATGATCTTATTTAATCATAAAATCACCAAACGGTGATGATTAAAAAAGATTATGTGAAAGCGAAGCGGTTACATTTTTTAAAAATTTTGTAATTGCTTCATTTTCAAATAATTGCTAAATTTTTAAACAAATGAAAACTTTATTAAATCCCAAATTGCTCGTCTTTATTCATCATATCCCTCTTGTTGTACTCTTCTTGTTGATGTATAACAATTTTCAAGTTTTCCATAGTCAACTCGATGAATCTACCATCCAGCTTTGGTATAGCTTGGGCGCTTATTTAGCGATAGCTATGCTAGTCAATATGGGCTATTCGATTTGGCTTATTGCTAGACGACAGTCCTTGTCTTTATTATATAGTGTGGCCGCCATAGCGATCTACACACCCTTATTGGCTTATTTCTACATAGAGCTACATCAAATCATTCCAAGGAGCATTCCCGATTGGATGATCAGCAATGACCTACAGTTTTATGTGGGTACTTTTTTAATGCCGACCATTATTCATGCGCTGTTCATCTTGGTGATCCGTAGTGTCAAAGAATATACCAAAAACCAAGTCGCATTTAGTTTCCTGCTTACTTTGCTGGTGCCGATTTTGTGGTACATCTTCATGCAATTGATTTTTCCTTTATGGCAAGGGGTGGATGGCAACTACCAGGAGCGATTGATGATTGTGCTCAGTGTTTTAGTGGTCATGAGCTTTTTATTCTTTTTGGTACGGCTTATCTACCTCATTGCGATCCGACGTAAAAGTCTCTTTGAAAAAAATCAGCTATGGTGGAAAATACCGATTACCATCCTTTTTCCCTTGTTTGGTTTGGCCTTGAATAATGGATTGGTTGATCCTCGAATATCGATAGAGGGCGGAGGACTATTTGGGCGCTTTAACGCCCCTATATTTTATATCCTAGCCATACTGAACGGTCTCCTACTTTGTCTTCCAGATTGGCAAAATAAGCTATACCGTCTGCCTTTATTTGTGGGAAGATGTATCTTATTTGCCTACACTTTTTATTTTTTCCTTGTTTTTTTACCATTTCTTCCTTTGTCGGTATTCGCCATCCTCATTTTCGGAGCCGGCTTTCTCATGCTAACGCCACTTGCGCTTTTTGTCATACATCTTGATCAGTTGCGCCGAGATTGGCAATTCTTACAGGAGTTTTACTCCAAGCGGGTTGTTGGGGTATTAACTCTTTCGAGTATTTTACTGATTCCTATGATCATCCATCTCAATTATTGGAGAGATCATAGCAACTTAGAGCGGGCGCTGGCTTATACCTACAATCCCGATTATGAGAAAACCTATCAAGTCAACCGTAGAGACTTAGGGCAAACCCTTAATGCTTTGAGGTGGCATAAAGAAGGAAGTAGAGATTGGTTTATGGAGAAACAGCTTCCTTTTCTTTCTGCCTATTACAGTTGGTTGGTGTTGGACAATATGACCATCTCTGATCATAAAATTGATCGGCTCTCTGCAATTTTTTTCGATACGCCCTTTTATCGGAGCAATAGTCGTTTTATAAGTCAAACGGAGCGTTTTACTATTCCGAAACTAGAGGTAGAGAGTGAATTTGATTCAGAAGCGGGGCTTTGGAAAAGTTGGATACACCTAGAAATACAGAACGACAGCTTAAACAGTCGCGCGGAGTTTGCTACTACCTTTAATTTGCCTAATCATACTTGGATTAGTGACTACTATTTAGATGTTTTTGAAGAAAGGAAAAAAGGCCTTTTGGTAGAAAAACGATCCGCACTTTGGGTCTATAATCAAATACGGCGCAGGAGGAAAGATCCTGGATTATTATATTATCTCAATGAGCGGCGTATCGCTTTCCGGGTGTTTCCATTCAATAGAGGAGAGCTAAGGAAGACAGGTTTTCAGTTGATTCATACCTCAGCGATTACTTTGAATCTTTTGGGGCAACAATTGAACTTGGGTAAAGCCACCGTTCAAGAAGACAAGCCTAGTGTCGAACAGTTGGCCGGTATCCAATTGATTCGTCAAGCAGAGATACAGCAATTAGATCAACTAAAAAGAAAACCCTATTTCCATTTTATCCTTGATCTTTCGCAGAGCCAAACAGATAAAGCCAAAAACTATAGCGAAGAGATGGAAAAGCTCCTTGCGCAATATCCTGCTTTAGCTGAGAAAGCCCAAATTACGCTATGCAATACGTTCACTCACAGTCAAGTTTACACCAAAGATTGGGCGGAGTCATTGCATAAAAAAGACTTTAAAGGGGGCTTTTTCTTAGAGCGTGCTATTCGGAATGCTTTGGTCGAGCATTATCAAGCACCTTCGTACTACTTCCCTGTTTTTGTAGCATTGACCGATAATCTATCTGATGCTATTTTGGATAAAGATTTTTCTGAATT
>JBELML010000191.1:3208-4444 GCA_042095835.1 Saprospiraceae bacterium
CTGCCAGGGCTTCTTCGGAAGTGCAGCCTCTAGTATTGAGCGCTAGTGCAATCACCTCGGCTCCGTAAATATTGATGAGCGCAATTTCATCTGCTACGGAAGGGAGCGGGCCCCAGGCTGGAAGATCATCAAAGTGGGTTTTCTTCAACTCATGGACGAGTACTACTTTTTTGGCATTGCCAGAGATCAAGTACTCTGGGCCACAAGGACCGCTTGGATTACGGAGGCTCGATTGGCCTTCGAGGAAAATCAAGTCTGGTGATTCATTTTGATGAGCCTGAATAATAGCGTGAACCAACTCCCCAGAGACGAAGTCATTCAAAGTGGAATCGAAGATGAAGCCATATTTAGCACCTTGCATCCATCCAGTTTGCCCGGTATAGATCATCTCTGCTTTCAGGCCAGCCGCTCGACTGGCTTCCCATAAAAAGCGCGCGGTCGTGCGTTTGCCTACGGCACAATCCATACCGAGGACCGCTACAATTGGACAGTCCACTTGATAGATATCAGTAGTCCAAAAATGCAGGTCACTGAATTTTTTGGGTTTCCTAATATCAATGAGTCGAGCACTGTGTTTGATAGCTAGCTCTACGAGGTCTAGATGATCTTGCAGGTAATCGTGCAGCCCATTGATGACAGAAATCCCTAGACTTAGGGCTTGTTTTATGTCATCTAGTAAATGAGCGGGAAGCACTCCCCCGATTGTAGCGACTCCAAGAATAATATAATCGGGTTTACCTAGCGCGGCTATCCCTGCTTCGATAGTTGAGTAGATAGGTAGGTCTCTGTGCTGCTGATCTAGTACTTCGCCAGCATCCTTTCCAGCATTGTTTTCATCAATGACTGCCAATACTTGGAAGCGCTCTGAACCTCGAATGAGGCCATGCGTAGTCTTCGCTTCTTTTTGATCAAGAATACCACCGCTAAGTACGAAAGCAGAACCTGTGATAGTTGAGTATGAATTGATGAGCTATATAATTAGTACGTCCACTCGAAAGTAGACAGCGTTAAGATTATTTTTACCTGACACCCGTATCCGCAATCCAGCAGCTAGCCACAAAGGCGCAAAGACACTAATAAGTTTAATTCAAGGCTTCAGTATATGCAAAATCTTATATGTGACACCTGATATTCCTTTGCCTAATGCATATACCCCCACATTTCAGGACAAGACACCCAGTTCCCAAGTCATTATGTGCTATGTGCTATGTTTCAAGTGTCAGGTGTCAGGTGTCA
>JBELML010000191.1:4544-8791 GCA_042095835.1 Saprospiraceae bacterium
CCCAAGTCATTATGTGCTATGTGCTATGTTTCAAGTGTCAGGTGTCAGGTGTCAAGTAAAACGCTCCCAAAATCCCCAAGTCACGAGGTCTCCAAGTCACCATGTCTCCACATCTCTATGTCACCACATCTCCAAGTCCCAAATCTCCCATAACAAACCTAAGCCCTCCGCGCAGCGCTCAAGACCTTAAACTCACCCATCACGATCATCGTTATACTGGCTAAAACCAGGAGTAAGGTTCCAGTTGATAAGATACTTCCTAGGTTGACACCGAAAATAGCGAGCACGGCACCTGCTAATAGAAAAAGTGTCACTGTGCCGAGTAGTAAATAGATGCCATAGCTGATTTCCTGAAGGCCACCTAAGCGTTGTTTGACGTATTTGTGTGGGAATAATCTTTTATCGAGATAGACAAAAACCTGATCTTGGATAAATCCGACAGCAATGATGACTAAAAGAATAGCGAATACATCAGGAATTTGCCCACGACGGCCAGCATCATAGATCAATGCACCTATTCCGCCATCTTTATTCAACAGTTCGGCAATGATGATATAGGTCCAGGAGATTGCGGTGAGTACCCGGATGTCATCCATGAGTTTAGACATCACAGATGGAATATATACTGAGCGGACCGTCTGCCAATCTGTAGCGCCCAAGGTAAAAACCGTCTTCAAATACACATCGTCTACTTCCTTGATTCGCTGAATAACGGTGGGTAATAAATAAACAATGATACCAAAGGCCAGGAAGGAGACTTTCATCGATTCTTCTATCCCAAACCAGGTAATAAAAATCCCTACTAAGGCTGTGAGCGGTAGATACCGCAGCGCATCTATTTGTTTAGAAAATAAACCCTTGAAAATCGGTAGCAGGCCCACTAGGAAGCCAATCGGAATAGAGATCAAAACCGCCCAGAAATACCCCTGTAGATTTCGCCAAATGGAGATAATCGTATTCGAAAACAAAGC
This sequence comes from Saprospiraceae bacterium, assembly GCA_042095835.1. Lineage (GTDB taxonomy): Bacteria > Bacteroidota > Bacteroidia > Chitinophagales > Saprospiraceae > DATFKA01. The sequence continues at coordinate 5,516 of JBELML010000191.1, forward strand.
TTTTTCTTGGAATAGAGAAGGAAAAGATTTGATTACCTGCAAAGGCGTAGGTAGGATCGGATAAACTTTAGCAAACTCCGTAGCATTTTCAAAGCGAATGGAGTCCTCGCGTAATAATGAATCAATATTGATACCCTGCTCCTCCGCTTCGGCAGTAGATGGAATACGCGTGACGTAGTCATTGACAATCGGTCGTTGTACAGATAGCATCTCTGCTACCGCCCACCAGACCAGCAAGAAAATAATAAATCCAATGATACCCAGTAAAATGCTTTGGGACCGACTTAATTCTCCACGTAGTTTGAATAATTCCATGTTAGGCTAAGGCTGTTCTGAGAAAGAGCTGACCGCACCCTAGTTTGAGGTACAGTCAGCTTGTTGTATTTGTCCGTTACTAAGAGAGATTTTATTCTCTTACCAATTCAAAATCGGTACGACGGTTTTGTGCTCTACCTTCCGCTGTACTATTATTGGCTACTGGCTTATTGGGCCCATTTCCAACAACTATGAATCGATTGGGACTCATTTTATGTACTTCTACCAAGTAGTTCTTCACGGATTCTGCTCTTCGCTTAGATAGGGCAACATTACTTGCGGTATTACCCACATTATCGGTATTTCCTTCAATACGGATGCGTGAGTTGGCAAAAGCTTTGGCAATATCCACAAATTGAAGATCGATTAAGGTTTTGGCATTATCATCCAACTGGTATTCTCCAGTGCGGAAGCTGATACTTACCTGCTTGGTAGCGATAGCTTCAGCATCTTTAGCCTCATTGTCCGCTACAGGTGTAAAGGTTTTAGCAGCTTCGCCATTGTGAATGGCTCCACTGAGGTTGGTGTTTTGTACCAGCGCCGGGAATTGTAGACTTCTGAAGCCTGGCAAATTCTGCTCGGCATAACCAAGATCTGCGTAAGTTTTATTCATTTTGCGATACAAGGCATCTGCCGTGACACCATTGTAGCCAGAGGTCAACCCAAAGAAATTCAGGTTGTCTCCGTGAGTAGTATGGCGAGCATTATCGATCAAGATATCCGACTCTGGATAACCTAAGCCTTTAGCCAGAATACTGATGGCCTTTGCTTTGGCATTGGGGTCAGCACCAATCTCTCCGGCGCCAATCATCCAGCCTTCGTACAGTTGTTGTAGTTTTTCCCGGTTCGCTTCTACATAATCTCTTTTAGCAAAGAAAATATCAGCGATGATATTCGAGGCAGACTTGGTATTCTCTAAGATACGTGCTCCAGGGACTACACGCACACACTCTTCGTCTGTCGGACTCCAGGTGACAGCAGCATCAACTTGACCTCCTTTAAAGAAATCGCCGGCTTGAATCGCATCCAGGGTAGGAACAATTTCCACATCTTTCTGCTCTAAGCCACCCGCATCCAGTAACCACAATAGGAAGGTATGTGAAGGTGTACGCTCTGCTACTGCGATCTTTTTTCCTTTTAGATCAGCTACACTGTTGATCCCTCTTTTTACTACAATAGCATCTCCACCTCTAGACCAGTCTGCTTGGAATAAAATAACGGGATCAAAATCCTTGATACTTTCATAAATAGTTGGAAAAGCATCTAATGTGAACCAGTGTAGGTCGAGGTCTCCCTTTTTCCAGGCAGCTAAAGAAGCTTCTGGATCATTGATCACCTGAAAATCAACCTGAAAACCATAATCTTTATAAAACCTGGAATTACTATTCGGCTCGAAACCTTCATTGAAATATTGACCACCTGCATATCCTACCCAATCTACTACACCCACGCGGACCACATCTCCTTTGGCTACGGGGCCAGATTTTTCGCCACCGCTATCGATACCTAGATCGCCTAGTAAATCGGTATTGCCTTGGAGCCAACGGATACCAAGGAGTACTCCAGCAACGATCAGTAAGACAATCAAGAGTCTTGAAAACCAGGTTAATTTAACTTTTGCCATTTGTTCTTTTGTTTGTGTGATTTTTGATTTTTCTCAAACTATCCTTAAAAATAACGAAAACAAATTGAACGATTAGGACAGGATGGACATCTTTTTACGGCAAGCTTATCATGAAACTCGATAAACCGAGCTTTAAGCTGCTCAGAACAGATAAATCTTCTAGGGTATTTTTTGATAAACCCCAAAAAAGAGGAGCGGCTGCTCTTTTTGGATAAATTGATCTTCTGCTTGGAATAAATTCGCTAAAATGGCATTAGCCTCTTTGTGATCCTCCACATAATGGTGGGCAATATCTTTGAGGAGGGGCATCAGAATATTGCCACCAATAGCTTGCTCCTCTAGTGTAGTAAAAGATGCGCTCAGTAGCGCCTTAATCTGGCTGGCTTCTGCAGCTTCCGAGGGATCAGATAGACGCATGCGTAACCATCCTGGCCCAGAAACCGATTTTTTGACTTTGTTTGATTGGAAGCGCACCCGATACTTTTCAGGAATAGTAGGTAGCAAGCGATTGATTTCTTGTAATTGTCCTGGCGTCCATTGCAATCGATCAGGGCCCCAATAGTCATTCAGTAATAAATACCCATCTTCCCGTAAAGCATGAGGTATTTTTTGACCAATGAGTTGATCTAAATGGAGAAAATGATGCAAGCTAGAATGGAAGAAAATTAAGTCGTAGGCCTCTTTTTCTAAAGCCATTGCATTAACATCTGCACAGTGAAATTGGATATTATGCAGGCCCTCAGCTTGAGCTATTTGATTGGCTCTATCTATTAGGTTTGGCGCAATATCATAGGCATCAATTTGAGCAAAGACCTGATGTTTGGCTAAATTTCTTTCGTGGCTACCGATACCACAACCTAGTGATAAAACTTTCAATCCTTGACGATCTGCCAAATATTTTTGTACAAAATAATCTTCATAAATTTGATTAGGATCATCCGTGACCAACTGATTCCAGCGCCGCCGAACCGCAGGAATAATCCACCAATTAGCATGTTGGAAACTACTTTCTCCAAAGGTGCTTTGTGTCCGTTTTAGGGCCGATGGATTGAGTTTAGAGAGTAGATAGCGACCGCCACGTTGCACGATTTTGGATTGCAGCTCCATGAAATCGTCTTTGGTGAGGTAGCGTTTAGTAGGTTTTCTATCCAAACTCTTCATTTTTAACCGCTTCAATTCTTAACTCAATTATACTCTAAATATTCCAAAGAGGCGATCCTTTCTAAATTAAGTTAGGGCAAACACGCCATAAAAAATTGCAGTGAAATTTATAATAAATTTCACTGAAACTCCAATTCAAAACCGCTCTAGCATCTTCATTTTTGTCATTCGATACA
>JBELML010000192.1:0-8485 GCA_042095835.1 Saprospiraceae bacterium
GGTTATGAGTTTATAAGGTTATGAGTTAGGGGTTAAAGGCTTAAGGTACATGCTGACAACAGGAGCCTTTCGTCAGTAGCGTTAAAAACACATAACACATAGTACATAATAAACGAGTCTTTCATCAGGAGGTTTAAGCGTTTAAAAATACATCACTATGTACTATGTGGTTCAAAATCAGGGCAAACGCATTAAAATAAAAACTTAAAAAGGAATGGTTATTTCTCGAAATTAAGTGAGAAAAAGGTGATAAGCGAAGTGCGGGATGCCGCCTAGGCACTGTTCGAGTGGAACGAGTTTGGCTAGGCAAGATTTTTTTGCTTCGTTTTTGTATCGAATGACAAAAATGAAGATGCTAGAGCGGTTTTGAATTGGAGTGTCAGTAGGAATTATAAAAAATTGCAGGGTAATTTTATGGTGCGATTGCCCTAGTTCAAAATAAAACAAATGAAAAAGTGGATTAAAATTGTAATGTTATTTGTCTTGACACTTGGTTTACAAGTAACTCAACCCGCGCAAGTAGAGGCACAATGTCCTATGTGTAGAATGAGCGCAGAGTCGAACCTCAAGAATGGTGGTACCGCTGGTAAAGGTCTAAATAATGGCATTCTCTATATGCTAGCGACGCCTTACCTTCTGATTGGTGGGGTAGCCTACGTTTGGTATAGAAATAAGCGTAGGGAGGAGGAGGAAGAGGAAACCGAGGTTTAAATCCTCTAGATTGGCAAAGCCAGTCTCCTTTCTATAAATAACTTCTCCATCTTGAATCACCGCAACTGCTAGCCCTGGAAAACCGATTTCGCTTTGTGCATCAACTAAAAATTGATCTAATTGCGCCAACTTTTGATCCACCTGAGCATAGGTAGAATTTAAGGAGGAGATAATGAGTATAAATAGGTGTAAGCTAAATACTTGTTTATAATAAGTTTGCATGATAGACGGTTGGGGAAAACAAAGTACGTCAAAGAGATCATACTTTGTTTTCAAGTTAAAGAATAATAATTTTAGGTATTTTTTTACTCCGTCTTAATTATCTCAGAAGGATTTACTCGGCTTGCTCTTTGCAAATGGAACCAAATCACAGAAACAGAGGTCAAGAGACAAAGTAGGATAGCAGGTATCATTTGCCAAGCCGAAAGGTTAATTCGATATTCATAGTTTGTCAACCAATCGCCTAGGAAATAATATGCAACTGGAATAGCTAGAATGCTGGCGATGATAAAAACGATGAGAAATTCCTTGCCCAGCAAACTTAATAATTGCCCTTTACTAGCCCCTAATACTCGCCTAATGCCAATCTCTTTTAGCTTAAGCTGAATGATGAAATTTATCAAACCAAAGAGACCAACAATGGATATTGCGATGGCGATAAAAGAAAAACTACTAATCAAAGTGGTAAACCGCTTCTCTTTCTCGTAAGCTCCTGCAAAAGCCTCATCCACAAAATTATAATTAAAAGGATCTGAGGAAAATTGAGACCATACCTGCTCTAATTGTGGTAGTAGTTGCTTGATGTTGTCTGTTTCTACTCTAGCTAAGATATTATCTGCACTTACTCTAAAGCCAGGAGGAAAAATCATATAGGCTAAAGGCTGGATAGTAGAATGTAAGGAGGTGTTGTGGTAATCTTTTACAATACCAACTACTCGTTTGGGCTGATCATCTATACTGATAGTTTGTCCCACTAAATCGTCTACTTCGATTATTTTGGCCGCACTTTCGTTCAGAATAACTGACTTAGCGGAGTCTACTTCGTAGCCCATTCTAAAGTTTTCTCCCTCAGCAAAAGGAATGTCTAATAGCTCAAAATAATCTTGATCGACACCCACTATATTAATAGCCTCATTGCGATCCGGTGCCATGCCTGTCCAGCGAATGCCCCAAGTGTTGTTTAGCGCGCTTGGTAAATCCTCACCGGTCATACTTGTACCTAGTACTCCACCTAGCTGACTGATTTGTTCCTTGAGTAGTGGGAGCTGCTCCTGGATTTTTCGATCTTCTACCGATATGTGGAGTAGTTGTTCAGGATTAAAGCCGAGGTCAAAATTTTTGAGATAATTGTATTGTTGGTAAAAAACCATAGAGGCGCCGACCAAGGCGATGGCCACAAAGTACTGGATCCCAACAAACATTTTGCGCGTAAATGACCATCGGTTGATCCCAAAATCAATTTTATTCCCCTGGTCTTCTTTTCCAATGGAAGGTATTTTTGTCATTACAATGGCAGGAATCAATCCAGCTAAAATGCCCAAAACAATTAAAGCAAGAATGATGACGAAAAAGTCTGTCCAGGCAAGGGCTGCAAGACTAAGTTTAAAACCGAAAAGTTGATTCAATTTTGGTAAAGTCAGCAGTACCAAACCAATACCAATAATGCCACTACCTAAGGTGAACAGGAGCGACTCGACCAGGAATTGCCCAATAATACCGGCTTGTTGCGCACCTACAACTTTTCGAATGCCTACCTCTTTTGCCCGAGTTACGGACCTCGCCGTAGCCAGGTTGATGAAATTGAGTAAGGAGATCAATAAAATTAAAAGGCCAATTGCGCCAAAAATTTGAAGATTACGGATACTTCCTTTTAGGGTACTTTTCTCGATATCTTGGGAATGTAAATAAATAGCTGAGAATGGCTGTAAGCCAATACCAAAATTCATCGGAGGGTCATCACCAAAAATAGCAGTGATCATACCAGGGATGCCTGCCCTTACTTCTGCAATCCGCTGGTCGGGTACTTGAATATAAGTCCTCAACCAGGAAAAGTACCAATTCGGCACCAATTGAGCATACATCTTTTCTGCATTAGCCATCGATCCCAAACCATCAAATTGAATATGGGTATAATCCGAAGGATCCTTGACTACACCTTTGATCTGCATGGGAAACTCCTCATTGCTATCATAAACTTTGACCTTAATCGTCTGACCAATAATGTCTGTGCTTTGAAATAGATGCATGGCCTTACTTTCGGTCAAAACAATACTATTGATCTCTTTTAGGCAGGTCTTGGGGTCACCTGCTATGAAATCGAAAGTGAAGAGATCAAAGAAAGTAGAATCTGCCCAATAAAAATCTTCTAATAATAATGTCTGTTGATCTCCAATTTTTACGGGGTCTTGGCCGAAACGAGCCATTTTGATAAATGGAAAAGCCTCTTTCAACTTTTGGCCATGATTAGAAGAGGTGACAATACTGCGATCTCCATTTTGTGGATTCTCTCGTAATACTCGATAAAGTTGTTCTGAATGTTGATGCATCGTGTCTACGTACAACTCCGTTTTCAGGTAGAGGCCTATATAAAAGGCGGCTCCTAGCCCTAAAATAAGACCTAACGCATGAATGGAGGAGGCCGACCGATGCCTGGCGGCGTGCCGAACCGCCACTTTGTAGAAATTTTGAAAAAGCATGATGTGTGGTATTTGTTGAAAGGCAGGTAATCGGTACCATCGAACCGAAAACAAAGCCCGTCGGGTGAATTTTCGTTTGGCTTTCTTATTTCCTTGATTTGATGCTTCTCTTTCAAAAAGCTCAAAAAGATCGCCAAGAAGTTCGTCTTGGAAATCTAGGTCACAGGTGAAATCAAGAAAGATTTGCAGCCAAGCTGGGATTTTAAAAGGCATATTTGAGGAGTGTATCAGGCAATAAATTCCAGAGTCGCTCGCGCTGTGACCTGGCTTTTTGTAGCGCGGCTTGCCCTTCTGCGTTGAGGCGATAGAGTCTTTTGCTTCTGCCTCCTCTGGTAGCCGATGCGCCTCCTTTATAAGATTCGATGAATCCCTTTTTTTCTAGGCGATTCAGTGTGGAATGTATAGTGCTGACGCTAGGTTTGCGATCAGTATGCTTTTCGATTTCATCCATTACCGTGATGCCATAAGCCTCACCTTGTAGGATGCCAACAGTGAGAAGGACGAGCTCTTCGAACTCCCCAAGATGTGTTCCTTTCATCTATTCTAGGTTTGTCAAGTACGTCGATTTTTGATTTAATTCGTATTTGCCAAACAAATCTAAAGGATTTAATTCTACTTTGCCAATTAAATAAAGATTATTTCATTCGTATTTGCCAAATAAATGAGAAATTACACCATTACAAACCCCGGCACCTCCCTGCTACAATGCTTAGACCACATGCTATTGGTATTAGCGCCCGTATCGTGGATGATGAAATAGTCTCCTTCTTGTAATTGAGGAAGAGAGAGATTTTCATAAAGAATATCACCGGCAAAGCAGAGTGGGCCGACGATATTGTAAAGTTTTTCAGGTTTTTCGCCTTTTACTTGATGTATGATGGAGTAGGGATAGGAGATATTTAAAGAAGAGTACACCTTTCTCAAAAAAAGATCGGCACCAACATGTAGGAAGACATTCGCCGGTAGTCTGGGATCGGTTTCTACTACATATTCAATATTCGATAGTACAAAGCTGCAATGTTTATGCACAAAAGCACCGTATTCGGTGACTAGCTGGAATTGGTCAATGTTGGCTATTTTCTTTAACTCTTGGGTGAAGTTGGCCACCGTGTAATGGCTAGGTGCTTGCTCGAAATGAATTCCGCCGCCAATATCCAATACATTGATGCGAGAACTAATCCCCGATTTCGTACGCAAGGCATTGATTTCCGTAGCTAAATCTACTAGCAAGCTAATGGCCTTAATGTTGAAGCTAAAATCTTTAATTGCAGACCCGATATGGATGTGCAGTCCGCAAATCTCAGGCCGAAGCATACAAGCCTGGATGATTTGAGTACGCCTTGAAATTGGAATCCCAAATTTGGAAGTTTTGGTAGATACGTTAAAAATATCTTCGGTATCGGATTCGATGAGAGGATTGATTCGTAGACCTAATCTACCACTAAAATGAGCTGGATAGCGATCCAACTCTTCAAGCGCATTGACATTTACCAGGATTCCAGGTAGATGTTCATGGCAGTAGCTAATCTCCTTGCGTGTTTTTACAGGGGAGTCAAAAACAATTTTATGATTAGAAAGCCCTGCTTCTTTCGCTTTTTTCACCTCTTCTAGTGAGGCTGCTTCCAAACCAAAGCCTCTTTCAGCAATGTATTTGAGTACCTCAGGGTGATCGTTAGTTTTAATAGCAACCGCATGCAAGGTATTTTTAGGAAAGGACTGCTCCAATTGGTTGAGGTAAAAGGCTAATACAGATCGAACATAAAAAATAGCCGCTTTTTCTTCTAAAAGTGCGGGATGATTTTCGTGTTCTTCGATGATTTGTTTAGCTAAAGCAGCTGAAATATTTGAGACGATTGTTTGGGTATTTGCTTGCATTAATAGGTTACTTTATGTCAATTTTAGGAAGCTCACTTATTAGACCTATTTTTTGTAGAAATTGATCGGCGGCAAGCAGGGTTTTTTTATAATTTTCAAATTGGTTGTAATTAAAAAAGCCGTGTGCTTGATCTGGGTATAACTCCAGTTGGCAATAATTGCCAGCACCTTGCATAGCGACTTGATAATATTGGGCAGTTTCAACTGGAATTAAGTTATCCTTAGTCCCCAAAAGGAATATGGTCGGTGGTAAGCCTTTACGAATATTATGTAGTGGAGAATATACTTGATAAGCCTCGCCAATCCTTTCGTAGCCATAACCTCCGGGACCATTATCAATCACGGGATTAAACAATACCAAGGCATCGGGGATCGCGCTAATAGTTAAATCATCCTTGGGATCATTAAAACCTGATATTGAGGCTGTAGCCGCAGCCAGGTGTCCACCTGCTGAGCCTCCAGCAGCAATAATCTGTTGAGGATTGATCTGCAGTTCATCTGCATGTGTTCTCAAAAACCTGATGGCAGATTTAGCATCCTTTAAAGCATCAAAGGGAGTGGTATTATGTTTATTACGTACTCTATAATCTGCCAGAAAGCATTTAATACCCCGCTGACTGAAATATTTAGCTTGTGGCTCGAATTGCTGCCGACTCCCTCCGACCCAACCTCCTCCAAAAAAGAAGATCATGGCTGGGGGCTTTTCAACATTTGTTGCAGGTGGAGCATATACCTCAAGGTACAGCTGTGTTGTATCTATCGTTTTATAAACGAGTAATTCTTGGCTGCGTAATTGAGTGAGGCTTGCTCCATATACAAGTAGAAAGTGAAGCACGTAAAACCAACTTTTTGGTGTATGATGCACTGCTATGTGTTGTTTGATCGATCAAAGGTACAAATTACAAATCAACTCCCCACCTTCAATCTCTGCGCCGAGTTGTTGGTAGAAGTGCTGGGCAGCTTTGTTCCAATCAGAAACTTGCCACCTTACTTTTTGACACTTTGTATCTTTGGCATATTGAATGATCTTGTCCAGAAGGGCGCTTCCAATACCTTGGCCGCGATACTGCGCTTGTACATAGAGGTCATCCATGTATAAAGACTTACCGGTCCAGGTATGATAGGAAAAGAAGTAGGTGACATAGCCGATAATAGTGCCCTCTTTATTTTCGACAACCCAGCAGTTGAAGTAGTCTTTTTCCTTTTGCAAACGCTCCAGACTATTCGTCATTTTATCTGGCCGTTTTTCAAAATGGGCAAATTCTTTGATTAAGGCAATGATGGTAGCAAAGTCTTTTTCCTCGACTTCACGAATAAGGTAGGACTTCTCCATATATATTCACACTTACTAAACTAATTCGGAATCATCAGGCATCATCTCTTCCACAAATCTTTTAAAAGCATACATATACTTTAGCGATTGTTTTTTGAGTGCGCCCTTCATCAGAAAGGAAAAATATTTGTTAATACCTTCAAACTCGAAGGATTGCTCATTGATGTACAAGGTCGAAAAAGGACCTAGCTCCTCAAATCGATTGACCACCACATTATAGACACCATTGGTCTCGTAGGAAGCAGTGAAGGAGTCTGGAAGGTCTCTTGATAACACCGTTTCGGTCATCAATACTTTGCGGTCGGGCATTTGGAAATGGAGTTTCGCCTTTGCTCCTGGCTGTCCAGGCGTACCCATTAAATGCTCGTAGCGTTCGAGTTCTTCCATCCAGATCAATAAGTGATCCGGATTGTCAAATAACTCAATTACCTTATCGAGAGATTGATTAATCTCTACTTGAACCGCATACTTCATAGTCTTCTCCTTTTATCTGGTTTAAGCATCCGAATCTTCCTCTGGTTGTCGATGAACGTACTTTTTGATTTCGATGTACTCGGCCAGCCCTTTTTCAGATAGACAAGGCAAGAAAAGATTCCAGACAGCATCCATCAGCTCTCTGTCCTTCAAGACATAGTCTTGTGTCATCAGGGCAAACTCTTGCACCGGCCAAAAGGTAAGCATCATCCAAATGGAGAATACCAGATAGTCGTAGCTGATACCATTTTCCTCAGGTTTCATTCGCTCAGAATCAACGTAGTAGTCAATGAGCTTTTTGCCTTGTGAGAGGCGCTCAAAATTGATATCGTTGTGTTGCTTAGCTACGGTAGGGTAGTGCCTAGCAATGTGCGCAAAATCGTTAAAAATAAATTTATACTTTAATGCGTGCTCATGGAAGGCATTGACCATGACTTCCAAATGGTGTAAGGTTAAGTAGGTGTTGGGGAGGAAAAAGGTCCTAGTCTCATCAGCAATTTGGTCTCTAATTGCGTGCAGAAGTACGGTTTTAGTCTTATAGTGATAACTAAGGTTTCCCGCGCTAATACCCAATTCATCCGCGATCTGTTTCATGGAAACAGCAGCCAGCCCTTTATCATTAAAGATTTGGATGGCTGTTTTGATAATTTTTTGCTTCATCGGTAATTTCTAAATTCAAAATAAATTTAGTAAAAATGTACTATTTTTAAAAGTATTGAAAGAATTAAAATTAAAAAAAGTTGAGAAAGGAAGCTATGGGTGCCCACTTTGGAGGAGAAACGGCAATATATGCAAAACCTGGGCAAAAAAATAAGGAGCAACCATCCCAAATGATTACCCCTTACACTATGAAACACTATATTCTTCATTTATACTAAAAGCAAGAACAGTGCCAATTTTTGTTTTTCTTCCTTTTTTTCTAAAAATCAAAGAAAAATCTTCGCATTCCACCATTCTTTTTCGATGATGGCTTTATTTTTCTCATAAAAATCAATAGCGGGCTGGTTCCAATCCAATACTTGCCATTTCGTAAGCCTGCATCCTTTTGCTCGAGCAGTATCTAAATAAGCATCAAAAAGCTTTTGGCCAATCCCTTTTCCACGGAAAGCTTCCTGTACTACAAAATCTTCTAGATAAAGCATTTTCCCTTTCCAGGTAGAATAAGTCATATAATATAGGATCATACCGACTACCTGATTGTCTGCGATGGCAACTTGTGCTTCAAATACATGGTCTGTGAAATCTTGGTAATAATCCTCAAGTGTTGCGGTAAAAGCAGCTTCTTCTTTCTCATAAATAGCTAATTCCCGCACTAATTGGTGTATGGCTGGAATATCTTCCTTTTGAGCGATCCGAATGCGAATGTCCATTTTTTAGATTTTATCTGTGTACACTA
>JBELML010000193.1:0-8413 GCA_042095835.1 Saprospiraceae bacterium
GTGCTATGTGCTATGTATCATGTGGTTCAGGATTTCTATGTTTCCTATCTGCCCTATGTGGTTCAAAAAACCTTAAATGTCCTTATAATCCCTTATATGGTTATGTGCTATGTATCAGCCCCAAAGCCCCCGCCTCCCTCAATCCCCTCGTCCCCCAGTCCCCCAGTCCCCAAGTCCCTAAACCTCTACACCGTTTTCCAATAAAGTTAGGGTAAATCGATCGGCGTCTAATTCTACATTTATGCCTATTGGTAGAGTTGCTTGATTAGATATATGCCCCCAGGATAAGCCATAAGCAGTAGGTTTATTCAAATCTTTTAAACGATCTTCGACGGTTTCAATTAGAGATAAGGATCGATCTTCTGGTTCTGGAACACAATCGGCGAAAATACCTAGAGCGAAACCAGCTGCTTCGGATAGCTTGGAAGATTGACGGAGTTGGGTCAACATACGATCGATGCGATAAGGCTTCTCCTCGATGTCTTCCATAAAAATGACCTTATTAGTGGCATCAATCTCGAATGAGGTGCCTGCCATAGCTGCTAAAAGAGAAAGGTTGCCACCTATGAGTTGGCCTTGTACTTTTCCTGCTACAATAGTTGTAGACTGATACAAGTCATTCTTGATTTCTTGGTTCTTTGAAGAGCGCCGAATCGTGTAGCTGGCTTGTGGTTCCATCAGCACGGCTTTGAATTGCTCTATGGCATAGCTAGTCATGGTTGAGGAAGCCACAGGAGCATGAAAACTCACCAAATTACATTTTTGTAACAGCGCATTGTGTAGGGCGGTGATATCACTGTAGCCAATCAAAGCCTTTGGGTTTCTACTGATCAGATCATAGTCGATCATAGGGAGTATTCTGGTACAACCATATCCACCTCGAGCACACCAAATGGCATCTATGGCGGGATCTTCAAACATGCTGTGGAGGTCTTCCAGGCGCTGGGCATCTGTTCCGGCGGTATAGCCACGGAGTGCTCGTAAATGCTTGCTTTGTTTTACTTTGAAACCTAATTTTTTGACGTTTGCAATCGCTTTCTCTAAAGCCTTGTCTGGTATGAAACTACCTGGTGTGATCAGCCCTATGGTATCACCTGGCTTTAGGCGCTTGGGTTTGACCAAATTGTTTGGATTGGGGAAAGGTAGAGGGCTTTTTTGTCCTTCTACCTTGCAACCTGGTAAAAGGGAAGAGCCTAAGATGCCTAGGCTTAAGTTTTGGTTGAATGTACGGCGGTTCATAATTATAACATTGTCTAGGACCAAGATAATCAAGAACCACAATAGGTGCATAGAAAACATAGGGTTAATCAATTTTGCTAGTTAACCCTATGTTTTATTTGCGACTATAGTCCAAGTACATCCACACCTTGCTCAAAGACGATATCTACCGGAATATTCTGCTCGGCAAGCTTATCTAATTCTAATTGCAGTTGAGTACCAATCTTGGCTTTTTCATTGACCAGTTGACTTACGCCAGTATAATCTCCATCTCCCTGGAGGGTCAAGATTTTATTGGAAAGAGCAGTCATAGCTTCTTCCATTTTATCAAAATTGACGCTATACATACCCGTTTCTTCAGAACGCTCGAAAGCACCAAAATCTTTGAAATAATTGAAGCGGATCATATTGGCTTTACCATGAGCACTAGAAGCACCAAAGCGTACAGAACGGAAGATGCCGGCCATAAAGGTCACATAGTAATCTTTTAAGTCTTCTTGCAATTCTCCTTTTGCATGTAGTTGTTTGATCATATAAAGTCCGAGAATATCTGCTTTACCTTCCTCTAGCGCGGAGGCATGTTCTTTCAGTGCTTGTCTTACCGTTTGATCAGGATCATTGACCAAGTTTTTGATACCTAGACCGTGGGCGACCTCATGAAACATGGTATTACTGAAAAAGGCATCAAAAGTGATGTGTTGTCTTTGATCTTCCGCGATTAAAACCTCGGAAATAGGTACTAGTATCTTATCAAACTTGGCGCGCATGGCATTTTTCAGTTGAAGTCGGCGCGACCCCTTGGCTTTTTGTACTTCTTCATCATTCGGTAGATTGATGGCAATCGTTTTGGAGCCAGAGTTGCAATCCCCAGCATAGTAGACCACATCGTAGGCATTGAGGTCAGAATCTGTACCAGGATTTTCCTTTTTATATGCTGCGGGTACAGGTAGGCCTTCTTGTAGCTCCGGTAAGAAGTTGGCGTATTTGGCAAGACGCTCGCTCCAAGTCTTGTCTTTAATCAAAACATAGGCTTCATGCGCTGCCTTATAACCAAAAAGCTGGTCTTCGTAAGTTTCAATTGGGCCGATGACGATATCCAAAGGATTGGTTTTCATGTCCATCCAGGCCATGTCACTAGCTTGGTATTCATCGGTGAGTAAGGCTTCGGAGCGTAACTCTAAATATTTTTTAAGACCAGGATCATCTGCTAAAGCAGCCGCCTCCTTTAGTAAAGCGGAAGCTTTTTTAACCTGTGGCTGGAACATCTCCCGATAAGGAATCGTCTTTAAATCGCCTTCATCATCTCGTCTCAGAAAGGTGTACAAACTGGCTTTATTTGCTAGTTCCGAAGCTTCAAACTCTTCTTTGGACATATCGACTGGATAGAAATTAGCTCCAGCGGGTTTGGCTCCTACACCTTCTACAAATGGCGTATTATCTTCTAATCGATCCCAAGGGCCATAGTTGATATTGAAGTGAGTCTTGATGCGCTCGTCTTCCATATCGGCTAGGAATTCCTCTTTCTCTCCATAGGCTTCGTACCAGAATAAATCGTCCATAATCTTTGAGGCTTCGATTAAGATGGGAATCATCTTCTGGTAGTTCTCAGAAAGAGCGGACACGTCTGCCGTCAAACGGAAAGGAACATACTTGTCCGGATTGGGCGCAATAGTTGCTGCGACGCTTTCTTCTTCAGTAGTGGTAGCGGTCTCCTCTGTAGGCTCGATTGCAGGTGTGCAAGCTCCGATAATCAAGAGAAGGAAAAGGCTTTTTGCTAAAGTTTTTACATGCATGATGAATCAATGTTGTCTACCTACGCTAAAGCTTCGGTAGATGAATAATGTTGTAATGGGGCAATGGATGGACTATCTTCTATTATTGCTACTCGTTTCTTTCACTTCTATGCCAAACAAGTCTGGTAGATTGACGGTCACTTCCAAGTCCCAATTGGCTCTTAGTTGGTCTAGTTTTTTGGTGAAAATGAGTTCGGGTTGTTCTTTTCTATCGTAGTTTCCGGTATCCCAGTAGCGATTCTGATTGCGATCTTCAATAATACGTATGGAGTACTGTCCTGACCTAAGTGTATTTTTCCGGTACTCGAAAGCTGGTTGCTGATCAATGTAAAAAGTATCTACTAAACTCGTTCCTTGGAGTAGTTCACAAAGATAAGATTGGGTAGAGTCCAAGCCATCGATTTTGAGGATAATATTGCCATAGTCCTCTAAGTTACCAATTTTATAATCCAAATTGATGCTATCATTAATCACCCCTGTCCAATCAACAAAAGCGCCAGGTAATGCCAATACATTATATACCGAATCTTGTTGGTAAGCAAAGTCAAGTGTCACCATGCGTAGCTGATTACTGTCAATGGCGATGGTTTTTAAAGGAATGATTTCATTGCCTTTGCTCACTTGAATATAATTGGTGTCTATGCGCTCAATGGGGCGATTCCATTCTATTTGTACCTGATCTCCAGGACTAAGATTGAGATTGCCTCTTGGTACGCGGCCTTTGCGAAAGAATCGTGCGTTACGTAGATAGTTAGAGCGGTTAGGAGTGCGGATCTCTATGGTGTCGTTTAAGGTGGAGTCTTTCCTGACGTAGAATTGCCAAGCGGTATCCGCTGGGTTTTGATACCAGACCTTGATGGTGTCATTGATGACCTCACTCGCCCAATTCGACACCAATCCATCTGGTAGATCAATACTTACGTCGCGAGGATCAGGCTGATTGAAGATGATTTTCACAAGGCCATATTCACGTGCATCTTTACCATTGATGCGCAGTGGTTTGTCTTCAACAAACATCATGATCTGTAGATTGGGACTGCTTCCAGCTTGGATGGGAATCAGGCTATCTACTATACCCAATTCGGAGCCTTGGTTGGTATAGAGGTATTTATTAGCTCCTGTACTTTTCAAAGCAAATCCTTTGTAATTACCTGGTTTGAGGTTTTCTATGCTGAAAAATCCATTCTCATCAGATTGACCAAAATAGTAGGGCCTGAGGGTACGTACAACACTATCTGCGGTATTCTCATACAGCATAAAATAGGCTTCCTCCACGGGCTTTCTCGTCGTGACATCTACCAATTGCCCGCTCATGCTGAGTGAATCCAAGAAGGGGCCGGTAGAAAAAACAAAGCGGAGATTTTTAGCTGGATTACTTTCATTTAAATCTTGGATAGCTTCACCAAAATTTATCGTGTAGGTGGTATTTGCCCGGAGCGTATCTCCTTCCTTGATTTCAAAAAGGACGGTTTTTCGCTTGAGAGCAACTTCAAAATCCAAAGGAGGAGATACGACTACCTGAGTAAAAACATCCTCAAGTTTGATCCACTCATCAAAAGTCAATTCAAAGCTTCTTTGGCTGAAGTTGGTTTGCTTGTTGGGCGTACTTTCCAGGCTGTCGATTTTAGGTGGTGTTTCATCTCGCGGACCACCAGTAGGTGCGATGGGATTAGCGCATTGAAACAAAACCAAAACCAAAAGTAGAATCGTACTATATTGAGCTGTCGATTTAACGGTAATATTCATAGTTGCTTTCAAACTGAAGGGTAAAATTATTAAAAATGCCAAGTCAGGCCGTATTTTTAACCTTCTAAGTAACGGACAAAGAATAAGTCTCGTATTTTGATCGAGAAGATTTTGTGCCAAGGCAAGGCAAAAAACGTAGATGATGCAGGGCATCAGCGAGGCTTTTTAACGCCGCATTGGTGCAAGCCTGTCCCGGCTTTAGGTCGGGAAGATTCCATCAAAATCGAAAAGTTATTTTTTGATCGTTACTAACTCGGAAGTTGTTAAAAAACTCCTTACTGATCCCTTGGTTCGGCAAGCCTGCGGAAAAGGCCAATACTTCAGCTCTGCCTGCCGTCAAGTATTTTTGGTTAGGGGGCCAGATGGCCTAGAGAAGTAAAGAGCTTCGTCTTGACCATCAAGCATTTACCAATCATCTCACCAGGAATTCTTAAACAACTTCACAAATTTCATCTTGATGTTTAAAACACCTTTATTACTGCTTTTCTTATTTATCGGGCTATCTCTGCCCGCCCAATCCTATTTTCAACAAGAAGTTGATCATCGGATTGATGTGGTGCTCGACGATGAAAAGCATTATCTAGAAGGAGGCTCCACTATTAGTTATACCAATAATTCACCCGATACCTTAACGAAGCTGCTCTTCCATTTGTGGCCTAATGCCTACAAAGATAATACCACTGCTCTAGCAAGGCAGCTACTTCGCAATGGAAGGACTAGATTCCAATTTGCGCCTGATGAGCAAAGAGGTCGCTACGAACGGATCGGTTTCCAAATAGATGAGCGCCCATTGGAATACTTCAGTTGGGAGGGACATCCTGATGTTGTCCAGGTCCAGCTCCTTGAGCCAGTTTTACCAGGAAGACAGGTAGAAATCAAGACCGCTTTTTCTTTGAAAATTCCTGCGTCTTTTTCTCGCCTAGGCCATGTGGGGCAGGCCTACCAGATGACACAATGGTATCCGAAACCAGCGGTTTATGATCGAGACGGTTGGCACCCAATGCCCTATTTGGATAATGGGGAATTTTATAGCGAATTTGGTGATTTCGAAGTCAATATCACGCTGCCTGCTAATTACCTCGTAGCAGCTACCGGAGTATTGCAGACAGGTACTGAACAAGCATTTTTACAAAACAAAATACAAGCCACTAATCAGCTTTTATCCCAATCATTTTTGGATACTATCCGCTCTCGTACGCCCTTATCTAGCCCAGAGCAAAAGACCTTGCAATTCAAGGCCAAGCGGGTTCATGATTTTGCCTGGTTTGCCGACAAAGATTTTCTGGTGCAAAAAAGTAGCGTGCAGATACCGAATGGAGAGGAAGTCGATACCTGGGCCTATTTCACGCCCGAAGAAGCAGCGAAATGGAAGTATGCTACAGACTACCTGGATCGATCGGTTTTGTTTTACTCTAAGGAAGTGGGCGATTATCCCTATCCACATGCTACGGCAGTTTTGAATACAGGAAGTGCAGGCGTCGGGATGGAATATCCGATGATTACATTGATTGGCATGGAATGGTCTGACCTTGCTTTGGATGAAGTGATTACGCACGAAGTAGGCCACAATTGGTTTTATGGCATTTTAGGTTTTAACGAAAGAGATGAAGGCTGGTTAGATGAAGGCTTGAATACCTATTATGAGCAAAGATATATGACTCAGTTCTACGGTGGACAAGCCAATGGTAATATTAGTGCTGATCCATTGCTTCCTCAATCAGCACTAAGTTCTGCGCAAATTATTCATCTGTATCAGGTGCATATAGGCAAAGACCAGCCCATTGCCACCACTTCTAATGCCTTGAGTAGCACCAATTACTGGTTGAACTACTATGATTTGCCTCAGCTATGGTGGGCCTATCTGGGGGATTATCTTGGACAGGATGTTTTTGATAAAATGATGCAGGCATTTTATGCAGAATGGCAATTTAAACATCCTACTGGTAAAGACGTTCAGGGCTTTTTTGAATCCTATACCAAGAAAGATCTATCCTGGCTTTTTGATGACCTTTTTAGAAAAAATGGGAAAATCGATTATGCCCTACGTTTGGCTGATGCCAAAGGAGATCAACTTAGGCTTGTATTAGAAAATAAAGGCCAGGTCGCCGCGCCCATTCCACTTACTTTAACAGATAGTGAGGAAAAACTTAGCACCGAATGGATCGAAGGCTTTGAAAAGCAAAAGCAGTTGGTGTTTCCTAAAAAAGACTATCAATACCTTCAACTCGATGGAAATTATTTAGGTTTAGATGTCAAGCGCCGCAATGATCAGATCAGGCCCGGAAAACTATTTCCTCGTTGGGAGCCCTTGCAGCTACAACTATTTCCAGCTTTAGAAAATGCTCAACGCCGATCAATCAGTATCTCCCCGATCTTGGCTTGGAATAACTATGATAAGTTGATGCCTGGTGTGGTGATGACCAATTGGACTTTTCCGGGGCCTTCCTTCACTTGGTTGGTGAATCCTATGTATGGTTTGGGTAGCCAGACGGTAGTTGGTCACGCGCTATTATCTTACCGAAAAGGTTTCGATCAAGGGATCATTCAATCTCTGGAATTAGGTGTAATGGGACGAAGTTTTCATTATTTGCGCCGTTATGAGCAGGATTATCAGTTGGCTTATGATAAAATTGAACCACAACTAAAGATCGGTTTTCGGTCAGATCCTTTAAAGGAGGAGCGGTCTGTCTTGAGTTTCCGCAGCAATTTTCTCAGGCAGCAAACCGCACAATTTAACGCTGAAGGTCAGGTCGTAGACACGGAAGTGGCCAAGCTAGATTTTTATCATCTCCGATACGACTACCAAAATTTTCGGGCTTACAATCCAGTGCAATGGAAAGTAGAGCTGAGCAATAGTCGCTTCAATAATCCTTTTGATGTAGCCTCTTATTGGCAACTCTCTAGTACCTATACAACCAGATGGATGTATAAATCGCGAAAAAATATTGACCTACGACTCTATGGTGGCGTTTTATTAGCTGCTTCAAAGGATCCGGGTATCAATATTTTACCTCAGGCATTCGACGCTACTGTGCAGGGAGGCAATGATTTTGCTTTTGACCATTACTTCTTTGGTCGCTCCGATCGCTATGGTTTTTGGAATCGACAGGTCGTCATAGAGGAAGGTGGTTTTAAGAATGCCTTTGGCCCTGGGCAGCGACTTGGGCGCTCCAACGATTATCTTTTTGCGATCAATCTCATGGCAGATTTACCTATGGATTTACCTTTAGATATACCTATTCGTCCTTATCTGGATTTGGGTTATCTTGATACAGGAGGTAATAATCCCAATCTTTCGGCGGATGATCCTTTTTTGCTAAGTGCTGGCTTTGCTTTAGATATCTGGCACAACCGGTTGGCCATCTATTTTCCAATGGTGCATTCTCAAAATATAAGAGATCAATTTGCAGGCATGGGAGGATTTGGCCGGCGGATAAGCTTTACGATGAATTTGGGTGGCTTGACTATGGAAGATTTCGTACAACAAGCATTTTGACGATGAGCCGATTGGTGATTTTCCATAAGAAATTATCTTTTAAAAGGAGCTATGCTAGACGGATTAAAATAAAAACTTAAAAAGAAATAGTTATTACTGAAAATCAAGAGTGAAAAAGGTGATAAGCGAAGTGCGGGATGCCGCCTAGGCACTGTTCGAG
>JBELML010000194.1:0-8407 GCA_042095835.1 Saprospiraceae bacterium
AACGTAAAGAAAAGTAAAAAGCTCAAAAGAGCGCTTTTTTTTAGATAAAGCGTATCAAAAAGGGGATAATGGGAATAAAACCATCTAATTCAGTAAAAGTGCTCTCAGTTCTGTTTCACTCGATTCAGATTTAACCTCTAGCAAAAGTTCTAATGGCTCGATGGGCGCTCCAACCAAGCGATCTCTTCCCTTTTCTTCCTTGCGTAAAACGAGCTGATCTTTTTCATCCACTATCCAAACCAGTAAATCTTCGTCGGTAGGTACAGTGAGTAAAGCTTGATCACTAGCATAAAATTGGTAGAGCGTATTATGATTTTTATCAATTAGGTAGGCCGTATGTGCCTGGTAGTTTTGACCTTTGGGGCCTTTAAAACCGTCAACAATTTTGGTCTCTCCCCATTCAATTAAGCGATCACAATTCCAAACACCAAAGGCATCAATTTCGAAGCTGCTTTTAATCCTGGCCTTATCATTTGGCACCTCATCTGCTTGGGTGCTACTGATCCATTCATTTTTCAGCACTTGAAAGCTATCCCTCAAAGCGGCCACTCTATTGTTTTTCTGAACTTCCCAGGCCTCGTAAGCACTGCGGTAAGTCGCCATTTCAGCGCTAAAAGCAGCCTCGGCCTTGGCTAGCTCCTCTCCAATTAAAACAGGTTGGATTTTAATTTCTTGTCGAGTGGTACCTTTTATCAAACTTAGATTATATACATAAGTGTCTAACTTTCTGAGTTCTACTTGCTCCCACTCTACTGCAAAAGCCTGGGTATTAATATCTTGGTTTTTTGCAATTCGCCAAATTCCGTCTTCATTGGATTTGATTAAATTTTCAGTCTCGGGATCAACAGTGATATTATCATCTTGGATAAAGTCTAAATCGATAGTGATATCATCAGCCGATCGCTCAAAAGTTTTTTGAGGCAACTTGGGTTCCGTGCCCAATACCAAATTGATTAAAGCGTTTTCATCTTCTTCAAGACGAGATATTGCGGTCTGCTTATCAGAAAAATCAGCTGCTGCTGGTGTTTGGTACCACTCCACCATATCCCTTTTTCCTGGCAGCCAGCCACGAGACATGGTATCTAGATAGTAGATTTGAAAGTCAGCTAAGTCTAAATTTTGATCATAAGCTAAGCGAGAAATTAATTCTATCCTGATTTTTTTATTAGGAGCTATCTGCAAAGTCCTACCATTTTGAGCACCATAGACTTCGACCATACCAGCACTTTCCATTTGAAAACGCTGGTCTTGATCTTCATAGGTCATAGGGATACCCGATAGGAAGAAATCTACCGGATCATGCATTTCCCGAAAAGAGACTTCCACTTCACCTTCTATTTGGCGACCACGATCATCCATAAAGGCATACTCTGGCACGACCATTTTGAGGCCCTGGTTTATCTTATATTCGCCTCCTTTGGCAGCAGAGATAGATGTTTTTTGGAAAGGTGGATTCAAATCAGGCAGGGGCGGATTAATAAAAGGTTGTTCCGCAAAATAAGCATCTGCCTCGGCTAATAGCTCCTCTTGAGAAGCAGGCCCTGCATTAAATCTAAACACCAAAAGCAAGGCAAAAGAAGCCGCAATAGCCAAGAATCCTGCCCAGGCTAAACTGCGAGGTTTTCTGTAGAAAGGAACTACTCTAGCAGGCTCCTCTACCTCGCTTTGCTGGTAGGCTTGGAGCAAAGCCTCAAAGTCCTTGTGCTTAGCAATCTGCTCTGCACTGGGCTCCTTTGGATCTAACTGAAAATTGTAATGCTCACCCATAGGCTTCCTTTTTGTGGCTAATTAGCCGTTTAGTTTTCTCTTTAATCGGTCCAAAATTCTATGCACTTTCACTTTAGCATTGGAAAGACTGATCCCTAAAATCTCTGCGATCTCTTTGTACGGACGTTGTTCAAAAAATCGCATTTCAATGATCTCCAAGTCGCTGGGCTTCAATTGATCCAAAG
This sequence comes from Saprospiraceae bacterium, assembly GCA_042095835.1. GTDB lineage: Bacteria > Bacteroidota > Bacteroidia > Chitinophagales > Saprospiraceae > DATFKA01. Next base: position 1,953 of record JBELML010000194.1, read on the forward strand.
CCTTGATCATCACGGCTTGAAGTTCATCTTTATCCACATCCTCCATTTCCTCGCCAAGCTCTTGTAGCTGTACACTTTCCAAGCTCACGACTCTTTTCTTTCCACTCTCCCTAAAGTATTGACCCATTTCATTACTGGCAATACGAAAAAGCCAAGCCGAAAAAGGCACTCCTTTATATTGATATTTACCCAACTTTTGTAAAGCTTTTAAAAAGACTTGAGAACACAAGTCAGCAGACATTGCCTCATCCATCGTACGGCGATGGAGGTAACGAAATACAGGTTCATAATACCGATCATAAAGAACCCTAAAGGCAGCAGGGTTGCTTTGAGCGGCTTGCACCTCCTCCCATTCCCTAAGCAGACTTGCTTCCGATAAGGACTTGCCGGAATGGTCCATAGCAGATTTTTTTGCAAGGCTACGATTTATTTGCAAATTTGAGAACATTAATCCGGCTTTTTTACCTTTGTTGCTGATTAAGGGTGCGGTCATATTGCGCTTTACAAAAGTGATTTCACCTATATAATGCCTATTTTGAGAAAGGTTACACTTTTTTATGTGGCGAAATAGTGCAGTGGTGAAATAGCTCTAAAAGCACAAAGGGTATCGCCACCCAGCTGCTTCATCCATCAATAAATATCAAACAATGCGTCTATTCAAATTCCTATTATTTCTGTTGCTGATTGTAGTAGCCTATTTCCTGCTCTGGCTTACTCCTGTTCAACCAGAAGCCTGGACTCCGGATCCTATTCCAGCACTGGAGGGCAAATTTGCTCCTAGCCTGGAAACCAACAAGTTAGATCATATTTTTCAGGGTGCTTGTCCCGGCTGTGAAGACATAGCGGTATCTCCTGCTGGCACCATTTATGGTGGTGGAAAGGATGGGACCATTTATCAATTTGATGGCCTTTCTGCCCAAAGTGGTCAAAGTTTGGCGAGTACAGGTGGCCGGCCGCTTGGTCTGCATTTAGATCAAAACGATCAATTGTGGGTCTGTGACGCAGAGGTTGGTCTATTAAAAATAGGTGCAAACGGAGCGGTACAGACAATGGCCAGCGGATATAAAGGAAAACGTTTTCGGTTCACAAATGACTTAGATATTGGAAAGGATGGCACAGTGTATTTTACGAATGCCTCTGACAAATACGGTGTAGACCAATATAAATTTGACATTATTGAGCACCGACCCAGAGGTAGTTTTTATGCCTTTCATCCAGAAGATCAATCATTGGAGCTAATCTGTCAGGATTTATATTTCGCCAATGGGGTAGCCCTTAGCCCAGATGAAGATTTTGCTCTAGTCTGTGAAACTAGTAATTATGCAGTCAGAAAAGTTTACCTCCGAGGTCAAAAAAGAGGAACTTCTGAGATAACCATGCAGAATTTACCTGGCTATCCAGATGGCATTTCTAGGGGTACAAATGGCATTTATTGGCTTCCGATTATAAGTCCACGCAAAGCTTACTTAGAGCAAGTATTCCCTTATCCTATGGCAGGGAAAATGATCTCTCGGCTACCCAACTTTCTACAACCTGCCCCTGATCGGTTCAATATGATCCTGGGAATTAATGAGCAGGGTGACATTATTCATAGTATCCAAATGGATCGTCCACCTTTTGCAGCAATTGCTAGTGTTCAAGAGGCTTATGGTCAATTATTTCTAGGATCATTAGAAGATAATGGGATCGGTAAGATTGGCGTACCAGTGAAGTAAATAGTCATTAACTCCCTGGCTATTGACAAGCAATAGCTTAATCCTGTATAAAACAACTTACTGATAAATTCAAATCGTTTCTGACGTATGAACTTGATCAACGAAGCTTTCGATGCTGAAAATTTCCGTCAATTGGGGCATCAACTAATCGATTTCCTAGCTGATGAAATGCTGGCAGACGACAATGAAACAGACGGGGTACTGGCATGGCAAGAACCAGCAGCTGCCCTCGAGCATTGGAAAAATGATTTCAACAGGGGCAAACAGCCATCTACTTTTGATTTTTATAAAAAAGCTGTCCAGCAATCCATCCGATTGCGGCACCCAAAATACATGGGGCATCAAATCTCACCAACGGCTTCTGTAGCTGTTCTGGCTGGTTTAGTTGGAGAGTACATAAACAATGGTATGGGGGTTTATGAAATGGGGATTGTCGGTAGTACCTTAGATCGTGTTGTGGTCCGGCAGGCAGCCGAGCAATTAGGATTTTCTGAACAAGCTGATGGCATTCTAACCTCAGGAGGCACCTTGGCGAATTTAACAGCACTACTCACCGCAAGAGCCACTAAAGCTCGGGAGCAAGTTTGGAAAGAAGGCACTCGTCAGCGGTATGCTCTAATGGTTTCCGCACAGGCCCATTATTGCGTTGATAGAGCAGCCCGCATCATGGGTTGGGGAGAAGAGGGGATCATTAAAATCCCGGTAAATGAACAATACGCCATGCAGACCGAACTTCTAGAGGAGTACTACCAGGCTGCTCAAAATAAAGGCATACAAATTTTGGCCGTGGTCGGTTCAGCTTGCTCTACCTCTACGGGTACTTTTGATGATTTGGAAGCTATTGCCGCTTTTTCGCAGAAATACAATTTATGGTTTCACGTAGATGGTGCCCACGGGGCCGCCTTGGCCTACGCTAATAAATACAAGCATCTGGTCAAAGGAATCCACTTAGCCGATAGCGTGACCATGGATTTCCACAAAATGCTCCTCACTCCATCGGTGACCACCGCACTCTTATTCAAACAAGGAACAGAAAACTTCAAAACCTTTGCCCAAGAGGCGCAATACCTATTTGAGGAACAAGAAGGCTACGATTGGAATAATATGGCCAAGCGAACTTTTGAATGCACCAAGCTATCGCTAAGTCTTCGGATTTATAGCATCCTGCGTACCCACGGCCTAGAGTTATTTGATGAATATGTCACCAAAGTTATAGACACGACGCATTTAATGGCTGAGCTGATCAAAGTGGATCCCGATTTTGAGTTGGCAGCTCAGCCAGAGAGTAATATCATTTGTTTTAGACACCGACCAGCTGACTTAGCTTTAGATCAGTTAAATACCCATAATGAACAAATACGGTCCTCCATTCGGGATAAAGGAGAATACTATATCGTTAAGACCAGTCTGCAAGGTCAGACTTTTCTTCGCTGTACCTTTACCAATCCTTTTACCGAAAAAGAGCATCTCAAAGGACTCCTGGAGGTGATAAAGCAAGAAGCCGGTAGATAAATAAGAACGCCCAGAAAACGATGAGCTTTCTGGGCGGTTCAAGTATAGGACAAGAGTCTTTATCTTAAGACAAGACTTTCTTCACCAAGTCTGCTGCATCTTGCAACAATACAGCTGAATAAACATCTAAGCCTGACTCATCGATCATTTTCTTAGCAATATCTGCGTTGGTTCCTTGCAGACGTACAATAATTGGAACTGGAATATTCCCAATGTTTTTATAGGCATCAATCACCCCTTGTGCTACTCTATCACAACGAACAATACCTCCAAAGATATTGATCAAAATAGCTTTCACTTTAGGGTCACGTAAGATGATACGGAAGGCTTTTTCTACACGAGCAGCATCAGCAGTACCACCTACATCCAAAAAGTTGGCAGGATCACCACCTGATAATTTAATGATATCCATAGTAGCCATCGCCAAACCTGCACCATTCACCATACAACCTACATTACCATCCAGGTTGACATAATTGAGGTGGTGTGATTTCGCTTCTACTTCCGTAGGATCTTCCTCATCTGTATCTCTCATTTCTGCCAGGTCCTTGTGACGGAACAAGGCATTTTCATCGAGCGTCACTTTACAGTCTACCGCAACAATACGATCGTCACCCGTTTTCAAACAAGGATTGATCTCAAACAAAGAAGCATCAGAGCCAACAAAAGCAGCATATAGCTTTGAAATGAAGCGTGTCATTTCCTTAAATGCTTTCCCGCTTAGGCCAAGATTAAAGGCTACTTTTCGTGCCTGGAAGCCCTGCAATCCGAGCGTTGGATCGATCCACTCTTTATGTACAAGATGCGGTGTTTCCTCAGCAACGGCTTCGATATCCATACCACCTTCAGTCGAATAAATGATGACATTGCATTTCTTTTCTCTATCCATGAGGATAGAAACATAGAACTCTTTATTGGCATCGAAATCAGGAGCATAAGCATCCTCGGTTACTAAAATTTTACGAACAAGCTTACCAGGACCTTCCATTCCGCCTGGCGTTTGTGGTGTCTTCAGCATCATGCCTAGGATATTACCAGCATGTTCTTTTATTTCGTCTCCATTTTTGGCGAGCTTCACGCCACCACCTTTACCACGGCCACCAGCATGGATTTGCGCTTTAATAACGGCAAACTCGGTGCCTGTTTCTTCTTTTAAAGCTTCAAAGGCAGCAAGGGCTTCATCAACAGATTCGGCCACCTTTCCACGTTGTATAGCTACGCCATAACTTTCCAGTAGTGATTTACCTTGATATTCGTGCAGGTTCATTTTCGTAATTATTTTTTGGGTTACAAAGCCTTTATTGCATAAAAAAGGGCTTTTAATCGACGGGCCAAATGTAAGCATTGCCTTCCAAATAACCTATATTCTACTGCTTATTATGACCTTGAAATCAAGATTTTGTTCAAGCATTTAGCTTTTAAAGCCATAAGGTAATATCCCCTTGGGAACAGATGACCTGCCGTCTTTCTGATACAAAGTAGCTGATAACTTAAGATATATTTTTTAACACCCTAGGAGGAAGTTATGGAAATATTTTGTAAATTTATATGTGTATTAAAATATCACTCCTAACACCAAACGATATTTACTATATCCGCCTCAAAATTAGAAAGCCATGATTACCCAACAAGAATTCACTCAACTAACTTCTCAATGGGATGTAGTACTTCCTCCCTACGAAGTATCAGCAGTCGCCTTCAGTAGAAACCAGGCAGAAACCTTCAATTGGGGACACACCTTTCTCCAAACTAATCGCATTTATAACAAAACCAAAGGCAAAGGAGTAGCTATTGCTGTACTGGATACAGCAGGAACCTTTGCCGATCATCCTGATTTAAAGGATAATAGCTTAGAAAACCTTGCCAAAAACTTCACAGATAGTAGAACCGCCGCTGACAAACATGGCCACGGAACGCATTGTGCAGGTATTGCCGCCGCAACACAAAATGGTTTTGGGCTTATTGGTGCGGCACCAGAGGCGAAACTTATTGCTGTGAAAGTTTTAAATGACAAAGGTGCGGGTTCTTACTCCTGGATTGCCAAAGGGATAAAGTATATCGCAGACCTAAACATTCCAGGCATTAGCACCAAAGTACTCAGTCTTTCTTTGGGTGGCGGCGGTGGCTCTAGTAGCCTAAAAGCTGCTATAAAATATGCCATATCAAAGGGCTGTTTTGTCGTAGCAGCCGCTGGTAATAGCTACCGAGGAGAGAACGTCAACTCAATGAATTTCCCTGCTCGATATGATGAAGTCATCGCGGTTGGGTCTATCAATAAGCAAAGTCAACCCTCAAGGTTTTCCTCTGCGGGGCCACAATTAGATGTGGTCGTACCTGGCGAGCAAATCTACTCTACCCATAAAAATAAGGGTTATGCTTTCTTAACTGGTACCTCAATGGCTACGCCTCTAGTAGCCGGAGTTGTTGCCCTATTGGCTGCCCATCGCAAAGAGATTAAGAATCAAGGGATGATGCATGAGCATTTACGCTCTTCCTCTAAAGATATTTTTAAGGCGGGCTTTGATAATCGTACCGGTTTTGGCATCCCATTTATTCCACTTGTTTTTGATAGTCCCGTAGATGACGATGATGAACCTGGTACGACTCCACCGCCGCCACCAAGAACGACTCCCAGTCCGCCACGTACTACTCCAGAACCAGATAACCCAAGTCCTCAACCGCCAAGAAATAAAAGTCGCCAACTGCATTTTGCCATTGATGGCCCATTCACAGTGGTTTGGCAAACAGAAAACAGCAATAGTCTTGCTATAGGTGCCCAAGTAGAGCCTATTGCGGAAGAAGAAGGGCTAGCAGTCACCTTTAAAGCCCATGAAATTGATCCTAGTAGTTTGGCTACTGCATCGGCCCAAAACCGCCTCACGATCCAACGCATCGAATTCCATATTACCACGAAGTTGAATGCAGAACAAGTCTATGATACCATCAAAAGGCATTTTCAAACCTTCTTCACTAATCGGGGTCTGGTACTAGAATCCAATAATGATTTTAATGATGCCATCTTCTATACTAGGCATTTCTTACAAGTCACTATGGAACGTAGGAACCGACTTCCAATTAAGGTGACCTTCATCCAAGGAAAAGACGCTAGAGGACGGGAAGCTTATTTGGTACAGTAGTGGTGATGTGATGATGTTATCTGCTGAGCCACATGACACATAGCACATGACAAATAACACCTGGCACCTAGCACCTAGCACATAAATAACT
>JBELML010000195.1:0-5953 GCA_042095835.1 Saprospiraceae bacterium
CGGCGACCTGCGCGGGCGCTATCTGGAACGCCTGGCCGGCCGCAAGGACCGGCTGCAAATCTTCTTATAAATCGCCTGAGCATAAACGCCCCCAATCATATATTCCTTGACAGGAAAATTAATAACTATGATCTTTCCGCTTAAATAAGTTTCTTCCGGTAGTACTTCTTTACTTAGACCTGAAGTGAAATGATCTCTTAAGATCCCATCCATAAAGGGTTCTATCATTCCATAGAAAAACTCTTCTACTATCCCTCTGGTTTTTTCTGGAAGCCTAGGAAATATTTTAAGAAAATACTCCATTACTCTTTGGTATCGTTCTTGCTCTCTAGAAGACTTGTCTTTGCGTTTGAAAGCAATATTCAAGCATTTTAATCCATAGTTTGAATTGACCCATTCATTAAGCCTGAGTATAGACTTTTGTTTTAATGCTATTGCTTCAGCTTCTTTTTGTGTGATCTTGGCGTTTGATCGAAGCTGATTGTATTCGTTTGCTTCCTCTTTAGTAAAAGCATCAATTAATAGTTTACGAAGATTAAAGATGCTTACCTCTTCCTTAGCCAGAATAAGAAGTGTAATGGCATGTTTTATAAAACGTTCTACGGCATCGTCCCAGAATTTTTCGTTATTCCCTCCTCCTCCGCTACCGGAAGAAAAGCTGTGTCCCATTTCATAGATATCTCTGACCAGTTTCGTTAAATTCATGGCATCACCCGCTCCTTTCCCAGGTCGCTGCACCTCATATTGCAATGGATTAAACTGATATTCTGAGCCTTCCTCAATAATAATAAGGTCCTTTTCTCTACCCGTCATTTTTGCATATCGCTTCCATTGGTCTACTTCATTGATTTTCCCCGTAAGAACTACACCTCCAAAACCACTTTTCAGGTAGGTTAGAGCAAAGGTTTGCCCACTTCCAGAAGACTTCCCAGAACCAATCCCACCCATTATTTGGATGCCTCTAACTCCATCTCTTAGTGTGAAATAATCTCTTCTCGTTCGCCCAATATTAAACCCTAGAAGAGGAGTGTCTAGCTCAGTGACTCTCCAAGAAAGATCAATTTTAGATGAAGTAATATTTGATTTAGCTTTGGTATTTTTTAACGGTGGTGATTGTCCTTTTGCATACATATCATTAATGATTTTTAAATTAGGTAATTGAAATTTATCGTTTAAGATAGGAGCATCATTTTGCCCTTTTATTTATTCTGTTTCTCCTTGTCCCAAAATATTTGCGTTTGATTCTTCTACTATCTTCAGCGTTTTGCCTCATAATTTTTTAGTTTAGACAATAGACTGGCTATCTTCCAAAGGGCATTTGGCTAGTCTACTGAGAAAGGTTTTTAAATAAACTGCCAAGAAAAGGCTTTAAAAATTAACTAGGTTCTATGTCTGGCCCACTTTTTTTAGGAGGGCTATTGCTGAGATTCTGCCCCGGCTGATTATTGTTAGGGCCATCTGGTGCTTCTACTTCAACGCCAGGGAATTCGGATTGAAGATCGATGGTATTTTGGTTGATTTGCTGGGTTTGTTTACCATCATCGTCGTCGTCTCCAGGAAACCCTTCATAAACTTCTTCTTCAGGAAATTCATCCAATTTGTCCCATTCATCCAATTCTTTATCTACTTCTTTTTCATTCGGATCTTTAAGCCATTGCAAGTCGGTATCTTCGGCAAGATCTCTTTCTAATTGGTCTACTCGCTCTGGAGTATCTTCAAACTCTTCCTTAATGAAACCTTTTACCCGCTGTTGAAAACCTGGTCTGATAACTTCGTTTTCTTTTTCATTTCGTTCATTTTTAAGGCTAGCTAGCTGTTCTTGGTAAATTCCATTTGATAATCGACCTTCGGGTCTTCTTCCATTAGCTTCAAAAGTATTAGAACTTAACCTCATACTCTTCTGCCCATAATCACTGTTAGCTTTGATGATCTCATTATTAGTTTTCCTTAGTTTTTCTAAGGTCATCTTACGTCCTTCTATGAGCTGGTCTTTTAAGATTTGATACTTCTCATGATACTCTTCGTCTTCCATAATTTGATTTTTTGACAGTTTTGTGTAATGCTTGTTAGTAAGGAGGAATATTTTATGGACTACAGTACTTATATATATCGCACTCCCGCTTATGCTAAGGAATCCATGAATAAGCCAGGGGCTTGTCCTGAATTCGCCCAAGAAGCAGCAAAAATCATCACTCGGTACGTTAGAAAATATAAGCCTAGTATTCTTCCTTGCTCTTTGTCGGAATGTTACATCCGAGACCTACTCAGTTACGAAGACATGCTTAAGCGTAAGCTAGAACCTGCAGTTAGAGATTATTGGATAAAAGTATACTTACTAATTCGAGAACAAGATGATGATTACGAGCGTGACGTACTTAAGCTTGATGATTATACCTTACAATAAATTTTTCAATATTGAAAGGTTGATTCGTTTCTTGTCCTTGAACATGATGTATATATAACTTACAAGCAGCCTCCTCTTTGAAAAACCCATTATCTATAAAAGCAAATTGCTTCCAGCCAGAGCGTTCTACCATTTTTTGAGAGGCCACATTTTTAGCCTTGATCCAGGCTATTACAATCCTTACTTCAGTACGTTTCAAGTACTTACAAGTATGCCCAAACAATAAGCTACCTATCCCTTTACCTAAGTACATTGGATCAATATAGACGCTTGTTTCTGTAATATTTTCAGACAACAGTGGGTTATTGACTAAGGGTAGAATAGATTGCCACCCCACTACTTGCTGATTATCTGTTTGATAGGCCACAAAAAAGAACCCTTTAGCATTTTGGAATAAACCTCTAAATTCTTTTTTTAGATTATCGGATTCCTTTTTTTGAATCTGCTTACCAGTGGAAGCCGCTTGATTAATTTCCCATATTTTATAAATCCGATCAAAGTCTTGAGGCAAAGCAAGCCTAAGACCAAAAGGTATGTTTTCCATTTTAGTCACCATTTTGAAATGAAGAAATTGATCTGATCAGATATATTGGCAAAATAGGACTTGAACCCTAAGAATTGCTTAAATGGTAACTATTTCTTAACTTATAGATAAAAGTTACCATTTAGCTAATGAGCAATAAAATCTACGATAGAGAGGAAAGAGTCCTATATGTTCGTAACAGAGAATTAGACAGAGCGGAATCTATTCTAAAGCCCCTAGAACCTGCTTATCAACTAAGTAGCCTTACCAAAGTTCGACAGGCAATTTTCTTTAGGATCAATAGTGAAAGATATGCAAGATTAAATAATAGCGAAGAAGCACTAGGTAACTTTAAAGCTTCCATGCAGATGAGCACCTTAGATAATTTAAATTATGAGAAGGATAAACTTGCAGAGTTAAAAAACACATATCATGTCCTTGAAAACGACACTTAACATAGAAACCGATCTTCACCGCTAAACACTTAAGGAGTTTTAATAAATACTTATAAGAAACACTTCCGAAATAAATTTATGAATCAAAAGCATGAGTAAAAAACACCCAAATAGAGACGAAAAAGTTGATCATTTGAAAAAGCTCTTTAAACAGCTTTCTGATCACCGTGGTTCTAAAGGTGAAACCTTGAAACTTTTATCTAAAAAGACTGGAAGACATTTTGAGAAACACTTCATCAATAGGGTTCTAAATGATGAGATTACTTTTAAAGGCAGCTTACGTGAAGTTCTAGACGTCGCAATCGATTCAACAAAAAACGTCCTCTATAAGTATGAAAACCAAACAAAGAGAAATCAGCCTAGTTTAATTCCTCGTACAAACAGGGAATGGAAAATTATAGCAAGCTATATTGAAGGAGATATTAACCAAGCCCAACTTAATTTTAATAAAGGTCATTATTATAATGGGTATCAAATTCTGGTGGGCCATTTCATGACCGTTGAGAAACCTACTTTTATTTCCAAACATCCATATCTATATGGTTTATTCCACTTCCTAATCTGTAAAGCAAAACTAGCATTAGGGATAGGGAAAGAAAATAGGCTGCAATTCGAATTAGGTTTAAATAAGGCAATTGATGCCTTTAATGAGCACAAAGACTATGTTAAGCAACTGATCTGTTATGATATGCTAAGGGTTTACTATCGCCAAATTGGTCGAAATATGTTTGCGGTTAGAAAATTTAGAGTTGACAAAGATTTATTAGATAGCATTCGAATGAAGTCTAGTGAAAGGATGTTTTTCGAAATGCAAATTCAACACCAAAATGGCATTTCTAATCTTAGGTTAGCAGAAAAAAATAAAAACAACCAAGATTTCTATCAAGAATCTTTCCGCCTACTTGAAACAAGTAACTCCTTTTTTAAGCACCATCATGATGAAAATTGGTACAGACAGGCTGTTCTTCGTCAAGCTGAACTATACGTTAAGAGTAATCAGTTTAACAAAGCTGAACCGCTTTTAGGCTTGTATGAGGATGAGCTCGAAAGGTGTTATCTAACGGATTTACAACAAATCATATTCTTTAGAATTAATTGTGAAAGATATGCTAAATTGAATCACCTAGACCCTGCGCTCAAAAACTATACAATTGCTGTACGTAGAAGTTTCAGGGACAATCTAGAGCATGAGCAATTAAATAGATTTATCAGACTCAAAAATGCTCACCCTCAGTTAAGAGATAATTTACCTACCACATTAAGCCTGCTTCTGTAAGTCATTTTTCAAGTTTATAAGAAAACACTGGAAAACTCAAAGCCCCCTCCTCCCATCCATTGCACCTCCAATAAAAGGCCACTATTCTTGTCCTAAGTTCTGTTAGACGAGACGTCTGTTGTCATTTTTATTTTTTGATTTTTCCCGTGGTCCTTCTTTTGATCCGGTCTTTACTGGTCTTCTTTGGCCCACTTTCGTTTTTATTTCTTCCTGCGCTTCGCTCTTTCTGAACTTTTCTTTTTGCTTAATCTCTAATTCGATTTCATGCTACGTATCACAGTCAGTAAAGGGGGGAAAGCTGCAGTTAATTATTTTCGAGATGCCCTGGCTCAACAAGATTATTTTTCAGAAAAAGGACAAGTAATGGGGCAATGGCAGGGGAAGCTAGCCAGCAAGATGGGCCTTGGAAAGGAAGTGACCGCACAAGCATTTGAAATGATGGTCTCCAATCGGAACCCCATTACTGGTGAGAAAATAACGCCCCGTGATGCCGCCAATCGTCGGGCGGGATATGACTTTACTTTTAATGCTGCAAAAAGTATTTCCCTGGTCTACGCCATCACCAAAGATGAAGAAATTTTGGAGGCGCACCGACAAGCCATTAAAAAAGCGATGCTTGCTGTTGAAAAAGATATGCAAACGCAAGTCGGACAAGGAAAACAAAAACGATACGCTACGACTGGCAACTTAGTTTACGCCAATTTTGAACACCATACCAGTCGCCCGGTTGCACAGGAGATTGATGGTAGTACTCAATACCTAGCTGATCCACATCTACATTCGCACTGCTTTGTCATGAACGCCACCTGGAATGAAAACAAAGCGCGTTATCAAGCCATTGAAGTTGGGACTATAAAGAAAAATGCCATCTACTATGAGGCGCTCTACCATTCCTATCTCGCGGATAATTTGCAGAAGGCAGGCTACCAAGTAGAGAGATCAAAGCTAGGAATCGAAATTGCGGGAATCGAGCGATCTACTATCGAAAAGTTCTCCAACCGCACACTAGAAATCGAGCAGGCTGCAAAAGAGAAAGGAATCCATTGGGAAAAGGACAAAGCCAAATTGGGGGCAAAAACGAGACATCGGAAAGTAGAAGGTTTAGGAAAGGAAGCCTTGGAGCAAGCCTGGAAAAATAGATTGACCTTGGAAGAACGCTTCAACATCCACAGTCTAAAAGGAGCATACGCGCAAAACGGCCTTGCTGTTGAAAAGGAAAAGGATGTACTTTCTCCAAGCAAAGCCATTGATCTGGCTTTGCAGCACTACATGGAAAGAAAAAGTGCTGTACCCGA
>JBELML010000195.1:6053-8308 GCA_042095835.1 Saprospiraceae bacterium
GGACAAAGGAATGCCATTCAGCACACCCTACAATCCTCCGATCAAGTCATTATGATCAGTGGTGCGGCGGGAGTTGGGAAAACTACGCTCATGAAGGAAGTCAAGGAAGGCATTGAAGCCTCAAATAAAAAGCTCTTTGCCTTCGCTCCGTCCGCTGCTGCATCACGTGGCGTACTACGCAGCAAATCCTTTGAGGGAGCCGATACGATCAAAAAACTGTTAGATGATAACAAGCTGCAAGCTCAACTTAAAGACCAGGTTATCCTGATTGACGAAGCTGGAATGGTGGGTACCAAAACCATGAATGGCATCTTCCAAATTGCTAAGGAACAAAACGCTCGGGTTGTTCTCTCCGGAGACTTTCGCCAACACCAAAGTGTGGAATCTGGAGATGCTCAAAGACTGCTAGAACAAGAAAGTGGGCTACCCGTAGCCCGTGTTAATGAGATTGTCCGTCAAACGGATCAGTCGAAATATAGAGCAGCGGTCAAGTCATTGGCAGAAGGAGATTACAACCAAGGCTTTGAAAAGTTGGATCGAATGGACAGTATCATAGAAATTGAGGATCAAGACAAGCGACACCAACAAATCGCCAAGGATTATCTAGCCTCTATCCAAGCTCCTCCCAAAAAAGAACGCGGTGGAAAAACAACGCCTAGAACTGCTATTGTAGTTTCGCCTACTCATGCGGAAGGGAAAGCCATCACCTCTGCCATTCGAGATAAATTGAAAGCAGAAGGCTTAGTCGATCAAGAAGAACGTACTTTTCAAGTACTCCGCAAGCTCTCCTTCACCGAAACAGAAAAGCAGGATGCCCTGAATTATCAAAAAGGTATGAGTATCCAATTCCACAAGAACTATCAAAACTTCAAAGCTGGGCATAGTTATGACGTACAAGAGATCTCCAAAAGCGGCGATGTCCGAATAAGCAACAACGACAATCAAGAAGCGGTATCCCTGCCCTTCTCCGCCAGTAAATTTTACCAAGTTTGCCAAAAGGAAAAAGTATCGGTGGCTAAAGGCGATCTCATACGAATCACTGGAAATGGAAAGTCCCGTGATGGAAGCGCACTCAATAATGGCGACAACTATAAAATCAAAGGATTCAACAAAGAGGGAGATATCGAACTAGATAATGGCAAAACGGTATCGAAAGACTACAAGCAGTTTACTTTAGGCTATTATTCCACCAGCCATTCCAGCCAAGGAAAAGATGCTACGGAGGTATTGATTGCTCAAAGTTCGACCTCCTTCCCTGCATCCAATCAAAAGCAATTCTACGTTTCTGTTTCCAGAGGCGTAGAACGCTGCCGGATCTATACAGATGATAAAGAGGCACTGAAGTGGGCCGCTAGTCAAGAAGCGGATCGAATGAGTGCAGAGGAAGTTCTGGATGCCAAGACGAAGGCTCCTACACTGTCCCCTCCTCTCCTCAAGAATTACCAAAAACAGCTGAGTACGCCATCTATTCAAACCAATGATAAAGACTTCAATTATGAGCGACACCCAAGCTTCCTTCCAGCAGAACGCGGAAGCGACTTTCAAATCGAATGGTGATTTTCACTTCCCAGGCCTAGATCAAAATCTGGAATCGGCCAATGAAAATGAGCCAGACAAACTGTGCTATCCTTGTCTCCAATTGGTACCTAAAGGAGAGACTTCGCCTAGGCTGAAATTTGTGTTTAAGAATGGGCATCGGGTGGCTATTCCTTATATCTATATTCTGCGAGTTGAATTTGATCCTGTTGGTAAACTATCCATTATAACTGCTAAGCAAACCTTTGTGATTGAGGGGCGTGGATTGGACTTTTTGGAGGAGCGGTTGTTTGATGGGCAGGTGGTGGCAATAAAAGAGAGCAAATCAACTTTTGACGCAAATCTCGACCCTCTTTTCTTAAAGACTATTGATATCCAGCAAGAAGATAAGAGCCATTAATACTCATAAGCCAACATAACCGTCATCACCCGAATCGTCTTCTCAGGATCAGCCGGATCCTCACTCCCATGCTGCATTTCCTGATCATAATAATCAATTTTCCAAAAGACCTTTTCTTCTTTAAAAACAAAGGAACCAAAGTCATGCTCACCATAAGGATCATTACCTTCTGAGAAGTCATTAAACGTTCGGACGAGATTAAATACCTGGAGTCGATCTTCTTCGGGTAAACTTTGGATTCCTTTAGTCATATAGACCTGACCGCCCTGCCCCATCGACTGGCGAAAAGCGTCATTGAGTTGGGCAATTTTCTGAGATG
>JBELML010000196.1:0-8289 GCA_042095835.1 Saprospiraceae bacterium
TTTCAGTAAGAATTATAAAAAATTACAGGGTAATCTTTTGTTGCGTTTGCCCTAACAAAGAATAAGTCTCGCATTTTGATCGAGAAGATTCCATCAAAATCGAAAAGTTCTTTTTTGATCGTTACTCATCAGGAAAAACCATGCATGCGGTTCAGAAATCAAAAAAGTTGGACAGACGAGGAATTGGTCGCCCATTTTAAAAAGAAAGGGGACCTCAAAACCCTGGGTACGCTTTACGAGCGGTACCTGGACTTGCTCTATGGGGTATGCATGAAATACTTGAAATCACCAGAATCAGCAGAAGACGCCGTGATGGACATTTTCGAACAACTCCCTGAAAAGGTTAAAAAGTTTGAAATTAAAACCTTTCGGTCTTGGGTTTATGTTTTAGCTAAAAATCATTGTTTGATGGCTTTGCGCAAAAAAGAAATTATTTTGCCAATGGAGCCTGCAATTATGCAATCTGATGAGTCGTTGCATCCTTTAATAAACGAAATCGATCAAACCAAAGATTACGAGCTGAAAAGTCTCAAAGCCTGTATCAAAAAACTGCCCGAACACCAGCGCACCTGTATCGAATTATTCTACCTACAAGGACATAGCTATCAAGAAATTGCCGAAGCTTTACCCTTGAATTTAGGTAAGGTGCGCTCTCATATTCAAAACGGGCGGCGGAATCTAAAAAATTGTATTACCGCCAAAATGGAAAAAACGCCTTATGAAGCAGATGAATAGTAAAAAAGGATTGCTTCGAAAGTGGATTTTAGGTGCTATCGGAGCTAAAGAGGAAATCCATCTCGACCGGCTTTCTCATGATGATCCATTCCTTGCAGATGCAATGGAGGGCTATCGCTCTGCGCCTACACATGACCATCAGCAAGCACTGAGTCGACTGCAAAACAAAGTTCGTCAGCAAACCGAAGAAAAGAGCAAGCGTATTTTTCCATTACCGATCCGGTCCATTGCTGCTATTGGGCTGCTCCTACTTGGCATGGCGGCTATCTGGCGTTGGAGTTTATACCAGACCAGCAACGAAACGCTGGCCACCCTACCTCAAGAAATCAGTGAAATAAGGCCTACAGATGAACAGGCCATAGCCGAAAGTACTAGTCCTGATTTAGACACAGAAGCAGATCCCAGCCCCACTAATCTAGAAGAAAGCTTGCCGCCGCCACCGGTACCAGAACCAGCGACCAAACGTAATGCGCCATCCACCCAAGCGGCTCCCGCAGCGCCACCAGCGCCACCTCTAGTAGAGGAGGATATCGGCATGATCGAAGCAGAAATCACTGAGGAGATTGCCTTTGATACAAAAGCTGCCCAGCCAGTCGAATATTTAAATCGATCTAAAGAAGCGAAAGCTATTCCAGCTCAACCTGCTACAGATGCTGCATTCGAGGAGGCCATCAGTGCGATGAAAAAAACCAAATTTAATAGCCTGGAAGATGAGTCAGAAAATCCATTTATTGAATTAGGGGTCAGTTATTTTGAAATTGCCCAGGATCAAAACGACTCCTTATTTGCATTAGCACATTTTGAAACACATACCGATACGGTATTAAGCTACTATACCGATAACAATTTCTATATAGATTTTCGACCGAATTCGGATGGCACCAAAAATCAATACCTAAGTCGTAATCTGGATCAAACCAAGCCCAACACCAAAGAAGAATATGATGTGCTAAAAGATTATTTTGGCTTTAGAAATAAGGAGAAAGACCAAGCAGAGTTCTTCCGCTCGGGGCGAAATGTAGTAGAACCTCCCATTTTTGCGCCTACCATTGCTTATTCCATTTGGCCTGACGGTCAGCCTCAAGCCCTTGAGGTTGTCAAAACGGCAACACCTACTTATGATCGCATGGCCATCAATATGGTACAAAAAGGCCCCAAATGGGTACTACCCAAAGGTTTGGATAGTTTACAAACACGAATCATCATCCCTTTGGAACAGCAGAATTAATTATCCTCACAAGCGCCTTTTTCCCATTTAAGGATTCCACTCGTCTTCGCAACACAGGCATTGGAGTAGGTTTTGCCATCACAGCCGCAGACAGGATTATAGTCCATCGTACAGATAGCATCTTTTTGTACTTGAGCCGGATCGTAGCAATCTGGGGTAGCCTTTTGGGTTTTCTTACTACAAGTAGACAAGAGGAAAAAGCAAATCATGCTAAGAAAAAGGAGTCTATTTCGCATATTAGCTAGCTTATTAATTCATAAAATAGGTGGTAAGATCGTTCCTAAAGCGATCGATGATACCTGCTTCTTGTTCATCTACGCCATCGCTAGCCTCCGCTACTTTTTCAAGGACTTCCATCAGGAAAGCATATTCCTCATTGGGGCCATAAGCCTGGCAGGTAACTAATGCCTTTTGATAGGCCGCTTCTAAAGTTTTACTTTTTCTTTTTTCATAGTCGAATGACCATTGAATAGCCGCTGCCCAAGGATGCCCTAAGAGCAATTCCTGGAGGCGATCGGTCTCTTCCTCCTGAATATAGCCGTCTGCTAGCGCTACCGCGTAGATCAGTTCGCCCATGGCGTCGTACAATTCTTCTTTTGATATATCCATAGCTTGAGAATAAGGTCCATAATTATTATCGGAAGGTAGAGATTTCTTTTGGCTTTCGCAATTTATGACTTGGGGAGTTGAGAGAGGGGAGACTGGGGGACTGGGGGACTGGGGGACTTGGAGACTGGGAGAAGACAGAGAGAGCGGGGACTTGGGGAGAGGGAGAGCGGAGACTTTGGTACATTGAGATAGGGAGAGCGGGGATCGGGGGACTGGGGGCTGACTGGATAAACCTAATTAGTGGCTTCGTGGCTGGTATTTTAAGTGTGACTTTGAGAGGAGGAGGCTTTTGATATTGCTTACTTCATCAATGCTTGCTAGTAGTCGTTTCAAAAAAAATAAACGTTTAATAACCGAATAATTGGTGGTGGAGTATAGAACTTTGGTTTATGATTTTTCTAAATATTTAAATTTTTTATCATGAACAACCTTAAGAACAGTGTACAATTAATGGGATTCCTTGGAGCAGATCCCGATTTTAAAAAGTTGGAAAATGGAAGCACACTTGCCAAGTTCCGAATGGCGACCAATGAGTATTATACCAATAAAAATGGCGACCGAGTGGAGACCACTTATTGGCATAACTGCGTCGGCTGGGGCAAGCAGGCTGAAGTAATGAACCAGCTTTTGAAAAAGGGAAAAGAAGTCTTGATACGTGGCAAATTAACCTACAGCAGCTATCAAGATAAGCAAGGAAATACTAGGCAAGTACCAGAGATTGTCGTAAACGAATTCTCTCTTACTAGTAAAAAAGCCTCTGCTTAGCAGACAAGCCCTATTCAGCTATTCTGCCCGAAATCAGTTTAAAATCTGGTTTCGGGTTTTTTATTTAAAAAAAATAAAAGTCTTACCTACTGTAATCCAAATAACCTTTGTTTTTGTTCTAAAAAATGTATTTTTGCCACATTAGCGAAAATTCGCTAGAAATCGAACTGAATTCAATTTTTGAAATAACAACCAACCAATGAATAGAAAACTAAAAAAGGTAGCCGTTCTTGGATCAGGCGTAATGGGCTCAGGCATCGCCTGTCATTTTGCCAATATCGGTCTTGAGGTCATCATGCTAGACATCGTGCCCTTTGACTTGAGCGAGGAGGAGAAAGCTAATCCAGCTGCTCGCAACCGTATCGTGAATGGAGCACTTAAAAATGCACTTAAATCTCGACCTGCCGCATTATATGACAAAAGTTTTGCCTCTAGAATTACTACGGGCAACTTCGATGATGATTTTGAGAAAATTGGAGATTGTGATTGGGTAATCGAGGTCGTCATTGAAAGATTGGACATCAAAAAGCAAATTTTTGAAAAAGTAGAAAAATATCGCAAAGCAGGTTCCCTGGTGACTTCTAATACCTCCGGAATCCCTATCCACATGATGGCAGCAGGAAGAAGCGAAGATTTCCGTCAGCATTTCTGCGGGACTCACTTTTTCAATCCTCCCAGGTATTTAAGGCTTTTTGAAGTCATCCCTACTGCCGATACCAAGCAGGAGGTTATTGACTTTTTCATGCACTACGGTGATGTTTATCTAGGCAAGCAAACAGTACTTTGTAAAGATACACCTGCTTTCATTGGGAACCGTATCGGCATCTATGCCCTTTCTAAGGTTTACCAACTGACAACGGAGCTGGGCCTTCGTATCGAAGAAGTAGATAAACTGACTGGACCGGCTATTGGTCGTCCTAAAACAGGCTCATTCCGCCTGGGAGATTTAGTGGGGCTAGATACTTCTGCTAAGGTTATGCAGGGTGTAAAGGATAATTGCCCCGACGATGAGCAAGCTCATGTGTTCGATTCTCCTAAATACATGCAATTTCTGCTGGAGAATAAATTCTTGGGCAACAAAACCAGACAAGGATTTTACAAAAAGATTAAGGATGAGAATGGCAAAAAAGCTGTCCTGGCACTTAATCTGGAAACACTTGAATACGCGCCATCTGTTAAACCTGATCTGCCTAGCCTAAAAGGTGTAAAAAACATCGATCAATTAGCCAAGAAGATTCAGTTCATGTTCGACGCCGAAGACAAAGGTGGTGAACTGGTAAGAAAATCTTTATTGGGCTTATTCGCCTATATTTCTAATCGTATTCCTGAGATCACCGATGCCCTTTATAGTATCGATGATGCTATGCGCGCTGGTTATGCCTGGGAGGTAGGCCCCTTTGAATATTGGGATATTATTGGTGTCAAAAAAGGCTTAGATTTAGCTAAAGCTGCGGGTGAGCAAGTCGCTCCTTGGATCGAGGAAATGCTAGTAGCTGGTCATGAGACCTTTTATATAAGAGAAGATGGGGTACGCAAATTCTACGATGTAGCCAGCAAATCTTATGTGGCTATTCCTGGAGCAGACTCCTTTATCATTCTGGACAACTACCGTGCTCAGACTCCCGTACATAAGAATAATGAAATCATCCTACACGATATCGGAGATGGCGTGCTGAATCTAGAATTCACTAGTCCACATAATAGTATTGGCGAGGGCGTCCTACGTGGTATCAACGAATCTATTGAAAAGGCCGAAGAAGAAGGTTGGACTGGATTGGTCATTGGTAACAATGATACCAACTTCTCAGTAGGAGCCAATTTGATGATGATCGCAATGCTAGCTTATCAGCAAGAGTTCGAAGAGCTCAACTTTGCGGTCAACTTCTTCCAGCAGACGACGATGCGTTGTCGCTACTCTTCAATCCCTGTAGTGGCTGCCACTCAAGGATATGTATTTGGTGGTGGATGTGAGACCTTGATGCACTGCGATGCAGCAGCTGTAAGTGCAGAATCGTATATAGGTTTAGTAGAAGTAGGTGTCGGATTGATTCCTGGTGGAGGTGGTACCAAAGAGTTTGCGCTACGAGCATCTGATGATTTTGTAAAAGATGGCGTACAGGTTCCTGGACTTATTGAGCGATTTAAAACGATCGCTATGGCTAGTGTCGCGACTTCAGCTCACGAGGCTTTTAATCAAGGCTACTTAATCCAAGGTAGAGATGAGGTCGTCATGAACAAAGATCGTGCTATCGCGGAAGCCAAGAAAAAGGTGCTAGAGCTTGCTCCTAATTATATGCAACCCATTCAGCGCAACGACATCACCGTACTAGGTCAAACTGGATTGGCGGCACTGTATGTTGCAGCTAATGAGTTGCGTCTTGGGAAATATGCTTCTGAGCACGACATCAAAATCGCTAAAAAAGCAGCTTTTGTCCTTTGTGGTGGAGATTTGTCTGGAACACCTAAAGTATCAGAGCAGTACCTACTCGATATAGAAAGAGAAGCTTTCTTGAGTCTTGCGGGCGAGCAGAAAACGTTGGAGCGTATCCAACATATGCTACAAACGAATAAGCCACTACGTAACTAGTACTGCCGAAACTGACGGAGAATTTTTTTCAAATTCTTATCAGCTTGTCGGCATGTCAGTATGATTATAATCTGCCAAATTCAAACTTTTGCAGACTTTATATCATTACAAAATTATATCACTATTCATCTGCCATAGCTTTAGCATAGGCAGACAACATTAATAAAATGGAAGCATATATCATAAAAGGATACCGCTCAGCTGTTGGCAAAGCCAAGAAGGGGGGTTTTAAGCATTATCGTTCGGATGATTTAGGTGTAGACGTCGTCAAACATTTGATGGCGCAAGTACCTGAAGTAGATCCTACTCTAATCGACGACGTTTTTGTCGGTTGTGCCAATCCAGAAGGAGAGCAAGGTATGCAGATCGGCCGTCAAATTTCCTTACGTGCCCTTGGTAAAGAAGTACCAGGTGTCACCGTCAACCGGTATTGTGCATCGGGACTGGAGACCATCTCCATGGCGGTCGCCAAAATTAAAGCGGGCATGGGGCACATGTATATCGCTGGTGGTGCTGAAAACATGAGTACGATCCCAATGGTCGGTTATAAATTGGCGCCTTCTTATAAAGTAGCTGCCGATGTACCCAACTACCTAGCGAGTATGGGCCTCACTGCTGAAGCAGTAGCTGGAAAATATGGCATCAATCGCGAAGCAGCGGATGAGTTCTCTTACAAATCGCACATGAAAGCGGCCAGTGCAATCGACGAAGGGAAATTCAAATCTGAAATTGTTCCTGTAGATATCACCGAAGTATTTGTGAAGGACAACAAACGCCAAGAGCGGACCTTCACGGTAGATACAGATGAAGGTGTACGTCGCTCCACAACAACAGCGGTGCTTAATAAGTTGCGCCCCGTATTCGCGAATGGAGGTGTAGTGACTGCCGGTAATTCGTCTCAAACTTCAGATGGTGCCGCCTTTGTTTTGGTGGTGAGTGAGGAAATGGTCAAGCAACTGAATTTGCAACCGATTGCTCGTATGGCTGCTTGTGCTGTTGCGGGTGTAGATCCTTTATACATGGGTATTGGGCCTTGTGCTGCGATTCCTAAAGCGCTCAAGCAAGCAGGGTTGAACAAAGAAGATATAGATCTGATCGAACTCAACGAAGCCTTTGCTGCACAATCACTAGCCGTTATACAGGAGGCTGGTCTGAATCCAGATATCGTCAACGTGAATGGTGGTGCGATTGCTTTAGGGCATCCATTAGGATGTACTGGCGCCAAACTATCGGTCCAACTTTTCAATGAGATGGAGCGTCGCGGAAACAAGTACGGAATGGTTACCGCTTGCGTAGGTGGAGGCCAAGGTATTGCTGGCATCTACGAACGTTTGTCATAAAAAAATCAGCCGCTTTCTTGTTGGAGAGCGGCTGACTTACCACAAATAAAAAAGCACCTCATCGAGGTGCAAAAACAGAGGATACTGACTCCTCCACTTCTAATTAGGGTATTATCCACTAAGCAAAAGTGGAAGGTCAGTATTTATTTTTTGAAGTTGTCTAGGGTTTTTCTAATAGTCCCAAGAAAAACCAAAGCGCAATTGTAATTGTGCATAAGGTGTAGAGAAATCACTACTCTCAAAGCCCTCCACGTTCACATCGGTGATCAATCGATAACCACCTTCCAAGCCTAGTCTAAACCAAGAAGTGATATTAATCTCCGCACCAGCTGAGGGGGAGATACCAAAGACGCGATCTCTGCCTTCACCTGTAATATTTAGGCGGCCGCCCCCTGCAAAAACGCCAAATCTTGGATGGATTACGCGTCCCGCATTCGGTGCATAAGCGAGATTTAAACCACGATGCCTCAACTCAAATAATTCGGTGCGATCTGTTCCTGTGATATTGGCATCATCGCGCATACGGTGCCAAGACCAGCCAATGTACAGTGATTTTCCAAACTCAAAATCAAAGCTTCCACCACCAAAATATTGGGCATCATCCTCAAAGAAGGAGAAATTCTGTGTGCTGGTATACCACATACCTGTCAAATCTAAACTACCAAATAAGGTCTCTTCGTACTGTGCTTTTGCAGTCATCGAGATCAGTAGGAAAGCCGTGCAAAAGGTTATTATTTTTTTATACATCCTTACTAGTTTTTTAATTTAATATATCAGTCGGTTGATGTTGTTCACATAAAGTAGATGCAAAGAAAATCTTTAACCCCTATCAAATAAAAAAATAAATTAAAAAAAATAGATTGCTGTCTTGTAGAAAAGGCAAGGAATGGGACATTAATAAAGTATACAAGATTTACGCAGGTATTTTGCTGTTCAGTGAGGCAAAAAACGCAGGCGATGCAGCGCATCAACGAGGCTTTTTAACGAAACTAGGCGGCAAAAGAACAAGTAAAGATGTTTAATTT
>JBELML010000197.1:0-8005 GCA_042095835.1 Saprospiraceae bacterium
AAATGTTTAGAAGTTTGGTACTTAAAAATAGAAGTTGTCTAAGGTTTTCTGTTGCCGGCGAGAAAACAGTATTTTGAGGCTAATCGAGGCAAAAAACGCAAGCTATGCATCGCATAGGTGAGGCTTTTTAACGAAGAGTAGCCTTAAAAGATGTTTTTGATAGCCCAACAAGGAAACTTTAAACAGCTTCATTATAAAATGGATAAAAGGGTTTTATTAACCATCTTTCTTTTAGCGGTGACTTTGAGTTGTAAAAAAGAAGAAATAGTTTCTTCCCCTATCCTTCTCTCTGAAATTATATATGGAGACTGGGAGATAAGAGAAAGTATTAGCTATCTTGACTATCGAGACTTTGAATTACATTCTTTAAATCCACCATATCCGTATTATCGATTCTATAAAACTGGTGAATATGAGGTGTGGTATCTTGATACTCCAACTACAATAACGGCACCCTTTATAGTAAACAATCAAGACAGTACTATTAGATTGAATAAACGTACTATAAATGTTGTGACATTCAGTGAGGAGATGATAGAAATGATATGGGATGGAGGAAGAACCGGAGAACGCCTTTACAGAAAAGTCGAATAGTCTTTTTTGGCGCTTGTACTCTTTAAACTTTGTCCTAGCTCAATATTGGTTTGGCTTAAGCAATCATTATTGGGATATGAAAAAATAAAAATATTAAGAAAGTTGCTGCTATACCTATCTAGAAAGGAAGATGTTTCCTGTTAGAACTAAGTAAAAAGCAATTAAGAACATGGGTGCCCTCTTCAGCCACTTAACTCCCTTCTTCGAATTTGTTTAGACATGCTTGCCAAGCAATTTCAGCGGCAGCAATTTCAGCCAAGGCAACCCCAATACAAGCGGGGGCACCTGTTCCTCCTGAAACTGTCGCTGCCCCAGCTGCCGTAATCCCCACTTTAGCTATTGCATAGTCATATGTTTTTAGGCAATTCATTCTAGATTCTGAACTTAGGTCAACTGTTGAAGGCATTTTATCTTTTAATAAGACCTCATAATTTTCTAAGCTGAATTCTTTGTTGATTAATGCAGTTTCAATCCTTTCGAGGTTCTTAATGCCAGCTTCTAATTTTTGAAGGTCAACTTCCAAGCTTAATTGGTCTAAAGAGGTAACTAATTCCTGTTGAGTCTCTGCTTTTTTTAAAGTGGAAAAATTAATATTAGTACCTCGTTTTAAGACCATTTCGTTAGATTTTATGAAATCTTTTGATAAGTCAGTAAAAGATTTGAAATAAGCGTCAGTTAATTGTTCCATTGAAGAAGTGGTAGACGTACTACTAGTTTCTTCTTTACACCCATTGAAAACAAAGGCGCATAAGCATAAAATTGAAAAAATAAATAGACTTTTTTTCATGTGTTTAAAAATTTAGCAATTATTTAAAAATGAAGCAATTACAAAATTTTTAAATAATGTAACCGCTTCGCTTTCGCATAATCTTATTTAATCATCACCGGTTGGTGATTTTATGATTAAATAAGATCATGCTCATTTCATCGTGCATAAAAATTTTTGTAAAAAACAATGCCCCTAGAAGTATACTCCAATCGCTGATGCTAAGATCTTGTTATTGGGTAGGGAGCCATTATTTTCTAGTAAAGTTAATGTTTGACCAAAGTATATTAAAATGATTAAGTTCGATATGAGGCCCGTCGACTTTGACTTGACAAATTTTTCAATCATAATATCTGTAGTAGGTTGCTAATTTTTAATCACCAAAATTAAAGTGTTAATCCTAACATTGTTCTTAAGGTTGATGAGTAGCTTTACTTCTACTATTTAAGTAAGCAAGTAGAATACCTATAGGAATAGCAATAACTAAATTTTTTATCAACTTACCTATAAGCTCACTAAAAGGTAAGTTTAACCCAAAATAGCTTCCTATGAATAGGATCAAAATCGTATATTGAATTGCTGCGGCTACAAATACAAGGCGATTATTTTTCATAAATATTAATAAGGCTCTGTTTAGTATAATGAAACACTATTCTCATAAAGAGGAGCTGGTTTGACCCCTATTATATCAGAAAAACTATTCTTCTTTCTTTTTTACAAAGAACACGAAAACTTGCATAATAGGTAAAGACCCTAAAAGAATTGCACCAATGACTAAAGCTAAGACCCTATTATTCGACAAAGCCCCATTATTATCCAATAAAAAATTGATATTTATCCATAACAAATAGAGAATTCCCAAGTTTGAAATTACAAGCCCAGTTTTAGATTTTAAAAATTTCTCTAACATAGTATTCATATTATATTCCATAAATATAAGCTTTTAAAAATTAGTTAGCATCCCATAGCACTACCTGTTAAAGAGCCTCCAACAGCCCCCGCTGATGCACCAAGTACACAACCTGCGGCCGCTCCAGGAGGGCCTTCTAAAAAGAATTCAACTATTGATCCTGTCCAACAACCATTTAAGCCACCACCGATAAACCCTCCGATAACAGAGGCTTTACATTTTGCTGTTCAGTGAGGCAAAAAACGGAGGCGATGCAGCGCATCCTGCCTAGCTTGTGCCTGCGGCACAATAGCTTTAACGAAACTGGGCGGCAAAAGAACAAGTAAAGATGTTTAATTTATTATTGACTCATTCCTAAGTTAAATTTAGCCTCCTTTGATACCAGTAGGGCATCTTGGTCTAAGTCAGCGTACATCTGTTTTGTATATTCGATTTATACCTTCTTTTGTAAGGTGGTTTGTTGAAGTAGGGCCAAAGAAGTCCCACCCTCCCAATAGGGAGAGAACTAGCATTATCGTATTCATTAGAGGATGTTTTTTGTTTGTTTATTAATTTGTCTTAATCGCGATTACATTACAAACATACAGGTAGCTGAGACTAGAAGCACTAACAGTTGACACCCATTTTTACGTAAGGTTTTTGGCCTATTTGGAGGAATTTGAAAAAACAGATGCTGATAACCAGTTTTTTATGAAAAACAATACCCTGAAATTTACGAGATAAGAGAGTAATAAAAACTTTAAAAAAGCGCACAATTCCCTCTTTTATATGCCAAAACCCTATATTGGACCATATAAAAAAGCAACAATACCCCTTTTAATGAAAGATATACTAGAACTAGTCGACATTGTTGATAAACACAAGGTAAAGCATATTGAAGTACTCGGTAATCTGTCACCCAGAAAGACCAGTGTACATGAGTTTTATGATAAACTCATAGATGGTTCCCTTTCGAATGATGAAGCTGCTGCTGCTTATTTCTATCAAAGCACTCCTAATGACAGGCGCTACAAAGAACTCAAGAAAAGATTAGTAGAACGCCTGCATAATACCGTTCTATTTATCGACATTCAACATGCCGAATTTGACGAAGTTGCCAAAGCATATTATACATGTTGGAAAGAATATGCTTCCGCAAAGATTCTCGCAGGTAGGACAGCTTTATTAAATGCCTATCCTTTAATGGAAAAGGTTCTAAAGCAATCGATTCGCTATGAATTTATGGAATTGATATTAGACATTAGTAGACAGCTACGGCTTCATTATAGTAGCCACAAGTACAATGCTAAGAAATTTGAATATTACAACCAGCTTTATCATGAATACAAGGCTAGATATGAAGCCGATGCTACGGCTGAGGAATTATATGGTTCAACCCTAATTGATTTTTATAACTCAAAAACGGGAGACCTAGACAAAGGCTATATCAAAGCAAAAAATAATATTGAAATACTCAAACCATTAGTTGCTGAATACGACTCTTATAAATTGAATCTTTGTTACTATCTCATCCAATTAATAGTTGCAACTAGTACAAATAATATGAGTCTTGGAATTGAGGTATGTGAAAAAGCGATCTCCTTTTTTGAAGCGAAATCAAAATTTCCTTCTAAAGCAACGGGCATATTTTCAAGACAATTATTTCTTATCTATTGGCAAAATAGAAATTTCAAAAAAGGAGAAGCTCTATTTCATAAATCTCTAAAATACTCTATTGAAGGTAGCATTGGATGGTTTAGCAGTTATGATCTCTATTTTCTGTTATGTATGCACACGAAACAATATAGGAAAGCATACGATACAGCAAAGTTTGTCATCGATCATAGACGCTTTAATAGCTTACCCGAAGATGATGCAGAAAAATGGAGGGTGTATCAGGCTTATTTATCCTATCTCCATGAGATGGGCAAAATAGAAATAGAAGGTCATGAAAAATTTAGGTTGGCAAAATTTCTCAATCAGGTACCTATTTATGCTGTTCAAAAACGTACCCGCAACGTACCTATATTAATTATACAAATCCTTTTTCTTTTTCTTCGCAAACAATATCACGGGGCGATTGATAGAATTGATTCGATCAATATGTATTGCAGTAGATATTTGCGTAAAGATGATTCGTTCAGAAGTAATTGCTTTATCAAGATGTTAATAAAAACGATGGAGTCTGATTTTCACCAAGCCAGAGTCATCCGAAGAACCGCAGAACTACGGAAAAAGTTAGATACTGTCCCTTTAGAAGTAGCAAAACAAGTATATGAAACTGAAATTATTCCCTACGAAGATTTATGGGAACTGGTACTAGAATCTTTAGAAAAAAAGATCTGGAAGAAGTAGATAAATCAAAAACCTTCTTCCTTCACCACTCTCAAGGCCAACTGCCGTAAACCACTCAAGCTATCTCTACGGGTGTACTGCTCAAAACTAAGCTGATACGATCCGGTGGCTTTAAATCGGGCTTTCGTTTGTAGCGGTACACGTACCTTGCAAAGGTCTCCGCGGCATTTTCCCTGCCAAAGTCCAAAGTTGTCGCATAGCTCAAAGGAGAGTACATCCTGCTTGACCTCGGTATCTGGATAGGTGGTTTGTATTTTGGTATAAAGATTTTGGAAAGGATAGTCTATCGAGTGGTCGATGTCCATAAAAAAGGTATAGACAGCACTCGTGTCATCAATATTGAAATCGAATACTAGTGGTTCTTCATATGACCAAGTGCCGTCATCGATAGTGTGGATGACCTCTTGGTCGAAAGGCTCTGCACAGCCTACTAAAAGAGATAGTATAAAAAGGAAAGCCAATCGTTCTAAAAAACGCATGCCAAAAGTATTCATAAAAAAACGAGGATTTGCAATCTATAGCAAAACCTCGTTTGGGCTTGATTTATTATCAGTCTACTTGAAATAATCTCTCATTTTCTCGTAGAACGTTTTCTCCGATTTACCAGGTTGAGGATCAAAGTTGGGCATTTCTTTCAATTCCTCTAGGAGCTTACGCTCCTTGTCGTTGAGCTTCTTGGGCGTCCATACGTTGACGTGAATCAACTGATCTCCTTTAGAATAACTCTGGATGGCAGGCAGACCCTTGTCTTTTAGACGGAATATCTTTCCAGACTGCGTACCAGGTGGAACTTTGATTTTTACTTTACCCGTCAGTGTAGGTACTTCTTTGGAGGTACCCAAAGCGGCGTCAGCAAAATTAAGATAAAGCTCAAATATGACATTTTGACCGTCTCGTTGAAGATGCTCGTGCGGTTTCTCCTCAATATTGATGATCAAATCTCCGGTTGGGCCACCTTTCAAGCCTGCATTTCCTTTACCACGTACAGAAAGCTGCATCCCTTCTTCTACACCAGCAGGGATGTCAATCTCTAAAGTATCTTCTCCGTAGACCCGACCATCCCCTTTACAGTTCTTACAATTCGCAGTTACGATTTGACCCGAACCATTACAAGTAGGACAGGCTGAAGTTGTTTGCATTTGTCCGAGGAAGGTACTTCTTACCTGGCGTACGTAGCCTGCACCATTACAAGTTGTACACGTTTTTACGGAGCTACTATCTTTAGCACCGCTACCGCCACAGACCTCACAGCCAATCTGCTTCTTTACTTTGATCTTTTTAGAGACTCCAGTAGCGATTTCCTCCAGTGTAAGACCTACCTTGATGCGGATATTGCTTCCTTTCTGGCCACGGCTTTGGGTACGACCACCACCTGCGCGACCGCCGCCAAAGAAGTTGCCAAAAGGAGAATCTCCAAAAATATCTCCAAATTGGGAGAAGATATCATCCATGGTCATACCGTCACCTTGGAAGCCACCATTACCGCTAACACCAGCGTGGCCAAAGCGATCATAACGTGCCTTTTTGTCCTCATCGCTAAGGACCTCGTAGGCTTCGGCAGCCTCTTTAAATTTCTCCTCCGCAGCTTTGTCATCTGGATTTTTATCAGGATGAAATTTAATAGCTAGCTTGCGGTAGGCTTTTTTTATGGTAGAAGCATCGGCACCTTTATCGACACCCAATACTTCATAATAATCTCTCTTGTTTGCCATGTTGTTATTATTTATCGCCCTACGACAACCTTAGCGTGGCGGATAATTTTGTCATTAAGGAAGTAGCCACGCTCTACCGTATCCACGATTTTCCCTTTTAAATCTTCGGTTGGAGCTGGGATTTCGGTGATCGCTTCGTGTAGTTCGGGATCGAATACCTCACCAGTAGAATCCATTGGCTTCAGTCCTTTGGTCTTTAAAGTGCCATATAGCTTTTGATAAACGAGATTGACGCCATCGCTAAAAACCTCGGTAGTTTTATTGTCCTCAGCAATTTTCTTGGCGCGATCAAAGTCGTCAAGTATAGGAAGGAGTGCCTGCATGGTATTAGCAGAAGCAGTCTTCATCATATCTAGTTTCTCCTTTACTGTACGCTTTTTATAATTATCAAATTCTGCAAAAAGGCGTAGATATTTGTCTTTTAGCTCAGCGTTTTCCTGCTTCATTTTGTCGATTTGTGGATCAGGACTATCCTGCGTTTCTTCAGCTGGATCAGCTTCTTGGCTCTTTGTGTGTAGACCTTCATTTTCTATCGTCGAGTCTAGAGGCTCGTTCTGTAAATCTTTCTCTTTATTATCCATGCTTTGAGATCTATTTTTATATTTCAAAGTAGAAATAAGTTCTTTATACTTGTTCATCAATTTCTTTGCCATACCTATAAATGGGTCATTTTGGCAGATTGTTGTGAGAATGCCTGACATATGGAGGGAATGGTGTCTACCTATGCTAAAGCTTCGGTAGAGAAATAATGGTGTAATGGGAAAAAATGAGTGAATGGTGTAATGATTCAATGCGTTACCCGAGACATGATACCTGACATCTGACACTTGACACCTAGCAAAGTATCCCGAAATCCACTAGCGTTTCTTCGGGATTAATTCGACCAGATTGTATTGCTGCACACTACAAAGGTCTCATTAACATAGCACATAATACCTAGCACATATTACATAAGATCACAACCGCTCTTGCAAAAATTTCTTGAGCTGCCAGTAGGAGGCATTGACTTTGATGATTTCGCCATTGGGGTCGAGTAAATAGCTACTCGGTACCGATTGTATTTTATATTGACTAGCAATAGCGCCACTGAAGCCTTCTCCACCAGTAGAGGGGTCGACTAGGTGATAGGGCCAATCTAGGCCATCTTTTTTTATGGCATTATGCCAAGCGGGTGTATTGGGCTCTATGGCTATGCTGACGATGTCAAAACCTTCTGCATCAACGAATTTTTGATCGTGGTATTCTTGGTATAATTTGACCAATTTGGGATTCTGCCTTCGGCATGGACCACACCAACTTCCCCAGAAATCAACCAGTACGTATCGGCCTTTTAATTCCGCGAGATTGAAGGTGCTACGGTCTATTAGTTCACTAGTGAACAGGGGCGCACTAGCGCCTTTTTCAAGATCTGGCTGCAATTGAAAGTGCCGACTTACCTGATAAATAAGTAAACCAATAAGTAGAAGGGTGACCAAATGATCAAAATACTTTTTCATACTTGGGCTATTTCTCTTTTTAGTAACGATCAAAAAATAACTTATTGATTTGTGGCGGAATCTTTTGTCCCAATACTGCGTTAAAAAGCCTCGCTAATACCCTGCATTAGCTACGTTTTTTGCCTTGTCTTGAAACAAAATCTTCTCGGCCAAAATGCCATACTTATTCTTTGTCCGTTACTTAGAATGAAAC
>JBELML010000198.1:0-7982 GCA_042095835.1 Saprospiraceae bacterium
TCTGAGACCTTGAGACCTTGAGACCTTGAGACCTTGAGACCTTGAGACCTTGAGAATTAACACTATTTGTTTTGCAAACTTAAATCAAATTGTTTCAAATAAAAATAATTGCCCGTGCCTTAACTTATATTTTTTGTGTGTATATGATTTGTTGGGATTCAAAACCTTTGGTTAGGAGATTGAAGTACTTAACTTTGCCACCAAAATAAGAACCATGCGTGTACTCCTCTTCAGCCTACTGCTCTTAAGTAGTTCTATCCTATGTGGACAAATACAGATCAGCGGTAAAATCGTGGACGCCAAAGATGGACAAGCATTAGCAGGCGCTAGCATCCAAGAAAGTAGTGGCGCTTTGGGAACCGTCAGCAACGAGGATGGTTTCTTCAGTATCTTGACTAGTGCCGATAGCCTACAAGTCAGCTTTATCGGTTATGAAGGTTCTTATCTAAGTCAACTGATAGATGGCGCTTTTTATACTGTGGAGTTGATTAGTAATAATGTTTTGGGAGGTGTAACGGTCACAGCCAGGCCTCCACAGGTGGGCTTACGTACACCCGAAGCAGTCGCCTTTCTATCTCGCCCCGATTTGACACGTTTCCAGGAATTAAGTCCAGCCACTGCACTTAATCAAATACCTGGCGTTTATATGCAATCTGGTGCACTCAACACCAATCGAATCACCATCAGAGGTATCGGTAATCGAATCCCATTTGGCACAGCTAAAATCAGGGCTTATCTTGATGAGATACCTATCACCAATGGTGTTGGGGAGACTTCCATAGAAGACATCGACCTTAGTTTTCTCAACAACATCCAAGTATGGAAAGGACCTACAGCTAGCAACTATGGGGCAGCCCTAGGTGGCATGATTCATCTACAAACTGGAGATGGCAGCAGGCCTGGTTTTCAGTTGAATAGTTCCAGCGAATGGGGAGAATTTGGTTTGGAGAGACAAGTTGCCCAGTTCAACTACTACAATCCTAAAAACAAGCTACAACTCAGCCTCAATTTCAACGATACGCATAGCGATGGGTACCGCGACAATAATGAATACGATAGAGAGAGTTTTACCCTCCTGGGGAAGATTGGCAGTGGTAATAGGCACCGCACTACTTTCTTAGTCAATTATACCGATTTAAAAGCCTTTATTCCCAGCTCGCTCAGCGAAGATGATTTTAGGAACGAACCAAGCAAAGCAGCCTTCACCTGGGCACAGGTTATGGGTTTTGAAGACAACCAGAGATTGATTACTGGTATTGCTCATCAATACGATTGGTGGCTCGGTGCGCAAGGCAAATCGATCAGTAGTCATGCAAGTCTATTCGGCACCTACCGCAACAATTACGAATCTAGGCCTTTCAATATCCTGCGCGAATCCAATTGGTCGGGTGGCTACCGAATCACCTTAGACTATCGCAACGGCCGACAACGCCAAACACCCAATGCACAAATTGGCATCGAAACCTATACGGAAAACTACCAGTGGACCACCAATGAAACAGACGGTGGAGAACTACGCGCCCTGCTAAGTGACAATGAAGAACGGCGGCGCTACTTCAACCTATTTGCCAGCTGGGATTGGGCCATTGGACCGCAGTGGTTTGTCAAAGCAGGTTTGAATCTCAACAGCACAGGTTATGAGCTGACCGACTATTTCTTGACGGATAGTAGTGATCTGTCGGGTGACTATCAATTCGATGCCATCCTTTCACCAAGGCTTAGTATTGGTTATCAGTGGAATCCACAAGTCAGTATTTTTGCAACGGTCAGTCATGGCTTCTCTCCACCAACGCTAGAGGAAACGCTCAACCCTGACGGCAGCCGCAACAATGAAATCCAGCCCGAGCAAGGTTGGAATTTTGAATTAGGCAGCCGTGGTAGTTATATTAATGGGAAATTCCACTACGACCTCTCGATTTATCGAATGCAAATCCGAGATTTATTAGTTGCCAGACGTACGGGTTTAGATCAGTTCATTGGCATCAATGCTGGTAAAACTATACACCAGGGACTAGAGGTGAGTCTGCGCTATGATTGGCTGGATGGGCCTTGGCAAATCAGTACACAAGGCAATTACAATTATGCCAATTATAGTTTCGATGAGTTTGTGGATGGAGAAAACGATTTTTCTGGTAACGAACTTACTGGCACGCCACCTCATCAGTTTAATACTTGGCTAGATGTAAGAAGTCCATTTGGAGTTTATGCCAGTTTAAACTTCGAATATGTCGATGCCTTTCCGATGCGGGATGATAATAGCATTTATTCGGAAGCCTATCAGCTTGTCAATACTCGAATTGGCTGGCGAAAAACCTGGCTCACTGGCTTCAATTTTGAAATTTATGCTGGTCTCAATAATCTATTTGATGAGCGCTACGCCTCTATGATTTTGATCAATGCAGCTAGTTTCGGAGGAAGGGCACCACGGTATTATTATCCTGGTCTCCCCAGAAATTGGTACGGTGGTGTAAAAATCGGATATACCCTGTAAAGTAAGCGGATGAATAGGTTTATTGATTCATCCTATTCATCCTGCATACTCTTAATTGGCATCAATAATACGCCCTGATCCAGATACACTGGCATTCAGAGATGGTCTCCCTTTATAAAAGACATCACCACTGCCGCTAATGCGTATGGTGAGCTCTTCTTTCACAAAGACTTCAGCATCACCAGATCCAGAAATCGTTATATCAGAGGTATTACTTTCTAGGTTGAAGGCAAACAGATCGCCAGAACCGGAGGTACGATGCCGCACATCATCAGCTACACCTTCCAAGCGAATATCTCCAGAGCCGCTGATCCGAGTATCTACATCATCCGATTCTAAACCTACATCAATAGACCCCGAACCACTTACGCCTAAGGTCAGGTCTCCCGTCACAAAAATATTGTCCCCAATAATCACACCAGATCCAGAAACGTACAGCTCTGTTATATCTGGCATGGTGATAAAAACACGAAAGTCATCGAGATTTCTCATACAACGATCAAATTCGATCTCCCAAAATCCATTTCTCACATCGCGATCGAGCTGTTCGACAGCATTTTCTTGTCCCTCTACACGTACTTCAAAATTGGGGCCTTGCGTGATAAATACATCTGCTGGGATTTGCAAGTCCAGTCCATCAAATTGTGCAATGTCTAGCACTTCGGTCACGGTAGGTCCGTTTGCTCGAATGCAGCTTCCAATACCATCACCATCAATATCGATGATACAGCCGGTGAGTCCAAATCCTGCAAGCAGGACTAGGACGAATAATTTTAGATTCTTCATAAATAGATTGTTTGTTTTGTCGGTTAATGATTAGCGGGCGTGCTTAGGGTTCCTAGTAGGAATTATTCTAGGGAACCAGGGCTGAGGTTTTAAAATACTGACGATCCCGATTAAGAGTCTACGGGACGTCAGTAGTAATAGGATTGATAGACTTAATTCAATAATATAGACGAATACAATGTAGTATTACCAGTTGTCTTTGTTCTGCCATCTGTTGCCAAAACCTCCGAAGCGAAGGGTGATACCCGCAAAGCTACCCCGAAAATCATCGTTCGTATATAGCGCATTGGCATCTTCGTTGGCGCCATCTAGGTATCGATATCCAATGGTCCCAGCAAGTCTAAACCATCTGGTCACATTGAGCTCTATACCTATTTCAGGTGTAAGCACAAATACTTGATCCAGGTCGGCATTACTCCTGCGATCTACTGCAATATCTATGGCTCCCCAACCGATACGGGTACTCCCATAAAAGTGTAGCAACTTATCAGAAGGAAAACTGAAGCCCAACCAGAGACCGCCGTGCGCCAATTCTACGCTTTCTAAATCTCCATCATCGGTCAGCAACTCTTCGAAGTCGAGGCTAGCCATACCGTAGCCACCCACGAAGAAGCTATTGATCAATACAGCGCCACCGCCACCAATAGCGGTATTGTAGTTATCGCTGAGGCCAATCTCTACGATGGGAGCTCCAAAGCCACCTACGACACGAGTACGATTAAATAAGGTTTGTGTCTGGGCAGATAACATGCCCACAGCCATAATGGCTAAAGTCAGGGTGATGAGTAGTTTCTTCATTTTATTAATGTTGTAGTGATGCCTGCCTTTGCTACCCGCGTACGCTGAAGCTATAGCGGAAGAGTAAGCTACGGTAGGCAATGTTTTAATGATGTAATGACAAGCAGTCATTATTTTTTTTATAAATCCAAGTATGTGTAATTGTTGATTATACTACTGATAAAAACCCTCTAATTTTTCATCAGTATTCTAAAAGCGGAGACCTGCGTTAAACCCAATCCACCATTTTTGATTCCGAGTACCTTTAGTTTTATCGCTGAAAGTTTGGGGAGCGAGGCTAGTCCCGTATTCTCCCGTTTCAGGGTCAAAAATTTCGGAGATCATATGGTTGAGAGTCGGTCCAACAAAAAGGCTGGTTTTTCTGCCAAAGCGGCCATCAAACAAGACTTTAAATTGGTTGAGTTGATTCAGCTCTTTTGTCCATCCTTCTTTTTCATTTACATGAGAAGTAATGGCTTCCAGATTGAGTAGAAAACGAGGGCCTAATGTAATGGAACTGCCAATTCCATAACCTAAGCTCCAACTCATTTCACTAATCGTCAGATTTTGAACATTTTCAAAATTCTCAACTCGCGCTCCTATAGTGAAGATGTTGTAGAATTGCTTTACCCCTATTTTGAGGGCAAAATTTCCTGTTAAAGTTTCAGCAGCAAAAAGTTCGGCCCGATTGTAGCCTTTTTTGATAAAATTGATGAGCCCGATAGGAATACCTGAAATCGTGTCCGCAACGTTGATGAGCCCGATTTGAAATCCGTCTACTTTTTCGGCGGCATTAAAAAGTAAAGCGATCTGGCCCGTTTGGATATCTTTAGCACTATTTAATAAAGTAGCTACCTGAAATTTACTATCACCGCCAGCATAATTGATAAAACTACTAAATTGGAGGGCATTTCCACTGCCCTTAATACCATTATAAAACAAGGAGGCTTGCACCCCGTCGAAATCACCTCTAGCAGCATTAAATAAGGTAGCGATTTGAATAGCAGTACCTGTACCACTGATATTAAATCCTCCAGAAATTTGTAGCCCTTGTACGGTGTCTTTGGCGACATTTCCAAAGCCACTAATCTGAGTTCCAGCCATATCACCACCAACACTATTAAACACACCAGCAATTTGTACACCTTGCACATCACCTTTGATGGTGTTCCCAATTCCTCCAAACTCTTTGCCTTTGAC
Source organism: Saprospiraceae bacterium (assembly GCA_042095835.1). Lineage (GTDB taxonomy): Bacteria > Bacteroidota > Bacteroidia > Chitinophagales > Saprospiraceae > DATFKA01. The sequence continues at coordinate 5,255 of JBELML010000198.1, forward strand.
ACCTCCATTCATACCCCATAATAAATTCACAGAGAATTGATTGGTGACCGAATAACTAGAGAACGTATTGGTACCCAAAAAAGGGACTATAGACACCTGAGTAAGCCTTGATTTCTCATCCTGGGCATTCGCCGCAGCGATTTGATTGAGGTCGAGGTCCGAAAAGAAATCATTTGTAGGATCATAGTATTGGTCGCCAGGTTTGAGGCGATAGTCGGCTAGATCGATTTCATCTAGCGCCTTATTTCCTCGAATATTAGTGATATAGCGTCTTTGGAGATAAGGTAAACGCTCTTTCCATTTTTCTCTGCGCGCTTCCATAAGTGCTTGCATACGCTCCTCGCGATCCGATTGGGTCTGTGGGGCGAGCGGCTCAGGGTCGACCGATTTGGTAATTTCTATTACCTCTACTTTCTGTGGCCGTAAGACAATTTGTTGGCCAATGAAGCGATAGCTCACTGGTATAGGCTCAAAGATCGCATCTAAAGCTTCTGTTTTACTGGCATTATTGACCTCCGCCTGGATGGGCTCTTCTAAGGGTATAAATCGACTGCTATAAGCAAAACGCAAGCCATAGTTGGCATTGAGGTCCTTAAGTACAAAAAGCAAAGGAGCGTCATTGTAAGCAAAGCTTATCTCATCATCACTAGATTGGGCAGATAGAAAAGAATTTGAGCATACCAAGAGGATACTTAGTAATGCAAGGGATAGGACGGGTGTACTTATGTTAAGACGAGTATGGTGAACCATGCAATTGCTATAGTTCCTAATTTATTGACATTTTCCACTGATCGTATAATTACCAGTGGCTTGATCTAGCTCGATTTCAATGGACATTAATGACTCTAGTACGGAAAGCACGTAATCTAAGTTTGGATCAATTTCTAAGCCCATTGTTGCTGGACAATCCTGGTATTGAGAGGGATCGTAATCAAACTTAATACCATAATAACGCTCCATCCGCCTTACTGCATCTGGAAGTGGCTCATCATCAAACCCTAGGCTACGGTTCTTCCAATCTGTGGCAACATCTACTAGATCATTCGTTTCTATTAAAACTTTCTCTTTTTTATTATAAACAGCTGATTGGCCAGGAACCAAACGCTTCTTCAAGCGATTTTGCACAGGAGTAGTGGCTGGTTCATCGGTAGCTTCGACTGGCGCTACTTCAACAATACCCTCTTCTACCGTCACCTCGATATCTTCTTCTTGTGGATAGGCCCGTACCGTAAAGGCGGTGCCCACTACTTTGGTCTGCACATTTCCGGTGTATATGGTAAAAGGTCGATCGGGAATAGAGGCCACATCAAAGAATGCTTCGCCTGATAAATCGACATTTCTGGTCTTGAAAGACCGCTTATATTGTAAAGTAGAATTGGCATTGAGTAGCACCTTAGTACCATCGGGCAGTAGCACCTCTTCGGTTTGATCCAAGGTAGCCACCTCTATATTAGTTGGCTGATAGAATTGTTGGATAAATAAAACACCCATAACCGCTATTACTGCAATCGAAGCTGCTACCATCCAATTTTTTCGACGATAATAGAAAGGAATAACTCTTCCTGGCTTTGGCATTTCGACCACTTGGTCGGTTTTTGCTATACCAGATTCTAGTATAACATCCGACCCCAATTTCGGCTCAAATATATTCCAGGCCGTATCTACATCCACTACAAATGGTTCTTCCTCATATTCTCCAGACATACCCCAAACCTGCACCATTTCATCAAAGAAGGTTTGATTCTCTTTTGATTCCTCGGCCCAAGACAATAGCTCCCTACGCTCTGCCGGGGCGATATTTCCCGACAGGTACTTACTCATTAAATCCAAGTATTTTGGGTTGTCCATTGTTTCCATAGTCATTGCTACATCTTAGGATGCCAATTAAGTGGCACTTCCCCTATGGGATGAGATATTTAATGATGTATTTATTTTTTAGTTGAATAATTGAATAATGATTATTGCCCAGAGATGAAGGTAATTCTTTAACTCCGATCTTAAAAATTTTAGTGCTTTTCCCATTTGGTTTTCTACTGTTTTGACAGAAATATCCATTTGGGCGGCGATTTCTTTATAACTCAGCTCCTCAAACCTACTCAATTGAAATACCGTACGACACTTGGGTGGCAATTTATCCACTGCTAGTCGAATATGGTCTTCTAGTTCTATATTAAGGTAGGTATCTTCGGCACCTTGGGTTGTACCGCCCATGGTTTCATTATTGATTTCTTCCTCAAAAACTTTCTTTTTACGCAGGTAGCCCAAGCCTTCATTGATGGCCATCCTCCGTAGGTAGGCTTTCACAGAAGAGGAGATTTGGATTTGGTGACGCTTTTGCCAAAAGCGTAAAAACACCTCCTGCGCCAAATCTTCTACCGTATTTTGGTCTTTGACAATACGATAGATACTACTACAAACATAGGGATAATAGGCTTGGAAGAGTTCTTTCAAAGCGGCTTTATCATCCGATTTAAGGCGGGTCAATATGTCATCTTGACTCAACTGCTGCATAGGGTGTACCCAAAAGGATTAGGAAAGTGCCAATGATAAAGATAATGTTTGTATCTACGTATTCTCTTCGACTAAATTAACTTTTTATTCTTTAATCGTAGGTAAACCCCCTAGGAAATTCAAATCTTATGATAGGAGATGTAGCTTAGATCGGCTGTTTATGCATTGGAATCCTCCTTAGGCTAGTGTTGAAATTATCTCTTATTTTATCGATTAG
>JBELML010000199.1:0-1957 GCA_042095835.1 Saprospiraceae bacterium
TAAGATTATGCTCATTTCATCTGTTTAATTTATCATTATGGTCCGCCCTAAGCAATCTTATTTCAGACCAATGCTTACTTACAAGCCCAAACTACCAAAATCGAAACCGTCCATATCAAAATCTATGTCTTCAGACATCCTATTTGACGAAATTTCTACAAAAGACCTAGCCACTGGTCCTCCTAATGGTGGATTCATCTTTGATAATCGAACCGTAATATTTGAAGCTCCTGGAAATTGCTCTGTTAACTTCCCCAGTATACGGTTCGCCACATTTTCGATTAGGCGAGCGGTTTTCTTCATTTCTAGACGACATATCGTGTAGACGGTTTCATAGTTGACGGTTCCATCAAGCTCATCAAACTCGGCGGCATTGATAAAATTCGTTTCCACATAAACATCTACTACAAAATAAGTACCGATCAGCTGCTCCTCATCATAATATCCATGAAATGCATAAAACTGCATTCCTTCTAAAGCAACTTTAGATGAATTTCCTCCTTTGTCCATCCCGAATTCTATACTTTTACATTTCGATTGATAATCCTTCGACAAAGATAGTGGACTTGATCGATGGTCTTAAACTGAGGCAGTTATTTGATTGCCACCTACTTTAATATCACCGGCCACCACTTTTATTAAAGAAGGCGATTTATTTGCAGTCAAAAATTGACATTGCGCTAACCAAAAGTAATAGCTAAAGTTGCAATTTCCTAATGCAGTTCTAGTCTATTACAATAAAACAAAGAACAATGGTAAATACCACAAATGCAAAGATTGAGCCCAGAAGTAGAGAAGATAGATTCCAAGGGCATGATTACTATAATATTGATGACCTCCTCAGTGAAGATCATTTACTGGCCAGAGATGCCGTACGTACTTGGGTAAAACAGGAGGTCTCTCCCATCATCGAGCAGCACTACGAGATGGGAACTTGCCCCAGCCATCTATATAAAGGCTTGGCAGAAATTGGTGCCTATGGTCCCAGCCTCCCTACCGAATATGGTGGTGGTGGCATGGATGAGATCGCCTATGGGATCATCATGCAGGAGCTGGAAAGAGGAGACTCTGGCATCCGCTCCATGGCTTCCGTACAGGGCTCGCTGGTGATGTACCCGATCTATCGTTTTGGTTCTGAAGAACAAAAAAGGAAGTACCTACCAAAACTCGGTAGTGGTGAATTTATCGGTTGTTTTGGTCTTACCGAACCAGACCACGGCTCTAATCCAGGAGGGATGGTCACCAACCTCAAAGATGATGGCGATAGCTATATCCTTAATGGCGCTAAAATGTGGATCACCAATTCTCCTGTTGCCGATGTGGCAGTAGTTTGGGCGAAAGATGAAGACGGTGTCATCAGAGGTGTCATTGTAGAAAAAGACATGCCTGGTTTCTCTGCACCTGAGATCCACGGGAAACTATCTTTACGAGCTTCAATTACTGGAGAGTTGGTATTCGAAGATGTACGCGTACCGAAAGCCAATGTTCTACCTCATGTTGCTGGTTTGAAAGGCCCATTATCTTGTCTATCTAAAGCCCGCTATGGTATTTCCTGGGGTGCGATCGGTGCAGCCATGGATTGCTACGACTCCGCTTTGAGATACGCATTAGAAAGAGAGCAATTTGGAAAGCCGCTTGCCGGTTTTCAGTTGACTCAAAAGAAATTGGCGGAGATGATTACTGAAATTACTAAAGCTCAATTACTAGCTTGGAGATTAGGAACTCTAGCCAACGAAGGGAAAGCCTCCCCGGCACAAATCTCAATGGCTAAACGAAACAATGTGCATATGGCTTTGGAAATTGCGCGCGAAGCTAGACAAATACACGGTGGTATGGGTATCACCAATGAGTACCCGCTCATGCGTCATATGATGAATTTAGAGACGGTATTGACCTATGAAGGTACGCACGATATTCACCTTCTCATTACAGGTATGGATGTCACGGGACTTAATGC
>JBELML010000199.1:2057-7847 GCA_042095835.1 Saprospiraceae bacterium
GACATGGAGACGTGGGGACATGGAGACGTGGGATGTGGGGATGTGGTGACATGGAGATGTGGGGACGTGGGGACGTGGAGATGTGGGGACATGAAGACTTGGGGACGTGGAGACGTGGGAACATGGAGATGTGGTGACATGGGGATGTGGGGGCATGGGGACGTGGATTACGTCATTCTCTCTTAGTTGTCGATCTGTAGAAATTTTTGGAAGGTATATCTAGATGAATTGGGGCTCCGTAGTAAATCAACGTCATTGGTGACAGCATTACTCCAGAAGCTTAAAAAGGAATATTCAGAAATATAAAAAACTAAACTTTAGATGAATTTTAAATGGTTGTTACTCACTGGAATACTTACACTTAGTGCAAGTTTGACTTATTCTCAAGCGCCCCAATTCCTAACCGACTGGGAGGAAGCACAACAATTGGCTACCCAAGAAAACAAGGACCTTTTGATCATCCTCACTGGGAGTGAGTGGTGTGCCCCTTGCAAGAAAATGGATAAAAAAGTGATTGCTCACAAAGCGTTTGAGGCCTATGCGGAGGAGCACCTCATTATCTTTCTGGTCGATCTACCCAATGAAATTGTTTATAACAGTGAAGTTTATCAGCGCTATTTGCAGTTTCAAAAGGACTACCAAGCTAAAAAATTACCTTCCCTGGTTCTGGCCGATAGCCAAGGAACAAAAATCAAAACCCTAAAAGGAAAAATGTTTGATTTGGACAATGTAATGAAACAGCTACAATCAAAATAGGATAGCTTTGAAAAAACTACTAGTTACATTTTTTATTTTCAGTAGCTTACTTTCTGGTATTAGTCAAGATCAATTCAGTCTACTTGATGAAAGTGCTTTGTGGATTCAAGAGCGCTTTACATCTATCGGGGAACCAGATTTCCCAGATTCCACCATATTTACAGCGTATCAGCTTATAGGAGATACGCTCATTAATGACAAGGTCTATAAAAAAGTATACGCTAATGGCAATTATCGAGGTGTACTACTAGAGGAAGATAAAAGAGTCATGCATAGCTACCTTTCTCAAATAGATACCATCTTAAATTTTAATTTTGCTGTAGGAGATACCGCTTTCATTTCGAACTGTTCACCTTTCAGATCAAGCTTATGTCAATATATGATCCTTGAAGAGATTGATTCTGTAAGATTATTGGATGGTAGTATTAGAAAGCGATTGAACTTCTATGGATATAATGCAGGTTTTGATCGTGAAGATTTTCAATTATCCTGGATCGACGGTATTGGGAGCACAAAGGGACTACTCCCTGATAAAGACTGTGCGGTATTACGTAATAGACAGTCCCAGGGGCCCTACTGCTCTAGTAGACTTCGCTGCTATGGCAAAGTGGGACAACTACAATACAATAATGGGGAAACGCCCCTTATGGATTGTAGTATCAATAGTTTGGTGAGTAATACCAGAAAGGCGCTGCGGCCCTATATTGGGGTCCAACTTTTCCCAAATCCTACGAGTGAAGAGCTTACGATTAATTTTGAGATTACATCATTTAGTGGATCATGGTCTTTTCAAATCAAAGACTTATCAGGTAAAGTGTTATTTCAGTCTTTTGAAATTCAAAAAAATAGTTATACACATCAGTTTCAAAAAACAGTTAAAGGAATCTATTTTGTAGATATTCTTACGGAGCATGGTCGAACAACGAAAAAGGTAATCAAGATTTGATAAAGTACTACGTCACTTATTCTTCTTCAATTCTTCCAGAAAGCGCTCCAACTCAATTTCATCGTAAAGTAGTACTTCTCTAGCTTTGCTGCCTTCGCTAGGTCCAACGATGCCCATTGCTTCTAGCTGGTCCATAATCCGACCTGCGCGATTATAGCCAAGTTTCAATCGTCGTTGAATCATCGAGGTAGAGCCGTGTTGATTACCCACGACCAGCCGAGCCGCATCTTCGAAGTTGCTATCGAGGTCAGAATACTTGAGTCCTGAAGCGCCTGGAATATCTTCTTCTCCATGAAATTCAGGGAGATAATGGGGCTCTGGATAGCCTTGCTGATTGGCAATAAAATCAATGAGCCGCTCTACTTCAGGTGTATCAATAAACGCACCCTGGACCCGAGCCATTTCGCCTCCTACAGAAAGTAACATATCACCTCGCCCAATCAACTGATCGGCACCACCGGCATCTAGAATGGTTCGAGAATCCACCTTGGCCATTACCTTAAATGCTAAACGTGCAGGGAAGTTGGCTTTGATGATACCTGTGATAATATTCACGGATGGGCGCTGTGTAGCAATCACCAAATGGATACCGACCGCTCTTGCCAACTGCGCTAAACGGCCAATGGGCAACTCCACTTCTTTACCAGCAGTCATGATCAAGTCGGCAAATTCATCAATAATTAAAACGATAAAAGGCATAAAGCGATGCCCTTTTAATGGATTGAGGCGACGCTCTACAAACTTTTTATTATACTCTTTGAGGTTCCTTGCTGATGCCTTTTTGAGTAAATCATAGCGATTATCCATCTCGATACAAAGTGAATTGAGAGTGTGGATAACCTTATTGGTTTCAGTAGTGATTGGCTCTTCTTGATTCGGCAAGTAGGCCAAGAAATGGTGCTCCAACTTCGAGTAGGGAAAAAGCTCTACCTTTTTCGGATCAATCAATACGAGCTTTACCTGAGATGGATGCTTCTTATATAATATAGAGGCGATGATCGCATTAATACCTACCGACTTACCTTGTCCGGTAGCACCTGCGACCAACAAGTGAGGCATTTTAGCTAAATCAGCCACAAAGACTTCATTAGAAATTGTTTTCCCTAGGGCAATGGGCAGGTCCATTTTGGCCAACTTAAACTTCTCTGACATCAAGACCTCCTTCATAGAGACAATCTGCTTCTTCTTATTCGGTACTTCGATACCAATCGTGCCTTTCCCTGGGATAGGTGCAATGATCCGAATACCCAAGGCGGCTAAACTCAAAGCTATATCATCCTCTAGGTTTTTAATCTTGGAGATACGCACTCCTGGAGCAGGGACAATCTCGTAAAGTGTAACCGTGGGACCAATCGTCGCTCGAATTTTGGTAATCTCTATTTTATAATTGAGTAAGGTCTCAATAATTTGATCCTTATTAGCTTCTAACTCCTCCCGATCAATTTCTAAACGCTGATCAGAATAGTCGTTGAGGATTTGGACTACCGGATACTCATATAAAGAAAGATCGAGGGTTGGATCGTAAGGCTCTATATGATCCTCATTCCCTTGAGCTGCTGCAAAGTTGAGATGAGCAGGCGTTGTATTCTCCTCAAGCGCTAAGGTCTGATCTCCGAGGGGCTCAATCTCTAGCTCCGCGTTGGCATTGGGATTAGTCGATTTCTTTTTGCGCTTGGTCAGGTCTCCGAGTTCTAGCGCCAATTGCGCATCCTCGTCTTCGCCCCTACTTCCTCCTGGTCTTAGGGTCAGGATTTTATCAAGCAGATCATCGGGTGGTGCGGGCAGAGCTTCATTATCATCAGCAGTTGCATCTAGACTAGACTGGTGACCAGGTCGGAGTTTATCGTGCTGGGCTTTTTCGCTTCTAGAAGATACTATTCTACGCCGACGAAGGCGCCCTTCCATTAAATCATTAAAAAATAGGCTTAATTGCTCTTGAATCTGCTTTGGTGTCATCTTGTCAAAATCTGGATTAAAATACCAGACCACCATAGCCAGGATCAAAAATAAATACAATATTATAATACCAGCAGTACCTACAAAGCGGAACAACCAAGCGTTGATACTCTCCCCGAAAGCACCTCCCCAAGGGAAAGATGATCCTGCTGTAATAAACTCCAAAAGGATAGAAGAAAGGAGAATAGCGATCAGGGTAAACTTAACATTAGACCAATATTTACCAATCTTTACTTTCCGAATCAGGCTACTCCCAATAATAAAGAAGATATAGATAAAGAGATAAGAAGCTAAACCAAAACCCCAGTAGAAAAACATATTAGAAACAATCGCTCCTAGCCGTCCTAGCCAATTGGCCATTTCGAACTGACTCTTGAGCAAGAGCTCCCAACTAAACTGTAGCACCAAATCCTGATCTTGCTGCCAGGTAAACAGATATGAAGTAAAGGCGATAAAAAAATAGAGGGATAAGAATAGAAGCAAGACACCACCTAGCTTGGGAACCCTTTCGTCTTTGACACCCAGGCTCAAAGATAACTGCCCACCTTTTTTCTTTTTCTTTGCTGCCATTTAATGTTTGTTTATCGGTATTCCCTTCTATTCTTAGGTTTAGCTCTAAATCAATGCCTCAGAATACGCAAAATAATCATTTCTACCCTGAAAAAACAAACATTTTTGTTTCTTCGGCAAATTCTTTGGTTTTTATCGCTAATAGGTAGAGTAGGTCTAAACTAAGCGATGGTTCTTGGAGTTGCCGCTTCTCGTCGAATAGTAATATGGTCAAAGTTGGAAGGTTCTTTAAACTTAATGGCTATACCAGCATTGTATTTGATCAAAAGAATAACTATTTAATCCATTCAAATCTTACCTTATGCAAGTATCTTTAGAAATAAGTATGTACCCCTTACAAGCAGACTATATTCCACCTATTCAAAGCTTTATCGACAAGCTGAATACTCATTCCAACATCAAGGTCAAAACCAATAGTATGAGTACCCAGATCTTTGGTGCTTATGACCATATAATGGAAGCACTCAAGGTGAGTATGCTACACGCCTTTGGAGACACCAATAAAGTAGCGATGGTGATGAAGATGATTAATAGTAACCTAGATTATGAATATGGTGCTTGATCCTTATCTTATAAGCATTTAAGAAAACCTTATTAATACGGGCCATCTTGGAGGTATTTTTATAAAACTACTAACAGGTACTTAAGATCAATTAACAATTGCTTCCTGCATCTTGCTATCATTACAGAACACGACAAAACAATAAACGATGAGCAAGAAAAAGTATCTATCACTAGTTGGGGCAATGGTATTGGTAGTAGGACTGATGCAAGCCCAGATTGATATTGGTTTCCGTAGTGGACCTACTTTCAACACCATTTATCAATCTCAAAGTCTAGATGCAGTTACTCCAGATTTAGACTATTTAATTGGTTTCTCTGGTGGTGTATATGCTGATATACCCTTGTCTTCCCAACTAAGCTTCCAACCAGAACTGGCTTATAGCCAAAAAGGATTCTCCTTGGCCCAAGGCGCTGATATTGATCTTTTTGGAGCCCCACTTCCGATTGGAGTGAGAGCAGATACTAGATTTGACTATCTCGATCTTCCCTTATTAATTAAAGCAAAATTTGGTTCTGACAATTTTAAAGCATTCGTAATGGGTGGCCCCTCTATTGGATATGCCCTGAATGGAAGAGTTAAAACCAGAGCCACAGGTTTCTTGGATACAGATATTACCAATACCAGCATTGATCTTGATGCGATCAATTACAACAGGTTCGAAGTTGCAGGAGTGGTAGGTGCTGGTGTAGAGTTTGATGCCAACTTTGGAAAGATCAGCCTCGATGGTCGATTCAATCAAGGTTTTACCCAATTATATGATATTCCTTTGGTAGGAGAGAATGTAAAAAACCGTGGATTTGCGGTGAATGCAGGAATCGCCATTCCTTTGAATTAATTTAGAGCATTTGGGTGGATTTTTTGAACCACCCAAATGCTCCAATATCTTCTCAGTCTATCTACTCCTAGGGCAAACGCACCAAAAAAAATCACACTACAATTTTCTATTATTCCTACTGAAACTCCAATTCAAAACCGCTCTAGCATCTTCATTTTTGTC
>JBELML010000200.1:0-7844 GCA_042095835.1 Saprospiraceae bacterium
ACTTAATTTCGAGTAATAAGCATTTCTTTTTAAGTTTTTATTTCAATGAGTTTGCCCTAATTAAAGATAGGAGGACACCACTATATCATCACATCACCACATCATCACATCACTACATCATCACATCACCACATCATCACACCACTATATCACCACATCACCACATCATCACATATCACACCACTACATGTCGTCACATCACTCCTTCCGGCGTTCAATAACATCCCGAATACCTTCCAGGCCATCGTTAAATCCGGAGAGCTGTGTCAATACTCTTGCCATTGGATCTTCCTCGTTATTCCCCTGGAAGAGTTTGTTTTTATTGAAACTCTTTTTGATGGCTTCCCAGCGTAGCTGTTCTTCCTCCGTCATCTTTCCGGTGAGTTCCTTTAATTTCAGGCGATTCGCTTCGGCATCAGAAGTTAGGGTTTGTGACTCGCCGGCATAGTGGGCCTGGATCAAGGTTTCTAATTCTTGATCATTCATGATCGGGATGATCTTTTCGGCCAACTTATTCATATTACGATAGGAGCCTTGGAGTTTGAAAGCCGGCTCAGTTCGATAAGCATCTGTCATAGCTGCCGAACGAATATATTCTTGGTTGACCGCAAGAATGACATCTCGTACCCTTAGCATTTTCTGCATCACCTCAAAAGCTTCTTTCAATTCTGCATTAGAATAATTGCCTTCCAAGTCGAGATTATCCAAGCTTCCCTGCTCTGCCGCGCCTACCAAAGCATAAACATCTTGCATACTTTTGGTCGCTAAAACTTGCAGACTGGCATTGGAGGTCAAAGCATTTTCGATATAACTCAATTTAAAGACCTCGTCTGAATCGCCGATAATATCACCTAGATTATAGATATCTGCACGGTTGGCCAACATATCTGGAATTTGAAAGCGTGTGCCACTTTCTGTATAAGGGTTACCAGCCATGACCACCGCTACCCGACGACCTCGTAGATCATAGGTTTTGGGCACTCCTTTATAGACGCCCTCAATTTTACGTTGTGCGTCACAAAGAGAGATGAACTTCTGAAGAAACTCAGGGTGACAATGCTGAATATCATCAAGATAAAGCATAATATTATCGCCCATCTCTAATGCGAGATTCAACTTCTCCAATTCTTTTCTAGCTGCAATACTTGGTGCATCTTGTGGTGCCAGAGAAGTAACATCGTGACCAATAGCAGGGCCGTTCACCTTTACAAAAATCAGCCCCAAAGCATGGGCAATATATTCCATCAAGGTAGTCTTTCCGTAACCTGGAGGAGAAATCAGTAACAACAGCCCCATACGATCCGTCCGCGTATTTTCTCCAACCGTTCCTAGTTGCTTGGCAAAATTATCTCCAAAAATGGGTAGATAGACCTTATCAATGAGCTTATTTCTCACAAAAGAACTCAGTACTCGGGGTTTAAAATCATTGAGTTGGTTCTCCTTTTTAAAGCTGTCTACTAATGCTTTTTTAAGCCGGGTAAATTGTTGAAAATGCGGCACTTCTTCGTTGAAATAGCGCTCCATCTTATCTCTAAATACATGAAAATCTAGATGGTACACTCCTTCCTCCAAGACCTCATGACTCCCTCGGAAACCATCAATATCCAGCTTGGTTTTAACGGGTATAATCTCTGCTTTTTCGATATCCTGGCATTGTAGTAATACCGCCACTTCATCAAGATAAGGCCAGTTGTCTTCCTGCTCTAGTTGATCAAAAAAGGCGTGTACCCATTTTCTCAATAAATGATATTGCTCGAGTTTGCTGTCAGACAATTCATCAACTGTATTCCGAAAACGACCAATAGATTTTTTCTTTTTGATAAAGGCGTTGAAATCCTTGTACAATTGAGCGGCTTCACTACTCACTACAAAACCATCGTCACTGGTCAGCTCCCGGAAAAGATATTTCGCAGCATCTCTCACCATAAAGTTGGGGAATAAACCCGTAGCAGCTACAAATTGAGTGAGTTCTGTTTCTAATTCTGAAATCAGATAGTCAAACTCATGTGTTTTGGGGAATACCTGTAAGATCACTCCCGCACTCTTGAGCTGATGATCCAGTAAAGATTTGCGCTCTGGATGGAGAAACTCCATCCAAACCAACTTGGCGAAAGCCCTGGAAATAGGCGTATAATGTAAAAGGCCAACCGATTTACTCAAGCGTCGAAGCTCCAATAACAGACGGGTAGCGTCTTCGTCGTGGATACCCTTGGTATAGCCTTCAAGATATTTGGTATTGGCAATTTCCTGGACTTTGGGCAATAAGACCTCAAAGGTATTTTCTACCTGCATCAATTCTTTGGTCCGGAAGAGATCATAAGCCAAATACTCCGCGCGATAAACCTGCTTGTTCTCTGAAATAAAAGCTTGGTCCCAAAGGTCCTTTCTCTCCTTCAGCAACTCATGCTCCATCGGGGCATAAAAATCAGTTCCTGTCAGGTGGTATTGGAGAATTTGGTCTTTTACGACAGTGGTCAATTCTAGAGCCTGCACGTTGACACTAAATCGATGTTTGCCCAATTGAATCACATTGGCCCCATCGATATAAAGATCCTTTTTATCTCTCAGCTGGCGGATGGCCGTTTCCTTTAGGGTTTTGAGATCGGTTTGGATGGCGTTGGCCTTATTAGAATCTTCTAGATCCGTCAATCGTTGGATGATATCTCTGATCTTTTCGATCATTAAATCTGCTGCAAAGAAGCTATTGATCTCGTTGACTTCCTTGAAATTTTCTACTCTTTTTTGAATACCAGATAGTATGCGCTGGGCAGCAGATTGCAGAGCTGCAGTACGGTTATTGCGAGCCTCGACGAGGCTATTTTTTCTGCTTTCAAAGGCCGCATAGACCTCTTCGCGCTTATCTGCCAAAGTAGTGATAAAGGTATCAATCTCCGCAAATTTACTCTCCATCTCTTCCAACTGGACCATCAGCTTCGAGAGATATTCATCACATTTTTGTGGTGTATCCGCTACATCCAAGTAGTTGATGATGCTCTGATCAAGTAGTTTAAGCTGGGCATTAAATTCTGCCACAGATTCCGTACTGCGCAGTGTTTTCTGCTTGTTTTTAACGGCTGCCTTTTCTTGATTAAGCTGGGTAAACAGGCCGGAGATATTGTCAATGATGCGGGTCGTTTGGGTGGCATCATCAATTTTGAGGTTACTCACGATGTCAATGAGTAGTTCTAATTCTGCGCCAATACCATCGTAGGCTTCTACCAACTGCTCAGCATCCTTTGCTGTTTTGACTTTAGCTAGATCACCTTGTTTATCCTGAATCTTTTGATGATAGGGGCGTAAAGCCTCTTCTTGCAATAGAAATTGCACACAATCCTCCGATAATTGGCTATTGGATTCGACCGCTTCTTTCTCTAATTCCTCGATGAGTACTAGGTCAGCGTATTTCAGGTCTTTCAATCCAATAATGTCCCCTCGTAATTTACGCAGCTGGGCCAACATCCCTACAAACGCGTCGATTTGATCGAAACTTTCTCTCTTGATTTTTGCAAATAAACCCTGTGCGTGTGTTTGTATTTGCGCGATCGTTTCTTGCGTGTTGCGTTGGATGCGGACCTTTTTCTCGAACTCGTCGATAGCTGCGTTGGCTGTATCTCGAATGGAGACAAGGGGTTCGTCTATCCGAAAAGTCTCCTCTGCTTTGACCCAATAATAAGAATCGAGTAAATCTACTGATCGTTTTACCAAATCGTCGTAGAGGTTGGCGTAGGAATCATCTTTGCCTATCAGGGTCAATATCTCCTGACATTCAGCCATGGCTTTCACGATGTCTTTATTGCCAATTTTATATAAATAAGAGTCGGTGTGCGCTGATGGTGGTGTTTCACTCGCCACAAATGGCGTCTGCCAAATTTGGATAAGGTGGTGCTTTGTCGGCTCCTCCTCGCTTTTGAAATAACAAAGCTCTCCTTCGGGCAAAATGGTGAAGCCATTACAAATAATGGGCGTATTCACTTGTTGAGCAATGATATTATAATGCATCAAAATGTAAACACCTCTGATGTTATGATAAAAAACGAAGAGATAATCTTCTCCATTAGGAGAGACGATTCGTTTCTTAAATAAGAGGTCTTGCGGGCTCGTGTCAAAGAGTTTAAACTCCCCCGTTTGCAGATAGTATCCATTGGCAAATATTAAGCCGTGATTATCAGGGAGCAAAACGCCGGAATTGTCTAGCGCATCGATGCGCTGTACCTCCTGCATTTTCTCATTAAAAACAAAGTAGCGGTAGTCCTCTTGGTAGGGTCGAATGCGGAGCGCAATCAAATTGCCCAGATCAGCGTAGAAATACTCCGCATCATCCAGGGTTTGGTCTTTGAAGTCTACGGATTCGCGGTAAATCCCAAGGCCATCTTCCGTATTATCTTCTACTTTGATGGTCAAATCTCCACCTACCGTCTCTACAAATACCCTATCCAGGATACTAATGTGTGGATGCTGGCCATTGCGCTGCTCATCTCTACCTGCTCGCTTCCAGCGGAACTCGTACTGGTCTGGGAAATGCACCTCATGATCCGAGCGATTATCAATATACTGCATCCCTTCGTCAGTAATCAACCACTTGAAGGTCTTGAAATCTTCGGCACCTTCTTTGAGGTGAAAAACCATATAGAGATATCTGCCTCTGACAGAGAAGCGTGCGAAATAAGCATCTTTATAATAGCGGTATAAATTGGCAAAGTCGGTCAAAAACTTCTCTTGCTCTAGTAAGGCAAGGTTGGTCTCCTGGAATTTAGCATCTCCGAACTGATATACACTAAACACATCACTCAGCTGGATACCTGAGCGCAGTCCCACGTGGACATTGTAACCAAAGATGGTATACTGCCCAACCGAAACGATATCACGGGCGATACAGTAGTTGCTGGTATTGATTCGATCATTCGCAATCAATTGCGTCTCGATACCACCAAAAACCTCCTTACGAGCCTCGTTCAGTTGGCCCAATCGTCCTTTCAGATCACGAGCAAACTGCTGCAATCGTCCTTGGATGATTTCATAAGCACCTCCGTCTATTTGTGGATTGGTTGTCAAGAATACAATGGTTTAATGGGCGAATAGATAAATGAGTGAATATGCTAGGATTATTGATGCATTCACGCATTGACCATTGGCACATTGATTAAAAGCTGGCCCTCCGTCGATACTTGTGCATCGATTGAGAAGGACCAGGATTAGGATGATGAAAATATCTTATTAATCTATAGCAACTGATCGACTTTCTGCCCGCCGAGGCCAAGTTCAGTGACCTGATCGAAGAGGGACTGAATCGTGCTCTTCTCCTTGCCTTTGGCTTGGTCGTTGAGGCGTAGTAATAAGCCTGCTAATGTTAAATCTTTGAGGGTATTCGCCGAAATACCTGATTTATCAATAGCTGCTTTGATCTTGGCTAAAAGTCCTGAAGCATCACCATTTCCAATCAAGGCATGTTTGATATCTTGCAGGTGTTGGCTATTACCGATCAGCTTATCGATGGTTTTACCGCGATTCACAGAATTGAGTATGCTATTCACAAACTGCATTTCTCCGCCAATGATATCGATATTCGCACTCTTCAGCGCCTCTCCTAAGACTTTGGCTTGTGCATCTGCCACATCCTTCTGGACATGGATACCGGCCATCTCCACGGCACGCTCTTTCTCAAGTCGTAGTTTGAACTCTTCGTGTTCTTTTCCGACACCATCTAGTTTCTGCATGGCGAGTGCTTTCTGCTCTACACCTTTAGCTTCGGCCGCGAACTGCTGCTCCATCACTTTGGCGGTAGCTAAGCCTTTCTGCTCTTCTACTTCGGCCTCCATGAGCCCTTGTTTTTTCAAAGCTTCGGCTTTGAGTTCGATGGCTTTTGCTTCGGCAGAGGCCTTCTTCTCTAGCACGTTGGCTTCGAGTTTACCTTCGAGTTCTTTAGCCTGTGCTTTGGCTTCGATGACTTGCGCTTCGGAGAGGCCGATCGTCGCTTCTTCGGCTGCTTTAGCTTCGGCACTGATCTTTCTAGCTTCTGCTTCCTTAGCTGCTGCCTCTTTGGCTGCTTCTGCTTCGATGATTTTGGTTTGTGCTTCAATTTCGGCTGCTTGGCGACCTGCTTCTGCTTGGCGTTGCTGCTCAATAATTGCGGCATCTCCAACGGCTTCTGATTCGATGACGGTTTTTTCTTTCAGACGTTTGGCTTCGGCTAGTACCCGAGTATCTTTGATGCGCTCCTCCTCCTCTACTACTTTTTTCTCTACCATGATCCGGTCGCGGATGACATCCTGGATATTCTTTTTCTCCTCTTCGATGGCTCTTTGCTTTTCGATCTCTGCCAGGGCTACGATTTTCTCCCTTTCGGTAAGTTCTAATAAGCGGTCTTTCTCTACGCGCTCATTCTCTACGGCTTCGGTGCGCTCCTTATTTTTCATAGCCACGATAACCTGGCGCATCTTGTTTTCCTCAGCGATTTCTAGCTCCTCATCGGTAGCGATCTTCACTTTTTGTGCTTTGAGGCGTTCCTCTTCACTCACTTTGACAATCTCTGCCCCTTCTCTAGACTTAATGTTGGCGATCTCTCTTTTTTGGCGCTCCTCTTTTTCAGCGAGCTGGCGCTCATATTCGAGGATGGCTTCTCTGGCTTCTACATTTTGCTCCTTCAGGGTTTTTTCCTCTTCTCTACGGTAGTGGTTGGCTCTCACCTTTTGCTCTGCCGTGAGTTGAGTGATCTTCTTGATACCTTCAGCATCGAGGATATTCATTTCTTTTAGATAGGCAATATCTGTTTGTTCTAAATAATCTATAGAACAGTCATCTAAAATATACCCGTTCAAATCTTTACCAATGGTGCTTTGAATCTCTTGCTTAAAGCTATCTCTATTATCATATAACTCAATAAAATCAAAGCGTTTCCCTACAGTTTTGATAGCTTCAGAGAATTTGGCTTCAAATAATTCCCTTAAAGTTTGGGGATCTGAGGCTCTGACCGTACCAATAGTAGAGGCTACATTTCTAATGTCCTCAATATTCTGGTTATTAATCCTCACGAAGAAAACGACTTTGATATCTGCACGAATATTATCCTTACATATTAGACCATCTTCCTTCATCCTTGCAATCTCTATTGTTTTTACAGAGAGATCCATAATTTCGTACATTTCAAAAACAGGAATTACAAAAAGTCCTTTATCTACGCCTACTCTACTCCGGAATCCAGTGGTTACAATGGCTCTACCTTGAGGTACTTTTTTATACCATCTGGCGAGAATGAGAATGATTCCTAAAATGATGACGGGAATTGCAATGATCCAAACATTGCCCAAGGCTTCTGCAATATTAATTTGTAGTAATATCATTGTGATATGGTTTTTTATAAACACTATTAGGGTTAATTTTCTGATCTGAGTGGAAGTAAATTCTAGGGCAGAACTACCTCTCTCCGAACGATGTAATCTTGGTTATCTTCTGTTTTTCTAATGATCCGAGCATTCTCTCCTCTCTTTAGTTCTATATCTTCGTTTTCTGTTTTTACTGATAAAATTTGGTCATATCCATTTATTTGAACTACCGCCTGACCAGATTTCATAAAACTAGCTGGTATTCTAATTTCGCAGATCATACCAATAAAGTCCACAGTTTTTAGTTCATTATCTAAGGCTTTGAATATTGGCACAAAAGGAGTAGATAATATTTTCCCTGCAATTAGACTCAAAAAAACAATAGGTATAAACATGGCCAAAGCAAACCACCACCTACCGTGACCAATATTATCATTCAATAAAATTGAAAGACTCCAGGCAGTTAATACCACAAAACTCATCAAGACCATAAAAGGAACCTTCCCAAAGTTGAAAAAATGTAGT
>JBELML010000201.1:0-7515 GCA_042095835.1 Saprospiraceae bacterium
AACGCTTTCCAAATGTGATAATCTGAGAAATCCCCCGTAATGATATTACTAATCTGATTTTGAAATTGCTCTCTATTCTGCCTGATAAATTTAAATGATCGATGCTTATATGCGGCGTGAGAATCAAAAGATTGTCCTAGGAAATCATCAAAAAATAATTGGATATCACCTTTCAAAATCAAGTCATTTGCAATAATGCCTTTTATAGATGCTGGCTCTTGCCTATGTATTTCTATTAACTTCTCTTTCATCTATAACCCTTGATATCGGGAGCTTAATCGAACGAACACTAGTACGTCTTTGGCGTATTCCCCGAAGGTATTATATTTCGCCAAACTCCCGACAAAAGGAGCTTGTATCATACTGATACAAAAAATCCACTCAATCGGGAGCGGATACCGCTAGTGTTTTAGCTCGATTAAAAGCTTATTAGTAAAACGATATAGATTATTTTAACCTATGGTTGTGAAGATTACAATAAAAAATAGAGGATAGATATAGTAAAAACTGGGATAAGCACACTCGTATTTTGCAGCTACTAGATAGGTCGGAATACATGCCCATCTTCGGAAAAATAACCTTCTATTTCTAGATCACGAGCATAAGCACTATAATCAATGTAATAGCGAAGGTTTTCAGGAATAGCATGTGCGTAAAGTTCATCAAAGCTTTCAGTAGCATAATCCAAGAATGAATCATACTCACCTAAGTAAGCTTCTTCAAAATGCTCTATGGCATAGTCTAGATCACTTACATCGTTGTAGTAAATGGCAAAGGCCTCGCCATGCTCTGATAAAGCAGTAACTATCTTTACAACAGTATCTAAGTCTTCATATTCGCTAATACGGATACCACCTAATTCAAAGTCATGGATAGCCCATTCTTCAGCTACTTCACCATACTGTTTGGTGTAAGGACTAGATTGAAGGATAGATTGAATTTCTGTATGAATTTCTTCAACGCTGAGATCACTGAGTTCTATCCATTTGCCGTGAAGAATTCCGGCATTGTAATCGGATAATGAAGCGATATAGATTCGATACGTTTCTGTTGATTTTTTCTGATTTGACATAATTCCAAATTTTAAGATTAGTAAGTGGGCATCTTCCCTTTTTGCGGAACTATGTCTCAGTGCAGGCGAACACTATGCAAGGCTAGATCGGCCATTTTTTACGGCCTGTCCTAAAAAATTGTTGAGCTAAGTGCAACGTGCCTTGCATAGTGTGAGTCAAGGTGTAAATTAGTGTAGCTGAAAAAGGAAAGAATGGGCAATTACTTAATAGTTGGAGGCAATCGGTAAATTAGCTAGCTATAGAAATGAATAGGATAGCTCACATATAGGACAATTAGATTGGATTTATGAGAGAGCCTAGTTAAAGACCCTCTCAAGTGAAGACTTATTTAGCTTGCTTTTGTTCTAGGCCAAATACGATAGAAGCAATTACAGAGGCTTCTTTGACAGTAGTAACAAGGTTACCATTGGCATCTTTGATTGGTCTGTCTCTGTAGCTAAGCTGACCATCGATACGAACAAAATCACCTACTCCTAGCTCAAAGCCACTTGCTACTTTTACATCATTGCTATCAAATATGATGACTTTATGCCAATCTGTTGCTTTACCTCTTTTAGTGCTTACAGACATGGTATGAAAACTAGATTTCTCTGTTGTGATCTTTTCAGAAATATTACCGATGTAGCCGTAAATTGAAATATTGTTAATTGTTTTAGTCATGTTAATTCTCCTTATTGGTTTATAAAAATTTATGCCTCCGACAAGAATCATTTCAAGAAAATTCTGCCACTGATAAAATTGGGGGTGACCTTCAGGGGGAGCCGATTTTTCAGTTGTGGGATTTTCGTAAATGGTAAATCCAAGGAGCAATTTCTAAACCAAATGGGAATAATCACGATGCTAATTACAATTGTTTTTCAAGGGTTAGGGTAAGCAGTATACTTTTGAAATTCCTACAGTAAGAGTGAGTTCTATTCTATTCTAGAAACTAAAATAGTACAGCAAAATAGCAGCTGAAGCAAAGATACTTTTGTAGCAATATGGAACAAAAGTCCTACTTGAGCATGGATAGAATTATTGTTTCTTAACCAAGGGAGCTTGTTCTACAGATCGAGCAATAATATAGGCTTCTCGTTTATCAAATGTTTTTCCGTCAAGTTGCACTGGAAATGGTCTGTAACTCAATGAGCCTATAATTTTAAGCCTAGCACCTTTATCAAAAGCTTTGAGACGCTCGATAACATTGGGGCTAAAAGCAATAACATCATGCCATAGGGTTTCCTTATCTTTCCATTGTTCCGTTTCTTTATCTAAGTAAGAATCCGTAGTAGCAATAGATAAGGCTGCAAAAGTACTGGATTCTGTTTTAATCACTTCCGCTTTTGAACCTATATTACCAATCAATTCTACTGTGCTATTAGTTGCCATTATTCTTCTCATTTTAATTATTAATCGAACAATGCTAAGGCGTAGAAAGAAGTGCAATAAATATTTCTAAAACTCACTTAGGTGTATTCGTTTCAATGCTTAGGTGTGGCAAAATGGCTAACTTGGTTTAGACATCTCCTGGGGAAAAGTGATGTAGTCAAATTCTAAATGGTTGAAGTTTACCTAGAAGTGGAGATTCAAAATCGCGGAGTGCTATTGAAAGAAAAAACTAAAAGAACAGCCTATCTTCTTGTAGCAAAGGTTCCAATATTTGATAAGCCCTACCCTTATCAAACTCATATTTACGCCAAACAAAATTAGCTACCCAATCAATAAAGATTAGACGAGAATTTTGGTAACTTTCTTGTGGATTGTAATTGATAATCACTTGAGATTTACGCCAAAACCAAAGGTCATTTTTAATCAAATCTGCGCAGCTGTTTTGACTACCTTTGGGTACACTGCGTTTATCAGGAATAATATTTGCCTGAGTCAGTTGTTCCAATTTGCTACATAATCCCCTTTGTACTAGATAGTTGTAAACAACGTCGTCGTTATTAGTGCCAATCACCTGAAGGGGTAGATTCTGTTTATAGACACTAACTGCTCCGACCTTAATATCATCATGTATCCGCAGTAGTTGAGCGATTTTATTTGCCATAACCTTGGCGCGCTTTTCTATAAAATCAGCTCCTTTGTATTCCTTACCAGAACCGCGTTCCGCATTGAACCGATTTACAAAACGATTAATAATTTTATTCTTATGAGGCGGGATAATGAGATAAGCTATGGTGAAATATTGACTAGAACCACCGCCTTTCCGATAAGGTCTATCTAAAGTCCATCCTAAATCACCGCTTTCATCAAAGTAAATATCATATTCCATGTAAATATCCTAAAATGCAAAGAGGCCTTTGACCATTAATCAAAGACCTCTTTGTAAATAGAGAAGTAACCTATGGGCGTCGTACTTAGATTACGATTAGGAGGATTGGTCTGAGACCCTTCGTCCCGCTGGTCATAGGATTTTTAATCCTTCTCTCTTTACAAATATAGTCCTTTTTGTTGTTAATGTAAAGCTATTCCTTACCGTTACGTTTTTGCCAAAATTGATTATAATCTTTAAAATTCTTGTATAAATGATTTTGTGGGTTTACTTTCCGCCCTAACTCCTGCTTGAAAAAATCCGTAGTTTTTTCTCCAGCTGCATCATTATCAAAAAAAGTAAAAACTTCTTTGTAATCACCACTTTTGATAAAATCTAATCCCCGCTTTCGCAAATTCACCATGTTTAACACCAACACATCTAAGGGTAGAACTTCCATATTTTTATTAGTCAAAACCGTCAAGAAGTCCATAAAGCCTTCAAATATGGCAATTCGACTATGATCATTACCAGGGATAAACGAAATATCCTTTGCCGCATTTTGATGATCACTTGAAGGAGCTTTAAGGATGCCCTTAAAGTATTTATCCCTACATTCATAATCACCTGATTGATTCATAAAACCCAAAGTGTTATAGCTTTTGCCCGTTTGAGTATTTTCATAAATAATTTTTCGTAAATACTTTCGAGCTAGTTTATGATTGATTTTTCGCTCTCCTGCTAAATAACCAATTAAAGTTTTGTCCCAGATTTGTTCTTTAATTTCCGTGATAGCTAGGATCTCGTTTGGTTTCGGTTTTGGGGAAACCAGTTCCACTTTTTTAAATAATGGCAATAACTTTAAAGCCTCCAATGAAACCGCCCTACCCCGATTAGGAAACATACCTTTCAGCAATTGTAAGGTTGTTTTTACGCCCACATTTTCATGCATTTGCATAAAACCTATCACGGTACCATTTCCCTTGACATCTCCTCTACCGAAGTCATTCCAAATCCATTTACCATTCAAATAAGATGTATGAAAGCTTGGTTCTTTTTCATAGCGAAATGGAGAAATGTACCAATACTCCGTACCACTCCTTTTGATTTGAACAGGCTCGTGTCCAAAGCAACGTAGCAATTCTGGCATGGAAATATTTTCCTTAGCCCAATCCGTGTTATAGATAATTTTTGTTTGCATAACCTTACTACAAGGTTACGCTAAGGTTGGGATAAGGTCAAGTCAATCTCAGTTTGGCTTTCCTCTTTTCCCAGCTTTTCCACTATAGATTCCATAATCCAGGTGTGACGCGATACATTTCCAGCTCTATTTTCAAGAAGTTTTTCAATCCTATGTAAATATTCAAGAGGAATCCGTAGTTGCACCCGCTTGTAAGTTTGTTTGATCTCAGTATCTTTTTCGTTGGCTTTTCCTGATGATCCACCTTTCAAAATTAAATCATCTTCATTGACTTGTTTACTCACTTTTAGTTTTGGGGATAATGCCATAATAACCTCATTTTGATTCTATTTTAACCTTAAACTAACCTTATTTGAAGGTTAAGCTACTTTCCGTTTTTTGATTTCCAAATTGCTTATTTCATCAACTAAAATTGAAAGCTCTTTTATAGCCTTTGGGTTTCGGGGTTTCATCTCCGTAACTGCCAGTCCAGAAGCAGCTGCATTAGCAAAAGTCTTCCTCTCATGAAGGGTAGCGTTCAATATTTTAAAAACACCAGATTCTTGAATATATTGAACAGCATCTTGCTGGTCTTTTTGATTTTGGTCTACTTTATTCAAAATAGCGTAAGCCTCTAATTCAGGATTGGCCATATGCATTTCATTGACTAATCTTTCTACTTGTTCCAAGGTCCAAATATCAAATGAACGGGGAGTAAAAGGAACAAAAACAGCATCCGACACAATTAAGGCAGCCCTTTGGGAAGCCGTATCGCGTCCTCCTGCATCAATGATAATTTCATCATAATTGGCATTTAATTTCCTGACCTCATTACGTACCTGCATATCGGAAAGTTGGATGGAAGTAAAACCTGTGTCTCCTAGAGATTCAGTACGCCATCGAGAAAACTCAGTTGCAGTAGCCTGAGCATCTGCATCCACTAACAAAACCTTACGGCCCATTTCAGAAAATAAAACAGCCAAAGACACGGCAATAGTTGTTTTACCACTACCTCCTTTAATTCCACCAATTGTGTATATCATAACAACCTCATTGTAACCTTAAATTGACCTTATTAGGATACCACCGTGTAGCTATTGCTCAATCAAACGTTCATTTATTTTCAAACTTAGGCTCAAAAAAGTTGGGTACTGTTGTAAATCTATCTTTTATGTTTTTTCTTTCAAAAGCAAAAATCATCTTGTTCGCGTTAGCGAACTCAATATTGAATTTCTAGTGTTAGAATCTGTTAGATTAGAGTTAGTGTTGTGTTACAGCCTTTAACTATGCTCTGTAATTGTGGAAAACTGCGATTTTTGGAGGTAGGGTGGTTCCTAATGTTCCGAATGGAAGTTCTTAAAGTTCCGAGCCGAAGTTCCTAAAGTTGCGTATGGAAGTTCCTAGAGTTCCGAACGGATATTATGGTCTTTACTATGGGTTCTTAAAATTCCGTACGGCTTCTAGAGGCTAGAGAAACCCTTAAACGTCCGCAAAAGGGAGGTTAAGTTTCTCCAATCAAAGAAAAAACAACTTGAAATTGTGCATTTTGGGTATAAGCTGGTTCCTGAAGTTGCGAAGTAAAAGAGAATGACAAAAACTGCTAAAAAACCAGAAAATCTATCTTTACTCCCTGATAGGCATCCAACCAAAGATTTCTTTATCGCAGATATTTTTGACAACCTGCCTTTCAAAGATGATATTGCTTCAATGGAGCATCCATTATTTAGCTTATCCAAAAAAGTAGATTTACGAAAACTAGAATATCAAAATGATAACCTGTCCTTGGTAATTGCTCCAAGTACTTACGGCTTACCAACTATTTTCGATAAAGATGTTTTGCTCTATTGTGGCTCTTTGTTGATGGATCAACTTAATCAGGGTAGGGTGCCACCCAAAACGCTCAGAATCTCTAGCCATGATTTACTTGTAGCTACCAATAGACCTACCAATGGTAGGGGCTATAGTTTGCTTAGAAATGCATTAGACCGTTTAAAAGGTGTTAGTATCAAAACAAATATCAAAACCAATAAGCGGGAAGTAACGAAAGCCTTTGGGCTAATTGACAGCTATGAGATTGTCGAAAGTAGTCGGATAAAAGATAGAATGATTCGCTTGGAAATAACGCTTTCTGAATGGTTTTACAACTCCATTTTAGGCAAGGAAGTACTAACCATTAATCGGGATTATTTCAGGCTTGGTAAAGCCCTAGAGCGTAGACTATATGAAATCGCTCGTAAACATTGCGGCCAGTCTGAAGGATGGAAAATAGGTTTAGATAAACTAAAGCAAAAGACAGGCTCTACTTCTTCGCTTAAAAAGTTCCGATTTTTCATTCGGCAGATCGAGCAAAATAATCATCTACCCGACTATGTTTTAAACCTTGGCCTAGATGATATAGTAAGATTTTATCCAAGAAGAGAAATGGTATCTTTAGATGAACTGCCAAGTATTAGTCAAACCGCCATCCAAAGGGGTAGGGCACTTGTTGAAACATCTAATTCAAGTTGGGATTTTACAGAAATCCATGCTCAATTTTCTCATCAACTCTTAAAGGGGTTTAGGCCAGATTATGTTGATGGAGCATTTGTGAATTTTGTGAAGAAGAAGATTCAGAAGCTACCTTAAATTAGTAGTCTTTATCAGGCCTACCTTTACCTTTTTGCTTACTGGGGCTTTTTGATAAATCGGAAAAGTCCTTTTTAAACTGCTTAAATAGCTTTGACCTAGATTTATCTTTGATAAATTCTTCACGGCCTTCAATGAAAGCCTGAAAGAAATCTTCTCCAACTTCTGAAACCGCTTCATTTAGTTGTTTGGCTAAGGCTGGATCATGCTGTTCAAGCAGATAGCCTGCATTAAACCCTTCTAATATTTCTTTATTTTGACTCATCAGTATTTTCAGTTAGACCACTATTTTCAATAAAATTTAATACGGATTTTCTTCGATAGACAATATGCTTTGAGCTGAGCTTTCGATATTCTATCTGCCCGTTATCTCTATATTTCTGAAAGGTAGTTTTAGAGTTAAT
>JBELML010000202.1:0-7455 GCA_042095835.1 Saprospiraceae bacterium
GAAAAAAATACTCTTATTTTCTATCCACTACCAGCAAATCCCTAACATCCATTTCAAGTACCTCAGCAATCAGGTATAGCGTTTCCAGAGGTGGTTGTACTTGATTGGAGCACCATCGAGAGACGGTAGCTTTACTCCGTCCGACTTGTTCAGCCAGCCATTTGCTGGTTTTATCCTTTTCAGCAAGTGCTGCTTTTATGCGATTATACTTCTTCATGGAATCGTAAAATGGATAAAAAGTATTGCTGCATCAAGTTTTATTACGTTAAATTAGTATTTAGTTTCTTTTTATTATACTTTAGTTGCATTTAATGTAACTTTTTGCTTTCTTTGACATCAAGAAATACGAATAAAGATGTCCAAGAGATACGAACACCGTGGGAGAATTCAAGCACAAGGTAATGGTTTAGAAGAATCAGAAACTTGGCAGCAGTCGGAACCTTTATCCAAAGAAGCTGGGTTATCTATCTTAGAAAAACTCAAAAATAGATTATCCACAAAAGATCAAGAATTAAGAGAAAAGCCCTTCCAGGAAGCCGAACGATTTATCGAACAATCCCATGGTGTTGATGCACCACTTAGAAAATCTTTCCGCAACCGAAAAACTAAAGATGTTAGAGTAGATGTAGAGGTCTGGAGTGGGACCGCTTTTCTTTCGATTGTATTAATAATCCTACTACTTTGGAAATTCCTGGAAGCATACAATTCCCAGATTTCTTAACGAATCCCAGTTCCTACCAAAAGGTCCAGGAGTTTTGGAAAGAAACTTTAAAGCAATACTTACCAAAAGGCGAGGAGGCATGGCAACCCTTTTACAATAATCCCATTTTAGATGGTAATCCTATTTTTAGTGCTTGGTTACCACAACAGCAAAAACTAGTACGGATCATCCAGTTTCTACCAGAGCCAGGCGATCTACTCTTTTCTAGCTGGATTGACCAATGGCAAGGAGATTTTCCTAAGCATATTACGCAACAGCCTCCAGGAAAGACCCCAATTCCAGAACTCGTTTTAGAGCTGGCACTCACCCCAGAAACCCAACAACTTGCAAAAACGATGATGCACCTATGGATATATTTAGATCAACCTCCAAAAGAAATCCGAAATTTTCTAATCGAAGAAGCTCCAATAACAAAGTAAATGAAGTTTTTTAGGGTCTAAAAGGATAAGCAATACGCTTGTTTACTTTAAAACTCCCTGAAACTCTATGCTCCTCTGTGGTTCAAATATTTATGTGATCTCTATGCTCTAAACAACTCTCTGTGCCCCAAGACCTACAATCCTTCCAAAACAAAAACTTCGACCGAGGAGCTTCCAAACTCAAAGAACTCCTGTGGATGATTGTCAGTAGACTATTCTTCAGTCACTCCCTAGCCCTATGGAATGGTAGTAAAATCTGGTGGCTAAAAATCTTCGGCGCAAAAGTGGGCAAAGGCGTAGTGATCAAACCAAGCGTACAAATCAAATTTCCTTGGAAGCTAGAGGTCGGCAACCATGTCTGGATCGGAGAAAAAGCCTGGATCGACAACCTCGCACAAGTGACCATTGCCAATAATGTCTGCATCTCCCAAGAAGCCTATCTCCTGACGGGCAATCACAACTATAAAAAACCAAGCTTCGATCTGATCACTAAGCCGATCCTACTCCAAGAAGGCTGCTGGGTGGGCGCCCGATCAGTGGTCGGACCAGGAGTAACGGTCCATTCCCACGCCGTCCTCACAGTAGGCTCCATCGCCACACACGATCTAGAAGTAAATGGCATCTATCAAGGTAATCCTGCTATAAAAGTGAAAGAAAGAACTATTGAATAACACCTTTTCAAAAGCGATCTTTGTGCTCTAGGTGCTCTAAATAAACTCTTTGTGGTCCCAAAAATCACCATAATAACACCAAGTTTCAACTCGGTCACCACTATTCGAGACACCCTAGACAGTGTAGCGAATCAACGAGGGAACTTTGACTTAGAACACCTCATCATGGACGGCGGCTCCACCGATGATACGGAAGCAATCGTAAGGCAATATCCACACGCCACTTTCCACTCTGAACCTGATAAAGGTCTCTATGACGCCATGAACAAAGGTATCGCCAAAGCCAGCGGAGACATCATCGGTATTCTTAATTCGGATGATTTTTATGCCCACCAAGGAGTATTAGCGAAAATTGTTGAGCAGTTTACAGACCCCAACATTGACGCTGTTTATGGAGACCTAGATTATATAGATCCCATACATACCCATAAAGTGATCCGCAAATGGCGATCAGGGCGCTTAAAGAGCTACTCCTTTCTACTAGGTTGGATGCCACCACATCCTACTTTTTTCGTCAGAAAAGAGCTCTACGAAAAATATGGCACCTTCAATTTGAGTTTTAAAACCTCAGCAGACTATGAATTGATGCTCCGGTTTTTATACAAAAATAAAGTGCAAGCTACCTACTTCCCCGAAGTTCTCGTGAAGATGCGGGCTGGTGGGGTCAGTAATTCCAGCTTTAAGCATCGCCTCCAAGCGAATAAAGAAGATCGGCAAGCTTGGCTGGTAAATCAACTAAAACCCTATATCTTTACGCACTGGCTCAAACCACTTCGGAAGCTGAGTCAATGGATATAGCCACATAGAACACAGAGGTCACAAAGAGCATAAATCAATGACATCTTTGTGTTCTCTATGTTCTCAAAAAAATCTTTGTGATCCAATATGAAGAAAAAAGCACTCATCACAGGCATTACCGGACAAGACGGTGCCTACCTCTCCGAACTACTCATTGAGAAAGGCTATGAAGTCCACGGCATTAAACGTCGGGCCAGCCTTTTTAATACTGGGCGAGTAGACCATTTATATCAAGATCCACACATTGATGCGAGGAACTTTATCCTCCATTATGGCGATCTAGCAGACAGTACCAACCTGATTCGAATTGTACAAGAGATTCAACCCGATGAGATTTATAACCTTGGGGCGATGTCTCACGTCAAGGTGAGTTTCGATTCTCCTGAGTATACCGCTGATGTTGATGGTATGGGTACCTTGAGGCTTCTGGAAGCCATCCGCATACTGGGATTAGAAAAGAAAACGCGTTTCTATCAGGCTTCGACTTCGGAGTTGTACGGAAAGGTACAAGAGATTCCTCAATCGGAAACTACACCCTTTTATCCGCGTTCTCCTTATGCTGTAGCTAAACTTTATGCCTACTGGATCACCGTCAACTATCGCGAGTCCTATGATATGTATGCTTGTAATGGTATTCTTTTCAATCACGAAAGTCCCCTACGGGGTGAGACCTTTGTGACCCGTAAGATTACTAGAGCTGTTGCTAAGATTGCCCTCGGTCTTCAAGACAAACTCTTCCTTGGGAATTTAGATGCCAAACGTGACTGGGGCCACGCTAAAGACTATGTAGAGGGGATGTGGCGTATGCTCCAGCAAGAGCAGGCGGAGGATTTTGTTTTAGCTACAGGAGTGACCACTTCGGTGCGGGATTTTGTAAAGATGAGCTTCCAAGAGATTGGAGTTAGTCTACATTTCGAGGGAGCAGGGATTAACGAAAAGGGTTTTATTGCGGAGGTCAATAATCCTGATATTCGCTTACAAGTCGGTCAAGAAATCGTGAATGTGAATCCTCGCTATTTCCGTCCGGCAGAGGTAGATTTACTCATCGGCGATCCTTCCAAAGCTAAAGAGAAACTAGGCTGGGTACCTAAGTACGATCTACAGCAACTCTGTAGTGAGATGGTACAAGCAGATTTGGAGCTTTTCCGACGTGATCAGTTGTTGAAAGAGGCAGGTTTTGAGGTGAAAAATGAATATGAGTAGGATTTAACCACAAAGAGTTTTATTAGAGCATGGAGAACACAGAGAGTAGAACGAGTAGGAATGACCACAAAGAGTTTTATTAGAGCATGGAGACCACAGAGATAAATAAGTTGACCAAAAAGTACATTGATGAATTGACATATTCTGTTATTGGTGCTGCTATTGAGGTGCATCGAGAGATGGGAGCTGGACTAAAAGAATCCATTTATGAAGAATGTATGACTATGGAGTTGGATCGATTAGGGATTAATTATCAACAGCAGTATTCGTTCAAACCTTTTTATAAGGGGACTAAATTGAAAACAAACTCTATTATTGATTTGCTTGTTGAAGATTTGCTTGTGGTGGAACTTAAATCTGTTTCGGCCCTTTTAAGAATCCATGACGCACAAATTTTGAATTATATCAACTTATTAAAAAAGCCAAAAGGAGTTCTTTTAAATTTCAATGCTTATAATTTAGCAAGAGATGGTAAGAAAACCCTGGTCAACGACATATATGCACAATTGCCAGATGAATAATAGTCTTTGTGTTCTCTGTGCTCTAAAACAATCTATGTGATCCAAAAAAGCAAAATATACATTGCCGGCCACCGAGGTATGGTCGGCTCCGCCATCCACCGCAAACTCCAAAAAGAAGGGTATACCAACTTCGTCACCCGTACCTCCAAGGAACTTGACCTAAGGAACCAAGCCGAGGTGCAAGCCTTCTTTGAGCAGGAAAAGCCTGATTATGTCTTTCTAGCTGCGGCAAAAGTGGGAGGCATCCTCGCCAATAATACCTACCGTGCAGAATTCCTTTATGATAATCTGATGATTCAGAATAATGTAATCCACAATGCGCACCTGAATGGTGTGAAGAAACTACTCTTCATGGGGTCTTCTTGCATCTATCCGAAGTTAGCTCCTCAACCTTTGACGGAAGAGGTCTTACTTACCGGACCATTAGAGCCTACGAATGAGCCTTATGCAGTAGCAAAAATTGCAGGTATTAAGATGTGTGATGCTTATCGCGATCAGTATGGAGCAGATTATATCTCCGTGATGCCTACCAATCTGTATGGCCCCAATGATAACTATGATCTTAAGACCAGCCACGTTCTACCGGCACTGATTCGGAAGTTTCATGAGGCGAAAAAGAATAATGCAGCCAGTGTAGAAATGTGGGGTACAGGTAAGCCCAAAAGAGAGTTCATGCACGTTGATGATTTAGCTGATGCTTGCTACTTCTTAATGCACAACTTCAGCGAATCTGGCTTTGTCAATGTAGGCGTAGGAGAGGATATTGCGATCAAAGATTTAGCTCTATTGATTAAAGATATTGTAGGGTTTGAAGGCGAAATCGTCCACGATCTTTCTAAACCCGATGGTACGCCTCGCAAATTGATGAATGTCGATAAATTGACGAGCCTAGGGTGGAAAGCAAAAATCGGACTCGAGGAAGGTATTAGAAGTGTATATTTAGGACTGAAAAAGGAGTCCTGGTATTAAACTTTACCACTAAGGCATTAAGATCATTAAGGTTCATTAAGTATGACTCAATTATCTATTAATCAGTTAGGCTATGATATTATTGGTTGTGCCATAGAAGTACATAAGCAGCTAGGTCCTGGATTGTTGGAATCGATTTATGAAGAATGTTTAGTAGATGAGTTAAGAAATAAAAATTTTCTTGTCAGTACCCAGAAGCAAGTCCCCATTTTCTATAAAGGTAGAGAGTTGGCTAACCCTCTAAGATTAGATTTACTAGTAAACGATTGCATAATCGTAGAAGTAAAAGCTGTTGAGTATTTGTTACCTGTTCACGAAGCTCAAGTGCTTACTTATATGAAACTAGCAGAGAAACCCAAAGGTATCCTTCTCAATTTTCACACAGACAATATTGTTAAGTCAGCCTTACATTTTGTTAATGATCTTTTTGCAGCATTACCTAAACGATGAATATCTTAGTGTAACTAAGTGACCTTAATGCCTTAGTGGTGAAAACTGCTTTAAAATGAAAATCAACAACCAACACTACCGCACCATCTGGAAGCACCCCGACGATCCCGCTTGCATCCAGATCATCGATCAACGCTTTCTCCCGCATGAATTGATCATTGAGGACTTGCGCAGCGTCGAAGACTTCGCTAGAGCGATCAAGGAGATGCATGTGCGTGGTGCGCCTTTGATTGGCGGTACAGCTGTGTATGGACTATATATGGCTACTCTCGAAGCCCCTGAGGGCACAGCAGGTATGGATTATATCGAACAGGCCTTGATCCAATTGAGGGCTACTCGCCCCACCGCAGTAGACCTCTTTTCTTGGACAGACCGTGCGATGAAACATATCCGTAAAGGAAAAATTAAAGAAGATCGGACCGCTATTGCTTTGGCGATTGCTGATCATCTCATCGAGCAAAGTGTAGAACACTGCCGTCTGATTGGGCAACATGGCCTTCCTCTGATTGAAGAAATCAGTAAGCAGAAAGGAGGTAAACCTGTCAATATCCTCACGCATTGCAACGCTGGTTGGATCGCCTGTATTGATCATGGTACCGCGACTTCCCCGATCTATGCCGCACACGATAAAGGCATTCCGGTACATGTTTGGGTAGATGAGACACGTCCACGCAACCAAGGTGCCCGCTTGACGGCTTTCGAGCTCCTTCAACATGGTGTACCGCATACCGTGATTGTCGATAATGCCGGAGGCCACCTCATGCAACACGGTATGGTCGATCTATGTATCGTGGGTAGCGATCGTACCACCCGACAGGGAGATGTAGCCAACAAGATTGGTACTTACCTCAAGGCCTTAGCTGCCCATGACAATGAGGTGCCTTTCTACGTGACCCTACCGTATTCTTCTTTCGATTTCAGTATAAAAGATGGTCTGAAAGAGATACCTATCGAGACCCGCGATGCGGAGGAAGTCACCCACATCCAGGGGCTTCACGATGGGGAAATCAAAAAAGTCTTACTCACTCCCGAAGGAAGCCCAGCGATCAACTATGGCTTCGACGTGACTCCTGCCAAGTATGTGACAGGTTTGATTACCGAGGCTGGTGTTTGCTCGGCTAGTGAGGAAGGGATTTTGGGACTATATCCTCATTTAGGAACCATATGAGGCATATAAGTACATATAAGGAGAGATGCTTCCTAGATTGATTTAGCATAATGAAATCAACCTAGGAAGCTCTATTAAATCTCCAACCCACGAACTCTCCAACTCCTTAGTTTCCTACAAGAAATACGGCATTACTAAATAGGAAATTTCCGTTCTCCCAGAAGGCGCGGAATAGTGGATTATCTACAAAGTAAGTCACACTTCCTCTTCCCTTATCCTCACTTCCAAAGACCATCGTGTTTTTCATGCGTTCGGCGGCCTGCTGACCTACAAAGCCTTGGTAAAACAACTCCTCTCCAAGGGTACCTACGTTCCACATTCCAAGTTGATGCTGATAGTAGCTGGTCCCTGTCTTTAGACTGAAATAATGGTCTCCCAGACCAAAAGCCAAAGGGTGCGTCTGATCAAGGTTTACTTTGAAGATTGCTCCAGGTATAGCAGTGGTGGCATAGCGCTGACTTTGCTCTCCATATACATCCAACCTTCCTTCCAATCTTTCTTCTTCTCTGGTTTTTCTATCTTTTTGTTGATCACT
>JBELML010000203.1:0-7402 GCA_042095835.1 Saprospiraceae bacterium
TTCATAACTCGTTTTGGCCTAAATTTACGAATTTGTGCATTTCGTTATACACACCAAAGCACCCACCAAAGTGCGTTTTATTCTGCATCTTTGTTGATGAGGTAATCTAAAGAATCATTATACAATTGAAGTGTAAGAATAGTTGTATTTTCCTGTTGTCTCAATACCCCAATTGCCTAATTCATTGACTCATTAACTCCTTAGTAAATGGCATTAAGAAAATTCATCAAACTTCCGAAGCATCAGCAATACCAATACAAACCAAGGTTTTGGGACCCTGAAAAAGAGAAGTTAAACGAGCGTTTACAAAAAATCGAAGACCTCAAAGGAGGTGGTAAAGATGGAATGAAAGCCCGCATCACAAGTGGTCTAAAGAGAGGCTACCTAGCAGACAGTAGACTGCGTAATAAGGCTTTGACACGATCCAACCTACTCTTGCTGGCCATCGTCATAGGGCTACTTGCTCTATGCTATACGTTTCTCACCGTTTATCTCCCCGAAATTGTAGAACAGATTGAAGGTGGAGGCTAAATACATGCTGCTTTTTTAGAAAAAGGTATATGGTAAAACTTTCTTAAATTGCAGATCGTTCTATTTAGTACACTTTGAATTAAATTATTTGATCTGCTATGGCTGATATCATTCAGCTTCTCCCTGATGCGATTGCGAACCAAATTGCCGCTGGAGAGGTCATACAGCGACCTGCTTCGGTAGTCAAAGAGCTTCTCGAAAACGCAATCGACGCAGGTAGTACCAAAATTCAGCTTATCGTCAAGGATGCGGGCAAGACCCTGATCCAGGTCATCGACAATGGATGTGGTATGTCCGAGACAGATGCTCGCATGAGCTTCGAGCGGCACGCTACCTCTAAAATTCGATCGGCGCAGGACTTGTTCTCTATCCGCACTATGGGTTTTCGGGGCGAAGCCTTGGCTTCCATCGCGGCTATTGCGCAGGTAGAGTTGAAAACTCGGCAGCAGAAAAACGAAATGGGCGCACGCCTACAAATCGAAGGCTCCAAAGTCCTAAAATCAGAACCTTGTCAAGCCCCAACAGGAACAAGTCTGGCGGTCAAAAACATTTTCTACAATGTCCCTGCACGGCGCAACTTCCTTAAATCTAATGCCGTAGAGCTGAAGCACATCATGGATGAGTTTCATAGAGTCGCCTTGGCAAATCCTGATATTCAATTCTCATTACACAGAGATGGTGAGCAAATTTTTCAGCTCATGCCCGGCAATTTACGTCAGCGTATAGTCGGTTTACTGGGCACACATTCTAATAAAAAATTGATTCCCGTTGAAGAAGATACAGACATCCTGAGTATCAGAGGCTACGTGGGCAAACCAGAGTTTGCGAAGAAAACTCGCGGCGATCAATACTTTTTTGTCAATGACCGCTTTATCAAAAGTGGCTATTTGCACCATGCAGTAATGACTGCTTATGACGAGTTGATCAATAAAGAGAACTATCCTACTTATTTTCTTTTTATAGAAATTGATCCTGCCAAGATCGACATCAATGTGCATCCAACCAAACAGGAAATCAAGTTTGATGATGAGCGATTGGTCTATAATTACCTTAGAGTGGCCGTTCGCCATGCTTTAGGGCAGCACAACGTAATGCCAAGCCTAGACTTCGAGCAGGAGTCGACTTTTAACTTACCCGTTATTGGTCGTTCAAATATAACATCCGCCTCTGGTTCTAGCCAAGCTTTTATGGATAGTCCTAAAGGCGGTGATAATCGGAACGGAGGTGGAGGCCCCTCAGGTTTTAAGCAAGCTTCTCAGCGCGAAAAAGTGAATTTGGCCAATTGGCAAGAGGTCTACGCCGGTTTAGCGAATGATGAGCAGGACGATGAACAGGCTACTAGTACAGGTACACCCTTGACTTTAGAGAGTAATTGGACGGATGATCCTCATCTTAAAAGTACCGAAACTACCGAGAAACAAGGCACAAAAGCACCTTACCAGGTACACAGACGCTATATTCTCAATCAGATCAAGTCAGGATTTATCCTGATCGATCAACAAGCAGCGCATGAACGTATCTTGTATGAGCAATACCTAGAAATCTTACAAGAACAATCGGGTGTCACCCAACCTCAGTTGTTTTCTCAAACCATTGAACTGAATGCCCAAGACAGCACGATCCTAGAAGGAATACGGGAACAAGTCAATCAATTGGGATTTGATATCCAACCTTTTGGCCAGCAATCCTTTGTTATCAATGGTATTCCCGCCGAAATGGTAGATAGACAAGATGCTCAAGAGACCCTATTACAGTTGATTGAGCAATACAAATTGGGTATAGATTTGAGTTTGGATGTTAAAGAAAATATAGCTAGAGCAATGGCCCGTAGTGCCAGCATCAAGAAAGGACAAGCCTTGGAAGTAGAAGAAATGCGCAACTTAATTGATAAGCTTTTTGCCTGCGCAATTCCATACAAAAGCCCTACTGGTCGAAATTGCTTCCATACCTTTGAACTAGATGAAATAACAAAATTGTTTGAATGATGACGTGTTGGACGCTGGTGGCAACTGAAAGTTCCTGCTAAGTTAAAAATATCTCCACGTCACTATTTGCCAACCGAAACTTTGCGTAGGTCGGTATCAATAAAAAAGAGAGATGGTTAGATTGACGGATGTCGTAAAACACTTATTGATCATTAATGTGCTGATGTATTTCGGCACAGTGATCCTATTAAAGGAACCCGGCAGTTTTACGTTCCAAGCTCTAGTCAATGAGCAGGAAACGGACTTCATGGCTTGGGGTAGAAATATTTTAGCCTTATATTATCCTGGGTCGATTTTTTTTAGGCCCTACCAACTGGTAACCCACATGTTTATGCATGCGAATATCACGCATCTATTTTTCAACATGTTTGGTTTATTCATGTTTGGGCCGCCGATTGAGTCTCGCTTGGGATCGCAGCGCTTTTTGCTCTACTATATGCTCACGGGTTTCGGGGCCATGGCTTTACATTTATTTGTACAATATCTAGAGCTTTTTGTATTCCAAAGTGTACACCCAATGACCATCAACGTGCCGATGGTCGGTGCTTCGGGCGCTATCTTTGGCTTGTTATTAGCTTATGGGATGTTTTTCCCGAATAACCGGATTATGCTACTTTTTCCGCCAATACCGATGAAAGCCAAATATATGGTGATCCTTTTCGCTGTATTTGAGTTGTTCATGGGTGTATCGCAGTTTGCAGGCGATAGTGTAGCACATTTTGCCCATTTAGGGGGCGCCCTATTCGGATTCTTATTAATTTTGTATTGGCGGAAATCAGGTAAACTGTTATAAATATGTTTGGGTCAATCTGGGATGATATAAAGCGGGAGTTCAACTATGGTAATATGATTACCCGGTTGATCATTGTGAATATTAGTGTATTTGTGTTTATCCACTTGGTTCGTCTTGGGGTCTATGCCTATCAGGGTGGACTTCCCTGGGCTCCGGAAGGGTTCGAAGGGTTCATGAAATACCTGGCGATCTCCTCCGATTTATTCACGCTACTGACTCGTCCTTGGACCTTAATCACGGCCATGTTTACCCATGTAGGTGTCTGGCATATTTTGTGGAATATGCTCTTCCTGTTTTGGTTTGGGCGCATTTTCGGAGACTTCCTTGGCAACCAACGCGTCTTGCCCCTGTATATAATTGGAGGCTTGGCGGGTTCTATTCTTTACTTTATCACCTACAATATTTTGCCTTACGGCGAAGGTGGCGAGGGTATCGCTTATGGTGCTTCTGCTGCGGTGATGGCGGTTGTGACTGGTGCTGGTGCAATCGCTCCCGATTTTGTAATTCGATTGTTATTCCTGGGCAATGTGCGCTTGAAATATTTGGTCGCAGCCGTTGTTTTCAGTTATGTAATCAGCTTGTCCTCTGGTGTAAATGAAGGTGGCCATTATGCGCATCTAGCGGGAGCTTTTATTGGATTTCTATTTGTACGCCAGTTGCAAAACGGTAATGATTGGGCAAGACCTGTCAACCAATTCCTGGATAATATTGTCGCATTTTTCAGCCGTAGAGAAAGAGCGCCCAAAAGAGGTCCTAAAGTCGCTTACCGCAATCCTAAAGCCACAAAAACAGCCCACAAGCAAAGAACAAGATCGACCCGTGCTTCTAGAAAAGGGAATGCGGCTAGTGACAATCATATTGAAATCGACCACCAGGAAAGGCTAGATGCCATCTTGGATAAAATAAAACAAACCGGATACGATAGCCTCAATGAAGAAGAAAAAGAGTTTCTTTTCAACGCGAGCAAGAAGTAAAAAAGCAGGCAACTACACCCTGCTTCGCTGGGGCAACCTCTTTTTTGTTTTACTGTCATTTGCTGCTTTAATCGCTCCTCAGGTCGATCCTCGTGTTTTTTGGCCCATAGCTATCATTGGTTTAATCATGCCTGGCCTACTGCTGGCACATCTTCTTTTCTTTCTCTTTTGGGTCAGCCGTAAAGATCGTTATTTCCTGTTTTCCTTAGCGACGCTGGTGATGAGTTTCACTGCTATCAAAGGTCTTTTGGGTTTTCATGCTTTTCCGGCTACCGCAGCTTCTACCACAGCAGTGAAGGTCGTCAGCTATAATGCGCATCTACTGAAAGCCGTACAAAAAAACAATCAAGCGATTAGCGAAAAAGACTTTGGTCAAGTATTGGAGGATCTGGATGCTGATGTGATTGCCCTACAGGAGTTTGTACCCAATAGCACTTTTCGGGGCCCTTATCTTGCCGCCGCCAAGGCCGCAGGCTATATCCATCAAAGTATAGCGACGAACACCAAACAGGAAGGAGCGAGAACCTTGGGTAGCTTGGCTGTTTTTTCTAAGTATCCACTAAAAACCATCGACTACCATAAGTTCAACGTGACCCACGGCTATCAAATCGTAGAAATTCAGAAAGCGGATAAAAGCTTCCGCGTAGTCAATATCCATCTGAGTTCTAATCAAGTAACAGCCATCACCAACGAACTAGCCGAAGAAGGTAAACTCAACGAAAAGAAAACCTGGTCCAATATCAAAGAAGTGGCAAGCAGGTATAAAAATGGGGCGATAAGACGAAGTACCCAAGCCGAGATTATTCAAGCTAAAGTGAATGCCCAAAATTCCCCTACTATCGTTTGTGGCGACTTTAATGATACCTCCCAATCTTTCGTCTACCGGACAATCAAAGGAGGTTTTCAGGATAGCTTTGTAAAAAAAGGAACTGGCTTTGGGGCTTCTTATGCAGGAAAAATTCCTGCTTTAAGAATCGATTATATCCTGGCCTCCCCCAATATCAAAGTACTGGGTAGCCGGAGAAGATCGCATTACTTCTCTGATCATTATGCGGTGGAGGCCGTTTTAGATTTTTGAGCTACCACATGCTATTTATTCATATCCTCTACCAGCTCTACTTTGTAGATAAAATAATCCGTCTTCCCTTGCCAAGGCATGGCTCTATATTTCTGACGATAAAACAATTTGACCTGCTGGCCCTGGTAGTTTTGAAGCTGCTCGTAGACTTCATCCTTCCAAACAGAAAAATCCCAGGTATTGCCGATCACACCAGAAGCCTCATCGGTGTTAAAGCTCCCCATATTAAGCTCTCCTTCGTAGGTTTTCCAAACGACGCCTTTGTAAGAAATTTTGTTGAGTAGCCCTGCTCTTTGGCCACTACTATAGGTCAAGTTGCAAATACCAATATAGGCTCCAGCACCTACAATTCCGATCAGCAAGAGCCACAATATAAATTTGCGGATGCGTTTTCCGATTGATTTAGCACCTTCTTGAACGACCTGGTTAAATTCACTCATATTCTTGTTATGATTCTTCGATCAAATCTACCTGATTCTCCGAAGAGGGTTTGTTGATTGAGACGCAAGTTAAGATAAAAAGACACGCTGGCTTTGGCAACTTTTTTAGACAGTTCATTCCATTCCTTTTTTCCACCATTGAGCAGTCGCTAATCTCTGGCCAAATTTGAAGGCATTATCTAGATAAAGCATCACTCGCCTCAATGGGCTATTGGCTAGGCGGATGCCCAGACGGTGCCACCATTTGCTATAATCCTTGTTATAGGGACATACTCGAATGCAGATCGCACAATCCGTATTCATACCCACCCAAAATTTAAAACATTTCTCTGCATTGACGGTCCACTTAGTGATGCCTGCTAAACTAGAGAAATTAGGTGGTTCGGATTGGGGCGCTCCAAAAGGAATGGCTTTTACGGGGCAATTGTCTGCACATTTTCGACATGTATCACAAAAAGCTTTTACCCCAAATTGAATGGGTTGATCTATTGCTAATGGTAAATCGGTAAACACTTTGGCGATCCGGATATTAGGGCCAAATTCAGG
The DNA here is from genome assembly GCA_042095835.1 of Saprospiraceae bacterium. Classification (GTDB taxonomy): domain Bacteria; phylum Bacteroidota; class Bacteroidia; order Chitinophagales; family Saprospiraceae; genus DATFKA01. The sequence goes on from JBELML010000203.1 coordinate 6,348, forward strand.
CGTAATCAATAATCCATTTCGTCCATATTCGCCCAGACCTGCTTCGATGGCCATCGGAATACTAAGCGACGTATCGTTAAGCGAGGCTACCGCATTATACCCTAGATTAACAATGAATTGAGCCAGAGAAGTCGCACAGTTCAATCCGGTAGAATAGCCCAAACCGGTGGCCGCACCACTCACCGCGGCTGGATAAGTTTTGCCCAGCTCGTAATCCATTGGTATGATCATCATGATGGCATATTTCAGTGTTTTGGGTAGGTCCAGTTTTTCGGCTTGTTGGGTCTTTCTAGAAAAATTATGCGAATAAACCCAACGCTCATCTAGTTGACAAATACCCACCATGCCGGCCCCAAACATACTCGCTGCCAGTTTTATACGCTGCGTCGTATGTGCCTCCGATTCCAGGACGACTTTGCTAGGTGGACTAGCTGTCTGTGTAGTATAATAATCGGTAAATCCTTCTACTCTACCATTGTGATCGAAATTGCGCTCGCCTACTACATCCGTTAGATGCCAACTGGCGTTGCGAAAGGCATAATCCCAGTGGTCGAAACCTTTTGATTTTTTAGGTACGTAATTGGCAATGTCATAGCTTTGAAAGAATTTTTTAGGTTTTACCTTGTCGTCCCAGATAGCACGATTGAAGATGTCGTTCTTCTGATTGAATCGCTGCAAGGCAGTGGTGATATTAAATTCTTGGTTTAAAAACTCTTTCGATGGTTTCGGCATAGATATAGACTTCTTTGAGAAAATAAATATACTAGACTTAATTTTAGGGCAAACGCATTAAAAGAAGCTGTTTAAAGTTTCCTTGTTGGGCTATCAAAAACATCTTTTAAGGCTACTCTTCGTTAAAAAGCCTCATCTATGCGATGCATAGCTTGCGTTTTTTGCCTCGATTAGCCTCAAAATACTGTTTTCTCGCCTACAACAGAAAACCTTAGACAACTTCAAATAAAAACTTAAAAAGAAATGCTTATTTCTCGAAATTAAGTAGCGGACAAAGAATAAGTTTCGCATTTTGATCGAGAAGATTTTATGCCAAGACAAGG
>JBELML010000204.1:0-7158 GCA_042095835.1 Saprospiraceae bacterium
TCAGTTGAATTTATAAAAATTGCAGTATAATTTTTTTTTGGCGTTTGCCCTACCCTCCTCAAGACTTACCGGGTAAATCCTTAAAATATGCTTATTTTGAGGAGTAAACCCGACCCGATGAAAAAAACAAACTTTACTATTGCGTTTTTTCTTTTAGTACTTCCGGCTTATACTCAAAATTTGGTTCCCAATCCTGGATTTGAAGAATTGTTCTGTCCAGACAATGTGATCAACTCTATTTCTACAACAGATACATGGTATGGTACTGGTGCGGATGCTTATTGGGTCCACATCCGTTGCCCATTCGATCCCGTTGCCACGGCTGCTGTACATGTGCTGGATCAAAACCTAAATGCCAAAACAGCCCTCGGATATATTGCCTTAGAAAGCTTACTAACCAACAACGGCTTCTATATTTCAGAAGGCGTAGGTATTGAGTTAATCCAGCCTCTGAAACCCGATCGCTTTTATTTCTTCGAGATGGGTTTTCTTAATTTTGAAACCCTATACCGTGCGAATTCTGGTAAAGATGAAAACATCTGTGGAGACTTTCCTAACCACAATCTGGAAGTAAGAGTGGCCAGAGATACCATACGTACACGTCTGACCAATGACTTCTCGACTTCTCCTCCGCTGATTGTTAATAATGAAGTCAATGGTACCCGAAAACTACTAAACGAGCTTTCTGGTAGTCCAACTTTCAAAACAAGAAGGTGGCGAGATTATTGGGATTGCTTCCAAGCAGATGGTGGTGAAAATCACTTGGCGGTAATAGGTAATAACTATCAAATGGACCTGTCTCACCCTTGTATTACCGATATGGAGCCGGGCTTTTTATACAATGCTGGATATGCGGTAGATGATATTGTATTGGTTGAAATCCCTTTGATTGTAGACACTACGCTCGTTTTGTGTAATGATAATATCAATTTAGATCTAAAAGATTTGGTAGACGTCGCTTTAGCGCGTAGAGCCACTTTTCGGTGGCTGGATGGTAGCCCAGGCGAAGAGCGTATTATTGAGGAGCCAGGTCTCTATCGAGCAGAAATGGAGTTTCCTTGTACTACGGTGCCCATGAATATTGCAGTAGATCAAGAAATATGCGCTACCAATATTTATGTGCCCAATGCTTTTTCCCCGAATAGAGATGGTATTAATGATGAGCTACGTCCTTTTTTTAGTGCCCAGTTAGAGGTACAATCCTATCAGTTTGCCGTCTATAATCGCTGGGGGGATTTAGTTTTTCAAACCGCAGATGTCAACCAAGGCTGGGATGGCTGGACCAAAGGTCAAAGAAACACTGGCGGCTCGTATCTATGGAGTTTGGAGTACACTTTGGGCAGCTCGGATAGCTTCCAGAAAACGGAGCGTATCAATGGAGAGGTGCTTTTAATGCATTAAGTATACATTTAGATCATCCAATTAATTATAAACATATGCAACGATTAACCATTTTTTGCCTACTGATTTGTTCCTGCTCTTTGTTGTTTGGACAGGGATTATACATGCCTCTTGACTATCAAAAAGCTTATGAAAAAGGCACTCGTATGGCCGACGGAACGGTGTCTTCAAGTTATTGGCAAAATACAACGACTTATAAGATTCAAGTCACTGTCGATCCTGAAAAAAAGCTCCTGACGGGACAAGCACAGATTCGATATACCAATAATAGCCCCGATTCTTTGACTAGAATCTATTTTCATGCTTATCATGATTATTACAAAGCCGGAGCTAATCGCGCTGGCTTCTTCAGTGCGCCTGATCAAACGGATATTAATAATGAAGGGATGGTTCTTGACAAGGTCATGGTCGGAGATCAAACCTTTGATATGGCTAATAAAGAAAACTTCAAATGGCGAGGGCCAATCGATTATCGAGGCACCAATTATGGACTGAAACTCGATCAAAAACTAGCGCCTGGGACATCCATCAATATTGCAATTGATTGGCATTTCGATATTGTAGGAGAAGGTTTTGAACGCAGTGGAGCCATCGATGATGGTAGCATGTTTATTGCTTATTGGTATCCCGAAATCGCGGTCTACGATGATGTCTTTGGTTGGGACAATATCACCTATGATGCCAGTGCAGAATTTTATCATGATGTGGCTGATTTTGAGGTCGAGATTACGGTTCCAAAGGAGTATGCCGTATGGGCATCTGTAGCACCAGACAACCCTAAAGAAATATATCCCAAAAAGATTTTGGATCGATTAGAAGAAGCAAAGAACGCTGAAGAAGTCATCACTATTATCGGAGAAGATGATTTGGAAAAGGGACTTAAAATGAAAGGCACCACTTGGAAATACACGGCCAAGCAGTTCCCTGATTTTTCTTTTGCATTGAGCAATCATTTTGCTTGGGCAGCGTCGTCTTATCATGACCAATTTGGAGACTATTTTCTCAATGGCGTATATGATCCTAGTTCTCCTCGTTGGCGTACGGTGGTCGATGCTCAGAAAACATCTCTAGAAGTTTTCCATAATCGTTTTCCAGTCTACGAATTTCCATTCCATTATTTTACGGTATTTGATGGCTTACAAGGAGGAGGAATGGAGTTCGCGGGTATGGCCAATGATGCAGGACCAAGTGTGGGACTGACCCTACACGAGATGTGTCACATGTATTTTCCCTTCCTGATGGGCATCAACGAAAAACGTTACGCCTGGATGGATGAAGGTATGGCTAGCTTTGTAGGGTATTTCCTCAAACCCACTGGTCCGCCGCGCTTGCGGAACAATCCAAGATCTTTCCTGGGTTCGTCAAGTATATTGCCTGTGATGACGCCTACTTATTTAGCCCCTAGAGCATCGGGTGTAAATAGTTATACCATTGGATCCATGTCTTATCATGCCCTATATCATTTGCTCGGTGATGAAGTATTCACCAAAGCGATGAAGCACTATATGGATACTTGGAAACAGAAGCACCCCACACCGTATGACTTTTTCAACAGTATAGAAACTTCCAGCGGAATGGATTTGGATTGGTTTTGGAAAAGTTGGTACCAGGATTGGGGATACGCAGATATTGGAATTCAATCTTTTGATAATAATGTCTTGACGCTAGAAAATTTAGGTGGGCGACCGATTTCAGTGCGCGTCACCTATACCCTTGAAGATGGTAGTACTATGGCCCAGCAGGTGAATCCTATGGTGTGGAAAGATAGCCCTATACATCAGCAAACAGTGGTTGCTAATCAGGCCATTAAAAAGGTGCAAATTACACTAAGAAATAGCTCTGATGCCGTAGCCGATAATAATATTTGGGAGAAATAATTGGACAAAAAGTATAAAATCCACCCCGAACTCGTTTCGGGATGGATTTTATATTTTTCACAAAGTGTACTTAGACAACTTGTGCTTTAGCAAAGAAACGCTGTACCACTGGAATCTCTGTACGATGCAACCAAGCGACCGTAAACGATAATACAAAGACGGCGATCGCCATACCAAACAAAGTACCTCCATCATTATTCACTACAATACCCAATTGGCTAAGGTGAGAAAAAATGGCTCCACTGATTATCCCTAGCCCCAAAAGCCCACCAAGGCCTCGCGTATTCGGTACAATCAATAGAATGGCGGTAATCAATTCTAAAACACCGATGCTGATGCGACCAAAAGGCTCTAAACCTAGTTCGGTGAAAATATAAACCGAATCCGGGTGAGCAGTGAATTTGAAGAATAAGGTTTGTAATAGAATGAGGGCTGCTGCGTAAGCTGCAATGCGGCTAATGATTGATTTGTTCATTTGTTTTGATTGAGTTGGTTATAGAATCTGAAAGCAATCTATGCCCGATTTAGAGGAGAAATTGTCGTGGCGACGTAGCTTTTTTCTTAAGATGTGTTAAAAATGAAGTTGGAGTAGGAAAATCTTGAGCAATTGACTAGACAAAAAAGAAATAATCCTTCCCTTCGACCATCGATAACTTTAAAAGCTGTCTGCGAATGGCGGATTGCTCTTCTGGATTGGAAACGACGATGACAATCTGTGGGGCTTCGACTTGGTTGATAAAATGAACGTCCTTTAGTATTTGGCCATAAATGTCTTTCCCAATCTTTGCTGGATTATCACAAATCCAATCAAAGGCTACTTCCTTTTCCATAAATAACTGGGCTACCTTTTTTCCCTTCCTACCAGCACCCCAGAGGATGAGATGGCGTTCTTTTTTATAATCCAATTCCAAAAAATAAGGCACCTTTAGCTTGAAGTAGGCTTGCTGGGCATAGACCTCCATCGTACGACTACTGCGTAGGCCATGATCTCGCCAGAGGTGCATCACTCCAGGGACAATCACAGGTTTTAAGCCAGATTGGTAAAAACGGAAAACCAAATCGTAGTCTTCTGGATATTGATCCGATTGGAAAGCACCACAGCGATCCAAATCTGCTCGATACAGCATCCAGCAAGGAGAAGGGATCACGCATTCTCGGTAAATCTCCTGATAATGCCTACCCTCTAAAGCTAATTCATTGAGCCATTGCGCATATCGGCGATAACCATCTTGTAGGCCTTCTGCCGAAAAATACTCCACTAAACCCGTAGCCAAATGCCCGGGGCCATGCGCTAGCAATAATTGGCGTAGTTGACTAAGCTTTTGAGTAGGCATCAGATCATCTGCATCCATCCGAGTGATGAGGCTCCCTTTGCTATCTTGATAAGCTTTTCGGAGCGCCGGAATAATCCCTTTAGCATCATTGTCATGGTACCGAATTCGGGTATCTCTTTGGGCAAAAGCCTCAAGTATCTCCTTGCTATGATCGGTAGAAAAGTCGTTGATGGCAATCAACTCCCAATTGGTAGCATCTTGTTTCAAAATGCTATGCAGACAATCTTCTAGATAGGCACCCGCATTATAAACGGGCATCAGAATGCTAATCAACGGCGACTCAGTAGACATATTGACCCCAAAATCAAGACTTTATTGGAATTTTTATCAGCAATTTACAGTTTAGTCACTTAAACATTGCTCACAAGCATCTTTAAATCGCAGAAAGATTTATTTTTGCGCCTGAATTTTTAACCTCGGAGATGATTAACCATCATTTTCATAAAAAGCTTTTCCATGTATCGGACGCATAACTGTGGAGCTCTTCGTATGGAGCATGTCGGTCAAGAAGTAATATTGAGTGGTTGGGTACAAGCCAATCGAGATTTTGGGGCTATGACATTCATTGACCTGCGAGATCGTTATGGTATCACCCAACTCGTGTTCAGTATGGAAGCTGACGAAGAGATGTGCTCTCGTGCACGTAAGCTAGGGCGTGAATTTGTGATAAAAGTAACCGGGCAGGTGCGCGAACGCAGCAACAAAAACCCCAACCGTGCTACTGGTGATGTCGAAATCGAAGTAGCTACCATGGAAATACTCAATGCCTCTAAGGTGCCTCCTTTTACTATCGATGATGAAACAGATGGTGGAGACGACCTGCGTATGAAATATCGCTACCTGGATTTAAGACGTGGAGTGGTGCAGAATAATATCATCTTCCGTTCTCAACTGGCGATTGAAACTAGAAAATATCTGGCCGAGCAGCAGTTTGTGGAGGTCGAAACACCTTTCTTGATTAAGAGTACGCCTGAAGGAGCTAGAGACTTTGTGGTGCCTAGCCGTATGAACCCTGGTCAATTTTATGCACTACCTCAATCGCCACAGACCTTCAAGCAGATTCTGATGGTTGCTGGTTTTGATAAATACTTCCAATTGGTCAAATGCTTTAGAGATGAGGACTTACGCGCTGACCGTCAGCCGGAGTTTACGCAGATTGACTGCGAGATGTCCTTTGTCACACAAGAAGAGGTGCTACAGACCTTTGAAGGCTTAACCAAGTACCTTTTTAAAGAAACCAAGGGTGTGGAGCTTCCCGATTTTGAAAGAATGTACTACGATGATGCCATCAAAAACTATGGTATCGATAAGCCAGACCTACGTTTTGGTATGACTATCCAAGAACTCAATGAAGTAGCTCAAGGAAAGGGATTTGTAGTGTTTGATAAAGCTGAGTTGGTAGTAGGTATAGTTGCAGAAGGCCAAGCGGGCTACACTAGAAAGCAGCTAGACGGCATCACCAATTGGGTAAAAAGACCACAGATTGGAGCCAAAGGCCTCGTCTACGTCAAATGTAACGAAGATGGTAGCTTCAAATCTTCAGTAGATAAATTCTTTAGCCAGGAAGACCTGAAAGCTTGGGCAGAAAAAGCGGGCGCAAAAGCGGGCGATTTGATCTTGATCCTAGCTGGTGAAGAAGAAAAAACTCGAAAGCAATTAGGAGAATTGCGATTAGAAATGGGCCGCCGCCTCGACCTCATGGATGCTAATGAGTTCAAACCACTTTGGGTAGTAGACTTCCCGCTCTTAGAATGGGACGAAGAGAGTGAGCGCTTCCATGCGATGCACCATCCATTTACTTCTCCCAAAAAAGAAGATATCGCCAGAATGCTGGATGGAGACCATGAAACGATGAAGAGTTTACGTGCAGATGCCTATGACTTGGTGATCAATGGTGTGGAGATTGGCGGTGGATCGATTCGTATTCACGATAGAGCGCTACAATCCAAGAACTTTAAGTTACTAGGGTTCACCCCTGAAGAGGCCGAAGCGCAGTTTGGTTTCCTATTAGGTGCATTTGAGTACGGAGCGCCTCCACACGGTGGAATTGCTTTTGGTTTTGATCGCCTGTGTTCTGTAATGAACGGTGTCAACTCTATTCGTGACTTCATTGCATTCCCTAAAAACAACCAGGGACGTGATATGATGATTGATGCGCCAGCTACGATTGCTCAGGAGCAGCTAGAGGAGTTGAGCCTAGCTATGAACTTGAAGGAGTGATTTTGGGGCCGTGTGACTAGGACTAGGAGACTTTGTGACTTGGGGACTTGGGGAGAGGGAGATGTGGGACTTTGGGACCGTGTGAATTTGTGATCATAAGGTCAGAGGATCGATCTTGCTAAATGCATTAGCTTGCGTATAGCAGCTAATGACATTTTAGCCTTTGGTGTATAACGGTTTCTTTTTTCCGCTCTTTTAGGAATGAGTCAATAATAAATTAAACATCTTTACTTGTTCTTTTGCCGCCCAGTTTCGTTAAAAAGCCTCGTCTATGCGCTGCATCGCCTGCGTTTTTTGCCTCACTGAACAGCAAAATACCTGCGTAA
>JBELML010000205.1:0-6741 GCA_042095835.1 Saprospiraceae bacterium
TCTGTTTATTCAATAACCGCTCGCCGTGGATACTTACGGACAAATTCCTTGTAAGCAGTACCATTGGAGAAAGTCCTCCAATCAGAAGTCTTCAGAAAACTGTCAAGAGCCACAGTATCATCCAATAACTCGAGCAGAGACCACTCAGGATGATCATAACCTGTATAGTAGGTTTTGAACAAAACATAGAGTCCCCGGCGTCTTGGCCAGTTATCCAATTTAACTTCTGTGATTTTCTCTACCCCATAATCAGTGTCATCATCGACAGCATCAACAGGCAGAACTCTCAAAGGAGTATCAGTTTCTGCAGGTTTAAGCACATCAATATGAAACACAGGGTGCAATCTAAAACCTTTAGGCAACTGCAATTTATAGGAAGTCTGACCTACTGTATGCAGTACCTTATAAGGACCAATGAATCGATCCTTTAATTTCTGGCAATTCTGTGATCGGATGTTCAATCCTTTTGTAGACAGATATACCAAATCTCCAGGCACAAAAGTAGGAGTATATGATGTTCTCCTAGCAGCCTGTCTTTCCTTGGATAGCTTCAGCAGCTCCTTAACAACAGCTTGTGTATCTGCAATCTTGGTTAATCTTTCTGCAGCACTGGGCTCAGCATCTGCAAGAGGTAGCATCAGATCTACAGGTGCAGCTGGTTGAAATCCAAAGGTTGTTTCAAAGGGAGAGTGTTGAGTAGCTTCAGATCTAGATGAATTATACTGAAATTCAATCATATCTAACTGATCAGCCCAATCATAACCTGCTTCAGCACAATAACACCGAAGCAATGATTGCATTGTCTCATTAACTCTTTCAGACAGACCATCAGTCTGTGGTCTTCTTGCTGTACTCATATTCAACTTAGTATTCAATTTTCTCCAAAGTGACTGCCAGAAGGCAGATACAAATCTTGGATCTCTGTCAGATACTAATGTACGAGGCACTCCATGCAGTCGATAGCAATGATGTAGAAATAAATCTGCGCTTTCTTCTGCTGTTACTTCATCATGACATGGTATAAAATGAGCCATCTTTGTCAGATGATCAACAATTATCATAACTGCTGTATAGTTTGACTTACCAGACTTTGGCAAACAAGTAACATAGTCCACTCCAACCACTTGCCAAGGATATTCTGGTACAGGCAAAGGATGGACTGGTGCTTGGCCTCTTCTGTGTGGCTTTGATCTGTTGCATTCAATGCACTTACCACAATAGGTCTTACAATCATTAGAAATACCTTTCCACCAGTAGCGCTTCAGCAAATTTGCCAGTAGCCGCTTCCAATGGGGATGTCCAGCATTGTCATGCATCTCTGACATCAACATCTCACGTAATTCCAATGCTGGCCTAGGAATAACTATCCTGCCATGATATAAGAACAAGCCATCAGCTGTTCTCTGCAATTTATCTTTACGCCAATTACCATTAGCACCAAAGTAATCCATTGCCTCATATGCTGTAGTGAGCTTTAACTTGAAATCTTCATCAACACTGACATCTTCAGCGTTCAATACCAATAGATCTACAGCAGCATCACCTGTAGTATCCATTGGGACTTCTCCATCCCACCATATGGAATAAAAGTCTGGTCTGCGAGACACTGGGTCAGCCTCGTTGGCAGTGCCTTTTCTGTATACTATTTTCATGGTACCTGTATACGGCATCAGCCTTTCCACAAAGTGCGCTTGCCTCTTTGTTAGTTTCTCGCTTGACTGCTTGAGTAGATGAGTCAATGTGGCATGATCTGTGACCACTGTGATGCCCGCGCATCCGTCTAGGTACATCCTCCAAACTCTTGTAACTGCTTCAACAACAGCCAAGGCTTCCAGGTCATAAGCTGAATAATTCCGCTCAGCATCATTCAGCTTCCTCGCCCAATAAGCACAAGGTCGAACAGACCCGGCAGAGTCCTCCTGGAGCAAGACGGCGCCTAGCCCAACATTTGAAGCATCTGTTGCAACGGTAAATCGAGCTTCCGCGCCACATTCGGGCATGAGGAGCAGCGGAGCCGATATTAGCCGCGCCTTTAGAGTCTCGAAAGCAGTCCGAGCAGTTTGATCCCAAACCACTTTCCCAGGTTTTCCTTTTCGCGTCATATCTGTCAAAGGAGCAGAACAATCAGCGAAATGATGTACAAATTTTCGATAAAAAGAACAAAAGGCTACAAAACTTTTGACCTCTCGTTGCGTTTTCGGCAACGGCCAATTTTGTACTGCCGCAATTTTATCCGGGCTCGGCCGCAGACAACCATTGCCAGCAATCACGCCCAAATATTCCGTTTCTTTCTTACCAAAAAAACATTTCTTTAGTTTGATATGCAATTTATTCTCACGCAATACATCTAAAACAATGCGTAAATGCTCAAGATGCTGCTCGGGAGAATCAGAATATATTGCAATATCATCCAGGTACACTAATACAAACCTGTTCAAGTATGGTTCCAATACTTTATTCATCAATCGGGAGAAAGTTGCAGGGGCATTGCACAGGCCAAATGGCATCACCAAGAACTCGAGTAGACACGGAGCTCCTGAAGGTGTGCAGCCTTGAAATGCCGTTGCAGCGATCGAATCGTCCTCTGGTCCGTCATCAGACATCCGAATTTGATAATATCCCTGCTGTAAATCGAGATGACTGATCACTTTAGCATTTCTCAATTGTTCCAACAATTCATCAATTCGAGGAAGTGGATATGCATCCTTCACAGCAAACTCATTCAAACCGCGATAATCAATACACATCCTCATAGATCCATCAGGCTTCCTGACAAGTATGATGGGAGCAGCATAAGGAGAGCTAGATATCTGAACACGCCCTTCTTGTAACAGATCTGTACACTGTTTCTTGAGCTCTGCAAACTCAGGGGGTGACAAACGGCTCCTTCTCTGCCTTCCTGGTGTTCCTGTCAATTTGATTTTATGGTTATACTTGCCTCTGTCTGGAGGCAAACCTTTGAAATCTGATGTTATATCTTCATACTCATCAACCAAAGATTTCACCATTGCATCATACTCAGGGCCAAAATCAGTTTCAATCTTAGCAATTTGCTCTGCCAATTGCATAGATATGACAAAAAAGTCAGATGATTGCTTCTTACTCCTAGTCGCTTTCTGCATTACCTTGTTCAGCTTATCACCGTCAATCAGCAAACATGACACTCTGCGATCTTGAGTAGAACAGCGTACCTCAGCACCAGCTATGCTGATGGTTTCATTCTTGGGACGGATAACCATATCCATTGCCTTTTGAGCAGGTAATCCCAAAATCACATCTGCAGCTTTCAAGTGAGGCAATACTCTGAATTGTATACCACCATAATCAATGTCATTGATCTTCAGAGTTTCAGGAATCAAAATCTTAGAAGTTGATAACCGTTGACTGTTAGCTACACGAACAGCCACCTTGGGTGCAGCCTTACAGAGCTTCAACATATCATTCTTCTCTACAAATTCCTTACTAATAAAGTTCAGAGTAGCAGCATTATCCACCAATGCATCAACCTGAACACCATTCAGATCAATAGGTAACCGCATCAATGGTTCAGGATGGTTTGGATCCATGATAACATATGCAGCAGCAGTAGGTAAGTATTCTGCAGCAGCATCAACAGCTTTATCTATGTTGTCATCAGGATTTATACCCTCAGCAGCACCACTGCCTGGAGTATCTTCTGTAGGTAATGTATTTTGATTCTCATCCTGTAAATTCTCTTCTGGAACTTCATCAGTTGTTTCAGGAACAACATCACTGCAATAATCTGGTATAGCAGTGCTTTCATCCATGACCCAGTAATTCACCGCCCACCGAGCAGGAGCCACAGGGTCCCTTACTGTGTGATCCTCTTCAGGGGATTTAGTGAACACAGATTGTCCAGCTGGTATAGTCTTATACAGCCTCAAATGCTTAGTACAACTAGTAAATGTATGCCAATCCGGCAACACAATTACTGCCTTGGTATTCAATGGGTCTTTTGCATGACAACGATGCATGTGCTCAATGCACTGCTTGGCAATCTTCCAAGGCGGATTAATGAAAACAGAATGACCAGTGACATTATTATCAATGAATGAATTCTGGGGTGAAAAATGTGGCAATTCAAAATGAGAATTCAAACCATTTACATCACAGCAAGCTTCAATTGTGAAATCAAAAGCTTTGTGTAATTCTGCAAATTCATTGTCTATCAGACGCCAAGCACTAGGTACAGCATCCTGCTTTCTGCGCCGCTTCATTACTTGGCGCACTCTGCGCCCAGCTTTGATTTCAGCAGGCAAAAGACGCTTACTACCTAATATTTCAACTCCTGATTCCATCAGGTGTACAAGGGAGGGATCTAGTTGTTCACCGTCAGATCCAGACGGTTCATCCCATCAGTCCTTCTTGTTTGGGCACTCCCTTGCCAAGTGACCAACCTGCTTGCAGATCAGGCACTTGCCCTTCTTGAAGCAGTCATTCATCTCCTGCTTGGAAAGCTTCTTTCTTGCAGCAGCGACATCAGGGTCACCTTCAGGCTTCTTCTTAGCAGCACCATTCTGGTTCTGCTTGCCCTTCTTGCCCTTCCATGTCTTGCCATTGGAGGTACTGCCTCCCTTGCTGCTGGATGCCCAACCATTGTTGGGCTTCTTCTTGGTGGCATTGGTGTCCTCCTCAAAACGAACACGCTTGTTCTTGCCTGAAGCATGATCAGTCCTGTTCAGGAATGCCGTGCTTGTCCTCATCTGCAATTCAGACATCTTCTCCCTCAGACCATTACTGCCAGTGAACTTGGGGTCAGTTTTAATGGCTTGAGTCAACTCCATTCTGATATTCTCATCTGCAAGACCCAGGATGTACATGGATCCCAACATGGAGAAGTTCGCTGCATCACCCCAATCAGAGACACAGCGATTGAAGGACTTGGTGTACTGGACCAGCCCCTCTCTTGAGTTATTGACTTGATTGAGGGTCCTCAGGGTCTGCAGACTCTCCTGCTGAACATCCCTGACCTCAAAAGCAGCCCGGACCATCTGAGCAAGCTGCTTGTAGGTGAAGATGGGAAGGCTTGAACCTGTGGTAGACCACCACTCTGCGAGCTCATCAGTGAAGAGTCCAGAAGCAAACTGAACTGCCCTCAGGGAATCTGGATCATAGCCTCTAAGCTCCAGCTGCTTAGGAAGGCCGTTCAGGGCTTGATTCAACTTGACTTCATCCTTGCCAGAGATTGCCTGTAGCTTAGGTAACAGCTTGATGTCCTCTGCTGCCAACCTTGTCTGATGAATGCCATCAGTAATACCATCGACCCCAGCAGAGGAAGAAGTCACTCTGATAATTTCAGACAGTGGCCTGGAATCCTCGTAGATACGGAAGTATTCTGCCCATAACGGACTTTCTTGTGCATTGTAACGGAATGGATACCCTTCAAACTGTGGGTCCACTGCATCAACCTGAACTGCCTCCTTCACATTGGAGCGATGCTCAAATTGGCCAAAGGACCAGGGGTCAGGATGATGCTCCATTCCACCCCGAAGAGCAAAATCATGGTAAGTAGCTTGAACTCCAGGACACACCATGCATGGACGAGTTCCAGACGCAGGAGCATCATCAGGACCATTGTCCATCAAATCTTGGGACATTTTACTCGCCACTGTAGCGGATCGGTACGTCTTGTCAGTGAAGTACCTCGCCGGCAAGTCGACGGCAAAGAAAGTGCACTTACAGTACGGCGCACCATCCTTCACCAGGTTCAAAACCGAGACCTGTTTTAGCGGGGATTCCGCAGGGAGGATCAGTCCCGTCTCTTCTTGTAGTTCCCGTTTCGCAGCTTGCGCTGCCGTCTCGCCAGGTTCAATCTTCCCGGACGGAGGGAACCAAGCATCTTGTTCACCCTCGTGCGTCAGAAAGCACATCACCGAAGGAAACTCCTCCCAGCGAACAACAATGCATACAATGTCAGGATGCACTTCATCTGCCGGAGGCGCTGCCATGAGAACCGGGCCCACGGGCAACACCGGATCGGGTGCAGCAGCATCAGCCATTGTATTGCTTGATTATATGATGCGACGGATGTCGGCTAGCAGCAGAAGCTAATTCCGCCGAATGCAATAATTCGCAAGCAAATGAACTATCGAAAGTATGCGCAACTAAACGCAATGAGACCAAATTCAAAGGTCGTGAATCGTGCAGTCTTTGCTCCGAAAACCAGTGTTACTGCCAGCTCCGATGCTAGCTAATACTTTCTGTAATGTATATGATATGCCGGGTTCAATAGCAGTGGAAGACTTATTCGCATATCATAACATAGTTACAACTGTAATATCATTCTACTGAGGAACCACCCAAGCTCGTGCCTATATTACTCTATGCATTTGTCATGCATGTCTAACACCTCTGCTCGAGGCGTCACCGGTCATGTCCGTTCACCGGGATGTCAAGAGACACTAGCCTAGCCATGACGGTATACCTTCCGTCACTGCTCGTCCAGAGGATATCATCTCCGTACCATACTACTAGTATTGGTACGGATGTTACACGTACGCGTACATCTTACGAGTACATCTGTAACATAGCATCCTCGCCCTCTTTCCCTCAGTTGTTCATCGTACCGTACACCGTACAGGTACGTCAAAGTTCTAACAAACAAATCACAGCTAACAGCCATAATCCTTGTATAATCCTGTACGAATATCCGCCCGCACAGATAATCTGTTTATTCAATAACCGCTCGCCGTGGATACTTACGGACAAATTCCTTGTAAG
>JBELML010000206.1:0-6587 GCA_042095835.1 Saprospiraceae bacterium
CCTAATTTCTTCACAAGTTGACTATTTTTGTGTCAACTTATTCCAGGAGTAGACCGGGAGACTGGGGGACTTGGGGACTGGGGAGACCTTGAGACAGGGAGACAGGGAGACAGGGAGACTGGGAGAGGGGGAGATTTGTGACTTGGGGACTTTGTGACCGGGTGTCTTGTCGGGAAATAGGTCTACATTAATTATCTTTAAGTTGAAGCCGATGCTGATCAAGTGGCTTGAGGGATCATTAACACATAGCACATAGCACATGACACATGACACATAGCACATGACACATGACACATAGCACATCATTATATAACCACATTCCATGACCAACTGGAAAACCTTATTCAAAACCATCGGACCAGGCTTACTCTTTGCTAGCTCGGCGATTGGTACCTCTCATTTAGTGTTGTCTACCAGAGCGGGTGCACATCATGGGATGGTCTTTTTCTGGATTATTTTGTTGGCCTTAGTGCTGAAGTACCCTTTCTATGAGTTTGGGCCGCGCTATGCCAATGCGACCGGTTATAGTTTGCTCAAAGGCTATCGAGATCAGGGGAGATGGGCAGTGGTTTTATTTTTGCTATTTATCTTTGTAAGTATGTTTGCCGTCACTGGAGCGATTGGTGCGGTGAGTGCGGGACTGTTGAGTACCATGTTTGGTTTTGGTGGAATACCAGTGCCCATTTTAGCGGGATTGATCATTTTGATTACGGGTTTGCTACTATTGTTTGGTGGCTTTAAAGGATTAGATCGACTGATCAAATTGATATGCTTGGTATTGCTGGTGACCGTTGTGATTGCTTTTGTTGCAGTACTTGTAAAAGGTCCAGTAACACCTGTTCAAGATTTTCAAGCACCTGTCCTACTAGAAGGAGCTGGTTTGACCTTGTTGATCAGCCTACTTGGTTGGATGCCCTCAGGAATGGAGGCTTCGGCGATGCACAGTATTTGGTCGATTGAAAAAGCCCAAACGGAGAACTACCGACCTACTTTACAGCAGATCCGCTTTGATTTTAATTTGGGTTATCTATTTACTACGATTTTGGCCCTGATGTTTTTGATCATTGGCGCTTTTACAGTCTATGGTAGTGGACAATTATTGGAGGGGAATGCCACCCAGTTTTCTAATCAATTGCTGAACGTCTTCACCTCCAATTTAGGGCAATGGTCTTATCCTGTACTCGCCATTGCTGCCTTTGGAACCATTTACGGGACATTAATCGCAGTCATGGATGCCTTCCCAAGGACCTTTGTGAGAGGGTGGCGGGTTTTGAAATTTAGGACGGTTGAGGACAATGCTGAACAGCAGCAGTTCTTGCAGTATTTCTATAGAATAGCGGTGATTGCAGTTGGGATTGGTGGCTTTTTATTATTCTACCTATCGGCCGCCAGTATGATCAAAGTATTAGAATGGGCGACTAGTTTTTCCTTTTTGATAGCACCCTTTATTGGCTTTTTAAACCTGCGTGCTATCCAGAGTCAAGCGGTACCAACTAGCCATCGGCCGCCAAGTTGGATGATTATTTTGGCTTATTTAGGCTTGCTAGCTATGTCAGGTTTTGCAATCTTCTATTTGGTATCGATTGGATAAGGGACTAAGCATTCATATCCAACTTGTCGAGATGCTGGAAACGCTCGAAATTTGGATAGCTTGCTTTCCCATTTGCGATGGTCTGGTAAAAAAGCTTATCCTGCCTCAATTGATAGTAGCATAAAGCTTGATTGTAGTAGACATCAGGTTTCGTACCAAAGTGATCTACAGAATGCTGAAAGTAGATCAAAGCCTCCTGGTAATAAGCGAGGTCATAAAGAATACCTCCAATTTCATAAGCGAGGTCATGCGCTTCATTAATGTTGAAATACATATCCCAGATACGCTCCAGGGTTTGGCCCAATCGCTCTCGTTCCTGAAAGGTGATACTTTGGTAGACCTGTTTTAAACGCGGCAGGAGTTTGATGAAAAAGGTCGAATCATAAGCACTTAAACGATACAGGGCGATGAGTTCTACCAGCTTTATTCTAGATACATTAAAATAGCTCAATTGCTTGAGGGTATTAAAATCATCTGGCCCAAAGAGGTCTACCGACTCTTGATAGGCGGCTGCTAATTTTTGGTAAGAATCGCCTTCTTCTAAGAAGAGTAGGCAGCCAATTTCTAAATGAAAATTGGAAAATGCCGGAAAGAGTACTTTGCCACCTTGCTTGGTACAAAAGGCACCCAGCGCATGATAATTGACCCACAGGGAGAAACTACCGTGCGTGATAAATTCAGGTTCTTTTTTAGCCTCCAATTTCGCTAGTTCATGGAACCCCTTGTCCATCGTCAATAAGACAAGACCACTTTTAGAAAGGGACTTGATATGGGCCAGGCATTGCATGGCCTTTTTAGGGAAAAATAAATAAGTCTGATCGAAAATACCTCTATAGTCTTCTAATATCTCATTGAGGATTGGATCCTCATCGATCGGCTGATCTGTAATGGTATTGAAGTAAGTGAACTCTAGATTGTCGATGAGCTTTTCTGTATCTAAGCCCTTTGGGTTTTCCCTGGAATCGATAGCGACTGCGGAGGAGGATATCTCCTGATTTTGAAGATAAAATAATTCATTCGGCAGAGAGTCGAAAAAGTAATTACCAATGGCTACAATTGGTTGCTTGAGCTGTTGTGGGCTTAGGGTGCGCTGAGCATTTCTCAACTGGATCTCCTCACTAATCGGACCATCGAAAAAAGCAAAGTCTAAAACGCCTTTTTCAAGATAGCTTTGGAGTTGCGGATGCTTTTGGAAAAAGGATAAATTGGCCTCGACAATATCACTAAGGATATAACAAAAAGGGGGCAGCACCTCTTGAGCTTGGGCAATACGTAGCTCCAAATGTTTTAAAATATGAAACGCCAAGCGACCGTGGCCAGCTCCTAACTCCAAGATATAAACGACCTCCTCTAGATTGCCTTTTTGGGCGATATCTTGGAGCAAACCAAAGATTAACTCGGCATAGGTTTTACCTACGCGGGAGTTGCTGGTCATTTGATGCGGTACTACGCCTTCTGACCAGGCACTGATGCCTCGCTCATGATAAAAATCGCGATTGAGCTGCCAAATTTTACTTTCAGAAAAGGGAGTGAACGCCTCGATTTCGTAGTGCTCTGACATCATCGTAGTAGCTTTTAAGGTGGTAAATCATCATTTTACACCTGAAGCTTACTATCACGAACGGAGTCCTTGCGTAGAAACCAACGAATTTAAAATGGAAACTCAATGTACATTAAATTTAGGAGACCTATTTTTCCTGCGCTATATAAGTGATATGCACTAAAAATCAATCGAATATTTCAAAACTGGTATGATACCATTTTGCGTATTAAATTCTCGGATGACTTGCTGAGATCGGAAATTAATATCAAAGTCAGGCTCCAATTGATTGAGGCGATTGGTGACATTTTGCACATTAAAACTCAAGCGCTGAGTGGTATTACGTACATTGAAGGTATAATTGATTCCAATGTCGATCCTGAAATAACTGGGTACCTGCTCCTGGAAAGGCCTTGGTGAGTAGACCAGATCTCCAGTCGCTAAGGTCGCAGACTCATCGAGCCCAGTATAGCGCTGGCCACCCAGGAAAGTAGTTTTGAAATTTAGACCAAGGGTGTTTTGTTTGTTCCTACCGATCAAGAAATCTTTCCCAATTAAAAAGTTGAAGATATAGTTGTTGTTGAAACGTGTATTGAAGTAGTCCTGACCATTTATACTGTACTGAGATTGGAAAACAGAAAGGGTACTCAGATAATAGAAGTTGTTGTGCAGGAATCGCTCCAGCGTAAACTCTACTCCATAATTTCGTCCAAAGCCGTCATTATTGATTTGGTTGACATCAAAGAATGCAAAAATATTGGAGGCATTGATCGAGGTGAAATTCGTACTAGCGTCTGCCAATACATCATAGAGATACTGGTAGTAAGCCTCTACCTTCAATCGGGTATGGCTGTTGATATTCCAATCGTGACCAAGGACTACATGAGCAGCTTTGGTCAATCCCAGATTGGAAGTAGACGTCATGAAATCATTGTTTTCGGAGGCCAGGGCATAGGCATATAAATTCTCCGCTCGGCTATGTAGTCCGCCTGCGATACTGAGCGCACTTTTAGGACTATACTGCCAGCGCAAACCCAGGCGAGGTTCAAGCGCATGTTGCTCCGTAAATTGATAATACATATAGTGTAGACCGGTGTTTAAGCTTAAGTTTTCTTTTAGACGCCATTTCCATTGGAGGTAGGATTGTATTTGGTTGGTCTGCCGATCAAAATTATCGATGACCTCGGTTTGGCCATCAGCGGTCTCATCGTTTTTGACTTTACTTCGGAGTCTACTCCAGATCAGTCCTATTTGAGCAGTATTTCTAGCATTGAATTTATGATTCAATAGGCTTGATATCCGATAGGAAGGATTATTGTTGGTCTCTCTACCACTCTCCTGGAAGTTGGCACCACTTTCTTGGTAGGAGTAGGTGGAGTTTTGGTCACTATAGTTGATGTTGGTTTTTAGGTAGCTTTTTTGAGAAAGAAAATAAGTGTGCTTTAAACCGATTAGCCCCAAATTCGCGCGTTCGGTTTCTGTGTAAACGGAGCTTCCCTCATCGTCTTTAAACTCGTAGACATTCGTACCGCCGAGACCATAAATGCTGAAGATGCCCCATTTTTTGCTTGGTAAATGGACATTAAAACTGAGGTCTTGATACACCGGCAAGAGATCTCCTGCAATACGCACACCTAAGCTATTGAGTATACCCAAGGTTGAATAGCGATAATTGAATAAAAAAGAAGAGCCATTCGCTTTTTGAATGGGCCCTTCTGAGCTGAGCTCTGCACCCAAAAATCCCATAGAAAAGCGATTCTCAAATCGCTCATTATTTCCTTTTCGATAATTGAGATCAAAGACACCTGATAAGGCATTGCCATATTCACCAGGGAAGGCACCAGAGTAAAAATCTGAGTTGGCTAAAACATTCGAACTCAACATACTCACTGCTCCTCCCGAGCTACCCAAAGTCGCAAAGTGATTGGGATTAGGGATTTCCATACCTTCTAATCGCCATAGCAATCCTCTGGGAGAGTTGCCTCGTACTACAATTTCGTTCTCTAGATCATCACCATTGGAGGCGACACCTGCAAAGTTGAGGGCCTGGCGGGCGGGGTCTCCAATAGAAGCGGCGTAGCGATTGGCTTCGTCCATACTCAGGGTACGAGCACTGATGGTAGCAAATTCATTAATAGCCTCACTTTTATTGGCCTTGGCGCTTATAACCACTTCTTCGATAGCCGCAAAGCTTTCTTGTAGGTTGATGTTGAGCACCACTTCCTTTCCTGAAGTGACTTCAATATTGGAGAGCAGGCTTGTTTCATAGCCAACCGATTGGATGAAGAAGTTATGCTTGCCAAGAGGCACATTTTCTAATCTGAAATTTCCGTTTTCATCTCCTACCGCCCCAAGGTTTAGTAGGCTATCCATCAATTGGATGGTAGCAAAAGGGATAGGCGTACGGGAATCTTGGTCGATGATAGTCCCTCTTACGGTTTGTTGGCCGATCAGAAAAGCAGGGAACAAAAAGATCAGTATAAAAATAGGAAGTCGGTTCATTGTCTGGTGGTGTGGTGGTGGTGAAAAGTAAGCCCTTTATCGGCATCTACGCTTATAAGACAAGACCACATTGGATGACCCCTATGTCAGTACCCAAAAATCTCTGGAATAGTTTTTGAAAAAAAATAAAAAAGAGGGTCATACTTTTTTTGCCCCTGACACATATGATCGAACAACATTATTATTCAATTTTAAATTTTCGATCATGAAACGTTTTTTACCAACACTTTTATTTTTTGCTTTCGCTTTATTCTTTTCTACTTCAACTATGGCGCAATCTAGAACGCGTGTAGCCAGTTTTTCCGCCGGACCAACACCTGCTCAAAAGAAATCTTTGCATATTGCTACACAGGGCGGTCAAAAGAAAATAGCGCTATTATTACCAGCCGTTCAAGCGGCAAAGGCAAAGGCCAATTATAGAGGGCCATCTTTACAAAAAATGGCTACTGCCTACCGTACAAAATGTGCTTACGTGAATCGCCTAAGAGGTAATGTCAATACAGCCCAGTACAAGCAACTACAAGCTGATTTTTCTCGGCTCAATAAAGACTTAGACATGTATATCCGTGCTCACAGTAGACGCGATGGATCTCAGTTTTCAGATTGCTATACCGATTGTCACCAATCTTTTCCAGGTATCGGTGGTGGAGCCGGAGCGAATCGTTTCGCCTGTAAGTTTGGCTGTTTTGTGGAGGCTACTGGAGGGAGAGGAAATTAAATAGAAATACTACCATCAGAAAGGCATAAATGCCCAGATCGCTTAAGTGGTCTGGGCATTTTCTATTTTAGCTGCTCTGGGCATTTTTAGCCTAGCAATTGCAATTCTAACTATTCGCATAGGGCAAACGCATTAAAATAAAAACTTAAAAAGAAATGCTTATTTCTCGAAATTAAGTGTGAAAAAGGTCATAAGTGAAGTGCGGGATGCCGCCTAGGCATTGTCTGAGCGGAGCG
>JBELML010000207.1:0-3321 GCA_042095835.1 Saprospiraceae bacterium
CACAAAACTCATCAAGACCATAAAAGGAACCTTCCCAAAGTTGAAAAAATGTAGTGCGCCTGCAAACCAACCTAATGCGTTACCAGAATTGGTATCTGCATCGACGTCAGCATCTACATCGACATCAAGGTCAATATCAGCATCAATATCGACATCGACATCAAGGTCAAAATCAAAGGCACTCAGATCCAAGGCACCGATAAAAACCGATAACCAATATAGGATAATGATACCCAATAAGATGGTATAAAAGATATTCACTGGCTCTAAGGCCGCTTGCCATAATGCTTGCATAAGCCCAAGATTTGGAAGTCAATAAAAGTGGTTTGCTACAAAGGTACCTTCAGTTAGGCACGTGGTAGACATAGGTTAATACTATCTATGCGTAGATCGCATTGTATTGTCCCTAGACTACACTAATTCATCCTGTTCCGAATGATAGTTCAATCTGTGCTCGCGACCATAAGCATAATAAACAATGGTCCCAATTAAAGGTAATAAAATGATTAAGATAAGAAAGACATATTTGTCTTCGCTCGTTTTGAATTCTGATCGGATAATTTCAATCAAGGCGCTTATCCAATAGAATAAAAAGACGAATCCTGCAGCAACGGCAGATAAGATGAGTATTTCAGGGCCAAAAAAATCCATGTGTCCTAGTCGTATTTGTGTGTAATTATTTCTGATGAATACGCAAGCAATCTATCGTCAAATCCCCCCAATGGCTATTTTTATCGGCCAAATTCCAGAAAAACACGATTAATGTTATGAAAGCGTTAATGGGGTTTAGGGGTTAGACTCCAGAACTCCAACACCCTATCACCTCAAAGAAAACCCTTTCCGAAAGTAAGCGATCTGTTGGATAATTCCGCGCGCCACCATAAATGCGAGTAGCGTCAACCAGAGACCATGATTCCCGTGGTGGATACCATACATATAATAGCTTGCTAAAAAGATCAAAATAGCGATCAGCATACAGTCTCGCATAGCCTTTGAAGCCGTAAGTCCTATAAATACACCATCCCAAATATAGCAGGGCGTACTCAAGATTGGAAAAAGTACCATCCAGAATAGATAAGGTTGAATCGCCTCAATTACATCCTGCTCGGTAGTAAATAAGTGAACCATCGGTCCTCCAGCTAAAAGATATAAAAGGCTAAAGCCTACAGCTAGCGCCATTCCCCAAATAAAAGCCAGACGGATTGCTTTATTCGTTTTCGGTATATCTTGAGCTCCAGCATATTTCCCGACTAAGCTTTCTGTGGCAAAGGCGAATCCGTCTACACCATAGGACATCCAGTTGAGATATTGCAAGAGGATTACATTGACCGCCAGCATCAGCGTTCCTTCCGTGGAACTTTGACTATAAAAAAAGCCAAAAGCAAAAGTCAAACACAAGGTCCGTAAAAAGATATCAAAGTTCAGGCTCAGAAATTTGCGTAACTCCTGCCACTTTAGCAATGCTTTAGACTTGATCATCTTGAGATACGATTGATAGCGCCACCAGAATAGGAACAAGGCTAATACCAATCCAAAGTACTGTGCCAATAAGGTACCATAAGCCACTCCCGCAACACCCCAACCCAGGGAATGCACGAAAAAATAACTCAAAATGATATTCACCACATTAATACTGACAGTAAGTATCAAGGGATATACGGCATTTTGCAAACCAAAGAACCAACCCATCGCTGCGTACAATCCCAAAGTAGCTGGCGCTGCCCAAACCCTGATGTAGAAATAATCTTCTACCAATGATTGTTGTTCGGTACTCACATTCATTAATTGAATGCTCAGGTGGCCGATTGGCAACTGTAGTGTCAGAATAAGAAAAGACAGACTAGCTACCACCACAAAGGCCCGCCCTAGTGTATTAGAGATGGCGGTATCAGATTGTTGGCCATAAGCCTGTGCAGTCAGACCAGTGGTCCCCATCCGCAGGAACCCAAAATTCCAATAAATAAAATTAAAAATCATGGCACCCACCCCTACGGCTCCAATGTGTAGCTCGGATAAGCGCCCCATCAAAGCTGTATCTACGGTACTCAATAAGGGTACAGAAATATTGCTGATGATATTGGGAATAGCGAGTTTGAGTATTTCCTTATTCAATGATTTTTTTTGGTTTAGTAACTATTGACTTCCTGTTTATCTGGTTAATAAACAAATATGATTAATTTTAAGGTATTAATCAGCCCTTCGGATGAGTAAGTTAAAAATTGGAATTTTCTTTGGTGGTCCCTCACGCGAAAGAGACCTAAGTCTGGCCATAGCTCAACAGTTCTACCAACAGTTGGACCTTACTTTGTTTGAGGCAGCTTTTATATTTGTAGATATTCATCAAAACCTCTTTGAGGTCCCTTTTGAAACTTTTTCTCGAGATTCCATCCAAGATTTTTTCTCAGACCTTGAGCTCGTAAAAACGCAGGAATATCGCATCCATCAAGAAAGTCTAGCCTTCTTTACGGAGCTGGAGCAAGCTATCATTTGGCAAAATATTGGTAAAACGACTACCCTATCCGAGCTTTCCCGTCAAATCAATTTAGCGTTTGTTGATTTAGGTAAGGCTGCCCTGGAAAGGCCACTACTCCAGCAAATCATCGATCTAGGTATTCCATTTATTGGTCCGTCACTGGCCACACGTTCTTTAATGGACGGCTACTTGCACTTAGCTCATGCTCTCAAGGAAAACCGTATACTATCAGCTCCCGCCTTAAAATGGCAGCTCCCCAAGGAGGGATTCCCTACCACAACTATAGAAAGCTTCCAGAAGGAGTACGCGGGGAACATTATCAGTCCTACCGAGCAAAGAGGATTGTACGCCCGAACTATATTTACCGAGGTCCCTTCGCCTACTGCACTACAAGAGGCTTTTGCGAATGCGCAATTCCAATTAGACCTCGACTTAGCTGATTGGGATCAATTACCCAAGCAAGAACAACACCTCTTTTTACAATCGCTTGTTTCCATTCAGCATGGTTTAGGTTTCCCTATACAAGTCCAGCAGGAGGATCAGCTAATCGAATTTTATCATCCCAAGGCATTAGAGACTTTCCTAGAGCACTATTCGGGGCAGGGAAATAGCTCCACGCTCCTATTGAGGAGTAACTTGACCAAGACGGATATTTTAGTCGAACCCTTGATCAAAGGTCATCTCTTCCATTGCATCGTTTTACAGGATGGGCAAGATTTTACTTTAGCACTTCATCCTGTTTTTGAAGAGCATAAAAACAAAACTAGGTTTTCTCAACTACAATTAGACCTGATTCGCCGCAAATGTATTACGGCAGCAAAAAGTATTCACTTAAAATCTACTGTAGC
>JBELML010000207.1:3421-6424 GCA_042095835.1 Saprospiraceae bacterium
ATAGTCTGCCTACCATTGCTATTCTTTTGTCCTCTAGACCTGTTTCTAATAAGGCGACCTTAGCCGCTCACTACGCCTATGAGCAAATGAAAACTTTAGGTGGCTACAAGGTCAATGCTTATGGTTTTCATCAAAAAGATCAGGTCCACTTTATACCTGCCTCTGATTGGGAAAGTATCCTGGAAAAAGGTTTAGATCATTGGCTGGAACAAAAAGAGAATATCTCTCCTATTGTTCAGGAGATTTCGTACAAAGCGACTCAACTTCAAAAAACAGCCACTTTGTCAGCGATAAAAAACAAGCCTCCCTTTCTATTGGAGGAGTTTTCTGCCGATTGGATATTGCCCTATTTCGATGACATCAATAGTTATCAGCTTTGTTTTGAAAAATTAAACCCTAATCGCATATCTTTTGGCAAGTCTGCTGATTTGATCGCCACCTTTGGGAATAGCCAGAGTAGAATCCTAGCAGCGCTGAACAAGAATAATATCCACACCATTGAGCATTTTTACTTTAGCCAAAAAGATTTTATTGAAGATCGACATGGCCTAATTAAAAAAGTGGAACAAAAGCTCTATTACCCAATAGGAGCTATTGATGATCAGCATCCTCAGCAGCGCCCATTTCTAATCAACGATCAACAAGAACTCCTTGCTTATGCTCAATTAAAATTCCGTCCGAAAGGAAGTGTAGCCAAACAAGCCAGGCGCATCTTAGGCCTGAATAATGACCAGCCAATTCCTCCGGTCTCCGCTTTTCTATTAAAGCCTGGTTTAAGGCAAATCAGCCCTGCTTTTATCTTGACTAGATCAACGATTTATGTCGATGCCAATAGCACTGAAGGATCCATCGACATTTTTGGCCATAGCCAAATCGACCAACAAGATTCGTCGAGAAACCAACTGCTGGAACTACCAGAAAGCGTTAAATTACAGTTAAATCATCAACTAGAAAGGCTTGCTAGGCTACTCAAGGTCCAATCCTATGCGACCATTGACAGTTATTTGCGTATCTTTGAGCACGATAAAATTGAACTCTTAATTTCTACTGTAGATACCCTGCCCTTATTCACACCAGAGCACGTAATTTTTGCTCAATTAAAAAATCAAGGTTTATTACCTGTTGATTTATTTAAGCATATCATTACGAGTGAATTACCATCATCAAAAACGACAGTTGCGCCAATGATGTTAAATGAAGAAGAAATCAATCCATCAGAAACAGAGCAAAACGAGCCTACTGATTCGAATGTGGATAGCTCTACGCAGGAGCCTACAATAGTAGCATCTACCGATGCTACCGAACTTAATCAAGAGGAAAAGAAGGCCTCCTTCTTCAAAAGAGCCTGGCAAGAAACGATTAGCTTTCTTCGCGCTCCAATCTTCCTCAAGAACCTAGGGGCCATATTTGGTTTAGCCTTAGTGCTCTTCTTTTTGACTACCACCATATTGAGTTGGTACACCCTGGAAGGCAAGTCCATTATAGTAGAGGACCTGACCGAACAAAGCTACGAAGAAGCCCAAAAAGAAGCGCGTAGCCAAAAATTACGCGTCGCAATTGGAGGTGTTATCCCCTCTACCGATGGAGATCAGATTCCTAGAGAAGTCATCCGCCAGGAACCTCAAGCAGGTACCAAAGTCAAGAAAAACCGAACGCTTTATTTATGGATTCGAGGCGAGAGAGAGGAAGTCAGCCTACCTCAACTTGCTGGAAAAGATTATTTCGAAGCTTATAAACGAGATTTGGAGAATAGAGGTATTGCTCTTGTTATCACTGAGCGAAAATATGATCGCAAGCTACAAGAGGAGACCATTCTCAGCTTTGACTATAATGGCAAAACGATCTCCCTCGACGAGGTCAGTAGTGGCGTAAAAATCCCTAAAGGGACCCAGCTGGGTGTAGTGGTTTCTACTCGACTAAAAAATAGTGTACAAATCCCCAACTTTGTATGTATGACCTTTGAGGAAGCTAAATTTCAGATTGATGCCAGCCGCCTCAAACTAGGCGAGGTACAAGGCACAAGAAATAACAGCTCCTACGTCTGGAAGCAAGAGCCAGTATATATCGTTGGACAGGAAATCAAAACCAATTCCAGCATCAAATTGTACCTCAGCAGTGAATTCCCGGCAGATTGCGGAGATTCAGAAGAGTAGTATTTGGAGCTTGACCAGCGGGCTTATAAGCTTAATAAAGTCGCTGTATTGGTCCACTAGCTATTAAAGTAATGCGAGAGTAAAATTTCTAGTAGATGCTTGGGGTTCTCCGCTACGTGATCTGGCCCGGCTGCTGACAGTTTTTGGCCATCATTAAAGCCCCAGGTGACGGAAATAATAGGCATCCCGATCTTTTTACAAGCTACCACATCGCGTACTTCATCGCCCACATAAACGGCCTCATTCGCTTTCAATTGATGCTTGCGTAGTAGGCGTTTAAGTTTTCTATCTTTTTTAAAAAGAGAAGTGTCCGCGTAGACGGCTTCGAAGCAATCGAGTTGATAGCGTTCGAGGACATTTCGAACTGCTGGTTCGATATTAGAAGTAAGAATAAAGAGTTGAGCCTTCGGCTGGAGTGTTGCCAACACGGCTGGGATATCCTCGTTCAGTTCTAATTTGGGTATCTCTGGAATCAGGATTTTCTTCAGTGACCGAAGGTAAAAAGGGAATTGATACCATCGCAGACCCAGATCTTCTTTGATAATTTGTTTGACCCCTTTTGATCTCAGATAGTCTGTATCTTGAAAAGGTGGGTATTTATATTTTTCAGCAAGCTTGTTGACCCCTTCTAGTCCTAATAATAAAGAGTCGGCAAGGGTTCCATCAAAGTCAAAAATGACTGCCTTCATAATGGTTAAAATTCGGGTTGTGTATATGGCAATACAAGAGTATCTCTAGACGCCTATTGGTTTTGAGTGCAAATTAATTATTTTTAGCTTAGTAACGGACAAAGAATTAGGGCAAACGCATTAAAATAAAAACTGAAAAAGAAATGCTAATTACTCAAGAT
>JBELML010000208.1:0-6317 GCA_042095835.1 Saprospiraceae bacterium
CACACACACACACACACACACACACACACACACACACACACACACGCACGCACACACACACACACACACACACACACACACACACACACACACACACACGGTCGCGCGAGCGCGCGCTTACACGACTCACGCCGCGCGCTTGAGTGGAATACCCGCACACTAGAAAACCCACACTAGTAAACGATTAAACACAAAGACTACTATCAAACATATACTCATTCAAGCAAAGTCACTCATACACTCTAGTAAACAAACAATACAAAGACAATCAAACACACGGACTGTTTAGGGTTTTAGGGAGTCTATTTAGGGTTTCGGACCGGAGTCGGGATGGCAAGCAATCGAGCGGAAAACGGTAGGAGTACTTGTAAAGATTTATTTCACGAAAAGAGGGAATGTAGCCAACCAAATGAGAGATGCCAGTTTTTTACTATTTGATGCAGAGGCCGGCCGACGGACGCCGAGGGATACGCATTCTTCCTAAAGGCCGTATT
Organism: Saprospiraceae bacterium; assembly: GCA_042095835.1. GTDB lineage: Bacteria > Bacteroidota > Bacteroidia > Chitinophagales > Saprospiraceae > DATFKA01. Next base: position 495 of record JBELML010000208.1, read on the forward strand.
AAGCGGGATTCGCGGAAAACGAGATTTATCGAGCTAGGCCTCACCTGACGAAGGATCTGCAGTCCGCTCCACATCACGTTCTACTGCTTCCGTTTCCTCATGGCCGCTGCCCTCGTCTGAACCAGGATGCCCACGGCGCAAGAGTCAATGAGAGAAGAACCAAAAGCACACACGGAAACAAGGTGTACGGGAGCATACCGTCTCTCTCGCCATCCGCGACGTCCGTGCCCTCCGCATCCTCCTCCGATTCCTCACCCAAATCAGTTCCCGTGAATATTGGTTTAGCCGTCATCTCGGTCAACTTAAAAAAAAAACTTGTCAATATTTTTGCGGTGTTCGTCGATTGCTGAGAACCGGCGTTAGAGCATCGAATGAACGGAGCCGGCGTCCGATCTACAGTATCTGGATACTGAGGTGGCCTGCGGCACACGCCGCCACCCGACGGCCAGGGCTACCGCACACGCCGCAACAAGCCTACCGTACAGTAATACTCTACGGTACTCGTACTGTAAATGTTCCTTGCCCGCCGTTCCAGCTGTCTGGAGTACGTAAGTAACGCACGTGAGTCGATTCGCGATGAATCATCTGTACCACTCAACGCCCAACAACCGCGAAAGCCTACGGTACGTAATACACGTGAGTCGCTTGGTCACTCGTTTTCTCATTTCGGTTGTCCAGAAATACGTATGGTACAATGTACCGTACGTACTGAACTGTATTACTACCGAATGCCGTATATGTATCAGTATCAGGTAACCGGTACCGTACAGACTGAACTCCTTCGGAAATATACAGGTAATAAGACGTACTTGTACCGTATTATAATATTCGAATATGTCAAGTCGTAGAAAGTGAATCATTCATTACCGACAATTTAGACGTTAAGAGAAATCAAGAGCGTTGACCGTGAAGGTGTGACACGGACAAGTCACGTTGTATACTGAGGATTAGGACTGGATGAATCACTCGAAAACAGAATCAAAAAAGACGTCTGCGGACGGGCCTGATCTCGTTAGAGAGTACAATATAGTATAGCTGAGAACATTTTCACTGATCAGTTTGTTTTGAGGATCGGAGCAATCGCTTGCTTATTGAAAAAGTCTCGATGGCAGTTCTTTCAAAGCCACACGATCGGACATGTTCCTGTTCGGTTGGATATATTTGCAACTGCCATGGATTAAACAAAAAGAGCGAAGGAGAAAAAAAGAGGAAATATAATTGGAATGGGCTGTCTTCGGAAAATAAGCGTGAACCTTCAAAGCTTATGCGAAAGCGACTTGATCCTGTCGTTGCGCATCCGAACATCCTCGGGAGGATTCTCAAAAAGCCGTGTTGTAATCATAATTGTATGAATAAGCTTTGGCAAGGGGCTGAGTCGTCTTGCTCCGCATCGGAGGACTTGTATGGTTGGACTGGAATCCCGAAAGATGGTTTTGGTAAGAAGTTCCTTGATGCGATCCTTGAGGCGAGGCAGAATGTATACAAGAGTGGCCAGTATGATTCGCAGATTGAGCTAAAGAATCTCCTGAATCGTGATGTTCACACTGAAGAAGTCGGAAAGCAAACCTACAAGTTTTACCACCGTGGAATCTTAGGAAGCTTCCCTTCTGTCCCTCCAGGGATAAAGGTATGCTTTCGCTTTTTCTCCGATTACCAGTAATCGACACTTTTGAGATTTCTACTGAGATAAACATAAAAGTTGACGATTACTGGTAATCGACATATTTTGATATTTTATGACAAACATAATTGTTCATGTCATTATCATTTTGTGTCGATTACCAGTAATCGACACTTTTTGACATTTCTAGGGAGGTAAACATCAAAAGTTGACGACTACTGTTAATCGACATATTTTGATATTATATGACAAACATAACTGTTCATGTCATTATCATTTTTTGTCGATTACCAGTAATCGACTCTTTTTGAGATTTCAACACAGGTATATATCAAAAGTTTACGAGTACTGCAACAACTTTTTCAAATATCAATAACAACCGTTTTTTCCTTTCCAATATTTTGCAGATTTGTCAAAACGCTTGGCAAGAGATATATGATGTATCCCACGGGAAAACAGTTGCCATTTCAAAGGAGGTCAAGCTTGGTTTTATGTCAGCGAATAAACGTAACATCAAGGCTACAAAGAAGCTCACAAAAGCCTCTGTTGTTAAGAGTTGGTTGTCCACATATTTTGCAAAAATTGCCGACCAGATGCCAGATAGTAATGGAAGAGAAACCCAGCATTTGCCTGAATGGATGACACGAAAGTGGATATTTGGCCAATTCTTAAAAGATCCCGTCATAGTCCAAGAAGGTATGTGTTGAACTTTTTTCTACTGTTTCTAAAATTGTTCAAATTAAATGGCACTAAATTCAATTGAATATGTCTTGCAGCAACAAATTTCCAGACTATCACCGGGGGAAAAACAATTGGAGATTGGTGTTGTCTCACTACTTTCATGAACGTTTGGAAGGCTGAATTTCCTCATGTCATCATCCCCAAGAATCATCGATTTTCGGAATGCGAGACCTGTGCACATCTTAATGGTCAATTAAAAGCAAAGATCAATTTTGTTCCAACTGAAACATCAGATGAAACAAAACATCAGAAGTACAAGGAAAAGGTATGCTGTCTTGTTTGAATTTTTCATTACTTAGATCTACTCTAATAATTATGTGTTTCCTAATTTTGTTCCTTCTATGCTTTGTAGTTGAAAATGATGGAGGAAGCAAAATCTCTCATGGAAGAACACAACTTGTTTATTGCTAAAGAGAGGCAATTTGTGAATCACCAACGCTTCTTGGCAAATTCTACTCCAGACAGCTTTTATATGGAGATTGATGGAATGGACCAATCAAAAACAAATTTACCGCATTGGCCAAATATGCCGAAGGACATCAACAAGGACTTGCTTATGCAAATTCATGTCACAGGGGTTCGCTATAGTGATGGTCGCCCCAACGACATCTATTTGTATACAAGCACATTTGCCCATGACTCAAATTGTACTTGCACTATCATTTACTTGAGCATACTAAAGGTGAAGATTCATATGGCATAATTTCTGAAATTTCATAATGATGAAAAATGTATATTATTGTATGCATGTTTCGATATATTTATTTATACTAACTTTACTTTTGACGCAGGAAATTGAGAGGAGAGGAAAGACTCTTGGGCATGTTCACATCCAGCTTGACAATACTTGCCGTGAAAACAAAAATCGATGGGTCATGAGTTTTTGTTCATGGCTTGTATCAATTGGCCTCTGCAAAAGCATTCGAGTTGGTTTCCTGCCAGTAGGGTAAGGAGCCTCATCGAATTCTGAGGGATTGTGAACTAATCTCTTGACATATGATTATATATTTGCAGACAATGTGATAATCTAACCCTTCATTATGACTTGCTTTAACAGGCATACGCATGAATTGGTTGATCAAATCTTCAGCCGAATTTCACTTGCACTCTCAAGGAAATCGGCGATGACTTTTCTAGAATTGTGCGCTATTGTTCGAGATGCTTTTACTCCCAAGAACAACGTCTTGAAACTTGAGAGAACTTGGAATATTAAGGATTGGCTCACAGGGGATGAAGAGAGGCACATCATAAACAAACAATGGAAAGATATCACAGAGGGACAGCAATTCCTGTTTGAGCCTTGCACTCATTCAGATGATGGAAAGCCTTGCCCTACAGTGCCTTACAGAGCCCAAGAGTATAGCTCGGGACCTTATGGACCAAAGTTTTTCCCACTTAAGAACCTGCCAATTGGCAGACCTCTTTATAACGCCGCTCGAACGATTTTTTCTCGGTGGGATAAAGAAAACAGAAATCAAAGGACTTCAGATGAACAGGCAAAGAAAGACTTTGAGAAGTCAAAATCTATGATATGTGATCCAGATGGTAAAATTACAGCCATGAGGTATGATTGCCAATCTTGAAACCCGTAATTCCCATGTTTTTGTATAATGCTGTATGTCCCTGACTGTAATTGCGCTTTCTACTATAGTTTACAAATATTGTATATTTTCACAATAGTTGTACTCTAGGGGTTTGCTGAATAATGCTAATTCTACGCTTAATAGGGATGAACAGAGGAAGGAGTGGCTGCAGTTCTTTGAGGAAGTTGACCGGGAGCAATATCTAAAAGAGAGCGACATACCACTCGATACTTGGATTCCCCAATCAAAAGAAGACGTTGTATCCTATATGAAAATGATTGGCAAGCCGCAAACTGAGGAGGAGAAAATTGAAGGTAAGCAATAATCATGCTACTTTCTTTAATAATTATGAGACAGGGCAACAATTATGTTAAGTTTTTCCCTAGGTAGTATCTTGATCTGAGTCATATTTATTTGATTTCATCAGAGGAAGTTAATCGTGATGTTCTTCGAGGAGCCGAGACCCGCCGGCTTAGGAAGGATCTCAGGGATCACCTCTTTGAGAATGGAGTTGTAGGCCCCAGATGTGGGGATAAACCCATCAAGCATAGGGCAGTCTTACCCAAGGATGCAAAAAGGGGCAATCTGGTTGTTATGGACGTACGTTCTGCTAACAATATGGATGAATGTGTCTTGGGACCTTGGGAGAAGGAGTTCTTAATTGGTTTGGTCAAGTCTAGGCCCCAACAAGGGTCCAGAAACAATCGTGAAGATGACGAGCTAGAAATACAACTATATGAGCCATACTTCTATGATAAAAAGAAACAAATGGCGACTGATACGCCTTTATGGGTAGCTCTGGAGCAAGGGAGGGTGGAAGCCTCGCAATGCTTATCATGGCCGTACCTATTGAGCATACCTTGGCTCCCGATCACTCAATTGCCTCTCTCGGTGAATAAAGCACTTGTTCAATCCAATGGACTTGAGTACAAAAAGCCAGATAATCGGAATATAATGGAAAATTTCCATGGATGTGGAGTGGATGTGGTGCGTATGGCCAAAGGTGGATATCTGGAGACACAAAAGGCGTCAACAATCAAATTCGTGATGCAACTTGACAATTCAGAAAAGCCGGTCAAATCTTGTGCTAATTCAGTCATCCTAAATCCCGAGACCCAAGAGGAGTTGATGAAAGAGATGCTGGGAGTACTTCATCAATGACCCTCTCTTATTAAACTGCTTTCGAGTTCCTAATTCAGTAGAGAGGCAGCAAACATAAGCGTATTTAATACGCGTATTAAAATACGCTAAAAATCATCGATTACCAGTAATCGACTGAAATTGTAGAAGTGCTAGGTACTAGAAAATGCCTTTTTCTAGTTTTGTCCAGTTACATTTCTACGGGACATGATTTCGCCCGAATCTTCGGTCTTGTCTTTATAACTTTCAAGCTTTGTTCTATATCAGAGCTAAAATTTCCCGATTACCAGTAATCGGCAGAAAGTGAAACAAAGTAAGGACCATTTTTTCATAATTTTTATTCATAGAAGTTAGAGTTATTTAAACTCCCAAAAAAGAGGGTATTATGGAATTTGTAGAATTTAACCTCCTAATATCTAACGAATGGTTAAAAATGAAATAGTTTGTCTTATACTATTTACAATATTCCTGAAGCATATTATCATAATCCAAAATTTACCGCCTTTGTTGCATTGAAGCCACTTCCACACCGGTATCTAATATGAAGTTCTTACTTCGAAAAACTTTTCGGTATCTTTTCGTGTTCATTTCGGACCTGAAAGCTAGGGTTTCAGGGTCTAAATTAACTTTGGACATCTATCTTGATGTTGTTTCGTGTTGTACCCGGTTTTTGAAAGACCGCATGAAATTTCTATCTTCGCGAGGCGTTCGAATTTCGCAATTCTGAGGGCACATGCC
>JBELML010000209.1:0-6145 GCA_042095835.1 Saprospiraceae bacterium
GTATCGAATGATCCCGAAGTAAATTCGGGAAAGATGCTAGAGCGGGTTTGAATTGAAGTTTTAGTTGAATTTATAAAAAATTGTAGTGTAATTTTTTTTGGTGCGTTTGCCCTAATTAAAAACTATAACTGTTTTTTCTTAATCATAACAACAGATACGTTTTCTCATGCAAAAGCTGTTCATTATCCTCCTTACTTTGCTTTTTCCTTCGGTCAATCACCTTTCTGCACAAGACTTTACAATGGTTCAGTACGGACCTGGTGTGAACCAATTTTTAGATATATACCTTGCACCATCTGCCACCGCAACTCCTGTATTGGTTTATGCACATCAGAATGGGGGGACTACAGAAATGCCTGATGGTATCATTACTGATTTAAAGGCGGCTGGTATATCGACGGTATCTTGGGAATCGGTACAAAATTTATCCTCAAGAGCGGACTTAACAACGGGCTGGGCAGATGCAGAGCTGGTGTTTGAGTGGGTTAAGGATAGCGCAGCGGTATATAACTTTGATACCACCAATATTGTCGTTGGAGGCTCTTCTAGAGGATCTATTTTAAGCTGGATTTATGGCCATAGCGGCAACCCTTGCGTAAAGGGATTATACATGTTTAATGCCTTGCCTGATGGAATTTGGCAGGATTTAGCCTTTTGGGACCCTAGAGATGAAATCACCTCTCAGTCGCCTCCCTTATTTTTGGTGTATCGACCTAGGCCAGGGGTAGATGATAACGAAGATTCACACGATCCCAATAATGGATTTATGATCATGGATCGCTACACCTCACTAGGTATAGGTGACAGAGATACCATTATTCATTCCTTGATAGATTCTGCTAATATGGATCGTTTCCAATATCTGGTAGATTTTGCGCTTTCAGTAATTGTACAGGGACCAATTCAACCCGTAGATTTAGTTGATTTTTCAGGAAAGACTGAAGGGGACGATATCAAGCTTCATTGGCAAACAGCATCTGAAGTCAATAATGAAAAATTTGAAATTGAAGAGAGCCTTGATGGGAATGAATTCCAAAAAATTGGGGAAGTGAAAGGATTTGGTACCACTTCAATACCCAAAACCTATGGTTTTTCTACACCTAAACCGAACAGGTATCAATCTTTCTATCGACTGAAGCAGGTAGATTTTGACGGCCAATTCGAATATAGTCCCATCATTAATCTAGTTCTTCAAAATCAAATTACTTCTTTAGAGGCTTTTTATCCCAACCCAAACAAATCTGGAGTAGTGAATATTACCTATAATGCCATTGAAGATGGCAAGCTGGGAGTCGAGGTATATGATCTTTCGGGAGGCTTGGTCTACCAACAAACTCAAACTGTCATTAAGGGGAATAATAAATTGAGCCTTAATTTTGCGGCTTTAAGATCTGGAATGTACATCGTAAAGTTTGGGCATGGTCGTCATAACATTATTCAAAAGCTCATCATTGATTAGGTACTTAAGTCTATTTGTCGACCTCTGATTGGCAAAAATCAAGGGCACAAGTGTACTATATACGGTTGTTCAATCAAGAAAGATCAGAGATGCTTAAAGTTGTGAAAAGCAATAATTAGATTTGTGCCTAGAATTATCAAATGATGGTAGAGGGAAGTCTTGTTTTTATTCCATTTCAAAAAGACACAAGAGATATTGCTCTTCCTGAGCGATTCACTTACCCATTTAACTACCAAGCACATCCTTTGTGTAGCGTGGCAGCTACCGAGTTACAGCAACGATTAGAAACGGAAAACATACCACATAATTTTGGCCTAAGTGAAGGAGGGGAAGGCCAAGCACTTGGTAAGATGTTTGGTGTTTTAGTGGTAAAAAATCAAGCTAATCAGTTGGGTTATTTGGCGGCTTTTTCAGGTCGCTTAGGGGAGCAGAATCATTTCCCTGGCTTTGTACCACCTGTTTATGATACCCTTGCGCCTGAGGGTATATTTCTCAAAGCAGTAGCGCAATTAGATCGCTTAAATGAAGCGGTAGTAGGTATTGAAAAATCTGAGCAATATCAGTCTTTACAGCAGCAACTTTCTCATGTAAAAAAACTTGCAGCATCTACTACGCGCAAGAGCAAAAATCAACTCAAATACCTGAAGCAGGAACGCAAAAAAAGACGCATTGAGGCCAAAGAAAATCTAGCAATAGCAGAGTTTGAGTCCTTCAATGAAACGCTGCGCAAGGAGAGCTTGCAACAACAATATTTTTACAAAGACTTAGTCAAGTTTTGGAAAAAACAGGTAGCCTTGGTAGAGGATCAATTACAACCGCTTGTTAAGCAGATCAATGACTTGCGTCAAAAAAGAAAACAGCTTTCTAATACCACTCAAGATCAGCTTTTTGATGCTTATCGCTTTCTGAATGCTAAAGGAGAGTGGCGTAGCCTGAAATCTATTTTTGGGCAATTTCCTCCACCATCTGGTGCAGGAGAATGTGCTGCTCCAAGGCTGCTCCAATTTGCTTTTTTACACCAGCTACAGCCGATCGCAATGGCAGAGTTTTGGTGGGGACAATCGCCAGTTTCAGCAGTAAGACAACACCAGCAATTCTATCCTGCTTGCCGTGGTAAATGCGAACCCATTCTGAGCCATATGCTCCAAGGTTTAAAAGTAGACCCGAACCCACTACTAACCAATCCAGGATTAGATAAAAAAATAGAAATCGTCTTCGAAGATGAGGCGATAATCGTCGTGAATAAACCCCCAGAACTCTTATCCGTTCCTGGCAAAAATATTCGCGATTCCGTCTTGTGGAGAATTCAACAAAAGTATCCCCATCTGGAAGGACCCATTATTGTACACAGATTAGATATGTCCACTTCAGGTGTCATGGTCTTGGCTAAAACACTGGAGGCCTATCACAAACTCCAATCTCAATTCATCAAGCGCATAGTCAAAAAAAGATATACCGCAGTACTAGATGGGATTCCAGCACAGCAGGCCGGAGAAATTAACCTACCCTTACGTGTAGATCTGGATAACCGCCCAAGGCAATTAGTGTGCTATGACCACGGAAAAGCCGCTCTAACGAAATGGAAGCTAATCAAGGTCGTTGGAAAGAAGACTTTAGTCCACTTTTTTCCGATCACTGGGCGCACGCATCAACTTCGTGTACACGCTGCTCACCATCAAGGACTCGGTATTCCAATCTATGGCGATGACCTCTACGGTATTGCCACTGATCGACTGTACCTACATGCAGAGGAGATAGAGTTTGACCATCCCATTAGCCAAACTCAAATGAAGTTTATATTAAGGGCGGGGTTCAATTTCTAGAATTAGTTGCAAATTAGTAGAAATAACTAATTAGACTATCTTTTATTAATTTTTAAAGTGCTAAATTTGGATTTTAACTTTGACGCACCTCAGACGACAGTTGAGTCTCTGGAAAATTTAAAAATAGCTCAATGAAATTCTACGACCTACACCTTTTGATGAAAATCAATAAAGGTTTTATTTTGCAAAATCGGATCATAAAAGCCTTCCTAATTGGATTAGTGATATCCATCTCAACTGCTTTGAGTTTAAGTGCCCAAAATGCTTCTGCTGCTAGTGGTCTGACTAGGGGTGGGTTTCCTTCAGAAGCGACGGGAGCCCCCGATGGGCAAACTACTGAAATTGGGTCTAATTCAGATTTTTTAGTATTAACTCTAGACGCTGATATTCCAGCCGGTACACCTTACACCATTCACTTCTCAAGAAAGGTGGGGTCTTCACCCAATACAATCGAAGTGAGAGTTTTTGAAGCTCCTGTAGGTACTACAATACCAGCTGCAAAAGTTGCTATGCCAACTGGTTTTACCCAAAATGGTACAGCTACCACTACGTCAGAGTCGATTGTCACTGTGGGTAAAATAGCCTTAGGTACAACTCGCTACCTCTATTTGGATCGAGGTGCCGGAGATATTGAGATTGATGCAGTTGTTTATACGCTAAGTAATTCTTGCGCACCATCCGGTATAGTAGCACTACCACGTAAAGCGACCTGTGCAGGCACCGTGGCCAATTCAAATGCTGCTATTATATTATCAGCCGTAACTAATGGTAATGGTTACCATATTGTAGACGATGGAGACTTTAGTGGGTTGGATGCGAGCAATGCAATCTCTTTTGATCCTAATACAGATCTGCCACTTACCCTTCTTGATAATTTACCTAATCCAAATGGAACCGCAATATATACGCTACGCATATATAATGGCAATGACGATAACTGTGTCACGGAGTTAGGCGTATTACTCACCGAACGGAATTGTGGCGAAACCTTAGATATCTGCGATTGTAATGAATACATCTACCTGAACGAAGTTGGAACTACGTCAAGAGTCCATAAATTCTTGATTGATACGACAGCTCCAGCAATCGCTAATACCAATTTTCTCTACCTCAGAGAGATAACAAGTGATGGTTTACAAACAGATCCTCAGAACCAAACGGGTACAGCTTGGTATAGTGGTTCAGATCTGTCCTTTCCCCATGGTTTGGGGGTTGATATCAATGGCTTTACTTACATTGCAGAAACCCAAAATGCTAATAGTGATATACGGCGCCTTAGCTGTGATGGAACGCTATTTCCAGAATTCAATGACCCAAATGCGTTTCAGTTGACTTCAAATGGGCATTTATATAATATTGGAGCTATTGGCAACGTGATATACTACAATCAGATGGATGCTGAAATAGTTGGTTACGATGTCTGTACAGGTATGACGCAAGGGGCGGTTACATTAGATAATTATGAACGTAGAGACTGGGGGCTATTCATTGACCCGCGCACGGATGTGATTTATGCTACGACAGGATTTATTGGTACTACTAATAGGCGTGCTTATCGGTTTACAGCCAATGATGTGGCGAATAATGCGACAATTAACAGCTTCATAAATTTGCCAAACGGAGATGTAAGAGGAATTACAACAGACGCTGATGGTAATATTTACGTTGTAGTGCAAAATTTAGGAGATAATTCAGGGCCAGCTGTAATTGTTAAGTACAATTCCCAAGGCGTAGAAATTGGAAGGTCAGTTGAAGATGACGGTGGTACAAATGCTACCGGATTCAACGAGGCGATCGGTATCGTTTATAGTGAAGATGCTCAACGTCTATTCGTTTCAACAGAATCTCGAGATGCTGCTAATGAGGATTGCATCTCTGTGTTCAATACAGATCTTGTTTATGAAGGTCGCGCAGTTCCCATTCCCAGCGGGAATGCGACAAATGGTAAGGGTATCGCACTGAATCGAGAGTGCTGCCCAACCCGACTGAATATTGATATTGACCAATCTATTTGTTATTCTGGGACGCCTGTCACGGTGTTTTTGCAGGATTTGCTAGATTGTGATGGGGAGGGAGGAATATGTGAGGGCAATTGGACTTACGCTAATCCAAATGTGAATTTTGGATTTGATGCTTGTGCTCTCAGCGTAACAATCAATGGAGAAGGCTGTGCTACTTTTGTGATTGAGTCCGATTCCCCAACATCTAAAGCCCAATGTGGAGGATTTACAGTAACTATAGAGGTGTGTGCGGTGCCACCTCCTGTGTCTGGGGTGCCATCCTCTGCACCGGGGACTTGTAATGGATCTACTCCTAACGATGATGCATCAATTACCATCTCCAATATTGAGAATGTAGATGTGGTCGGTATTAGTTCAGCTAATGCTACATCGTACGATGGTTCTATGTACGATCCAGCCGCTCTGGCACCAGATCTTTTTCAGGTCACTGGGAATAGCATTCTAATTCCAGATTTGGCACATAATTCCAACTATATTATACATTTATTTAATCAAGGGTCCTTCTGTTTTGAAGAAATTGTAAATGTAAGTACACCAGATATCGACTGTAGCCAGCAATCGGCCTTAGGAGATACAGTTTTTGTAGATTTGAACATTAACGGTCGGCAGGATCCAGGTGAGCCGGGGATAAATAATGTGAGCGTAACCTTGTTTGATGCGAATACAAATACTAGTATTGATAATACTTTTACAGATGCTACAGGATTCTATTTTTTCGATGGATTATTACCAGGTGACTACTATACACTATTTGATGTGAGTACGTCTACGGATCCAGCAGCGGCCGCATATTTACCTACTTTAGAAAATATAGGTAATACGATAGGAGACAGTGATATTGG
>JBELML010000210.1:0-6120 GCA_042095835.1 Saprospiraceae bacterium
AAAACCATTTAAGTAATTGGCATCAGGTCCAGTTAAATCAAAGTTTGACATCGTCATCTCCCCCTCAGGTCCCATATCCAGCATCCAATATCCATCGCTATCGTAAATACCAGATAAATAATCTTGAGCTTTGAAGTCATCCATCAATAGTTTCCCGTTGATATCTATGTAATTGTAGTAGTAGTGATAAATACCTACTGCCCAATAATCTGCTTTAAATTTAGTAATAGAAACTAGCCCACCTTCATGAATGGTGAAATAGTTTTCGTACATATAGAAATGAATACCATAGACCTCTCCATCACTATCCTCTGTCTCAAAATCATCCATTAAGAACTGACCATAGATGTCTATATAGTTTTCATAGTAATAGATAAATAAGCCCGCAAAATAACTATCATCCGTGGATTTGAAGTTGGTCATAGAGAGTATGCCTTCTTCTTCAATGGTTAATTCATTATATTCGTATAGGTACAAGCCATGCAAATAACTACCATTGGATTCAATATTGTCCATAGTTATACTTCCTGAAGTGGTCATTGTACATTCATCGTCCAGGTAAATTACATATATTTCATCATCTGATTTAAAGTTCTGAAAAGATAAAGTGCCAGAGTTCGTAAAGTCAACATGTTCATTTAGATATATACCGTATATATCATCGCCAATGAAGTCTTTCATGATGATTTCACCAGCATTGAATAGTTCAGCATCATAATAAATATATATACCTTCTGCATTATCATCTTCTGATTCCAGATCACTAAGTTCAATCAATGCACCCGCTCTGTTAAAGATACTAGCATAATCATCCTCCATATAGAGAGCTAATAGGTAATCATAAGAGACCATATTGGTCATCTTGAAAGTTCCGCTGTTGTCAAAGTTGCCACCTTCATCATTATAGAGGCCATAGATATCGTTTCCAGAATCCCAATTTTTCAAAAGAACTTCTCCGTGATTGATAAAATCTTCTTCGTCATCATCTCTATAAAACCCTTTCAGGTAGGCACTACTATTGTCTGCTTTCCAATCGTCCATTTCTATCTTGCCACCCTTTTCTACTAAGATTGGATTGTAATCACTAGATTGATACACTCCAATAATATATTCATATTCTGTTTCCATTTTGGAAAACTCAAAAGTTCCTGTTGCTCCTACCGTAAGACCATTATCTTCATCTGATTGATAAATACCATAAAAGCTAGAGTAACCAGTCCAGTCTTCCATAATCAGTTGGCCATGCACAGTTACAGGACTATCCTCATAGTTATAAATACCCATTAGGTCATACCCATCATCGTAGGCCATGTGTATATCTTCAATCTTAACAGTACCTGTTTCAGTGATTGTCAGTGGACTATCGTAGTATAGATAAAATGCTGTAAAATCATCGTCATACTCTTGTGTGATATCATGTATCCTCAATAGACCAGAAACCTCGATGGGGCAGGCATAGTCTTCTGCATAGATTGCAATTTGTTCATCATCATCTTTCTCTAGATTGGTGACTTCCAATGTGCCTGCTACATTAATTCGGATATCTCCCTGAAAATCCCCAGAACAATAAATGCCCATGGTAACTTCATCATTTCCATCGACAATTAGATGGCCGCTTGCTAGAATCGTGAGTTTGGCATTCTCGTCTAAATCTATAGAGCGGATTGTTTCAAAGGTGCTTACCTCTGGATAAACGCCACTATTACCTAGGTTTGGAATCTCTGCATCATCAGTAGCTAATGGTGCAAGTCCTCCGTCCCAGTTATTAGGGTCGCTCCAGTCACTGGAAACGGAACCATTCCAAGTAATATGACTGGCAAATACACTAATCGAAATCAGTAGAAATAGCAAAGTAAAAATAGAATGTAGTGGCCTAAAAAGACCATCTTGGTGCTTCCTTTTTTTCATAAATAAGGTGTTATGATTTGTTGGTAAGTATTGTTAGTTAATTAGAAATTCATTAGGTGCTAAACAAAAGTACAGATTTATTTTAAAGGTTTATAAAAGAAACAGACTTAATACACTGTGTAATAACGTTACTTAACGTTTTGAAGCCATCTCTGCGTTATGTACTCGGCTTCGTAGCTAAGGCTACGAGCCTGCGCCATGCCTTGATCTAGCTTAAAATCTGGTAGTTCAAAACATCAATAAACTTTTTACACAGTGTACTTAACAATTAGCTTTCGAGATTTTGATTGGATTAATAGTAGCAGTGACCTACAATTTTGACTATACTCTTATCTGCGATTGGTTCTCAAAATAGGATACAATATTATTATCTTCGCAAGGAATTTAAACACTTTTCATCAGAGGGGCCTCGTCAATCTGATCAATTTACTTTATGGAGCCTATAATTTTCAAAATACATCTCTTCTTCAGTCTCTATATGTGTGGTCTTGTTTGGTTTGTACAGGTCGCGCATTATCCTTTATTTTTGGAAATTGGGCAACAAGATTTCGTGCAATACGAACGTAAGAATACCATTGCAACTAGCTTCGTCACTGCTCCAATGATGCTCATAGAGTTACTTTCAGGCCTTGCGCTGGTCTACCTGAGTATGGGAAATACGCTTTACTGGCTCAACCTGATTGGAGTAGCTCTATTGTGGTTGTCGACCTTTTTTATTCAAGTTCCTTTACACAATCGCTTGTTGAATGCTTACGATCCTCAAGCCATCCGTCGCCTTGTTCGCAGCAATTGGATCAGAACCTTCCTCTGGACCGCAAGAGCTGTGATTTTGCTGGGCTGGGGGATTTAATACATCATTTTTCCTTCCCTGTTTGGATCATTTGTAGGCCGGTAGTACCCAAAAGGGTATTGAGCGTTGGTATATCATCTTTTTGAAGACTCGTCAATACTTCCTTGTGCTTGGCGAATTCCGCTTTTAAGTCATCGTAGCGTTGTTGAGCACCTTGGGTTGGCCGATCATCTTGCGCATTCACTACAGAATAGAGATAAGCAATCTGATCATCTAGCATTGGCGGATAATTGATCGGATCTTGCCCACTTTCACTTTTGGTTTGTATCAGTGTTTCCTCCAAGTTGTTCAGGTTCTCAATTATCCTTTTGGCTTCTTTATCAAAATCTTTGTTTTGCAGATCGTAGCTTTCCAATTTCTTTTGCTGGTCTTTGATTTGCTTGCGAAGTGCTCTCAACTCTCCAATACTAGCGTGGCAATCATTGAGTAATGCCTTGATAGAATAGGTGAGGTCATGCTGCGCTTTCAGGTCTGCAGGCGTTTGAGACCACCTGGGATCTGGTGCAATATCCAGGGTTTGCTCCATCATTTGCCCATCTACAATGAGCTGTACTTTATGCGTTCCAGGAATGGCTTTGATCCCACTGAGGTTGGCAAGCGAAAAGCGCGCCCCTTGTTGGACCACTGGCCCCTCGTAGCGCATATTCCACTGTAGTCGATTCAAGCCTTTTTGTGGGCGTATGGTTTTTTCCTTTTTCTTACTATCAGGAGTAGTAGAATAGCTAACCCTTTCCTCCCCATTTGGATCGAAGATTTTAAGCTGTATATCTTTACTTTCTCCATTGTTATAGTAATAAATCAAAGCACCATTAGGCGCAGGATCGGGAGCAGCGATTCCGCGATAATTGTTGAGTTGACTGCGGTAGGCCGTATTGATGGGGAATAAATAGCCTTTCTCCGCTATAAGCTCCTCACTCATCTCTCTAAGAGGACTAAGGTCATCTACAATCCAGAAAGAGCGACCTTGAGTAGATAGCACAAGGTCATTATCTTTAATAAGCATATCTGTGATAGGGACAATAGGCAAATTGCGCTGGAAAGACTGCCAGTTTTTGCCTTCATCAAAAGAAATATACATGCCAAACTCAGTACCTGCGTATAATAAACCTTGACGGATTGGATCTTCACGGACCACACGGACAAAATGATCCTCAGGGATGCCGTTTTTACCATCCGTTAATAGAGTCCAATTTTTTCCATAATTATTGGTGAGAAAAATATAGGGCTTGAAGTCATTCTCGCGATATTTATAGACAGAAATCAGGGCGCGACCATCTTGATGAGCAGATAAGTCAATGTTATTGATAGTCCCTTCTACGGGAATGTCTTTAGGTGTAATCTCCTGCCAGGAGTCGCCGTTATCTCTAGAAATGTGAAGACGACCATCATCACTACCCGCCCAAAGCTCTCCTGGATTCTTGGGAGATTCCTCAAAGGCAAAGATGGTGGTGTACAATTCTACTCCGGTATGGTCGTGCTGCACAGGTTCGCCAGGAATGTCGTGATACTCGTCCTTGTCGGTCGTTAAATCTGGACTGATGACTTCCCAGGTGCGGCCACCATCACTAGTACGATGTACGTATTGCGAGCAGTGATAAACTACATCTGGATTATGAGGTGAAATACGGATTGGGGCATTCCATTGAAAGCGATATTTGATGTCTCTCGGGGCAGTCCCATCATGCATCTGTGGATAAGCGACTACATCTTTTCGGTGTCCGCGGTTTCGCTCCAAACGTGTGATTTGGCCAATGTAAGTACCTGCATAGATGAGGTTAGGATCGCGAGGATCAATAGCAATATGGCCGCTTTCGCCACCACCTACAGTATACCATTGCGCCTGTGGTCCGATCCGACCCTGGAAGCGGCTAGGAACTGAAATAGTCGAGTTGTCTTGTTGTGCACCATAGACCCGATAAGGGAATTGGTTGTCAACGGAAACCCGATAGAATTCTGCGGTGGTTTGGTTGAGTTGTGTCGTCCAGGTCTGTCCACCATTAAAGGTGACATTGGCGCCTCCATCGTTCCCCTGTACCATGACTTTGGTGTTGCCGGGATTGATCCACAAGGCATGGTTGTCGCCGTGAGGTGTAGGCATACGCACGAACGTTTTACCACCATCGATAGAACGATGGGCGCTTACGTTCATAAAATAAACTGTGTTTTCATTTTGCGGATCAGCGATAACTCTGGAGTAGTACCAAGCCCGTTGACGCAACTTATGATTTCTATTGATTCGTTGGAAGGATTTGCCACCATTATCTGATCGATAAAGTCCGCCTTTGGTTTCTTCTTGGGCTTCTACAAAAGCCCAAACTCGGTCTCCATTGGCAGGTGAGATCGCTAAACCGATACGGCCCAATACTCCGCTAGGAAGGCCTGCTTTGACTTTAGACCAAGTGTCGCCGCTATCTGTTGATTTGTATACACCGCCTTCGTCGCTACCATCGATGAAGGTCCAAGGTTTACGCTCGGCGGTCCACATACCAGCATAGAGGGTACGAGGATTGTTGGGGTCCATCACCAGGTCAATAGCGCCCGTTTTGTCGCTAACAAAATGGACTTGTTCCCAATTTTGGCCACCGTCTTTACTGCGGTAGATGCCCCTCGTTTGGCTAGGACCAAATACATTGCCTAAGATGGCTACATATACCAAGTCTGGATTACTAGGATGAACTACAATCTTTGAAATTTGTCCGGCATCTGGCAAGCCAATGAAAGACCAGCTTTGTCCGGCATTGGTGCTTTTGTAGAGCCCCACACCAGGACTGACATTCCCCCGCGGATCAGCTGATCCAGTGCCTAGGTAGAGAATGTTAGGATCAGAGGGAGCTACCGTGATCGCTCCAATTGAGCCTGCTTTTACATAGCCATCAGAGATGTTCTTCCAGCTCAAGCCTGCGTCGGTAGTTTTCCATACACCGCCACCGGTGGCACCCATGTAGTAGGTGAAGAGATCAGCAGCTACGCCAGTCACAGCGGTCACCCTGCCTCCTCTAGAAGGACCGATAGATCGATATTGCAAACCAGCGAAGGCCTCCTCTGGCATAGTAGTTTGCGCAAAATTGGGTGAGACTAAAAAGATGAGCGATACAATTAGACTAAAGCGTAGTTTTTGATACATCTCCGAATCGTTTATTGGTGTTGGTATGTTATTTGTGGTTTAATTCGACCAATATACTACAAAAATACCTACCTGTTTCTGACTGTCGACGATCAATTTTTCACCTACGGGCTTCTGGCTCATTGAAAGTTTTCTAGGTCTGTGTAAAATGGGAGATATTTGGTGTTGAAGGGTCGAAGGAAGGTTTTTCTTTATCAATATAGATGGAAAAAAAAATTGTCGCTGTATATTGGAGGTG
>JBELML010000211.1:0-6108 GCA_042095835.1 Saprospiraceae bacterium
TAAACATTGGCTTCGAGCCAGTCACCTACTTCACTAGTTTTATACGCTTTTCCTTCGCCTGCCAAGTCTTCTGTGACTATACCAGCTGCTAGCGATTGGTCTACGACATCGCGGATCGCTTTAGCCTCAGCTGTCAGATCAAAAGCGGTTTCAAACATCATCGCCGCTGATAGAACAGTCGCTAGTGGATTGGCAATATCTTTTCCAGCTGCTTGTGGATAGGAGCCGTGGATCGGCTCAAACAAGGAGGTTTGGTCTCCTAAAGAAGCAGAAGGCATTAAGCCCATGGAGCCAGAGATAACCGATGCTTCGTCGGTTAAAATATCTCCGAAGAGATTCTCAGTGATTAAGACATCATAGGCTTTAGGCCATTGGACCAGGCGCATAGCCACGGCGTCTACAAACTCATAGCTCACTTCTACTTCTGGATAATCTTTTTCCATAGCTTGCACGGTTTCTCTCCATAAGCGTGAAGATTCGAGTACATTGGCTTTATCGACGCAACATAGTTTTTTGCTGCGTTTCATAGCCATTTCAAAACCTCTCTTGGCTAGCCTAGTGATCTCTGCTCGAGTATAAGTACAAGTATCATAAGCGGTATTGCCATTGTCTTCACGGCCTCGCTTACCAAAGTATATACCACTAGTGAGTTCTCTTAAAAAAACCAAATCTGTTCCTTCGATTCGCTCTTGCTTCAAAGGTGATTTGTCAAGTAGAGAAGGGAAGGTAAATGTAGGGCGTACATTGGCATATAGACCAAGCGCCTTTCTCATTTTTAATAAGCCTTGCTCTGGGCGGACTTTTGCAGAAGGGTCATTATCAAACCTTGGGTGACCAATGGCTCCGAAGAGAACGGCATCAGCATTTACACAGATTTGATGGGTCTCATCAGGGTAGGGTTCTCCTACTGCATCGATAGCCGCGGCACCCGTCAAGGCTTTTGTCCAGCTGATTTGGTGGCCAAACTTTTTAGCAATAGCATTACAAACCTTTACTGCTTGATCAATGACCTCCGGGCCTATACCATCTCCTGGCAAAAGGGCAATGTTTAAGTTCATTTATAGTGTATTTTTTTCGAATGTATTTTCAATGATATTGAGCATTTTCTCAGTGGCTTTGATAGCAGATACCGTTTGGTCAGAATCCAATCCTCGGGTGATAAAATCCTTATCTCCATTGTTCCAAGTGATGATGGTTTCACATAAAGCATCGGAGTGGCTACCCGGCGGAATCCGCACGGCATAATCAACTAACTCAGGAAGCTGTTTGTCTTTTCTTTTATAAACCTTTTTAAGGGCATTCATAAAGGCATCGTACTGTCCGTCGCCTTGCGCATGGGTCTCTATAATTTCCCCCTCAAAGTTGATCGCAATGGTTGAGGAAGGCTTCAGCCCTTTCGCATGATTAAGGACATAGGACTTGATTTTTACCCGCTTTACAAGGGTGTTACTATTCAGGACATCAGAGATGATGTAGGGAAGATCATCCTGTGTGACCGCCTCTTTTTTATCACCAAGTTTGATGATCCGTTGGGTGACCTTTTTGATGTCTTCGTTGCTAAGTGCTAAACCCAGCTCCTCAAGGTTCTTTTGGATATTAGCTTTTCCAGAAGTTTTTCCTAGTGCGTATTTTCTTTTTCGCCCAAAGCGCTCGGGAAGTAGATCGTTGAAGTATAAGTTTTTCTTGGAATCACCATCGGCATGAACGCCAGCCGTCTGTGTAAAAACATTAGCACCCACAACAGGTTTATTCACCGGCACCCGAAAGCCTGAGAAGGTCTCCACGAGCTTGCTTACTTTATAAATAGCAGATTCCTCCAGTTGGATGGTGACCTCCTTCATGAAATCTTTAATAGCTGCTACTGCACTAGCTAAGGGCGCATTGCCTGCGCGCTCACCCATCCCATTAATGGTCACATGGAGGCCATCGATACCCGCGTCAACACTTTCCATGACATTAGCGATCGCCAAGTCATAATCGTTGTGCGCATGAAAGTCAAGGTGGGCATCCGGATAGCGCGATCTTAGCTGATTGATAAATTTCCTAGTTTCGAAGGGCGTCAATATGCCCAGGGTATCCGGTAAGAGGATGCGTTTGATGGGTTGAGTTTGCAGAAAATCTAAATACTCGATGACATAATCGGGCGAGTTTCGCATCCCGTTGCTCCAGTCCTCTAGGTAGACATTGGTCTCAATACTGAGTGCTTTTGCGGTAGCGATGATCTCGGCGATGTCACTAAAATGCTCTTGGGGTGTTTTTTTAAGTTGGTGAGTAAGGTGATTGAGGGAGCCTTTAGTTAATAAGTTTTGCACTTTAGCACCACTTTCCTTCATCCAGATTAGCGATTTGCCGCCATCTACGAAGGTCAATACCTCTACCTTTTTTTCGTAGCCTTCTTCCTTGGCCCAATTCATGATGCCTTGTACCGCTCTAAATTCCCCATCTGATACTCTGGCGGAGGCCACCTCAATTCGATCGACCTTTAATTCTTCTAATAAAAGTCTCGCAATGGTCAATTTCTCCGTTGCAGAGAAAGATACTCCAGAGGTCTGCTCTCCATCTCGGAGCGTCGTATCCATGATTTCTAACACACGTGTCATGTAGTGAAGTTGTGAAGTGGAGATATGATGAAGTGTAGCTATGGTGAAGTAGGGATCTTTTGATTTGAAATGTCGAGCTATGGTTTTGTGTCTTATCATTATAAACTCGATTTATAAATAACAAAATCACTCCTACCAATGTCACCACCTCACTACCGCACTATATTGCTACGTCTTCTACATCGCCATATATCTTAAAAAGGTCTACTTGCTGCAAACTCCTTAATATCTTCTTTCATGGCTACGAGGTAATCAATATCATCATATCCATTTTGCATATTCCCTTTTTTATACTCATTGATGTCAAATGACTCGGAAGCACCTGTGGTATCAATGGTTACTGTCTGGCTAGCTAAATCAACCGTAAAACTTGCCTTAGGGTCTTTCTCAATGGCTTCAAAAATTTGATGGAGAAAATCGGCGCTTACCTGTACAGGGAGGACACCGATGTTGAGGCAGTTGTTTCTGAAAATATCTGCAAAGAAGCTCGAAATCACACAGCGGAAACCATAGTCATAGACCGACCAAGCAGCGTGCTCGCGCGAAGAACCAGATCCAAAATTTTTACCACCAACGAGGATTTGACCACTGTAGATCGGGTTGTTGAGTACAAAATCTTCTTTTGGCGTCCCGTCTGGATGATACCGCCAATCTCTGAAGAGATTATCACCAAAGCCCTTACGTTCTGTTGCTTTCAAAAAACGAGCTGGGATGATTTGATCCGTATCTACATTTTCAATTGGGAGAGGTACTGCTGTGCTAGTGAGTACCGTGAATTTATCGTATGCCATTGTTTTTGTTTAATGCGTGATTCTGTCAATGTGTGAATGCGTCAATGACTCCGTTTGTGAATGACTCAACAGCGGTATTGACGCACTATTCATTAGCTTAGGCCATCACTGGCTCCAGGAGTGTTCTTGGATCTGTAACAACTCCAGATACAGCTGTAGCAGCGGCCAAAAGTGGGCTAGCTAAAATGGTGCGAGACCCAGGACCTTGGCGACCTTCAAAGTTTCTATTGGTGGTACTTACCGCCAATTTCCCTGCGGGTACTTTGTCATCATTCATAGCTAAACAAGCGGAGCAGCCAGGCTCTCTTAATTGGAAGCCCGCTTCAAGAATAATATCCAGAATACCTTCGTCTTTGATTTTTTGTAAAACGGTATGCGACCCAGGTACTAGCCAAGCCGTGATATGATCCGCCTTTTTGCGCCCTTTTACTACAGAAGCAAAAGCTCTAAAATCTTCAATTCTACCATTTGTACAGCTACCTAAGAAAACGTAATCCACTTTTTTACCAATCAAAGATTCTCCTTCTGAGAATTTCATATAGTCTAGGGACTTTGCAAAAGTTGATTGGCTACCATCTAGATCGGCCGCTGTTGGAATAGCGCTAGAAATACCCATGCCCATGCCAGGGTTGGTACCATAGGTGACCATTGGTTCTATATCTGACCCAGCAAAGGTGAGTTCTTTATCAAAGACCGCATCAGCATCTGTGTATAGGGTCTCCCAATAGGTCATGGCCTTATCCCAGGCGGCACCCTTAGGAGCGTATTCTCTTCCTTTAATATAATCGAAGGCTTTCTCATCTGGTTGGATCATTCCACCTCGCGCTCCCATTTCAATACTCAAGTTACAGACCGTCATACGACCTTCCATAGACATATTGCGGAAGACATCTCCAGCGTATTCTACAAAATAGCCAGTTGCACCAGAAGTAGTTAATTGAGAAATGATGTACAAGGCCACATCCTTAGGGGTCACCCCGAAACCAAGTTCACCAGTGATATTGATGCGCATCCGTTTGGGTTTGGGTTGCATAATACACTGAGAGGATAAAACCATTTCGACCTCTGAGGTACCAATACCAAAGGCAATGGCTCCAAATGCACCGTGCGTAGAGGTATGAGAATCACCACAAACGATGGTTGCACCTGGTAAAGTAATCCCATTTTCAGGTCCGATTACGTGTACAATGCCATTTTTGGCATGTCCCAGCCCCCAGTGAGAGATATCCCAGGTTTTAGCATTTTCCTCCAATGCTTTTAATTGGTTGGCCGAAAGCTCATCTTCAACGGGGAGGTGCTGATTGAGCGTAGGTGTATTATGATCGGCAGTAGCGAAAGTGCGCTTTGGATAAAGCACCGTATTGTTTCTACTTTTCAATCCAAGGAAAGCAACCGGGCTAGTTACTTCATGAATTAAATGGCGATCAATGAACAATACATCTGGTCCATTCGGAATGCTACGTACAACGTGCGAATCCCATACTTTGTCAAATAATGTCTTACCCATATTCTTTGCTGATTCAATAATCAATGATTCAATATTCTTTCCTTTCTTTGAAACGTTATTTTCAAAGGAATACAAATTTAATGGCTACGAATACAAATTGATAGGATTTAGGGAATTTGGAGGGCTATTAATTCAGCGGAATTACAATCCTAAACAAGAGGAATATTTGGGCCATACCCAAAGAACTTGACTATTATATCCTAAAAGATTCCTATTTTGACTATACGATACCAAACTTATAGTTTATGCCAAGTAAGATAAATTTAATTGTCCTGCTCCTTTGTACTTCCTTTTTAGCTCATAGCAAAAGCTTGTCTGCACTCATTATTGATGGTCAGAATAACCATGAAATGTGGCCCAAAACGACTATGATGATGCAGCAGTACCTCCAGGAAGCGGGTTTTGAAAAAGTAGATATTGCTAGAACCCAATACACCTGGAAGGGCGAAAAATATCTTGTAGCGTATAGCCTGACGGATAAAACTTATGAAGCACTCGAACAACCTAAGGCTGATCCTGATTTTCAACCTGATTTTCAGCAATACGATCTGGTATTGACCAACTTCGGATGGCGGGCTGCGCCTTGGCCAGCCTCTACTCAAAAGGCCTTCGAAGCCTATCTGGAAAATGGCGGTGGATTGATTGTTGTTCACGCAGCCGACAATTCATTCCCAGAATGGCCAGCTTATAATCGGATGATCGGCCTTGGTGGCTGGGGCGCCCGTACGGAGAAAGATGGCCCCTACGTTTATTACGATGACCAAGGTGAATTACAAAGAGACTTTTCCGAAGGGAGAGGCGGTTCTCACGGACCTCAACATGAGTTTAAAGTCAAAATTCGGCGAAAACATCCCATTACAAAAGGGATGCCCAAGGAGTGGCTCCATGCTCAGGATGAACTCTACGATCGACTTCGTGGACCTGCTGAAAATATGACCATTTTGGCTACAGCCTACTCTTCAGCAGACTATAAAGGTACGGAGCGCCACGAACCGGTACTGATAGTTCTAAGGTATGGCAAAGGACGAATATTTCATACTCCTATGGGGCATGCAGATTATTCTATGGAGTGTGTTGGGTTTATCACTGCTTTCCAAAGAGGCGCTCAATGGGCCGCCACCGGAAAGGTGAAAATGAAAAAAATACCCAAAGATTTTCCAAATGCTAAAGAAACAAGTAGCCGGGATTTTAAACTTAAAAAGTAACTAAG
>JBELML010000212.1:0-5934 GCA_042095835.1 Saprospiraceae bacterium
TGGCACTTGACACCTGGCACCTAGCAAAGCATCCCGAAATCCACTAGCGTTCCTTCGGGATTAATTCGACCAGATTGTATTGCTGCGCACTACAAAGGTCTCATTAACTTGACACATGGCCCCTGACAAACTATCCCGACCTTCGTTGCGCTCATCTGGGATTAATTCAGTATACAAAAGTAAGGATCACTGAAGATTTCTTACTTTTGTATTTTACAGCGACTTTTTAACTAATAGGCTTTAGACAATGCAGAAAGAAATCCTCGGAATTGATGTAGGTGGTACAGGCATGAAAGGTGCACTGATTGATATCACTAAGGGTGAACTCACCACTGAACGTTTCAAACTTCTGACACCTCAGCCAGCTACACCAAAGGCAATGGCAGAGACCTTCAAGAAGATTATTAAAGAGTTTGATTATTCCGGACCAATTGGCTGCGGCTTCCCTGCTGTGATCAAGCATAATCGCTCCTTAACGGCCTCCAATATTGACAAATCGTGGATTGGAAAAAATGTCGCAGAGGTCTTCGCTGGAAAAAATGCCGATAAGGTTTTTGTACTCAATGATGCAGATGCAGCAGCTATTGCAGAAATGAAGTTTGGCGCAGGAGTAGGACTGAAAGGACTGACAATGATGATTACCATTGGTACAGGAATCGGATCTTGCTTGTTTTTGGATGGGAAAAGAATCCCTAATACAGAGCTTGGTCATGTACGTATGCATGGTAATATCGCCGAACGCTACGCCTCTAATTCCGCTCGCAAGGAGTTCGACTTGTCATGGGAAGAATTTGGTAATCGCTTCAACGAATATCTCCAATATGTCTATCATCTTCTCTCACCAGATACCATCATACTGAGTGGTGGTGTGAGCAAGAAGTTTAAAAACTTTTCGGACTACTTGGATTTGCCGATTAAGGTTGTGCCTGCGGATCTTCTGAACAATGCCGGAATTGTAGGGGCCGCCGCATTTGCTGCCCAAAAAACAGGTATGCTATCTTAAGTCCTTTTCTAAAAAATCTAGTCCATCAGCTTTCTCAAGTCGAAACTATAGAGCTTAAATCGGTTTTGCTCTATGGTTCGCAATTAGAACCAAATTCTCTCGATTATTGGTCAGACATTGATGTACACATTGTGCTATGCTCTACTGAGCATTTTTCCCCCTTAGCATTCATCAATTTTCTGCATCAACTTGGCACAATCCAAGCTCTTGAGTATTTTCAAAATGAGGAGAAATTCCAAGTACGAGCAGTACTAAAAACAGCGGCTAAAATTGAAAGGTTAGATCTGACTATTTATCACAATGAATATTTACCTAAGTTTGCTCCTTCTAGGCATCAAGTGATTTACCAAGCTCAAGCTGATCTAATTACAGCCTCAGCGCCTATAAAGCTATTATCACTACCTAAAGACTGGGGCGATGCTCCTAAAACCTGGTTTCTGCTCTATGAATGTGCCAAGAAATTAGGCCGAAATGACTACCTGATTGGCTTACATCTCTTATTAGAAGCCTTACAGAATTTATTGGTTCTGAAAATGGTAGAACGAGATCAAAAGAAAGGTACCAATATCCATCGATTTGGGGAGGGACCAGAGGTTTTGCAGCTATTTGATTTGCAGGACTTGAACAAGGAATCAGGTCAATATTGGGTTTACCTCCAAAAATTAGCGCGCATTACTGATGAGCTATATAGCCAATCATCATCGAGCTACACTTTAAAGGCAACAACTTTTATACAATATATAGAAGAAAGCAGGTCTAGTAACCCGCAATCATAGAAGAGACATCTCTATCGCCAGCCAAATCAGGAATCAGTTCAAAGAGAATGGAATGTGCTTCAAAATCCTCAATGAGCGCCTCTCCCAATCTGTAGATACCTTCCTTCCTGCGACCTAGCATAAATAAACAAGCGATACGTCCATACATCAATTCAGGATCACCCTGCTCTGCTACTTCATCAAGCAGATAAAGCGCTTCGACACTGCGCTGCATTTGCATCAAAAAGGAACAATATTGAATGGTATATCGACCGTCTTCTGGAGCCAAGTCTACTGCTTTTTTAAAATCTAACTCTGCCTCAAAGAAACGATCTAGGTGAAAAAAGGTCTCCCCTCTCGAAGCATAGTATTCTTCTCTAGTATGCTCTATGGAGATGGCTTTATCATAATAGAAAATAGCTGACTGCCAATGCTCCTGCTCAGCCATCAACTCTCCTAGGTAGAAATATACTTCATCGTTGAAAGGATCAACTAATAAAGCTTGTTGTAGCGCTTGATTAGACTCTTTGTAGCACGTTTTGTCAAGGTAGCATTGACCGATACGTAACCAGTCTTCGGTATCTAGTATGAAGTTTTGTTTCAGGTCTTCGTAGCAGTGCAGCACCTTGTCATACAACCTCAATTCAAAGCAGAGATCAAGGTATTCTCTGATCGCAATTTCAAAATATGGATCAATGATGAAGGCGTATTCATACGCTTCTATCGCTTCTTGGTAGCGGCCAGAAAAAACGAATGCCTGTCCTAAATTAAACCAAGCCTGGTAAGTGTAGGGCGCTTTATCTAGAATGCCTTGATGGAAGCTTATACTATCGGCGTACTTTTTAGTGATCTCGACAATGATGCCCAAGCGTTCTAAGGCTTGTGTATGATCTGGAACAATCTCAAGGGCGGCTTTCAGCAAATAATAGGCTTTCTCAAAAGCCATAACTTGCTCGCTCAAAATAGCGCTCGTCACTAGATAATCTGCGTGTAAACTTGGCCTTGGTGCTTCTTCCAAATTGTCCAACTCCACAAAAGCTTCGTCTGTATTTCCCAATGCGCCTAGAATTTCTACTCTCAGTAGTAGGAGTTCATAATGCTTTGGAGAAAAATTTAAAGCTTGCTCTACCGTTTGTAATGCTAAACTATACTTTTGGAGATCATTGAGATAGTTGGCTTTCTGTACCAATAATTCAACTGTAAAAGGCTGTAATGCAATACTAAAATCCAAAACTTCTAGTGCCCAATCATATTGACGGGTACAGTCATAGTAATGAATTAAATCCTGACGTGCGTTGTCGTCAAGATAAAAAGTATTGCCTTCAAGGATGGCTTGCTCAAAGTCGGCAACCAGTTGGTTAAGATTCGGATGCTGGTGTAATCTCATAATTTGATATGAGGACTCAACAGAGTCTTTTTTTTCGCTACGAAATCAGGTATAATAAATTCCTTTCAAAGATAATCGAATAGCAGCAAAAAAGAGACTATAAATACCCTCAATAATGAAACGGTAGCCTAGGAGACAGGAGTGGTAGCTTAGATCATAACTAACTGCAAATTAATAATTTACGAAAAAAAATATATGAATTAATTGTTGCCATTTAGGCGCTGTTGGCGCTTCTCCCGAAGGTTCACCATACGCTTCAGTACTTCGCGGTTAAACTCCTGCTCGGCCGACCTTAAAAGGGCAATCTGTCGGATACTAATGACCGATTTAGCCTTAGTGAAGAAGACTTTCTTCAAGTCTAGTAACTCTTGCTCCTGCTTAAAGCTATTGAGCATCTGTGTCTCTAGCTCAGCATCTGACATTTGGTCGATTTTTCGGCTAGGCCGATATTTCTTGCGTATAGCTTTTTTAGCTTCTTCATATTCATTATAAAATGGCCAAAAGACTTGAGCTTGCTCGGTACTCAGGCCCACTTTCTCGGTAATAAAACCTACTTTCATCGCTTCTATACGTTGCCTACTGGGTCCCTCATTCTGAGCTCCTAAGGAAAGGCAGGAGCATAATATAAAACTAAAAAAGAGAATTGTTTTTTGCATTGCTTTTGTTTTTATGGTGGTGAATCGTGGTAAAATAGGATTTAGAGAATAGTCGACCAGTCGACCTCCTCGGTGAGTTCATCAATCACCGTGTCTAGGTCTTCATCTTCTAGAATTTGATCTGGGATTAAAAAGTCGATAGGCACTCCCTCGGCGGCCTCTAAAATATCCCCTGACTCAAACTCTTCGATATTAGTAATCACATAATCGTATAGAGCCTGATCAGAAACATCGTCTAGCGTAGCCGCACTTTCGATCTCTGCGCTCAATGATTCGGAGCTTTCGAATAGCTTGAATACTGCGACCGATAAGAATATAGCAATGACCACGCCAAAGCCAATGGCGTAAGGAGGCTGCCTAAAGATTTGAAATAGGCTCAATATGCCAGTTCTGGAAACCGCTTTATTCGTTTGTATGACGGGTTTGGGCTCCAACTGCATTTGGGTGAGTAACTGATTGGGGAGCTGCTCAAAAAAGTTGGCTGGAGGCTGGCTTCGCTCCTGCTCACTTTTTTTAATTTGGGCCAGGTCTGGCGCCAAAGCTTCCAATTCTTTAATGATTTCTTCTTTCTTTTGCATGACTAACTAAATTATACCTCGTTGGCGACCTTTTATATCGTAGACTTAAGGTAGCTCTGAATTTTTTTTACAGCATGATGGTAAGAGGCTTTTAGGCCACCTACACTGGTGTCTAATTGGTCCGATATTACTTGATAAGATTGCTCCTCAAAATACCGAAGAATGAATACTTGTTTTTGTTTTTCCGGCAATCGTTCCAAAGCCTCTTGCAATCGTATCTGTGCATTCTCCTCATCAAAATAGCTATCGGCTTTTAGCACATTGGCCAAACCCAATTCTGGACTATCGACGGAGCTAGCACTTCTTCTCTTTTTTTGTTTAAGAAAAGTAATGGCCTCATTCATGGCTATTCTATACATCCAAGTGTACAACAAGGACTTGCCCTGGAAGCGACCAATATTGCGATAGCACTTGATGAAGCAATTTTGCAAAACATCGCTCGCATCTTCATGTTCCTCAATCAACTTGCGTATTTGCCAATAAAGTCGCTCCTGGTATTGTCGAACAAGGAGTGTAAATCCTCGCTCAGCAGTCTCAGGATTACGCAGGAGTTGTAGAAGCTCTTGATCGTTTGTTGTCCGTGTTTGCGACACGTTTGGTAGTGTTTTTAATTGAATAGGCCTTTTGCTATTTCTCAACCCTAAATATGCAATCTTTTCCATACAGCCTTTTAGTTCATAGTTGGTCCTTTGACTATAAAAAGGCGGAATGGTTTAATTAAGAATTAAAAATAGAGTAAAAAATTAAGGCCCTTGAATAATTGACACCTCCAATCCTTCCAAAGCAGGATGTAGCGCCTGGTTATAAACTAGAATAGAATACGCTTTTAAATCTTCACGATCATGCAGGCCCTTTTCTATTTGCTGAGCTACCTCTCGATAAGGCTGCTCCACCTCTAGCCATAGGACTAGTTGTAATTGTAGGTTTTCGTTGGCCAAGCTGCCTGCTTTTTTCCAAAAGGCGCCCTCACCAACTTGTTTTTTCCGTCTAATATAAGCTTGGAGCAAGGTACCTAGCCAAACCCAAAAGCGCTTTTCTTTACGAAGATAGTAGGTGTGAATGGCCCGAAGCCCCGAAAGCGTATCTTCAAATTTCTGTTCTACCGAATCTATGATTAGCTGAGGAGCAGCTAGACTTTGTTCTATTTCTCTCGTTCTTTGATTGCCACTGTGCAGCTTATAGTTTTTCACCTCCATCAGAAATACCTTTTCATCATCCAGTACACCAATGAAGTCTACGCCCTTTAGGCCCACTCCACTAAAGCCCTGGAAGTAAGGATGATCATCGTATTTCCTGATTTGCCATCGATCTCGATCAAAACGAAACTGAAGGCCACTTTCTTTGTAGCTAGCAAATGTCAGGTCCCCAGTATCATTTCTCATGGTTTAATTGTTATGCGCCTAGGGGTCATTTGTAATGGCCTAGATGTATGTAATGTATTAAATATCAATTGAATCATCACACCTTTTTCACCTTTTCTATTAGGGCAAACACACCAATAAATTACCCTACAATTTTTTATAATTCCTACTGAAACTCCAATTCAAAACCGCTC
>JBELML010000213.1:0-5919 GCA_042095835.1 Saprospiraceae bacterium
GTAAATCAACCCATTTTCAATTTCGAGGCGGGCTTAGCCCGCTGAGTAGTTACAATCTTATGATAACCAAAGATAAACAATTGGTTTATTTATTGCGATTCGTGATTATATTGTTGTATTCGAAAAAACGTTATATTAAGATCGAAATTTAATAATAGTGATCAATGGTTCGTTTTGACATATTATTAATTGGTTGGTGTTGCAAAAGTACCTATTTTTTCAAGTATCCTCTTGCAATTAGGATGCCACCAATTGTTAAAAGTAACGCAAGAAAAATTTTTAAAAAGATTTCCAATCCTTTTTGCTGTTTTATTCGTTTGGCCAGTACTTCGGACTCCAGATCATAAAATATTGAATCGTAGCTGGTGCTATCAGTGAAAAGCTTAATATTGTCTAGCCCTTTTACTTGCATATTCTCTCTATTCACGATTTCCTTATAGGCAAAGAGTTTCTTGTAAGCCTCGTAACTTTTCTCTTTGTCTTCGGCTGCCATGTGGATATCCTTTTTCAAGGTGTAAGCCTCTACTAAATTAACACTTTGAGGTTCTTTTTCTTCTTCCATCAGAAAAATGGACTGATCGATATATTGCTCAGCAATTTTTAACTGCTGGAGATGGAAATTTGATCGGGCGGCTTCCAGGTATACAAATGGATTATACACAGTCGTAGCTTGATGGTCGTCTCCACCATATTGGTTTATGATTTGTATGGATATATCAAGTAGGCTATCAGCAATCGTGTATTCTTTCCTACTATTAAAAATTTTCCCGAAGCCATAATAGTGGATAATCATATCATAACCCTTATTGTGTTTTTTGTCAATCTGGATTAATGGATAGAGAAAATCAAAAGGGTTTTCTAGTGTACCAAGTTCACTTTTATACAGTGCTGAATTGTACAAACCGCTAGCAATAATAGCATCCAATCGCACACTATCCTTTGGGTTTTCAAGCTTGGTTTTGTTGGCTAGTGCTAGTAATTCTTGAGTATGAAAGAGACATTTCTCAGGAGAACCTTTTGTTAATTTATAAATATGGCTCAAATTTTGGTGAGCCATCAGAGCGGGGTAGGAACAGATTGTAAACGGTCGATCGGCACACTTCTTACTGATATACTTAACGGTCAGGTCAAAGGATTGGATAGCTTTATCAAATATACCTTGCATGGCATATAAGACACCAAAGCTATTATAGACAAGAGCTTCATTGAGGTACTCCTCCGATGACCATTTATCATTTTTTATGATGGCAAGCGACCTCCTCAAACTCCTTTCTGCTTCAGAATAATCTCCTTTCATAATCGACCTAGAGGCCACATTGTAAAATGTATATCCCTCCAGTAAATCACTATCAAATTGTCGAGCAACCTCAAAAGCCCGCTCCGCAATCGTATCAATATAGGGATCTTTTGTAGTACTACAGGCTTGCAATAAATCAACATATAAACCGACTAGAGAAGAATCAGCTTTAGTTGGACTATTGCGCTCCACAGAACGGATTACATGCAGGAGACTATCTTTTACACTAACCTGCCCGGATAAAGTATAAGGTAGTAAGCATAGCATTAGGCAATAAAGGTTTCTTAAGAGACTTGTCATGATAACTGTTAAAATGATTCAATAAATCTTTAAGGGGAGCTGATAGCATTTGGCATGTTGCAATATACTCTACCTTAGTAAGGTGTAGCATCTGCCTAAGTAGCTGAAAAATAACATTTCATGGGCAAGAAAAATAACGAAAATAAATTGTTATGTACGGAAATGTGTTTCTGCTTCTTCTTATAGGTTTTAATTGTGCGAAGTGTATTTCCAGAATAATCCCAAGTGCATTCATTGATTGTCAATTTTATAGTGAGCATGTGCCGCAGAGGTTTTCAAATAGATTTTTTAGGCTCCAACTAAATTAATTGACACAAACTCTATTGGGATAGACGGAGATCTTTGCAGGCCTGCTAGCCTGTAATTTGATGATGGTCATCTAGTACCTTGGTTGACAAGTGAAGGGGTAAACCATAAGACCTGTCCCCAAAACGCATTAATCTAGCACTTTAGATTAAACAATGTTTGCACGTTGTAATTTGTATTTTTTATTCTGTATTCTTGTTTAAAAGAAATTGATTATTTTGAATCTTAATTATTGATCCACTTTTTGCTTGTTCTCTTAATTGTAGGTTTTATTGAAATCAGTCACGAAGCGATACACCCCTATTAAAACACATAGAACGACCACTTCTAAAATTTTCTAGAAGCATAGAGACAGACTACTGCGATATCCATCAATGGTCCCTACCTAGGATAGCGTATTACGTCATTTTTCATAGTATCAGATGTATTGCTTGGAATTAAAGCAATACAGACAGGATTTATTTTTTAATTTTTAATTTTTTCTGATGAAAAAATCATTTAACTACATTTTTTTAGGCCTACTCCTTGGTAGTGCAAATAATGTAAGGCTGAAGAGATAAAACGGACAGTGCGTATATTTGATATTGAAAAAAATCATATACGTAATGCACTGCCCAAAATGTCTTAGCACAAATATAAAGAAAAATGGAAGTACTCACTATGGTCGACAAAATCATAAATGCAAAGCATGTGATCGACAATTTGTGTTTCCAAATCATCATAACATTAGCGAATCTGTAAAAGAACAAATTCGCAAAGCTTTGCTGGAAAGAATTAGTTTACGAGGGATTACTCGGATATTTAAAGTTAGCTTGACTTGGTTATTAGAATTCATGATAAAAGTGTACAAAGAAGTACCTCAAGATTTAGGCATGGAGTTAGAGGATATTCTTGAAGACGATATGCAAGTAGCTGTAATTCAACTAGATGAAGCCTGGTCTTTTATTGGTAAGAAGGCTAATAAGTGTTGGATTTGGATTGCTTATGAGGCCAATACTAACCAAGTTGTCGCCTTTCATATTGGTGATCGGACCAAGCAATCTGCTCAAACTTTTTATGATAAAATTCCGGAACCTCTAAAAGAAAAATGCCAACTTATTTTCACAGATAACCTGAAATCCTATGACAAGGTTATCCCTGAAAGTAAACACCATACAGGTAAGAAATTTAATCAAAATATTGAACGGCTATTTTGTACGATGAGACAAAGAGTAAGCAGAGTGGTCAGAAAAAGCTAATCCTTTTCCAAAAAATGGGAAAACCATGAAATGGCACTGAGATACTTTTTTTGGCATTACAACTTTGAGCGAAATAGCCTTACATAATTAGCACTACCGTTTTTTCGACAACGAGGCTATTAAGCGCGCTGTATCAAAATGTGCAAGAACAGGTAAATTAATATTTAATGCAGGTGGTACATTTCCTGGATCAGACTTATTGGATGAATTAATCCCAGCCACAGTTTTAAAGAATTTTACATTATTTCCTGCTAGAATGCATTTCAATTTAACCATATCCTGTACGGCTATTAATATGGATCGTAGTGGCAATATGGTCTGGGCTCCATCTGCTCACGGAAAAGCAGATTTTGTGACCCATCATGACGATGGTTCAGGTACATCGTCGTCGGCTACTTCACATATTGCAGGTATGGCCGCAAATATCTGGTCAGAAAACCCGTCGCAAAACAAATGGCAAGTACGCCAAAAAATGATGAAATCAGCAGATTTCGGAAAAAGACATCCTTTATTTGGATTTGGCAGAGTTCATTTAATGAAACATGCAAACAACTAGGTATTAACTAACAATACCCAAACAAGCTCTTTTCAAGTCATTGAAAAGAGCTTGTTTTTTTTGTGGCCTGCCAGGCTTTTACCCATCAACTCCAAAAACTAAAGGGACTTCGTAATACCCAAATTTTGATCGTACCTCCAAAAGGGCCTTTGGTGGCCTTAATTTCTTAGTTCGTGAAAATCAGCTTTAAAATGCTTCAGTAGTTTTCTATATTTATTCTATCATTAGAAATTAGGACTAATTTTGTGTATAGAAAAAGTATGTTTCATTCAGAATCGTATGAAAAATTAGGCATTTTGACTATGGACACTATATAAGTTAAGGTTACTCTTCACCCAATTTGTTTGTGTGGTTTCATCTCTTTAGCCTATTCTTTTATCTACCGTTTAGGAGTTTCCTATACAGCTGATGTAAAGTACTTAGGCTAGAAGATGAATGCCTTTCAATATAATATTAGAACACCTTTCACCAACAGAGGCGTCTGCTTCTAGTTGATTTTCTCCCTTATATATTACTAGACATTTCAAATTCAATTGATTTAATTCAAAGGGTAGTGATTCGTAATGCTACAATTGCTATCGTATTGGATCGACCTAAAAAATGAACTAATGTATATTACTGCCCTTGACAAACGACTACTATCCATTACCTATCAAGGTACCTCTTTATCAATGTTTCTAATGGAGCATCAGATTCATTGCGAGATATTCGACAATCTAGATGACCTTAGGATTTTAATGGAATGCAAATCAGTAAACGCTACGATCTTGCACGCCAATCGAATTTCGTCGGCTTTATTGGCTATTTATCAACAATGCGGTATCCCCAACATTTTATTCATAGCAGAAAATGTAGAGCAGATATCCAATAGCTTTGCTTTTTCACCGCTTGATTTTTTGTTACTTCCTGTCATGGAAGAGCGATTGATCAATTCTCTAGAAAAAGTAAAACGAAAAATTAATTTCAGGCCAGTAGTTAAAGCTCGCAAGGTTGTAAATGACAAAGTGATCTTTAAGACTCTAAACGGATACTGCGTAATAAACCCTAAGGACATTGTTTATTTTGCTAAGCAAGATCACCATGTTTACCTCTACACTGCAAACGATAAGCCAATTATCATTCGGGAATCATTAAAAGAAGTCTATAAACGCCTTGCACCCAATATGTTTTTGAGAATTAACCGATCTAGCATTATCCACTTGAGATACTTAGAGGGTTGTAGGAATATAGCTAGTAAATCCTACGCCATACTTAAAACAGGTACCAGACTGCCCATCGTTAAATCAGCGGAAATAACCCTCAAAACGAGATTGTACGATCTGTACCAAGGATTAGGCGGGTAGTAGCAAGCTAGTATAATACGGAATTGGTAACGATTGCTTGCTGGAGCGCACCAAGATCAAAAGCAGGGTCAAGCGTTTAAATTATAAGGATAATGTATAATCTTTTTATCATTGATAAAGGTCGTAAGGAAATAAAAAATCTACTACTTCAGGTTGAAGCTTTAGATCTGTCTGGTGTCAACTTCATTGGGTCTGCTACCTCTGCTAAAGTGGCCTTGACCGAAATTCAGCGGAAAGAACCAGAGATTCTCATTACTGAAGTGGATATGGAGGACGGCAAAGCATTTGAAATATTGTCTAGTATCGATTACTTCAATCGACCAAAAACCATCTTTACCTCAAAGTATCAGGAGCGGGCACTGGAGATCTTTGACTACGAACCAGTAGATTTTCTGCTCAAACCCTTTTCCATGAATCGATTGCAACAAGCTATTGAAAAAGCAATCGCTGTAATCAAAGAGCAGGAGCATCAGAAACAGGTAACGATGACCAATCAAGATAAGATCCTCCTAGAAGGTGTTAAAAGGCTTTATATCGTCGACTTTAACGATATCCTCCGTCTTGAAGCAGATCGAAATTTCTCACACGTTTACCTACAAAATGGCGATAAATACCTCTTGGCAAATAACCTGGGGCAAATAACTCAAAACAATACCTTATTCCCTTTACTGCGTTGTCATAGATCCCATTTGGTAAATGCCAACCATATTACTGACTTTATCTCTATCAAGCAGCAAGCCTACTTCATCTTGACAGATGGGACGAAGGTTCCCATTTCTCGCTCCAAAAAAAATGAAATGCTGCAATGGCTTACTTCAAATAAGTAGGGCTCCCTCAAAAAGTCAAACCGCTTTGATCGATAATCGGTGGCTAAAAGGG
>JBELML010000214.1:0-5895 GCA_042095835.1 Saprospiraceae bacterium
ATATAAATGACATCACAAAAAAATCAAATGCGACAGTCTCCATATATAATTCGAATATTTTCCTTCCTTTTCCTTGCACTACTATGGACTCCTTTAGAGGCTAAAGAGGTGCCACCACGCCCACAGCGTACCATCGTGAATGACTATACGAATACCTTGACGGCCAATCAGCAGCGGGCTTTAGAGCGCAAGCTGGTCGCCTATGATGATTCGACCTCCACGCAGATTGCTGTGGTCATGATGAATAGTACCGATGGCGATGATCTGTTTGATTATTCCTATCGGATAGCCGAAGGCTGGGGGATTGGCCGCGATGGTAAAGACAACGGTATTCTCCTCTTTATAGCCCTCCAAGATAGAGATGTGATTATTCAAACCGGATATGGAGTCGAGGGTTTTTTGACGGACAATATGTCGCGCAGAATAATTGATAATATCATTCTTCCCAATTTTAGGGAGGGGCGCTACTATCAAGGTCTTGACGAGGCTACCACTGCAATTATCCAATTAGGGTCTGGTGAATACGAAAATAATGAAGGAGAAGGTATGCCAGATATTGTTCTCGCTTTTATCCTATTGATCATGATTGTCTTCGTACTTGTATTGGTAAGTCGTGCAGGAAACGATGATGATTGGGATGATGATGGGGGCTATTACCGCAGAGGTCGCTACGACTATGACGATTATGATGATTTCGGGCGCACCCGTAGAAGACCCAAAAGAAGGAGAAGAGGCGGTGGTGGTTGGATTGTCATCCCCGGTGGCGGTGGTGGAGGCGGCTGGGACGGCGGCGGCGGTGGTTTCGGCGGTGGCGGTTTTGGTGGCTTTGGAGGAGGTAGTTTTGGTGGTGGTGGCGCCAGTGGGAGTTGGTAATTGGATTTATTATCAGTCTGCAATCTTGGCGAGTGATGAGCATCAATCCGGCAGAGACCCTAAGACAAGGAAACTAATTTCTTGGAACGAATTAAGTAGGAAATAGGTTAGCATCATTAAGTTAATTTTACACACCCGATTCGTGGGCTAATAAACGTCAATGATGCTCGACTTTCTCCAAATATCAAAAGCAGCCGAATTTCTGAACTTGGCTCATCCTTTATTAGTTAAGGAGGAAGCTACTAATGGCCTCCTCCTGGGTAGGACACTCCATCTCTCGAAAACACCACACGAGGACCTCATGTCTTCCTATTTTTTGGTCCAAAAAGATGGAGTACCTGTACTTGCGGGCATCCAGACACCGCCTTATAATCTCATTCTTTCTACTGCCGAAGAGGAACAAGCTTCTCTTTATTTATTTGACTGCACTCTCCAGAAAAAACGGCGATTCCCTGGTGTGATAGGTCCTCGGCCTATTTGTTTGCCATTTGCACAAAATTATACCCAAGCATACGGCCTAGATTTTAAGATCGATATGCAGCAACTCGTTTATCAGTTAGATGAAGTGCTACCAGCTACCAGGCAGGAAGAAGGCTCGCTACGTTTGGCAGAAGAGGAGGATTTGCCGATGCTTACACAATGGATGAAGGCTTTCGTGGAGGAAGCTATGCGTCAGGTAGAATCTGAGGAAAAAGCTAAAATGGCAGCCGAGCGGAAAATTGATCGCTCTGAGATTTACCTCTGGGAGGTCAATGGGCAGGTCGTGAGTATGGCTGGGATAGCGCGTCCTACCTACAATGGCATTGCTGTTAACTATGTGTTCACTCCCAAAGTATTTCGCAAACGTGGCTATGCCGAAGCTTGTGTTCGTGCCCTAAGTACGCTGATGTTGCAAAATGGCTTTCAATTTTGTACCCTCTTTACAGATGAGTTGTATCCTACCTCAAATGCCGTATATAAAAGGATCGGCTATCGGCAGGTTGCTTCATTTTATAACATCAACTTTGTTGAAGGGTGAGGAATAAGTATCTTGTCGACAAAAAATGCAACATAACTTCACCATACTCCGCCGAACTAGGGAGAATATCCTCAAAATTGTTAACAATTTCGATCTTGAACAGCTTAACGCCATCCCTCAAGGTTTGAATAATAATCTTGCCTGGAATCTTGGGCACGTGATCGTCACTCAACAGCTACTTTGCTATCGATTGTCTGGCTTAGATTGTCATGTGACCAATGAAGTCATTAGTGATTTTAGGAAAGGAAGCCGCCCAGAAAGTAAGATTAGCCAAGCAAGCATCGATCAATTCAAAACTCAACTCCACACTTTAGTTGATCAAACAGAGAAGGACTACCAAGCTGGTGTTTTTAAGGAATATAAAACCTATACTACGAGTTTTGGCATCACCTTAGCTAGTGCAGAGGAAGCGATCCGCTTTAATAATGTCCATGAGGCCATGCATCTTGGAAATATGATCATTATCAAAAAATTGATTGGATAAATCATTGATTTTTTAACTATTTACAAACTTTCAAGCGCCGAAGCTTTAGCCTAGGCGGTCAACATCAACCATTATGAGCAAAGCATTAAGAATTACTTTAATAGTCCTCGGCGTATTAGCTGTATTAGCCATTGCCATGCGCTTTCTTGTCTTTCCGAAACTATTGGAGCTAACTAAAAAGAACAGTCCAGAACAAATCGTCAATTATGATCAAGATGGTTTAGATTTAGAAGTTTTCTATTGCCGACCATCCAAAAAGGGTCGCCTGATTTTTGGACCTGAAGGTTCAGATCCAGGACCTTTAGTACCTTATGGTAAAATTTGGCGTACTGGAGCAAATGAAGTCACTACTTTTGAGACAGGTACGGATATTATGGTAGATGGGCAAGCTCTACCAGCTGGGAAATATAGTGTATTTACCATTCCAGGTGAAAACGGCTGGGAAGTCATTTTCAATAGTAAAACCTACTCTTGGGGAGTTGCTGGTTTCGGAGGTCAGAGCCCAATTGATAGAGAAGCCGATGTAGTTGTGGCCAAAGGAGAGGTGCAAAATCGCTCTGCTGCTGAAGAGATGTTTACTATTAGTTTCTCGCAAGGCGAAGCTACTTATTTGAACTTGGATTGGGATATGACGAGAGTCAGAGTATCCATTAGCAAATAAAAAAGGCAAGGTTTAGTGGTTAGTGTTGAATAAGACTTTACTTAGCACTAACCACTAACCACTAACCAAATTATGGTTTAGGTACTACGACCTTTCTGTTCTTGACGTGTTTCTCCAGCCACTGATCCTGCTCCCATAGTAGGTGCAAGACCGATTCTTTAGCCGCGTAGCCATGACTTTCTTTAGGCAGCATCACCAATCTTACAGGCGCGCCTAAGCCTTTCAAAGCATTAAAGTAGCGCTCACTTTGTAGAGGATAAGTTCCAGAATTGTTATCGGCTTCTCCGTGCACAAGTAGCAATGGAGTCTTCATTTTATCGGCGTGCATGAAAGGAGACATCTTATAATAAATCTCTGGTGCTTCCCAATAAGACCTTTCCTCTCTTTGGAACCCAAAAGGGGTCAAGGTGCGGTTATAGGCACCACTACGCGCAATTCCGGCTGCAAATAGCTTGGAATGACTCAACAAGTTGGCCGTCATAAAAGCACCATAGGAATGCCCACCTACTGCTACGCGATCTCGGTCAATATAGCCCATAGCGTCTACTGCATCGATAGCTGCTTTTCCATTGGCGACTAATTGTTTTCTGAAGCTATCATTGGGCTCTTCATCTCCTTCACCAATGATCGGAAAGCTCGCGCCATCTAATACGACGTAACCTCTCGTTACCCAATATACGGGCGAACCATAATAAGGAGCGGTAAAGGTGTTTGACGAAGCAGTAACTTGACTAGCACTTGCTCTATCTTTATATTCTCTTGGATAGGCCCATAAAACCATAGGCATTTTCTCCTTCTTATTTTTATCATAGCCTACGGGCAAATACAAGGTGCCAGATAGCTCTAAGCCATCGTCTCTTTTGTAGCGAATGACTTCTTTGTGAACATCCTGTAGTGCTTTATAAGGATTTTCAAAAAAGGTAATCGCCTCCGCTTTTTTAGACTTCATATTGCGGATATAATAATTGGGATAATCCGTTGGTGATTCGATCCGCGTAAGAATTTCTCCTTTTTTGATATCGAGTACCTTAGAGATGCGTTCGAAATCATCTTTGTTGGTCGCTTGGTAGAGGCGCTTGGTTGCCAGGGTTTTTAGATCCATTTCATCTACAAAAGGTCTACGGCCTTCAGCAGAGTAGCCATCGCCAATTAAATGCAGTTTGCCATTGGTGATAGCTAGGGTATTGCGATCAAATTGATTGGGTTTGGTTACAAAGTTGCCGGGGTCGCTATATCGATCTTGGCTATTTCGGTCTTCTACAATCTTAGGACTTTGGCTAGGGTCACTAGGGCTAAAAAGATAAGCCTTAGTATTCCGGTTTTTGAACCAGCTGTCATAAGCCACAGCAGTATTGGCATCTCCCCAGATGATGCCCGCGTAGCGATTATGCATCTTTAAAATCGGTTTAGCCTGGGCGTCGAATGGTGCGGTCTGTACAAATAATTGGTCTCTATATTTAGACTCCAAATTAGGATCGCCACCATCCATCGCTTCTACCCAGTACAAAGTGGCTCCTTCGTCGGCTCGCCAGTTGATGCTCCGTTTGCCAGTAGCTACAGCACCGAATCCTTTTGGTAATTCTTCGATGAGTTGCTGGTCAAGAATCTCCTCCACGAGCTGAGCCTCTTTATCATAAATAGCGGTCAATGCCGGGAAACGATAATAAGGTACTAGGTAAGAAAAAGGTTTTTTGATGGTATTGATCATCACGTATTCTCCGTTTGGAGAGAAGCGAATATAGCGATACATACCAGTGTCTTTCCAAATGGATTTATTGCCATCCAGGTCAACTTTATAAAGCGTAGAACGTGCCAATTGCTCAAAGTTAGCTTCATCAGCTTTGTCTTTGAGTAGGTCTTGATAAGTTCGGTTTTGTGCTTTTACTCCGGCTTCGTTTACCGATATTCTTGGTCCGGTAGGAATGGTGCTGGTTTTGTCAATTAATGCCATACGGTCTTCTGGTAGAAACTTGACAATAAAGCCATTGCCATCTGGAAGCCAAGTATAAGGCGATCCGATATTGGCATTGAGTATATCGCTTGTCAATTGCTTGGCTTGTCGAGTGTCTAAGTCGACCATCCATAGCTCTACTCCTTTGTCCGTTGTGTTGGTAAAGGCTACTTTGCTTTGATCAGGGGACCAACTTAAATTGGCGGCTCTATATTTTTCGGGTAGCCCTTCAATGTCCATCGTTTCCTTTTCGCCCACTTTTTGTAAAGCTACTTTATTATAGAAACGGGTACGGCTACCAATATTAGTGACCGGATTAATCCGGAGGCCACCAAGGCGCAATTCGGGTTCTGAAAGCTCCGCAATAGAGCGGAATTGATCTCTGGCGATGAGTATCATCAAGGTAGCATCATCATTGATGAGGACACTAGGTGGTAGCGGCGTATCCACCATGTCTAAAATCTCTTTTGCTGGTTTTTGATAAGTCAAATCTAATTGAGCTTGAGTGAAAAAAGGGAAACAAAGAAGTAGGGTCATTAAAACACTAAATCCCGTTATTTTGATTTTTCGGCTTGGTAAATTTGCGATAAAAAATGTAGTCGAGTAGGTTTTAAACATCACGATTCAATTTGGTTGAATCATTAAAATACGGATTAGGTAGTAGCTAAAAGAGAGAAGAGGACTAATAACCGCGAATTGGAGATAAATGAAGGGTTTTGATCTTGATATAAGTACTGTTGTTGGCTAGCCTAATCTGTCAATCAGTTGGCTGTGATCGCTTTGGTGTATAAAAGAATTGTTATTATAGTCAATATTTGCCAATTTTAGAGTATGGGTGATTTACTTGCAGTAGCTCTTCGTAAAGTGGTAGAGGCTTACCTTCTTTTGCAAGGCTATCAGTACTCCTA
>JBELML010000215.1:0-2658 GCA_042095835.1 Saprospiraceae bacterium
GCAAATCATGCATGAAGTAGATATTTTTTTAGTAATATACAATTTTATGTTACGTAATTTCATATCAAGCATTTGATTGACACTTACATTTCTTTCCTTGTTTCCTCCTTGCATATTGATTTTGCGAAGTATCCGTTGCAACAAGGTTACTTGGTTGTGAATCATTCTTTTCTGGTGCCCTTGTTTTTAAACTTTCAGTTGCCTCTTTTGCCTTGAGCATCTCTGCAGACTGCTGTTGCCTTAGAATCTCCTCCGTATTATTTTGAGAAAGAAAATTAGCAAAACCTGCGAGATCTGAACAAAAAATCCTTATGAGAATAGTTTTTTTCTCGATTACTAGTTATCGAGCTTTTTGACATATACCGTTGCATTCTTTTTCTATGTTCGCATAATATACATAACAAAAATCTCGATTACCAGCAATCCAGATAATTTCACTCATAACAGTTTCTGCTATAATAACATAGTGATTTCATTCGCAAAAGTATTTTTGAAATCTCGATTACCAGCAATCGAGAATCGGGCGTATTCTTGCCCGTACGTAAACGTATGTCAGGGGGCACTAACCTACTAGAGCAGGAGCATTCGGCTCCTGTGAGGCCTCAGTTCCACATGTTTGGTCTGTTTCCATTTCATCATGATTGCCTTGATCATCTCCTGCGAACCCAATGTAATGTTGTAAAAGCTCGATTACCAGCAATCGAGATAATTTCACATATGAAAGCTTCAGCTATAATAACATTGTAGCTCAATTCGAAAAAGTATTTTAGAAATCTCGATTACTGGTAATCGGGAACTGATTGAAGTGATAATGTAAAATCTCGATTACCAGCAATCGAGAATCGAGCGTATTCGTACGCGTACGTGGTACGTATTTCAGGGGGCACGAACCTACTTCTGTAGCAGGAGCCTCCTGCTGCTCTGAGGCCTCAGGACCACCTGTTTGCCTTTCATCATTTTGACGATTGCCTTCTTCTGCGAATTCCAAAGCAGAATATAAATATGTTAGGGACAGAATTTCCTCATTATAGGCACATTAGTTGCCATCGCTCGCATGATAATTCCAAGCACGTCGCATGGCACGCTCGCATGGCACGCACGCATGGCACTCAACATAAGCCCCCCCCCTTTCCCAAAAGACACCACATAATACAAACACATACAAACACATACAGTTGGGCAAACAAGATGAAGTGGTTAGCACAAGGCCAAGTTAGCACACACAAACACGAGGCTCACACACGCACACACAAAGCTCACACACACACATGGCTCACACACACAAGATGTAGGGGTGCATAACAAATGCAGTTATAACTGCATATAAACAATCCTACATCCAACTCATAGATGACACAATCGGGATTAGATAGGAGGACGGCGAGATGGGGGGGTGGAGATATCCGCGGTACGTACGGCGAGTCTGATGCCCACATTGCGCGGAGAGCCTACTTTTCTATGCGGAGCGGCTAGGACTGATA
Organism: Saprospiraceae bacterium; assembly: GCA_042095835.1. Taxonomy (GTDB): domain Bacteria; phylum Bacteroidota; class Bacteroidia; order Chitinophagales; family Saprospiraceae; genus DATFKA01. Next base: position 1,482 of record JBELML010000215.1, read on the forward strand.
GGATAATGCAAGGAACTGCTCTAGGGATAGCAAGTGCAAAAAAAAAGAAAACGTGTATTCTATGACAGAGGCGAGCTGCGAGAAGGGGGGCCGGAGATGTCCGCGGTACGGCGAGTCTCATGCCCAGATTGCGCGGAAAGCAACTTTTCTATAAGGAGCGGCTAGGACTATTAGGATAATACAAGGAACTGCTGGGGATAGCGAGTGCAAAAACACAGAAAACGTGTATTCTAAAACAGAGGCAGGCTGCGAGGAAACTGAAAGAAGAAAAACTGAATAAGCCAAACTCCAGCGGAGGTGCTACTCGTACGAGCCGGTGCTACGAGCCGCCGCGCCATTGTCCAGATCTCACCTTCGTTGTCGCTCGCGCCGCTGCTCTTAGGCCCGTTATTCTCCCCTCCGGGAACGAGCGTTCTGGATCCCATTTTAAAATCTGATAATCGAACACTCAATGCATGTCTGGCACTACAGCTGAACACTCGAGGATGCTCTACCGTTTGTAGAGCGGCTGCAGCGATAGTGCATCTCCGGAGACGAGCGTTATTACCTATAGGGCCATACGTCGGGGCCAGCCCAGCCAGGAGGCAGCAGATGACGATTCATGGTATACTGTATGTTTATGTTTGTAAACTTTATAAATCCTTCTTGGTTTCGTGATTTTTACGGAATCGTCATTTCAGTTGTCAGTAATCGACGCATGGTCGTAAACAAAGAATACGCGTTTAGGACGTATTGTATGTGTTCACATGAGTCATATGCGAATATTCTCTAGTACGTTTCTGATCACATGTCTACAGGACATGTGAGTACAGAACCGCGTAGAGGTGACACTGTGACAGTGCTCGTAAGATTACGGTACGGTACGGTACCATATTAACGGTACGGTACGGTGCTGTTCCGTACAGTCATTTCACAACAGAAATAGTTTAGACCTTGACTCGAGGGATAAGTCACTGCCAGGCATATAGCGGTCATAGTCATTTCACAACAGAAATAATTTAGACCTTGACCAGGGGGATTCGTCGCTCCGAGGCATATAGCAGCGGGCACAGTCATTTCATAACAGAAATAATTTAGACGTTGACCAGGGGGGTTCGTCACTCGCAAAGTTGAGAAGTATATAGTTCCGATCGCGAGAGTTTTCAAAGTAGTGCCACGAGTTTCCTCTCCGATCGCG
>JBELML010000215.1:2758-5832 GCA_042095835.1 Saprospiraceae bacterium
TCTCCGATCGCGGTGAACTAAAAACTTTTAAGCATGGCTGTCGTATCTAAGCCAGCAACAAAGGCATGTACCTGTGCTATTGGATACGTTTGCGATTGTAAGGGTATCCCGAAAACTGCTTTTACAAATAAGCGGAAGCTTTCAGATGCGGACTCGAAGAAAGAAGTTTCAGGGTTAATGAGGAAGAGACTAGATCCTGAAGTTGCACATCCGGATATTGTTAAAAAAATAATGGAAAAGGGATGTTGTCAGAATGAGAATTGTTTGCAAAAGCTATTTTCCGGTAATGATGATGCTTCTGGATCCGGCACACTTGACCTGTATGGTTGGGAAGGAATTCCATCTCAAGGCTTTGGGCCGAAGTTCCTGAGGGCAGTTGTTGCCGCGAGGACGAAAATCTATCAGAAGGGCCAGTATCAGTCATATGAGAACATAAAGAACATGTTACAGCGAGATGTTCATGAAAAACATCTTGAAGATCTCCCGTACAAGTTTTACCATGAAGGTCTGCTAGGTGACGCACCTTCTGTTCCATCAGGGATACGGGTAAGTGTCTTCAGAAAATCCCGATTACCAGTAATCGAGATTATGATATACTATCATTCTATAAAAAATGTTTTAGATGTGTTGTACCATATGACATATAGTTAAAGTGCCAGTTTGATATTATCCCGATTGCCAGCAATCGAGATTTTATAATATATACTATATGTATAATTTGCAATGTACTTGAAGTATTTATTAAAGTTACGATACTCGGTATGTCTAGATTAGCCTATAACTTTTCCCGATTGCCAACAATCGAAAAATCTTTCACTGACATGTTCTATGACTATATTTATGATTGTCTTAGGTGTGCCAAAAGGCCTGGGAGTTGATATATCATGTTTGCCATGCCACAACACTGAGGGCCGTCCGAGAGGTGAAACTTGGAGATCTGAAGGCTCATGTTCGTAATAAGAAAGCCGCCAAAAAGCTTACGAAAGAGGCTTTTGTTCAAAGCTGGATGGATGTCTTCTTTAAAAGAATCGCGGACCAGATGCCCGATTCTAATGGTCGTGAAAAACAGCACCTTCCAGAATGGATGACTCGCAAGTGGATTTTTGCCGAGTTTTTGAAAGATGAATCTACAATCAAAGCAGGTACGTATTTAGCATATACACATATTAAGTTTTTCGGTATGAGTATGAGTACGAGTATTAGTACAAGAATGGGTATGATCCCGAATGCGACTGCGAGTATTCTTAGTACTAGGCTCGTGGCAGTACTATAACTATATGCTTTTAGATTGCTAACTTGTTTACTCTACTTTTTTGCAGGAACTGAAATGGGAATAAAGGGCAATAATTTTTGCTGTATGTCACACTTTATGAACGTCTGGTACACACACTTCAAGCATGTCATTATCCCTAAAAATCATCGCTTTTCTGAGTGCGAAACTTGTGCTCACTTGAAAAATGTATTAAAAGAAAAAATCAATTTCACTCCAACAGTGGATACAGATGAAAGTAGGCTCATCAAGTATCAGGAAAAGGTATTCAAAATTCTACATAACATCCGAAATGTGTACATATTTTAGATTGTATTACTGATTCAGATATTATGATTGCCAACTGATATATCTGTCCTTTCTCTAAATCTCTTTTCAGCTCGAGAAATTAGCTAATGCGAAGAGCTTAATGGAAGAACACAATCTTTTTGTTGCTAAAGAGCGGCAATTCGTGAATCACCAGCGCTACTTGGCCAATTCTGACAAAGATGGCTTCTATATGGAAATTGATGGAATGGATCAATCAAAAACAAATCTCCCTCATTGGCCAAATATGCCAAAGAACATTTCCAAGGATCTCCTTATGCAAATACATGTTACAGGGGTTCGCTGCAGTGATGGTCGCCCGAATGATATATACTTATATACAAGTACATTTGCACATGATTCTAATTGTACCTGTACAATTATATACTTGAGCATCTTGAAGGTATAGTATATTGTGTACATAATATATAACTTTATCAATGAAATCTCCTGAAATGTATATTTTTGTTATTTCATATTTGTTATTGTTCCTTGAGTTAAATACCTCATTTTTTCCGCAGGAGATTCAAAGGAGAGGAAGGACACTTGGTCATGTGCACATTCAGCTGGACAATACTTGCCGTGAAAACAAAAACAAATGGGTTATGACTTTCTGTTCTTGGCTAGTTTCTATTGGTCTCTGCAAGAGCATAAGGGTTGGATTCCTGCCTGTAGGGTAAGTTACTACATTATTTCTCATTCTCAGTCTACATTGTTCTAATTGATCTTTTAGTTGAAATATTCAACTACATTTCATGCTTGTGCAGGCATACTCATGAGTTGGTAGACCAAATTTTCAGCCGCATTTCACTTGCTCTCTCAAGGTTCCCGGCAATGACATTCTCTGAGCTATGCGAGATTGTTAATAAGTCATTCAACCCTACTAATAATGTACTTAAACTGGAAAGAACATGGAATGCTAAGGATTGGTTGACTGGGGATAAGGACTTTGAAGTGATTAATACTCATTGGAAAGATATAACGGAGGCACAACAATTTCTTATTGAGCAATGCCATTATTACAATGATGGAAGTGAATGCCCAAGTGGAGTATGTTTAAGGCAACAAGAGTATAGCTCTGGACCTTACAGCCCGAAAATGTTTCCCTTAAAGAATCTGCCAAGAGGGAGGCCTTATTACACAGCTGCTCGCCCCATTTTCTCTCATTGGGAAAAGGATCAAAACAATAGGGCCACGAATCAAAGGTCTTCACATGAGAAGGCTATGAAAGATTTCGAGCGTTCTCGAAATCTGATATGTAATCCCGAAGGAGCCTTAAGCAGATTAAGGTATGGAGCCATTGATTGTAGATATTTTGTATATGACTGTATGGAATTCATTCATTATTACCTATTAATAATAAGAATGTACTTAATCGATTAACAGGACTGAACAAAGGGCAGAGTGGGTTGAGTTCTTTAAGGAAGTAGATATCGAGCAACAACTCCCTGCAGGCCCTATACCATTAGATGTATGGATTCCAGAATCTAGGGATGAT
>JBELML010000216.1:0-1675 GCA_042095835.1 Saprospiraceae bacterium
GCAAAGATTTTTTCCTGCCCTTCTACGATTGGAAAGTATCGATATCCGTAATCAAGATCAACGACTACGGTATCCTCTTCGCAACTTAGGATTAGAAAACTGCTGCTCAGCAGAAGGCATAAGGTAAAATAGAAACGGGCTTTGGTGCTACTATTCATATCTATTAAATTCCTGGAGCGGCTTTCTCTAATTCTACGGCCTTTTTTGAAGATAAGGAGGAATGGATGATACCTCCACCTATCACATCATCTCCCTCGTAGAATACCGCAGATTGCCCAGGTGCAACCCCAGCGACATTAGCAAAGAATTCTACCTCTACCTTATCTCCTGCATTGCGCAATTGGCTCATGGTACCTTTATCCTTGTACCTGACTTTGGTCAACACGTCAATATCTTCAGGGAAGGTTTCATACTTCATAGAGTTGGGTTGGTAGACCCTCATGCCATTACGCAAGAGTTCATCAACCGTACCTAAGACTACCTCATTGGTTTCGGGGCGAATTTCGGTTACAAACATCGGTTGCCCGAAAGCTATACCGAGCCCCCTGCGCTGTCCGATCGTAAAGAAGGGATATCCGATATGTTTACCGATTACTTTCCCATTTTTATCAATAAAATGGCCTCCTGCTACACTTTCTTCTAGATCAGGAACGCGCCTGCGTAAAAAGTTGCGATAATCGTTATCTGGTACAAAACAGATCTCGTAGCTCTCCCCTTTTTTAGACAATTCCTTATAGCCCGCATCAAAAGCAATTTGACGCACTTCAGGCTTGGTCAGATGACCTAATGGGAAGCGTGATCTGCCTAGCGCCTCTTGGGTGAGTCCCCATAATACATAAGATTGATCCTTGTGTGCATCTGCACTCTTTTGGATAAATCTGCGGCCATTCTCCCCTTCCTTAATCTTGGCGTAATGACCGGTAGCTATGAATTCACAATCTAGAGAGTCTGCACGTTTTAGCAGCGCACTCCATTTGATATGTGTATTACAAAGGACGCATGGATTGGGGGTACGACCAGCGATGTATTCTTCTACAAAATTATCGATCACGTAGTCGCCAAACTCATCGCGAATATCTATAATAAAGTGGTGAAATCCCATATGGACTGCCACCTGACGAGCATCGTTGATGGAGTCAAGACTACAGCAGCCCGTCTCCTTTTTTGACCCACCCGAGTTGGCATAATCCCAAGTCTTCATGGTGATGCCTACCACCTCATAACCTTCATCATGTAGCATCATCGCGGTAACGGTACTATCAATACCGCCACTCATGGCTACTAAAACTCTTCCGTGCTTACTCATCTCTTGATTTAAATTTATACCACAAAATTACAAAATTCGCCTACTATTAGTTCAATAAAAGTCATCAACTGTGGAATTAGCTTTAGGATTTGAAGAATAATGGACAATTAAATGAATCCAAGCGGGGTTTTATCCTTGTATTTCGCTCTTGCATCGGTTATATTTGAAAATTGCTCCCAGGCTTGGGAATTTCGATACTGATAAATCACATTCTATGCAAAAGAACATTCTAATTCTATTGAGCCTTTGTCTATTTTTCACTGTGCCTTTACTTGGGCAAGAATTTGGAAAAGCCTCCTACTATGGCAATCAATACCAAGGAAGTAAAACCGCCTCTGGTGAGTTGTACGATGCCAATAAATTCACTGC
>JBELML010000216.1:1775-5809 GCA_042095835.1 Saprospiraceae bacterium
CCACACCAAGTAGCATTACTACCGCTCCAATCAATCCAGCAAGCAGTCCTTCAACTGCAACGGATGCCCGCAATAGTCTACCAGTCACACAGAACAATACCAACACCTATCAAGGTCGTTTGCTTAAAAAGCCCTACGCCAAGTATGGTCTTTACGAATTCAAAATTTTGAATGTCAATAAAGCTGGTTTTGGTGTGCAAATTGCCTCCCTAAGTTCTTATGAAAATGCCATGAAGCAGCTGACGCAGTTACAAACAAAAAACATCAACAATGCCCTCATCAGCATTGAACCCAAGCAGTTTGGTGGTATGTCTTTCAAGGTAATTGTTGGTCCCTATACCAATAGAAATGAAGCGAAGCGGCAGGCTTCAAGAATCAATCGTCAGCTGAAAGTGAAAGGCTTCGTAGTAGACCTGAGTACAATTGAGTACTAGGGTGTGGGTATGTGTCAAGTGCTATGTGTTATGTGTTATGTGTTATGTGTTATGTTAAGGAGGCCCGATGCTTCAGCAGCCTTGGTCGAATTAACCTGACATTTGACACCTGACACATTTCACCTGACACCTGACACTTGACACTTGTCCCCTGACACCTGCCCCTACTGCACAGTTAACTTTCCTTTTTTGGTATTGATGCCCATCACTTGTTCTGCATAATTTACTGCTTCGAAGGGAGTTGGTTTGGGAGAAAAACCTATTTCTGTCTGTGTACCTGCTGGTGCTAAGACCTCGAAACAAATGGAGAAAATATCTTCTCCTTCTGCCTTGGTGATGCCTTTTAAATCATTATCAATCCACACTACGGTTAGCTTTCCTTCATCTACACTTTGTAGACCAAAATTATTGGGACCTAGATAGGGAATCTTTTCATCTGAGATTTCAATATACTTCAGTTTTGTAGGGTCGAAACTTATACTATACTGCATGGAGAGCATACTCTGAAAATTGAAGACCGAAATGGGTAGGCAAACCGTCTCACCTGCTTTGACTTTTTCGTCTGGAAAACTAAGACCGATAGCCGCCTGGGCTTTTACACCTATTGATGCACCAATAAAAAGAAATACTACTGCAATTCTGGTCAATGTTTGGGATAGTCTATTCATGGATATTTTGATTAATAAAATACAAAGGAGAAAGCCATAAGGCGAACTCTAAGCAAACACAAATGTAAAACATTTCGACCTTCCACACTCTAAAGGGAATGTTAAGTTGTGACTAGGTTCCAAAAATCAGTTTTAGTGCTATCAGAAAAGTCATGATAATAATGAAGTAGCGGAAATTCTTTTCGTTGATGCGCTTGATAATAACGACTCCCAACCATACCCCAAGCGCAATAGCAGGTATCCCTAATAGATCGAGCGAAAAAGTATCCCAGCTGATCGTCTTCCAAACAAATATATGGAAGGGCCATTTAAAAATATTGATCAAAGCAAAAAACCATGCCCCTGTACCGATAAATTCGTTCTTACTTATCCTGGTACTCAAGAGATAGACCGCCATAACTGGGCCAGCAGCATTGCCAATCATTGTACTAAAGCCTCCCAAGGCTCCAAAAACCGATGCAAACCACCAGGAAGTGGTCACCCTGGCCGGTAGCTCCTTCCATTCCAAAAAGATCATCAAACCCAGGCCAATCACGATTAAAATGCCCATTAGCACCTTAAAAGTTTCATCATTGATCAAAGCCCCTACCCATACCCCCAAGAGTACACCCACCATAGCGGAGGGCAATAATTTAATGATGTATTGCCAATTAGAGTGTCGATTGTAATAGGCTATCGCAAAGAGATCGGCAAAAGTGAGCAAGGGCAACATAATACCAGCCGAAGCTTTCCCACCGAATACGGAGGCGAGAATAGGTACTGCCAACATACCCATACCTTTGACACCCGCTTTGGCCATGCCAATCGAAGCAGCACATAAAGCAAATAATAAGATTTCTCTGGAAGCCAGATTGGAAGCTAATTCGAACCAATTCATATCCAAATGTACTCACTAAGCACAAAGTCTGAAGGGTATATCATAAAAAATATTATTTTTGGATGGAGTGGGTTTCTAGCTATTCTTTATTAGCTTGCTACCTGCTCTTAAATCAATTTCAGATGAGAAGTAATATTGTATTGCCTTTTTTAGCCATTTTGTTGCTGGCCAACTGTGTACCGCAGCAAAAATTTCTAGACCTAGAAAGAGAAAAAAATTCCCTCGAACAAGAGGTCGCCGAACTAGACTCCATCTCAAATAGCCGAGAAAGAAGTGGTAACGATCTAATCGAGATGAATTCAGAGCTGGCTAGAGCCTACCGCGAGATTGAAGGTCTTAGGTCCACCAATATTGGTTTGAACCAAAGTTATCAAGAACTCCTGATGCGGTATAGCAACCTCGTCAACCAGAACAGCGATATTGTCAACTCTTCGGGAGATCGTCAATACAATCTTCAACAAGAACTGACTACACAGCGACAAGAGTTGGCTGATCGGGAATTTCGACTCAATCAAATGGAAAGAGAAATACAGAGTCGCGAAAATCGTTTGCGCAATTTAGAGCAAACCTATACCAATGATGTAGCAAGCCGAGACCAACGAATACTAGAGTTACAAAATGAAATTTTCAGAAGAGATCAGCAGCTACAACAATTGAAGTTTAACTTCGATAGTGGCCCGCAAACGAATAATATCCAGGGCCTCACGGTCACTCAAAAAGAAGGAAAAATTTACCTTACCCTAAGTGATAATCTACTCTTTAATTCTGGAAGTTCTTTCTTGGGAAGCAGTGGAAGACAAGCCATCCGTTCGATAGTAAATCAATTACAGAATGATAAAGATGTTGATATTAGTATAGAGGGCCATACCGATAATCAAGGAGACCCCAGAACCAACTGGAAGCTAAGCGTAGACCGTGCCTATTCTGTGGCACAAACTATGCTTGATTTAGGTATTGATCCTAGTCGGATCACCGTTTCAGGGAAAGGTCAGTACGCTCCAAAAGCCAATAATAGCACTGAATCAGGTCGCGGTCAGAATCGAAGAACAGAAATTATCCTAATACCTAAATCTGAAAACATCAACAACCTATTATATCGACAATAACCGACTAACTGATTTGATTTTATCAGAAAGTTAGCATCAATTTTATATTCATGAAACCTTTACCTTTTCTAATCCCAAGCCTATTGTGCTTGGCACTATTTTCTTGTAAATCTATTGAGAAAATCCCACTCGATAATGTTCCTGTACTTCTCGAAATGGAGAAAGGCCAAGGTATGGGACGGTTTCCCGTATATAATCTTAGAGTCTATGATAATCAAATTGTAGCGTATTTAGGTAAAAGGAACACGCCTAAACTGGGTACCTATATTCGAAAGTTGAGCGACAACGAATGGAAGCAGTTGCAGCAGCAAATCGAATCAACGAATATCTGGCAGTATCCTGAATTCTTTAGAAGTCGGATCCCAGATTTACCTCTGGTGAAAATCACCCAATTTGATGGAGATGTCAAGAAAACTATATCTGGAAAAGAAGGCCGGCCTGCTGCCATCATGAGTCTAGAAGCCAGTTTAGAAACCATTGCCAACCAACCCAACGGATGGGTACTCAAAGAAGCAATGGATTTTGGTTTAGCCAAAGATGAGATTCCTAACCAACTCCAAATTGAGCTTCAAAGCAAAACCTATGCTTACAATTGGGTGACCAAGTACTATAAACAAAATATGCAAATACTCGGCGCACTTCCTGAGAAAAGTAATTATTGGTTGGTTAGCTATGACCCTACCGTCACCTTTCCGAAAGAGATGCAGCAGCTTCTTGAGTATGATCCAGATGTTGTTAAATTTTCCTTCAACAAAGAAAAAACGAAGTAACGGACAAAGAATAAGTCTCGCATTTTGATCGAGAAGGTTCCCGACGCAAGGTCGGGATAAATTTGTACCAAGACAAGGCAAAAAACGTAGGCAATGCAGGGCATTCTGCCTTGCTTATGCCTGCGGCATAAAGAGCTTTTTAACGCGGTATTGGTGCAAGCCTGTCCCGGCTTTAGGTC
>JBELML010000217.1:0-5791 GCA_042095835.1 Saprospiraceae bacterium
CGCTCCGCTCAAACAATGCCTAGGCGGCCTCCCGCACTTCGCTTATCACCTTTTTTAAACTTAGTAACAGTCAAAAAATAACTTTTCGATTTTGATGGAATCTTTTACACCAATACGGCGTTAAAAAGCCTCGCTGATGCCCTGCATCATCTACGTTTTTTGCCTTGTCTTGGCATAAAATCTTCTCGATCAAAATGCGAAACTTATTCTTTGTCCGTTACTTAATTTCGAGTAACAAGCATTTCTTTTTCAGTTTTTATTTTAATGTGTTTGCCCTAGTTATATGATGGCTTTAGACTAATGCTCAAAATAGCTATTTATTCTAAGTTCCAGCTCTTCTTGTTTTCTTCATTTCCCTTATATTCAAAGTCGATTATTTCTTCGGACATCCAAAAAAGCATATCTTTTGGGTTTATGATTAACTTAAAACTATTCTACCATGCCCAATAAAGACTCAAAATCAAGACGTAAATTTTTACAACAGATTGGTGCTACTGCTCTGGTTTCTGCGGCCTCACCGCTTTCCTCTCTTTCTGCTAAAGCTAAAGCCGAAGAAAGGATACTGCGCTATGAAAGAAAAATAGCTGCTAATGATACGATTCGTATTGGCGTAATTGGCTTTGGTATACAAGGTAATTTTGACCTGAGAACAGCCTTGCAAGTGCCAGGTGTAGAACTAGCTGGCATCTGTGACCTCTATACCGGAAGAATCACCAGAGCAAAAGAGCAGTACGGGGCGGAGCTTTTCACTACAAGAGATTATCGGGCACTACTAGACCGAGAAGACATCGATGCGGTCTTAATTTGCACCACAGATGTGTGGCACGCTCAGATCACAATAGATGCCTTAAACAAAGGGAAACATGTCTATATAGAGAAACCTATGATCTACAAAATCAGTGAAGGTCATCCTGTCATCAAGGCGGCTAATCAATCAGGTAAGGTAGTACAAGTTGGTAGCCAAAGAGCCAGTAGTATTGGTTTGGCTAAAGCCAAAGAATTATTGGCAGCTGGTGAGATTGGTAATCTCAATATGGTCAATGCAGTATACGATAGACAAAGTTCGATTGGAGCATGGCAGTACACTATTCCAGCAGATGCGAGTGCTGCAACAACAAACTGGGATAAATTCATAGAGGTCACCGAAAAGATGGAGTTCGATGCCAAGAAGTTCTTCTGGTGGCGGGCCTTCCAGGAGGTAGGTACGGGCGTGGCTGGTGATTTATTTGTTCACCTCTTAACGGGTACCCATTTCATGACCAATTCAAAAGGGCCAGAGACCATTTATAGTACCGGACAGCTAAGCTATTGGAACGATGGTCGAGATATGCCCGATGTCATGTCAGGCGTCCTACAGTATCCCGATTGTGCAGAACATCCTGCGTTTCAATTAACGCTGCAAGTGAACTTTATCAGTGGCACTGGTGGTCAGCAACGCACGCAACTTGTTGGTTCAGAAGGAGTCATTGTCGTCAAGGGCAATGATATCAGTATCAAAAAGAATATAATGCCCGAAGCTCCTGGCTTTGGAGGCTACGATTCTGTCTTCACCTTTCCTGAAAATTTACAGCAGGAAATGCAAGCTGCCTATGATGCCAAATGGACAGCGGAACAAAGGAAAAGGCCTGTACAGATGGATATGGAATACAAGGCACCAGCAGGCTATAGCGACCATCTTGATCACTTTACGAACTTCTTTGATGCTATCAGAACGGATAAACAAGTAGTGGAAGATGCGACTTTTGGTTTTCGAGCAGCAGCCCCAGCCCTTGCCTGTAATGAGAGTTACTTCAACAAGCAAGTGATCCGCTGGAATCCGGAATCGATGGAATTGGTAGAATAACATTTAAACCAATAATACCCTAGCCACCGAAACAGCCACATAAAAGCACGTTTAGGTATATCGTTTTTTAAAATGACTTGGATTTTCTCCAGTTACTTTCTTGAAGATTCGATTGAAATACGAAAGGCTTTCAAATCCTGAGAGGAAGCAAGCCTCGGAAATCGATTTACCATGCATTAGATGTTGTTTGGACTGGCTAATGCGGTATCTATTCAGGAAGGCAACAAAGGTGTATTTAGTCGTCTTTTTAAAATATCTACAAAATGCCTCCTTGGTCATACTAACTAAGGAGGCAACTTCTTTTAATTCGATTTTGCGGTGATAGTTTTTATCTACAAAAGCATAGATATTTTGGATGCGGAGATGCTGCTTATCACTAACCTGGGTGTAGTAAGGCGCTTCGTGTAATCGTTGATAATCAAAATTTAAAGCGAGTTGAAAAAGGATCTCCTGTAACTGAAGATATTGCCGAATGGGAGAAAGATGCTCCAATTCCTGTAGTTGTTTTCCAATAGTACCAATAGCGCCTTTAAAGACAAGTCCATATTTCGATTGCTCAAAGAGGTCTTGTACCGATTTCATCTCTGGGATACTTGGAATGATTGTTTCTACGTAGTCTTTTTTGATGTGTACAACTACTTTCCGATAATCCGTTTGTAGACCATAGTCAAAATTTAGATGCGGAATATTAGAGCCAATCAAGACGAGGTCTGCACCCTTATAGGTAGAAATGTGCTCTCCTATATGTCGCTTGCCGGAAGCATTTTCGATATATACCAATTCATATTCTGGATGAAAATGCCAAAAGTATAAATCACTCAAATTCGGATTAAACATCATCGAAAAAGAACGATTGAATTGACGGTTGATCGTCTCTAGTTGAGTAGGCATAAATCCACTTTATTGATAATTATCTGTCTAAGGTCCTACATAATAATCAATATTGTACAAGTATAGGTTAAATTCCTGAAAAAATTCTTACGCCTATTCTTCTAGATTTGTATCAACACAACGAGATAGAGCATTCAATCATTCCTTAAATCAAATAATATGGATAAGATAAGTAAAACCATGGCCACTATGGTTCCAGACAACCAGCACAAAGAAATTCCAGGCAACCCTTCGACTGCCAAGAGTAGTAATGTAAAACTCAGAACGGAGGCTACCGCAGATACCCTCAGAGTACTTTCGGAAGAGGATTGGAAATTTTGGCAGCACAATGGATATGTAGTGATAAAAAATGCAGTCCCCAAGGAGCAAGCTGACCAAACCGCTGCATTCCTTTGGGAGTTTGAAGAAAAAGACCCCAAAGATCAGACCACCTGGTACACTGCTCCTCGCGCTGAAATGAAAATGAAAGAGCTCGCTGGAACCGGTATGGTAGAGGTCTACAACAATCAGCACCTTTGGAACAATCGACAAAGCCAAAGGGTATACGATGCCTTTGTAGATATTTGGGGCACAGAAAAGCTATGGGTCACGATTGATCGGGCCAACCTCAATTTCCCCATCCGACCAGGTCATGAATATAAAGGGTTTATCCATTGGGATTACGATCCTGAAACCAAACCTCAAAATGTTCAAGGCGTGCTGGCACTTGCAGATCAAACAGATGAAAACATGGGAGGATTTCAGTGTATCCCTTGGTTATTCCGCAACTATGACAGCTGGAAACTTAGCCAGCCTGCAGATCGCAATCATTTTCAGCCAGATGTTTCTGAACTACAAGATGAAATTGTAAAAGTCCCTTTAGAGGCTGGCGATTTACTCATTTTCAATAGCTCCGAACCGCATGGTATCCGTCCAAACCACTCTAAAGACAAGGTGCGTATTGCTCAATATATTTCTATGATGCCAGCACAAGAAGACAATACGCCGCTGAGAGATTGGCGGGTCAAGTCTTGGAGGAACCGTATAGCTCCTGAAGGCTATGCTTTCCCTGGCGATCCTAGAAATTGGGAGCAAAGCAAATACGAGCAAGCCGAATTAAATGAACTAGGCAAACGCTTATTAGGCTTAGAAAAATGGTAATGATCCCTTTACTGTAAAATCAAGATGACCCTTCTATTCAAAGTACCAGAATAGAAGGGTATTTGTAATAGGCCATTGGGCGAATCCATGAAAAAGTTTGCCTACATTTAAGTAGTATTTTTAACGACAACAGTATATGCAGTTTATTGATTTTGCCATCATAGGCCTATATTTTGGAATTATCCTCTGGATTGCCCGTTGGGTATCCACCGAAAAAACCAAAGAAGAATTTTCTTCCGTAGATTATTTTCTAGCTGGAAAAAACCAGGGCTGGTTTGTCATTGGTGCCTCCTTATTTGCCTCTAATATTGGCTCCGAAATCATACTTGGGGTTTCAGGAGCGGGAGCTAGAGCCGATATGCCAATGGCTAATTTTGAAATACTAGCCTCTCTCGTCTTGATTTTATTTGGATGGGTATTTGTACCCTTTTATTTGAGGTCAGGCGTCTATACGATGCCAGAGTTTTTGGAGAAACGCTATTCTAGAGCTTGTCGAAATTACCTGTCGATTATTTCCATTTTAGCCTACATCATTACTAAAATTTCCTTGATCATTTTTGCTGGCGCTCTGGTATTTGAGGTCCTAGGAGTGCCATTTTGGACAGGAGCCATTATCACTGTGGTTGCCACTGGCTTTTATACCGTACTTGGTGGGCTCAAGGCCGTTATTTACACAGACATGGTCCAGGCTTTTGTACTGATCTTGGGTACCATTGTTGTTGCATTTTTCGGTCTCTATCAACTAGGAGGTTGGGATGGCCTGATGGAAACACTTGCTACGGCATCACAAATAGAAGGCAATCCGCCAGTCAATCGATTCTTTAATCTTTGGCGACCAATGGAAGATACCGACTATCCTTGGACAGGTATGCTTTTTGGGGCACCGATCTTAGGGGTTTGGTATTGGTGTACCGATCAATACATCGTACAAAGAGCGCTTTCTGCAAAAGATATAGACAATGCAAGAAAGGGTGCCTTATTTGCTGGATACCTGAAATTATTACCGGTTTTTATTTTCTTTATACCTGGTGTAATTGCTTATGCTATGATGCAAAAAGGCCTGATCTCTTTTTCAATGGATAATGCAGATCAAGCCTTGCCTACGCTAATCACGGAGGTTTTGCCCAATGGTTTAAAAGGCTTAGCCATTGCCGGATTACTAGCTGCTTTAATGAGTTCGCTCTCCTCCGCATTTAACTCCAGCTCTACCCTACTCACCATTGATTTTTATCAAAAATTCCGGCCTAATGCTTCCGAGAAAGATTTGGTCTTCTTTGGCAGACTCGCTACCATCATTTTAGTTATTCTGAGTCTAGGCTGGATTCCATTTATGGATGCCCTAATGGGCGGAGGTATCTTTCTTTATTTACAAAGTATTCAGGCTTATATTTCTCCACCTATTGCAGCCGTATTCTTGTTAGGACTCTACTTTAAGTGGATCAACTCCAAGGCAGCCATCATCACTTTATGGACTGGCTTTGTAGTAGGTATCTCCAGATTAATTGCTGAATTCATGAGAAATGAAGAGCGCATTTTTGTTACAGAAGGGAGCTTTTTAGACCACTTCCTAGGGATCAATTTCCTTCATTTTGCCTTATTCCTTTTTCTATTCTGCTCTGCTATCCTAGTCATCGTCAGTAAACTCGGTCAGCCTCAGCCGGAGGAAGATCTACAATTGGTGACCTTCCAAAAGGGAGATCGGGTTGCTTTCACCGATAGAAGAAGAGATTGGATATTGACTTTTGTGTTGATTGGCTTGGTCTTGATTCTTTGGATTTGTTTTAGCTCTTGGGGGATAGGTTAAAACGATCTTTGTAATTATTGAGAAAAATTTTGGTAAAGGTGGTCATACCTTTTTCTAGGACAACACTCCCCTGTGTAAACACCTATTTAATTACCAAAATTTAAAATCAACAT
>JBELML010000218.1:0-5674 GCA_042095835.1 Saprospiraceae bacterium
ACCTTCCTTCCAATCTTTCTTCTTCTCTGGTTTTTCTATCTTTTTGTTGATCACTATCATCGGCGTATTGCTTGATAGCAAATCCATCTTGACCATCCAAAGAACGGATCGCTGAGCCAATAGCTACCAAGCGGCCACCGTTTCTCATCCAATTATTGAGGCGCTGTTGGGTGCTTTCATTCAAGCCATACCTCCCTTCGGGTAGTATGAGGAGATTATAGCCCTCCATTGGGATATAGGAGAGCTGGCTTGGCTCAATCAGCGTCACGGGATAATCCAATACCGATTCAAAATAATACCAAATTTGTCCAAAAGAGTAGGAGGAGGTATTCTCACCCGTTGCCAATAAAATTTTGGGTGGAGCGATAAACCGATAATTTCTTGATCCGAAATCACTTCCTTCTTCCGAAAAGCCCGTTTTAGCTGCTACAATTTCCTGCTCGTGCATAGCTGCCGCTGCTCTGACTGCTTCATGGAAGGCGGCTCCCATTTTGCGATTATCGGCTCTAGTGATGACGAGTGTCCCCGCTGGATAGGTCTTGCCCTCTGTCTTGAAAGCTTTAGCAGCGTATCTGGCCTTTACGCCCTTTTTATTGAGGGTAGCCAAGAAACGCGCATTGTCGGTTGATCTCCAGCTTGCTAAATAGGCATAAGTATCATTGGTATTGGGTAGACCGCTGGAATAGGCCGAGAAGTTGTAATCTTGGGCCAGATTCATGACTTGTTTGCTAGCATAAGCTTCCAGTCCATATGCATAGGGCAGCGACCAAGCTGTAATATCATAGGTCAAAGAATCTTCTACGAAAGTAGATGGATCTAATAATACCTGAGTGAACAATCCTTTGGGCTGCATAGCCGATACGATCAAATCACCTTCTTCGACTGCTACCACTTTGGTTTCCTCTCCGGTCTGGTAGTCATAGGCAGTCACCCGACTACTTTTCCCAGCTTTACCATATTGAATCTGATTTTTATCCAATAGCTTGCAAAAGGCTTTAATACGTTCTGGGGCATTGTCTCCTTTGATAATAAAGGTTTTGTAAGCTCCAGGAGGATTACTGCGGCTGTCTATATAAAATTGCTGGAAGTTTTGGACCACAGCTGCGGCATTATTAGCCGTCACTTCTACTGTAGAAAGGGCTGCTGTGAAATGATGATCCACTCGATCTTGCAGGGTCAGCGTATCTCCATTATCCATGAGTATGCCACGACCAGCTCTACCACTTCCGCCTTGCTCATAGGTCATACCGATGGCACCGTGGTAGGTGGGGTAGGTGTCGCCATAGCTAGGATATAGGAGATCGAATACTTCTTTGGTAAAATAGAGCCAACCATTTTTGTCGAAATGTTTAGCGTGATTTTTACCAATCGTTTCTTGGAAGTCGACCTGCCATTGGGTGATGTATTCGTGGTAGGGGCGTGCCGCAGGAGCAAAATAATAGGGACTATTGACCCCCTGCTCGTGAAAATCTACGTGGATATGGGGCAGCCATTCATTGTATTTGGGCATACGCTGCTGCGATTCTACCTGCGACTGCCAAGCCCAATCCCGATTGAGATCAAAATAGTAATGGTTGGTCCGTCCACCAGGCCAGGGTTCTCTATGAGAAAGGGCAAAGGTAGTCGGATCATTATGTTTATTAGCTACTCTACGATACCAGTGCGAGTAGCGAGAGTACCCATCAGGATTGATACTCGGATCAAAAAGGACAACTACATTCTCTAGCCATTTTTGCACATCGGCATTAGCTGGATTGCCCAGGTGGTATAAAGTAGGAATGGAACTTTCAGGTCCCGCGGTTTCATTACCGTGTACACCAAAGCTCAGCCAAACGATTGCTATATCGTCTAATGCTGGATCCGTCTCGCCTGCCAAGACACCAGCTCTACGCAGATTATTCAGTCTGATGTCCTCAATACGCGCAAGGTTCTCTTCAGAAGCAATGGTCAATAATTGTAATGGCCTCTTCTCGTTGGTCCAGCCATATTGACTCCACTCTACGATGGGACTGTTTTCAGCTACGTGCTGAGCATAGTCTACCAACATATAGTGTGGTGTAAAGTGCTCTGCGTTATTGTGTGGTAAAAATTCGTCAGGCGATAGGAGTTGTGCCTGGCTGATAAAGGATAGGCAGACAAAGCTGCATAGCCAGATGATTTTTTGCATAATTTTTCTTTTTTACAAAAAAAGTAAAAATTATCGAAAATTCAGCTGAGGTTTTCTAAACCTCTGAGGTTTTAATGAGCCAATAAAGCCTATCATCTCAACTAAAACTCCCTAATAAGGCCAATTGAAACCTGATAAAGAATTGGTCGCTGACTGAAGCCAAAATCCTTATTTACCCAATTACTAAGGCTATGCTGATAGCCAACGCCACTCCAAATTGACCATCGTGCTCCTATTTGATAAGTCAAATCGATTTCAGCCATCAAACTCCATTGTGTACCATTTTTATACAATTCCTCATTTTCTAAATCAATAAGATTCAATTCTTCAAAAGCAGTGAGTCCACGAGCTGTCTGATAGAATTGTAGGCGGGGACCGAAGTGAAGCCCTATGTTCCATCTACCTGCTGCCCATTGGTAACCTACTAAACCAAGCAGACTTGCCGTATTGATCTCGTTATAATTGCGGATATAAGTAGAGCGAATACCCGGAATGGTATCCGTGGTGGTAAAGGTAGAGTCGTCTGTAAAGGTGTTGACCAAGATTTCTACTACGGTACCAGGTTGATATAATCGAATATCCTCTTGTACTTGCGTCTCAAACCGGTATCGTAATTGCTGGAATTCAATTCCGACCTGATAAGACCAACCTGTTTTTGAGGGTGCCAGCCAACGCAGACCAGATTGCCATCCTGTTAAACTGAACTCAGATACTTGTAGATTAGGAGTCTGAGCAAAATTATATTGCTGTGACCAATTATGAAAGCCTCCATATACAAGGAATCGCCTACTTGTAGATGATGCATTTGGTGAAAGAGAGGGATAAAGGGATGGTTGCCTTTCTGAAAGGGCGTATCGATCCCTGTCGGCTAGGGGGGATAAGATGAAAGATTGCTGTTGGGATAAAAATTGGGGAAATTGACCATCCACATGGCTAGTAACTTCCTGTTCAGGGACTATAGTAGATGAATCTTTTGCCAAAGGACTTTGTCTCTGGAAGGAAGGATTTGTTTTGTTTGGTAAATGAGGGTTAATCCTTTCTTGCTTGATCGTGGTCACCTTGAAACTATCTTTTGATATTTTAGGGGCAGTGCTATTTTGGATTACAGACTTTGTTGGAGTATGATTTTTTGGAGCAGTGATCTCGGTCTTGGCAGTTGGTGTGGAAAAACGCTCTAAAATTGCCCAAGTACTAATGCTAGCTAGGAGCAAAAGGGAAATACCTCCCAACCACCACCAGACAAAGAACTTTCGCTTTCGCTTTTGGCGCTCAGTGAGTTTGGTCATGAGTTCATCACCACTATTCTCCCATAGCAAACCTTCTGGAACGCTTTGCATAGCGTGGCCTTCTAAGCGATTTTTCCAGTCTGGGTTAGTATCAGATGATTTCATGTTGTTGTTTTTTAATCTGGTTCAATTGATCTCTAATCATCCGCTTGGCTCGGGATAATTGAGACCTTGAACCTACTTCGCTAATGCCTAATAATTGGCCAATTTCCTTGTGGTCATAGCCATCTATTACATATAAGTTGAAAATCTTTCGATAGCCTGAGGGTAAAGCTTGGAGGATATGCAGGATTTCCTCTGCTTGAACCTTGGCTAGTGCTGAATCAATCTTTTGTTCGTTTTTGGGGGCTATTTGGTCAAAGTGGACAATGTGTAGTTTAGATTGCCCTTTTTGTAATTTGATTAATTTTCGGATCGCTACCGTTTTTAACCAAGGTTTAAAGGGGCCTTTAGTCGGGCGGTATTTTTTTATACTGATATAAATTTCAATAAAAACCTCCTGGACGGCATCTTTTAAATCACTTTCTTGGATTCCATATCGCCGGCAGATACTGACTACATAAGGTAGGAAGTTGCGGTAGAGCTGCTCCTGCCCTACGGCAACTCCCTTTTGGCAGGCCTTAATGATTTCTTGCTCTTGCAATGTGGAATGGTTTTGCATGATCAATCCTAAACAGTCAATTGGATAGGTGGTTATTTACAATCTTCAATTAAGACATTAAAATCAGCTCTGAAGAAACCTGCGTGTTGCCAAGCATCACAATCTACTGGAGGAAAGGAGGTCGCTTTCGTTGTAAAAAAGAAATCAGAGGAGAAAGTGCCTTTGATATAGAGGTCCGTCATTTCTGCTATTTCGACCTTGGGACCTTCGTAGTCACCACATGCCTCTGACACATCACTAAAAGCAAGAAGCGGTAAACCTTGGGAAATATCTCTAGGAGCAATAGAAATGTTGAAGACACCAAATATCGTCCCATCAGAGTTGATGTTGAAATGAACAGAAAAGGTTTCTTCTACATTATTAGGTTCACTGCATCTGCTACTGAAACCGGTACGGTCTTCATTGGCGATACAATCACAGACGGAAGATGTCAGAATGACCGTTTTGGAAGGAAGAGAAGTCTCTACTAAAGTGTATGCTCTACCCGATACCTCTAGGCGCTCCTCATCTGAGAAGCCAAAACTAAGCATGCCTTCTTCAACTTCAAAGACGGCTGGCTCTGGCGGAAACCCTTTTTCGGTGATAGAATAGATATCTTCCTGATCACAGGTTTGCAAGAAAAATAAGCTTACGAATGCAATACTGAAAAGTGTTCTTGTTTTCACTGCCTAACGGTTTAGATTATTTGTCGGAATGACTTACATTAAACTATTGCAGTAAATGAGCAAAAACGTTGCGTGAGAAAGGATTTATTTTGCATCTTTTTTTAAAAATTCTTCTGTGAAATGAGCTTTGCGCTTTTCTTGGGCAAATTTTCGGGCATTATAGGCTGCTGATCCTCCTTTCGGAATAGACAAACTTTCCCAATCCTGATCCTGAATCATGCGAGCAATATAGACGATTTGGCCAATGTGATAGGCGTAATGAGCCAACTGCCGATTGATGGCCTCGGTGATCGTATGCCCCATATTACGAATGTAGATGACTTGATTGATGTTTTCTGGACGGATACTATCCAATGCATCATATAGGCACTGCCAACCTTCTTCCCATTTTTCTAGCAGCTCAGCCCGACTTTTGATGTCTGCCTCAAACTCTTCTTCTCGGTTGCGCCATTCTTTTTCACCATCGCTTGTTAGGAAATCGGTCCACCGGGAGCGCATGTTTCCCCAAAGATGTTTTACTATGATTGCTATGGAGTTGCTCGCCTCATTGTACTGCCAGAATAATCCCTCATCAGCAACTTGGGCAAAAGATTTATCACCCAGTATTTTATAATAATCAAATTGCTTGCGTACACTTTCCAAATAATTTTGAGGTGAGAAGTTTTGATTGGTCATAGCTAAGGATTTTATGTTAATGAGACCCGATGCTTTATTATGTGCTATGTGCTATGTGTCAGGTTAATGAGACCCGATGCTTCAGCAGCGTTGGTCGAATTAATCTCCAAGTCCCATCACGCTTTCTCCCGATTCCCAGGAGGTCGCCTACCGTGCTTTTTCTCATATTTGGCGATATACTCTTCTTCTAGCTCCAGTGCTCGTGCTCTACCGGGAATAT
>JBELML010000219.1:0-5667 GCA_042095835.1 Saprospiraceae bacterium
CGGTTTTGAATTGGAGTTTCAGTTGAATTTATAAAAAATTGCAGTGTAATTTTTTATTGCGCTTGCCTATCAAATAAACCCTTCCCAAATACTAATTCAAAAAAATTGTACATTTGCGCCGCAAAACGGGTAATGGTAGATATTCTGCGGATCATTCAATCATTACTACATTATATCACTACATTATTAAACAATGCAGGCATACGTTTTTCCAGGGCAGGCGTCTCAGTTTGAAGGAATGGGCAAGGATTTTTACGAAACTTCAGCTCAAGCTCGTCAACTTTTTGAGCAAGCCAATGAGATTCTAGGTTTTAAAATCACAGATGTGATGTTTGAGGGTTCTGCCGAGGATTTAAAGCAGACAAAGGTCACCCAACCAGCTGTATTTCTACATTCTATTGTCAAGGCAAGTATAAGTGAAGATACATTTGGTGCCAATGTAGTCGCAGGACACTCTCTTGGTGAGCTTTCTGCTTTGGTAGCAGCACAGTCACTTTCCTTTGAAGATGGGCTGCGCCTTGTACAAAAGAGAGCTTTGGCGATGCAGAAAGCATGCGAGGCAGTACCTGGCACTATGGCCGCCATTCTTGGTTTGGAAGATGAAATTGTAGAGGAGGTTTGTAATGCTATCGATGCAGTCGTCGTTGCAGCGAATTATAATTGTCCAGGACAGTTGGTGATCTCTGGTTCAGTAGAAGGCATCCAAGCAGCGGTCGCTGATCTAACCGAAAAAGGAGCACGCAGAGCGATCGTATTACCCGTAGGAGGAGCATTCCATTCGCCCTTGATGCAACCTGCTAAAGAGGAGCTGGCACAGGCTATTGCAGAAACTACTTTTAGTAAACCAGCTGTACCGGTTTACCAGAATGTCAATGCACTACCTGAAACTGATCCGGCAAAAATTCAACAGAACCTGATAGATCAATTAACTTCTCCAGTGCGCTGGACCCAGACTATGCACAACATGATTGCAGATGGCGTCAAGGAGTTCGTTGAAGTTGGCGGTACTGGAAAAGTGTTGCAGGGCTTTGTCAAGAAAGTAGACCGCAGATTTCCAACACGTGCTTTGTAATTAAATTGCTATTTCTATTAAATAAATTTAGCTCCTAGGCTTTAAAGCTTGAGTTTAGGAGCTAAATTTTTTATTTTTCCCTATCTACCAATTTTGAAAGGGTAATCGATGACAAATACGAATAAGGAACTTCAGTCGGGCCTTTTGCTATTAGCAGATCCATTCATGTTAGATCGATATTTTCGCCGTTCGGCTATTTTGCTATGTGAACACAATGAGGAGGGAAGTATTGGTTTTATCATGAATCGCCCACTTGATTTGAATATCGATGGATTGATCCAAGATTTTCCGGAATTTGACGCGGAAGTTTTTTATGGTGGCCCCGTTGGTAATGATACGATACACTATATCCATGATTTAGGAGACTTGCTAGAGGATAGTGTCAAAATCAGTGATGGTGTCTATTGGGGAGGAGATTTTGAGAAATTAAAAATCCTCATCTCCTCTGAAATGGTACAGCCTAATAATATTCGCTTTTTTATGGGCTATTCGGGCTGGTCTCCTGGCCAGTTAGGTGAAGAGATGGTGCATGGCTCTTGGCTACCAGCATCTATGTTTCCGAACTACCTCTTCAAAATGGATCCAGATGAGGTTTGGAAAAAGGCGATGTATAACAAAGGCGATAAATATACCGTACTCGCCCAAATGCCTGAGAAATTGACTTGGAATTAATATATCTGCTCAATTGGTATAGCTACTAGCTCTTTGGTTCTTCCGCCTGCTCAGCATCGTCTTCCTTTTGAATGCTGGTTTCTTCTTTCTTTTCTTCTTCCAAGCCTTCGGGCATGGTCATTCCTAACTCAAGTAGGTATTGATCTCTTGCTTTAAAAAATTCAGGTAAATCTTCATCTGGAAGTGGAGCTGGAGGAGGAAAGTTGAGGCTTAGGTGATTCACTTGCTTACTATCTTTCCAGAAGCGGAAACAAACGTGAGGCCCCGTCGCTAAACCAGTAGAACCTACATACCCAATCGTCTGTCCTTGTATGACTTGAGCACCTACTTGAATACCTTTTGCAAAACCTTGCATATGTAGATATTGCGTTTGATAGGTATCATCGTGCTTGATCTTTACAAAGTTACCATTGCCCTTGGTATACCCCTTCCTGACGACTACACCACCACCAACAGCTTGGATAGGCGTACCATAAGGTGCGGCATAATCGGTACCATAATGCGGCATGACCCGTTTCTTAATTGGATGGAATCGGCGTAGGTTATAACGCGACGAAATCCTAGAGGATTTCACAGGTGACTTTAAAAAGCCCTTATTCATTGGTCTGCCCAATAGATCATAATAACCTGCTTTATCATCGCTGGTATGGTGGAAAATAGCAAAGTGCTCATTTTCGCCAGTTTTATAATAGGCTGCTTTTACCAGCCCTACACCTACTTCTTCGTCATCAATAAATTCTTTATCATATACCAATTTGAAGTCATCTCCTGGCTGAACTCTAGTGAAATCAATGGACCATTGCAAGGCGTCTTCCATCTTGGCAAATAGCGAAGGACTGGCATTCTGTTCGCCCATAGCATTCCAAAGGCTAGATTCAATACTGCCTGAGATGGTATTACTTTTGTATTCAATTGGTCGCTCGTGTTTCTCCACACTTAGTTCTTCAAGGTCGAATACATAGTAGTTATAGACACTAGGTTCATAAATAAAGTAATCAGCTTTTTCGTTTTCTTCTTTACTCAAAACAAAGTAAGGACGGTTGACTCGCAAGCTAGAAACCTTAAAGATATCTTTTGAATTCTCTACTAATTTTTGAATATCAGGGTAGGATACCTGATGAGCAGCCAAAATAGAGCCTAAGAAATCTCCGCTCCGAATAGTGTCTTCTACTACATTAAAAGTATCTAAAGCAAAACCGTACTTGACTGTAGGAATGGTGATTGGAAAAGCACCTATTTCAACAACCGCGTCACTTACAGAAGCTTTAATCTTCTGCTGTGCTTGCAATTGGAAAATGGCAACAGTTACAGCTACTACGAAAAGTGAAATGCCTAAGATTAAAAGAAGAGTAGATTGCTTACTATTTGTAATAGTGGTAGATTTCCTCGAGTCTGACACTTTATCCATGTTGAGTTAAAAAATGTGCTATTGATTTGGTTCAAATAGCCGAATTGCCCCTTTGATTACTTACTTTTTTTATACAAAACTCGGGCCAATATAGGCAAAAACACTGGCCTTTCTTCTTTTTATAGGGAACAAAAGTGTTAAGGAGAATAAAAAATACACTTCTATAAATCGAGAGCTAAAGGTAAACTCTCCTTACCTTTGCAGGAAATATGCAACTATGTCAGATCAATATAAATACGATTTACGGGGAGTTTCTGCAACCAAAGACGAGGTACACGCAGCAATTAAAGACTTAGATAAAGGCCTCTATCCTAATGCCTTTTGTAAAATAATTCCAGATATCGCAGCGGGTGATCCAGCTTATTGCAACCTTATGCATGCCGATACGGCGGGTACCAAAACCAGCCTCGCCTATATGTATTGGAAAGAAACGGGTGACCTCGATGTTTGGAAAGGCATTGCTCAAGATGCCATTGTGATGAATCTAGATGACATGGCCTGTGTGGGCTGTACCCAAAATATTCTGTTATCCTCAACTATTGGTCGCAACAGAAACCTAATCACTGGAGAAGTGATTAGTACCTTGATTCAGGCCACACAAGATATCATCGAGTCCTTAAAATCATTTGGTGTAGAGGTTCATCTCACCGGAGGCGAAACTGCTGATGTAGGAGATATCGTACGTACTGTAGACGTAGGCTATACGGCCTTTGCCCGTATGAAAAGGAGTGAGGTGATCACCAACGATATTCAAGCTGGTGATGTTATTGTAGGACTGGCGTCTTATGGTCAGGCTAGCTACGAAACTGCCTATAACGGCGGGATGGGCAGTAATGGTTTGACCTCCGCTCGACACGATGTATTTCATAAGTCTTATGCCCAGAAATACCCCGATAGCTACGACGCTAATACGCCTGGAGAAGTCATTTACGTCGGTTCCAAAAAACTTACAGATACGCTTGAGATCGATGGCCAGTCTATACCAGTTGGTAAGCTCGTATTGTCTCCGACGCGCACCTACTTGCCCTTTATCCACCAGCTCCTTTTGGAAAAAAGAAGCGAAGTACACGGGATGATCCATAATACAGGTGGAGGACAAACCAAAGTCATCAAATTTATTGAAGGCAAAAAGATAATCAAAGACAATTTATTTCCTACTCCACCGCTTTTCGATCTCATCCAGAAAGAATCTGGTACTAGCTGGAAGGAAATGTACCAGGTGTTCAACATGGGGCACCGATTAGAGGTTTATGTATCACCTGCTGAGGCGGAGCATATCGTGCAATTAGCTCAATCTTTCGATATCGATGCGCAGGTTATCGGTAGAGTAGAGGAAGCAGACCAAAATACCGTCGAAATTAGTTCAGTTTATGGAACATTCACCTACCAGTAATCAGCGTTTTAGTAAAAAGGAAAAGGCCGCCGCCATTATCGATATTTTGGAGGGATTTTATCCCGAGACGCCTATTCCTTTAGATCATAGCGACAATTATACGCTCTTGGTCGCCGTCCTGTTGTCTGCACAATGTACAGATGAACGCGTCAACAAAGTGACCCCTGATTTATTTGCGCTCGCCGATAATCCTTTCGATATGGCCACTCAACCTGTGGAGGCGATTAAAGCGATTATCAGACCCTGCGGTTTATCTCCCAGAAAGTCTAAGGCGATTTCTGAACTCTCCAAAATCCTTATTGAGGAGCATGATGGAGTCGTGCCTCAGGATATGGCAGCTTTGGAGCGCCTACCAGGAGTAGGGCATAAAACAGCATCGGTAGTTATGAGTCAAGGTTTTGGCGAGCCTGCCTTTCCAGTAGA
Source organism: Saprospiraceae bacterium (assembly GCA_042095835.1). Taxonomy (GTDB): domain Bacteria; phylum Bacteroidota; class Bacteroidia; order Chitinophagales; family Saprospiraceae; genus DATFKA01. The sequence goes on from JBELML010000219.1 coordinate 4,969, forward strand.
TACGCATATCCATCGCTTGGCCCATCGCTGGACTTTAAGTACAGGCAAAAATGTAGAAAAAACGGAGAAAGACCTTAAGCGTTTATTCCCTGAAGACTTATGGAATAAACTACACCTACAGATCATTTTCTTTGGAAGAGAATATTGCCCAGCCAGAGGTCATGATCCGTATCAATGCCCGATCTGTAGTAAGTACGGCCGTAAAACGATGTTCAAATAAGCGATTATTCGATGCCGAGCTTAGCTTTTGCTGCGGCTACTACTTTCTTAGTATTACCGACAAATAGTTCTCCATCGATCCAAATGACTGGTCTTTTTAAGAAGGTATATTCATCCAGGATATATTTTCGGTAATCACTTTCCTCCAAGGTCATTTCATTTAAGCCCAAGGAGCGGTATTTCATAGCTCTACGGCTAAAAAGGGCTTCGTAGCTGCCCGTTTTTGTATGCATAGCATCCAACTGTTCTGGGCTGATGGCTTCTGTTTTAATATCTTGTAATTCAAAGCCTTCGCCATTTTGGAGTTCTCCAATAATTCTTTGGCAGGTATTGCAGGTAGAAAGGTGATAAATTTTTCTCATGTTTCTTGATGGTTTCCATTAGAGGAATGTTTAAAAGGAGGAAAAGTTTAGTTGGTAATATTATTTTAGGAATGGGGCATTAATAAAGTATACAAGATTTACGCAGGTATTTTGCTGT
>JBELML010000220.1:0-2536 GCA_042095835.1 Saprospiraceae bacterium
AGACAATGCCTAGGCGGCCTCCCGCACTTCACTTATGACCTTTTTTACACTTAATACACTGTAAAATAAATTCCTTAGCGTTTTGAAGCCATCTTTTGACCAATATCTTCGTTGTGTACTCGCCTTGGTAGCTAAGGCTACCAGGCTGCGCCACGCCTTGACCTTGGCCAAAATCTTGACTGCAAAAGCATCAACTAACTTAATTTACAGTGTACTTAATTTCGAGAAATAACCATTCCTTTTTAAGTTTTATTTTAATGCGTTTGCCCTAATACGCCATAGCTTCAGCGGAAGAGCAAGCTTTCTCCGGCGGCCGAGTCCTTCGCCAGAAGAATAATCTAATTGTCCTATTTTTTAATTAAGGCGATCCAATCCTGGTTGGGCTTGGAAGGTGGTGTTCCTAGACCTTGCCAAGCGCCTCCTTTCACAATGGAAAGGCTTCCTGTTTGTAGTTCGCCTCCTATTTTGGGATCATACCATTGAATTTGGAAATCTCCCTCACTATCACTGAGGTCTAAGCTAGAGGTTCCTCCTTTTTTTAAATATACCACATAGACTTCTTCAGATTTGGAGAAGCAATACGCATCTGGGTTGTCCACCAAGTGATCAGAACTTAGCATTGCGGCATAGGGTATTTGCTTGAAAAAATCGTGAGCGATAGCACTTTGTTTCCACATATTTTCGCGGCTACGCCAATCTTGGGCATTCAAATCATTGGGAGGTGTAAACCATCCAAAATACCACTCTACACCGGCACCGCCAGCCATAAGTGTACCCCAAAGTACCTCTTGACGCAGCGTATCATGGTCGGGATCTTCGGTATCAGATCGAGTGCCCGTATGCCAAGGTCCAATTTCATCCATCATGACGATCCAGGGTCGATTACGCTTTTGGGAGCGATCAATCCAATCTTTAATATCATGGTGAATATGATGCACATTAGAAACCTGCATCGATAAGCCATCTAGTCGATCAAAAGCTAGTAGCGGCTCTATGATAGGGGTACGTTCTGCCCGTTCTGACATGGTATGGATGACCAATGGGTTTTTATAAGGATCGTGATCTTTCAAGTAGCGAATCATCGCAAATCGTTGTTGATCGTTTTGTCCTTGAGGCCAAAAGCCAGGAGCTGGGCCATTTTCTTCGCCCATATTCCAAATGATATTGTTGTGGTAAGCAAAACGGGCAATTAATTCGCGATAATAAAGCTTGCGTTCCAGGCCGGTATTCCCATCGTCTAGTACAAGCTCATTTTCTTTTTCCTGAGTAATCAAATGCATAATGATGCCCAATTGCTCTGCATGAGAAAAAATAATATCCCACTGTGCTAATTTACTCACATCATATCTTTGAAAATCCTTTTTCTCATGGCTTAAAAAAGGCCAAACATCTCTGGCATCGCCCTCAATATTTTGGGTGAGTATATAGGCTACATTCATGTTCTGAGCGGCTAAATAATTAAGCGCCCCAATGATGCCTTTACCCTTGCCCTGCCAGAGTGGGTCACCTACTTTCCAATCTTGGGCATGCGGCTCCCAGGTTTTCAGAAAATCCTTCTCTGGATCATAAGAATAAGTGCCATCAATATCCGCACAGGCGAGAAAGTTCTCTGGGGAGTTGGCACCAAATTTAAGAAAGGCTTGCCCATCTTCTGTATGCAAATAACGGGTGCCATTGTATTGTAATCGACCACTTTTTGCAAAACCAGCGGCATTCGAGGGAATGGGATTCACACTTAAACTTCCCTGTTTTCCGTCATGCGGTCGAATAGCCAATCCTCGGTAAGGGTCATCACTGATAGCGATTTGGTGCCCTTTCCGAAAGGAGACTTTATAATTCCAGACACCTGAAGAGGGAGGTGTAAAGAAAACACGCCATAGACCTCCGCTTTCGCTACTTGTCTGCGCACTATTCCCATCCGCAGCATAGAACCCAGGTACTGAGAAACTACGATCACCTTGTGAGAACTCTACTTGCAATCGATAATCCATGAAAGGATTTTCTGCTGCGGTTTCAGAAGTGGCTTTGGTAGAAAATTCTAGTTGTAAAGGCTGATATTGAAAATACTGCTCCTGCCCCCATAAAGCTTGGCTCCCAACAACAAGGCACAGATAGCTGAGCGCGAGTAATATCTTTAGCTGAATAGAGAAAATATTTTGGTTTTTCATAAATTAGGTTGATTGGCTGTATGCAGAAATATAGGAATTATTGTCGGCTTATTCTGAATTTATGCCCTAAGACTCCCACCCTTTGGGTATAGACTACTCCGCATAAAGCTGCCATAGTTCTTCCCATTCCTGCTCTAAACTACCCTGGTAGAAAGGTTGGTTGGCTCGATTATACCAGTATCGAGCATTCCACTCATCGCCTTCTTTGCGGTGAAGATAAGCGTGGATATGGGCACTTTTACGATCAGCACGCTGATCAATGAGGTCATGTGCTTTATCCCAATCACCTTCTTTGTCGTGATAAAGGGCTTTTGTGTGCACATTCCAATCACTTGAATATTTTTTCATGTTTTGATGTTTTGATGTGG
>JBELML010000220.1:2636-5519 GCA_042095835.1 Saprospiraceae bacterium
ATGTTTTGATGTGGGGCCTCTATTAGATCACTTTTTCGCCTGTAATTTCCTCTACCATGCTCGTGAGGACCAAATGCTCATTATAGATGGCATTGAGGGCAAAAGGGCGTTCCTCCATAAGATATTTATAAATATGCCAATCTGTGGGAGGAGTAGGTACTTGGAGAACCTGGTCAAAGTGAATCCACTCGAGCGTACCTTCATCACAATCGGGAGGCCTCATCATAGGGATATCGGCTATATAGATATTACATTGCCAGTTATATTTGGTAGGCGAAGATTCAACCAGTACGCCACCGTACTTCAACTGATCTAATTGTAGCCCCGTTTCCTCATGGAGTTCTCGTAGGGCGGCAGTATATGGATCTTCAAAGGGGTCGAGTTTGCCACCAACTGGTACATATTTTCCCTGGTGGGGTTCTTTGAATCGCTTTAATAATAAAAATTGTAGCTGATGGCGCAGCACAATCATGGAAGCAGATCGTTTTAAACCTAGAGGAAAAGAAGACATGGCTTTTTTAATTTAGTAAAATCAAATATACGGTTTCAATTTTCTGAAAAAAGGCTTACATTTGCATTCCTAAAATAAAAAACGGCAGAACGATGAAAAAGGACACGCATCCAGGCAACTATAGAATGGTAGTTTTCAAAGATTTATCTTGTGATAAGTCTATCTTGACGCGTTCTTGCGTGAACACGAAAGAAACTACGGTTTGGGAAGATGGCAAAGAATATCCATTGGTAAAATTGGAAATTTCTAGTGAGTCTCACCCATTCTTTACAGGAAAAATGAAATTCGTTGATACGGCTGGTCGTATCGACAAGTTCAATAAGAAGTTTGCTAAGTTTGCTAAAAAGGCTTAATTCATCCAATAGGAAAAGAATTAAGATAGGACTTAGAAGGCTGGGGGTAAAGTGGTAAAAGACTGCTTTACCCTCAATCTGTTTCTTAGTAACCATCAACACTTAAGATACACACTATACCCTCAAACTTTCTAGTAACCTCAAACCATCAGCTATGCCTACGATTATACTTTTCGACAATCATGTTAGAGAAGAACTTCTACCACTAACTTACACTCGACCTGTGGGAGAGCTGAGGGTAGGACTTCTCACTATACGTGAAAAGTGGGAAAAGTGGCTTGATGCGCCCGCTCATTATATCACACAAGATTATCTAGCGGGGAAATATGGCTTGGATTACAGTGATGACAACTATGTCATTAATGCCTCTGCACTACCCTCTGAGCAGCTATGTGAGTTAATCCGACAAATGGGAAATAATGAAGCCTATTTAAAAGACGATGAACTCATTGTGGCTAAAGTTGGGGTAAAACAACTAGAGAAACTCATCAAAGATGAGGAAATAGAAGAGTTAACAGGTCTTGATATCCAAGATACCACCTACGATAAGATCAATCATCTGTGGGACCTTATTGAACTTAATGACAAGGCCATCAGAGATGATTTTGCCTTACTCACCAAAGGACGTAGCTCTGCCAAGATTAGCGCTAGCAACCATGTGATTAATCCAGAACAAATTTTTGTAGAAGAGGGCGCAAGTATAGAAGGTAGTTTCCTTAATGCAAAGGAAGGTCCTATCTATATTGGTAAACATGCGGAGATCATGGAAGGTAGCACACTACGGGGCAGTATTGCAATCGGTGAGCATGCTAAAGTACGGATGGGAGCAAGAATTTACGGCGGCACTACCGTTGGGCCCTACTCCAAGATTGGCGGCGAGGTCATCAATTCCATCCTTTATGCCTACTCCAATAAATCTCACGATGGCTTCTTGGGCCAGAGTTACCTTGGGGAATGGTGCAATATTGGTGCCGACACCAACACCTCCAACCTGAAAAATGATTATAGCGAAGTGAAGCTATGGAACTATCCTGCCGGACGCTTTGTCAAAACAGCTACTCAATTTTTGGGATTAATTATGGGAGACCATGCTAAAACAGGGATCAATGCCATGCTCAATACAGGTACCGTGATTGGAGTAAGTGCCAATGTTTTTGGAAGTGGATATCCTCGTCCTTTTATACCGTCTTTTTCTTGGGGTGGAGCACATGGCTATCAGACGTTCAAAATTGAAAAAGCCTTTGCAATGAGTGAGCGGATGATGGAAAGGCGACAAGTCCAGTTTACGCCAGAGGAGCGCCTTATCCTGCTGAGAATTTATGAAGATACGGCTAAATTCCGTCGATGGGAAAAGTAAACTGGTGGACCAAGCTATTAAGTTATATTGCAGAGTATCCACTCGAACGCGTGGCTAGTGAGCATAATGAAGAACTTCTTGTACTCCTTCGTAACGGTCGCCACCAGCTCTGTACACCTAATGCCATCTATAGCTACGACGATCTCTACAACAACTTCTCCGAATCATTAGCCAAAATCCACATTAAGGAACGCCCAATCGAGGAGGTGCTGGTTTTGGGATTAGGCCTAGGGAGCATTCCGCTCCTTTTAGAAAAAAGTTTTGACTTAGCACCTCATATTACTGCGGTCGAAATTGATGAAGAAGTCATCTATTTAGCCAATAAATATGTCCTCCAAAACTTAAAAAGTCCGATTGATTGTATCTGCACGGATGCCAGGGTCTTCTTGCAGCTTGATCCCAAGCTATATGATCTCATTTGCATGGACGTTTTTAAGGATGATATTATTCCAGCTACTTTCCGAGGAGTAGATTTCTTAGAGGATTTGCAAGCACATCTTAAAAAAGAAGGCATACTCCTTTTCAATCATCTTGCCTTGACCTCTCATGACAAAAAGGAGGCACAAGCTTATTTCGAAGAGATATTCATTAAGGTCTTCCCAAATGCAAGTATTATAGATACGCGGTCCAACTACGTACTCCTTAATGATAGCAAGTTCTTA
>JBELML010000221.1:0-5510 GCA_042095835.1 Saprospiraceae bacterium
ATGACTGGCACACTTTGAGTGATATGGCTGGCACGGTTTGCTGTGATATTTGCACATTGCAAGAGTCATGACTAATACGCCCTCGACGGTCAAGCAGTATCCGCACGAAGTACACAACTTAGATCGTATTGCCTGGCATCGCATTCCCGCCGAGCAACCCGCTACACTTGGCTACTTCATGGAAGATTATATCGGTCATTTGGAGCATCATGTTCGACAGATTTTGCCTGGTTTTTGAATGCATTGACCACAAAGAAGTGTATAGAACACAAAGATCACAGAGGCGTATTTGAATCACAGAAGACATGGAGTAAACTTATAACCCCATAAACTAACTCAATCAAAAACCACCTCCGTCGCTCCATACCCATATTTATGATGGTACTCATTCTTAAAAGTCTTGATAAAACGCATCTGAATCAATTTGGTGGCGATCGCATCGCGGAGCTTTCCTGTGCCTACCCCGTGAATGATAAAAACGCGATCTACTCCGAGTTTTAAGGCTTGGTCGATATAGTCCTCGAAGGCTTTAATCTGAAATTGTAGTATTTCAGCTTTCTTTAGATCTTCAAAATTTTCAGTAAGGGCCTCAATATGGAGATCGATTTCGGAGTTGAATGTTGCTTTGGCTTGGATGTCGTGTGTCCAAAATTTAGTGTTTTCTTGCACCGTTGGCATCAAGCTCTGTTGGCGTTGGGTGTACTTTTTGAGATCTTCGCCTTGTTGATCTTTCCGTTTACTCTGGAGTTGCCCAAACACTTGAAAGACATGCATTTTGCGGTAGAGTAGGGGCGCTTCTTCCACGTTTTTGAAGAATTGTTTGGCCTTTATTTTCATTTTTTTGATCTGCCTTTCTCCCGTGCCATCAGTCGTGATGCGGCAGCAATCTAAAGAGAAAGAAGGGTTTTCATTCAACTCATCGTAGTAAAGCTCCCCCAGTTGTAGCTGTTCTTGAGCATTGAGTTTACCTGTTTTTTGTAAAATTTTTTCATCTCCCAGGTGGAATTCTAGGCCATAAATGATAGCATGTGGTTTAGCATTCAGTAGGAAAATGAGGTATTTATCAGGTACATCATCACCCATGAATATAGGATCAAAGGCCAGGTAGATACCATCGTGCTGACTTTGATAAGTTGGCGTAATAGCTACGTTTTTTAGGGTTGGAGGCGCTTCTTTTGGAGCAGAAGGTTTCCTTTTTTTTGCGAGCGGGGCAGGGATACTCAGCGGAATCAGATCCTCTGAATGCGCATAAATAATTTTGCCAGAGCTTTTCAGAATGACTTTAGCAAAACCTCCCTCACTTACTGAAATGATGAGGCCCTCCTCCTTGGTATCGATATGTTTGACGGTTGTCCCTTTATTTAATTGCAATTTTTCGTATTTAGAGTGTACCGAAAGCTAGCCTATCAAAATAATTTAATTAAAATGATCACCAATAAATGGCGCCTCGCCCAAAAATTAGAACTTAAATGGTGGCGGCGCTATCTGCAATCTAAAGATATAGATACTTATTTAAGTCAAAAAGAAATCTATTGGAATAGAATCTTAAACGAAAATGAAATCGAAATACCTGAAGGTCGCTTTGTATTAGATGCAGGATGCGGCCCCGCAGGCATCAATATGGTATTGCCACAAGCGAAAGTTATCGCTATCGATCCACTTTTAGAGCAGTACCAAAAACAATTACCCCACTTTGATCAAACTTGGTACCCTTGGGTACAATTCGAAACCAGGATGCTAGAAAACTATAGCTCCCAACAATCCTTTGATTATATCTTCTGCATGAATGTAATTAATCATGTCAACGACATCCAAAAGGCTCTAAAAGTATTAAAGACAAATCTTTCTGCGCAAGGTCAACTTATACTCAGTGTAGATGTCCATAAATCTCAATTCTTGAAAACTATTTTTCAGCGACTGCCGGGCGATGTCCTACATCCACACCAATTTGATTTGACTGATTATAAAAACCTTTTCCAACAAACAGGATTCAACATCCAAGGTTCTACAGTACTTAAAAAAGGCAGCATCTTCGACTACTATCTCTTCACACTAAAATAAACCAGCCAAAGCGCCCAGGTCTCCCAGTCCCCAGGTCTCCCCGTCTCAAAGTCTCCCCCTCCCAAAGTCTCCCAGTCCCCCAGTCTCCCCGCCCCACGGTCTCCCAAAGTCACTCTTCCAACAAATCCTCGACATTCAGCTTCGCTCCTGCCAACTCTCCCAAAGCATGCTGATCGCCACTATTTTTAGCGATGGACATTCCTTTCTGGTAAATCTCTAAAGCTTCTTCTAAGTGTCCTAAAGCTTCTTTTAATTTTCCATAATGATAATAAGTACCTACATAGTTCACATCCTTTTCTACTAATAGGGTATAGTGTAAAAGTGCTTTGTCGTAATCTTCATTTTTCTCATACTCTTTCGCCAAGGCAAACAAAATGAAGGAATCCTCAGGGTTTTCCTGGTGAAAAGCTAATAATTGATTTAACCGTTTATTTTTCAATGCATTATTTTTTTTGCCACAAAGATTTTTTCAAAACACAGAGAACACAAAGCCTAAATGGAGTCCTTATATTCTATCACTCCACCAAAAAAACTTACTGACGCTTTTAAGTCAATATGTGCTATGCGCTATGTCTTATGTGCCATGTGCCAGGTGTCAAGTGCCATGTGCCATATGATCGAGCTCTCAGCATACCCCTAAACTCTAACCCACTAACCCCACAGGCCTCCCTTTTGTCACCCTGCCTCGTTAACCTCATAAACTTATAACCTAATAAACTCATACCCCCCTAAACCCAACTTTCTCAACCAAATCCACTCTAAGATCGTTATTTTTTAAAATTAGCGAAAATTCGCTGGAATTAAATTTATGAAATCCCTATCTTTGGAATCCTATTGCGAATAGGCTAAAGAAACAATAAAATTTCAATTTAAATAAAGACGTATGAACGTACTAGTTTGTATAAGTAAAACGCCGGAAACAACAACAAAGATTAAGTTTACGGCCGATGATACAGCCCTCGATACCAATGGGGTACAGTATATCATGAATCCCTACGATGAGTGGTACGCGCTCGTGAGAGCGATCGAGTTGAAAGAAAAGCATGGTGGCAAAGTGACTATCATCAACGTTGGACCTGCTGGCAACGACGCGACTCTGCGAAAAGGACTTGCAATTGGTGCCGATGAAGCGGTAAGAGTCAATGCAGAACCACAGTCTGCCCTATTTGTAGCCAAACAGATCGCTGAATATGCTAAGGGCGAAAGCTTTGACATGGTTCTTTTAGGTAAGGAAACCATCGATTACAATGGCTCTGAAATCGGTGCTATGGTGGCCGAATACCTAGATATGCCCTTCATTTCTTACGCAAGCAAGCTAGAAATGGAGTCTGCTGATTCAGCAACCTTGGAGCGAGATATCGAAGGTGGGACAGAACAGGTGGCATTAAAACCTCCTTTTGTCTTGAGTGCTGCTAAAGGTCTTGCCGAGCAGCGCATCCCAAATATGCGTGGGATCATGATGGCTAAACGCAAACCACTGAAAGCTATTGATCCAGTTGCCTTTGAAGATGCTGCGGTGACCGTTTCCTTCGACCTTCCACCAGAGAAGAGTGCAGTGAAATTGATTGAGCCAGATAATATGGAAGAATTGGTTCGCTTGTTACACGAAGAGGCAAAAGTTATTTAGGATGTTATGAATTGGTACAGGTTGACATTTCTAATAACCTTATCAACTCATAAGCTCATTTCCTTCTTAATTAAAAAAGAGGGCAATCCATTTTAGCAAAACAAAAAATTAAAATATAATGGTTCTTGTATTTGCAGAACATCAAAAAGGGCAATTTAAAAAAGCCGCCTTCGAAGCTGTTTACTACGGTAGCGAAACGGCCAAGGTGCAAGGCACAGATTGTGTAGCTTTAGTAATAGGAGATGCCGAAGGGCTAGCTGATCTAGGGAAATATGGTGCTAGCAAGGTTTACCAGGTTAGCGATGCTAATCTTAATCATTTCGATAGCCAGGTATATACTTCCGTGATCGCACAGGTCGTAGATCAGTTGGGAGCCAAAACGATTATTTTCAACCATTCTTCCTCTGGCAAATCATTGCATGGCCGCCTTGCTGCTCGCTTGAATGCGGGTTCTGTGTCTGGGGTGAATTCGATCCCGACGAATGACGGTAGCTTTAAGGTGCAAAAGCTAGTATACTCTGGAAAAGCGATTGCGACTTATGAAGTATCTAGTGATCAGAAGGTCCTATCCGTGATGGGTAATGCCATTCAACCTCAAGAGGTAGGCGCTGCCGCGGCTGTAGAGGCTGTTTCTGTAGAGGTACCCGCTAGTCAACTTGCAGTGAAAGCAGTAAATACTATAGAAGGTACTGTGCCACTGCCAGAAGCCGAGTTAGTTGTTTCGGCAGGTAGAGGTATGAAAGGCCCAGAAAACTGGGGTATTATCGAGGATTTAGCTGAAACGCTTGGAGCAACTACCGCCTGCTCTCGCCCGGTAGCAGATGTAGGTTGGCGTCCACACCACGAACACGTAGGACAAACGGGTGTTGCCATCCGTCCAAATTTATATATCGCGGCTGGAATCTCCGGTGCTATCCAGCACCTTGCAGGTGTCAATAGTTCCAAAGTGATCGTTGTCATTAACAAAGATCCAGAGGCGCCTTTCTTCAAAGCTGCTGATTATGGAGTTGTTGGCGACTTATTCGATGTGGTACCTCGGCTGAATGATGCTTTGAAAGCTTTAAAGGCAGGATAGTTTGCATAAAAGTTGTGAAAAACGTACTTTTGCGCCGCTGTAAATGATTCATGTGATCACTAACGGTTTAAATCAAACAACATGGCAAACTATTTAACGAAAGAACAGAAAGACGAAATTTTTAAGGAGTTCGGTGGTGCTGAGGGCAACACGGGGTCTATTGAAGGACAAGTAGCGCTTTTTACATACCGTATTAAAGGCTTGTCTGATCACCTTAAAACGAACAAGAAAGACCACTCTTGTCGTAGAACATTACTTACGCTAGTAGGTAAGCGTAGAAGGTTATTGAGATATCTAGCGAAAAAAGATATTCAGAAATATCGTGATCTTATCGAGAAATTAGGTCTTCGTAAATAATCGATGCTTAATTTTTACAAAAAAGTCATTCCAGACTCGTTCCGGAATGACTTTTTCTATTTCCCCTACTGCCGAAAGGCTCCTAGCGTCAAGTTAATGAGACCATTGTAGTGCGCAGCAATACAATCTGGTCGAATTAATCCCGGCGTAGTGCAACGGATGTCGGGATGCTTTGCTATGTGCTATGTATTATGTGCTATGTATTATGTATATGACGATACTAATGAAAAGCTCCTGGCCTCACCTTTGTTACCCTACCGATTAACCTCATAAACTCATAACCCACTAAATCCTAAGCCCCTAGTGCAAACGCACCAAAAATCACACTACAATTATTTATAATTCCTACTGAAACTCCAATTCAAAACCGCTCTAGCATCTTCATTTTTG
>JBELML010000222.1:0-5472 GCA_042095835.1 Saprospiraceae bacterium
TTTACTCTAGGCGCTAAATCTTTTTAGTGTAGCTTATCGCACATTTCTGTACTTTTGCAGCTTTGAGTCAACAAAAGTATACATCCCAAGATGGGAAGAAGAAAAAAGTATAAGATTCTGGAGAAAGTACGCTTTCATGGTATCGCCGACCGAGGTAAAGGAGTAGGCAGAACCGAGGAAGGTCAAGTCGTTTTTGCAGATAAAGCGGTGCCTGGAGATGTTGCCGATGTATTGGTCACCAAGAAGCGGAAAGGATTTCTGATGGGGCGAGTGACCCAATTTCATGAGTATTCATCGGATCGTGTAGAATCTTTTTGTGAACATTTTGGGACCTGTGGTGGCTGCAAATGGCAAGGGTTGGACTACCAAGCCCAATTGAGACACAAAGATCAAGTCGTCAAAGATGCTCTACAGCGTATTGGTAAAGTAGAAGTGGGGGCATTCCAACCTATTCTTGGATCAGCAACTACCCAATATTATCGCAATAAATTAGAGTTCTCTTTTTCTAGTAAGAAATGGTTGCCAGCCGAACTGCTCAATACAGATGTGAGCAATGAGCAAGATGTTCTCGGCTTTCATCCTGCTGGAGCCTTTGATAAAATCATCGATATCAATCATTGCTGGCTACAACCTGAGCCCTCTAATGCTATCCGGAATAAAATTAGAGCTATAGCCATAGAGCAAGGACTCGACTTTTATGATGCGAAGATACACCAAGGCTTCATGCGTACTTTAATGATTCGCGTGACCAGTTTGCAGGAAGTGATGGTGCTAATAGCTTTTGCTAGACCTGATGAAAAAGCGATTAAAAAAATGCTGGATGCGGTACGAGACAACTTTCCGGACATTACCTCCCTCTATTATTGTATCAATACCAAGCAAAACGACTTCATGTTTGACTTGCCTATGCAGTTCTACGCTGGAAAGGATCACATTCTGGAGCAATTGGGAGAAACAAAATTTAAAATTTATCCCAAATCTTTTTTCCAAACGAATACAGAGCAGGCTAAAGCACTCTACGATGTAGTTGTTGATTTCGCGGAATTGCAAGGCACCGAAAACGTATACGATCTGTATACGGGCCTAGGTAGCATCGCACTTTATATGGCTGATCACTGCAAGCAGGTAGTTGGTATTGAGGAAGTAGAAGATGCGATCAAAGGCGCTAAAGAAAATGCAGTTTTAAACAAGGTAGAAAATGCGACCTTCTACGCAGGTGATGTCAAAGATATTCTGACTGACCAATTTGCTCAAGATCATGGCAAACCTGATCTGTTGATCACCGATCCTCCAAGAGCAGGAATGCATCCTGATGTAGTGAAAATGCTACTAAAATTAGAAGCACCTCGCATGGTATATGTGAGTTGCAATCCATCGACTCAAGCACGTGATGTACAACTTTTGAGCGAGAAATATGTAGTTGAAAAGGTAAGGCCGGTAGACATGTTCCCGCATACGCATCATATTGAAAGTGTAGCCTTACTGAAGTTGAAAACAAACTAGTATTTTAATGGGAGTAACAGAGAAATATTTAGAGCTAGAAAAAGAGCTCAAACCTTTTCGTCCTTTGATGAAGAAGGCGGCCGATACGATATTGGACCAGGAAGTATCTTCGTATCCAATTTTTGTAGTATCTATGCTAGATGTTGATTTAGGTGTATCTTTAGTGAACCGTGATCCGGGCAAGGGCCAAAAATGGTCTGTGAGGGCATCCACTTTAGAGGAGCTAAATGCCAAGAATATTGTACAGAATGATAAAGTAGATGATTTCCGCAGGGTATTTAAAGATCCTACTTTGAATTATTGTCTTTTTGTTTTGAGTGATATGGGGGCACAGTTTATTTTTTTACCGAGAGAAAATTAGACCAGACTATGAAGATAATGATTTGTGAAAGTGAAGAAGTTCTATTGATGGCCATTGAGTTTAGATTGCGTAAGCAGGGCTACGAAGTGATGATTTGTAAAAAAGATCAGGATGTAGCGCGTACGGCCGTCTTAGAAAATCCCGACATTGTCCTCATAGATTTAGATTCTAACGAAGGTAAAGGCTTAGAATTGGTAGACCAGGTAAAAACCGCCCGCCCCAAAGTAGGTGTCTTATTACTTGCCGATCCGGACGAAGGAGAACCAATTATTAAAGGTTATGAAGTCGGCATCCAAGATTTCATTTCTAAACCTTTTAAGCCGGCAGAGTTATTGATCCGAGTCCAGCGTATCGCTGATGTCTTAAGCTAGGCTTAAGTCACTTTTCTCATAAATCACTAATCCACCCTCTGCAGGTAGCTGTCTTTTGAGTTGCCAAAATCGGAGTGCATCCTGGAACTGAAGGCCAGGATTGTCTGCTAAAAAGTCGCGCACGTATTTAGCTAGTCGATTGTGTTGAGCGATCACTCGTTTGAATGTAGGATCTTTCTTGCGGTCTTCGAGCAGTTGCCATTGTAAAACGGCATCAGCTAAAGTTTGCCCAGAGTTGGCTTTTACCCAATTCATGAAGTCACTATGGCATACAAAGCGGGCACCAATCTGCGCCTTCATGAAACGTCTGAAATTAGGACCAAAACTCACATTGTCGGTGATCACTGTCTCTAAGGTCAAGACCTCTCTTGCCCAATTAAATCGAGACTTTTTTTGTTGTACTTTGGCGCTGGGTAAAACGGCACCCTCGTTGTCCAGAGCATAGATGATGCGCGCACGTAAATTGGCTTTGGACCCATTTGTGGGGAGCTTACTCGCTTGGCATATTGCCTCTAGCTCCGCTTTAGTCCAATACCATTGATCAAATTCTTTTCCATTTTTTAAGGAAGAAAAGTCGGGACGGCTCATGTTTTTTAGTGCCTAATGTATTTGATTCTCCTTTTGTTCAAATCAAAAAGAAATGCCCCATTCATCTACCTCCATTACCCACGTACGAGCATGACAGAAGAGTAAGTAAGCAAGGGTAGGCATGCATCAACACATCTTCACACCTCCATGTCACCACATCTCCATATCGCCACATCACCACATCTCCATGTCACCACATCACAACGTCTTCACATCTCCACGTCACAACGTCACCATATCACAATATCGCCACATCAACACACCACCACATCTCCTACCTCGTCAATACAATATAATCCCTCAACACCGTACGCAAAAACTCCATGCGCTGGTCCTTAGGGACAGGTATATCTAGTACTTGCGCTACTTTTTCGGTGGCTTGATTGAGGGCTTTTTGGTGGGCTGGATTAAAGTATCTTTGGTAGCGATCCGTTACTTTTTTGATCAAAAGCATATCTTGTTCGGTGAATTGTTTGACACCAGGGTAGGTCGCTTCATACCCTTCAGTGGTGCCGATGCGCAGGATATCTTGCAGACGAAAATTTTGCAAGTTCCGAGTGCGAATCACGGTAGTATTAGCGGTTAAATCTCCTAAGCGTTGCCTTTTCGCTGTCGTGCTGATTATAATCGCCGCCAGTACTCCTGAAGAGAATATGGCTTCTACAATCAGAAAAAAAGCACGGATGAGATTATCGGTTGCTTGGGCTTGTCTACCATCGAGGCGTACTACTTTGATATTGAGGGCGCTTTTACCAATGGTCTGCCCATCGTTGAAATACTCCATGATAAAGTGGTAAATCAAGAACAGGAAAAAAGGCAGTAGCGCCAATACCAAACCCAACATTGGATAGTTGAAGAGAGCATCGAGCAATAAAGGCGCAACGATGAGGTAGAGAATAGTATAGCCAACGGCAATGACCAGGGCATCGATCACAAAGGCGAAGATGCGTTCGCGTAGGGAAGCTAATTCGTATTCAATGCTTACGTTTTGGGTGGTTTTAATTTCTATCAGCTGCTCCATGTATGAATTTGAGCGTACTCTTAATAAAAACTGGATGTAAACTTCGTTACAATCAAAGTTAAGTATATTTTTGGTTTACTGTTACATTCATTTGTTAAGAATACTATGCGCGAATCCAGTTTTATTAATCAGAATAAGCAGAAGTGGCAGGAGGCAGAGCGAATGCTTGACCAAAGCCCCAAAGATCCTGATCAGTTGAATGACCTGTTTATTCAAGTTACAGATGATCTTTCTTATTCGCGCACTTTCTATCCTAATCGATCTGTAAGAGCCTATCTCAATGGTCTCGCACAAAAGATTTTTTCTGCGATTTATCAAAAGCGGAAATTCAAGTTTACCCGTATTAAAGACTTTGCACTAGAGGAGCTGCCCTTGATTATTTACGAGACGCGGCGCAATTTTCTCATCGCCTTTTTAGTGTTCTTGGTAGCCTTTATTATTGGAGTAGTCTCTAGCAAAATGTACCCTGATTTTGCAGAAACTATTCTAGGGCCCGATTATATAGAAATGACTAAGGAGAATATTGCCAAAGGCGATCCTATGGCCGTCTACAAAGCAAAAGGACGCTTTGCGATGTCTCTGGCGATCACCATGAATAACCTCTGGGTCTCTTTTCTGACTTTTGTTTTGGGGATTGTGTATGGAGTGGGCACACTATTCGTCTTGATTTCGAATGGCGTCATGGTCGGAGCATTTCAGTATTTTTTCATAGAAAGAGGCCTGTTCTGGGAATCCTTCTTAGCGATTTGGACACACGGGACCATCGAAATATCTGCCATTGTCATAGCTGGTGCTGCTGGTATAACGATGGGTAGAGGTCTGGCCTTTCCAGGGACCTATTCTCGCCTGCGTTCCTTCCAGCAATCGGCTAAGCGTGGGCTGAAGATTATGGTGGGGATAATGCCGCTATTCGTAGTGGCCGGTTTTTTTGAAGGTTATTTGACGCGACAAACAGAAACGCCAGACGCCATTCGTTTGATATTTATTTTGGGCTGTTTGGCTTTTATATTCTTTTATTTTTGGCTTTATCCGCGAATGGTGTACCGGCGGCGTGGACGAAAACCTTTAAAGAAGGCCGTATTGGCTCCAGAGCTTGACCAGACTATTCGATTCAGAGAAATAAAGACCAGCGGAACGATTTTCAACGATGCTTTTATTTTTTTCAGGCAGCATCTGCGATTTGCCTTCCTTCTGGCACTAGGTTTTGCTATTGTTTATTGTGCTTTAGTTTTTGGCCTGTCGGCAGAGTCTCCTGATTATTTATTTGGCTTTGATGCCTTTGTTTTACCTGTACTATCAGAACTCAATAGCTTTTTTATAAACCCAGAAATACCGTTTCTACCTGCTATTAATATTCCTTTGTTGGCTACCTTTTTTGCCTTAGTCTTTAGGAAGTTGCTCCAGGCTGCTAATCCAGGAGAATCCATCACACCGCTATGGCTCTTAGTTTTTAAAGCATTGCCAGGGGTCTGTGTGCTATACCTCATATTATGGACGAATAGCTGGTTTACGTTTTTCTTGTTTGTAGGTATTGCCTTTTTTCCGTTTTTATGGATGTTTATTTCGATGCAGGAGAAACGCAACAGCATTCAGGCATTAGGGCGCGTCTTTGAGCTATTGGGTAGATC
>JBELML010000223.1:0-5335 GCA_042095835.1 Saprospiraceae bacterium
GATGATTGCCTCAACTCTCCTGTAACACTAAGCACCTTTATAGGTAAGGTAGAAGACAACAAAATTCACCTCAGCTGGACGACCTCCAGCGAACAAAATAATGATCGTTTTGATATTGAGCGCCGCACAGATAGCGAGGGTTGGTCGCTCATTGGTACGCGTAAAGGAAAAGGCACTACTAATGAGGCTCAATCCTACAACTTCATAGATCAACCAACTGACGAAGGTGATTACTATTACCGCTTACGACAGTTTGATTTTGATGGAACCAATGATTACAGTGAGGTGATTGCGCTACAAGTAGGAGAAAGCTTGAATTCATCTATTAAAGTATTTCCGAATCCTTTTTATGAGACACTCAACATATCGGGTCTAGATGACAAGGAAACTTACCAGGTAAGTATCCAAAATGGTTTAGGACAAACCGTGCGTAGTATCTTTTTGAAAGAAGGACAAAACAGCATCAATTTGGCAGCTTTACCAAGTGGCCAATACTTTATCAATATTCGCGATGAGCGAGGTCGGGTGACTAGCCAAAAGGTCGTGAAATAAAAAAAGCCAAGAAGCAATTCTACACTTCTGGCTTTCTTCAAAAACGTCGGATGATTACTTGTAGGCTTAAAAAACCTACAAGTAATCATTTTTTATGCCCTTGGGCTAGGTTCATGTACTCTCTTCTCTGGCACACGCTGGAAGTAATCTCCACCATCTACATCGATATTCAGTTGCTTGATATCGTTGAATTGCAGTTTCCCTTCTAGACTGAGCATGGTGAATTTATCATCGCCTTTGATGATCACCAGTACATCACTGATGGAGGTCCCTTCTTCTTTGATCATGATTTGGATGTCATCTCCATCTTCTCGAATACTCATGAGGTCTTCAAAACGTTCTTTTCGAATTGAGCGCATGAATTCGTTGAGTTCTGAGCGAGGGATGGTACGTCCCTCATCAAAGGAGAGCACACGTAGTCTCGTAATCCGACTCAGAAGGCGATCTGCATCGTCTTCATCGGCGAACTTAGCCGCCAGCCGTAGGACAAAACCTTTCAGTTCTAGTTTTCCAATTTCTTCTTGATGCTTGTATTTATTATAAAACTCTTTGATGGTTTTACTTTGAGAGAAAGATAGTATAGGTAAGCATAGTAGTACTACGCAAAAGAATTGCTTTATCATAATGTGTATTTTTATTGAATTGGATGGTCTAGGCCTAAACTCAGGCTTGTGGTAACTTTTCCTTGGACTTCGCTCGGCGAGCTTTACGTGCTTGCCTTCGCTCCTCCTTCTGCCTTTGTTTATCTTTAAAGTCAGGCAACTCGTACATATAGTACTTGATGAGCTGACTGATGTGCTTCACTTTTAGATTAGATTTGGCGCTCACATAAGCGAATTCGCCGTTATCATCTACTAAGAAAACCAACTGTTTGATTTTATCTCGCTTGATATTCCCAATCACACGGACATGAGTACCATCAGCCGTTACAGTGATCAACTCATCATAATTGCTGTCATTAATCTGTTGAACAA
Organism: Saprospiraceae bacterium; assembly: GCA_042095835.1. Classification (GTDB taxonomy): domain Bacteria; phylum Bacteroidota; class Bacteroidia; order Chitinophagales; family Saprospiraceae; genus DATFKA01. The sequence continues at coordinate 1,527 of JBELML010000223.1, forward strand.
AAGACTCTACCTCTGATTGCAGATTGTTAATTCCTCCTTCAGCATACATGATTCGGGTGGTCTTGATATGCCTGGCCATTTTTAAGGCAGCCCTGGCATCTGGATCTTTTACACCATTATAGACCATGCCTGCTCCAGCCCAAATCAACCAACCTGGTACTTTGATATTAAATACGCCTTCTTTCTTTTTTTGTGATTTGTAGAAAGCTTTAGTAGGGTTTTGAGCACTTGCGGATAGGCTGATTGTACCAAGAACGCCAACAAGGAGCCATACGAAAAGGGATTGTCTCATTACTTTCAGTTTATTCGGGTGATAAAAAGTCGGGTCTGCTTAGTTATCGTCAATCTCTCTGGCTAGGCGAGAAATCTTTTCTAAATCAAGATTTCCAACGAAGGAGAGCATCACAAAGTCATCGCCCCCAACCAGTAGCAGCAGCTCATCAATTTTATCTGTTTGCTCATTTTCTAAAATCAGAAACTCTACATTATCTCCATCTTTGGTACGTACCGTCATCAATAACTCGTATTCGTCTGTATCAATTTTGGTTTTGGCTTCATCATAATAGCCACGAGCATTAATATCTGTGGTGAGAATACGCAAGCCTTTCATATCGGAGGCTATATCCATGATTGCTTCCATCTCATCATCATCATCAAGAGATAAAGTTTCTCGATCGAGGTCAAGGCGGCCTATGAGTTCAAACATTTTACCACTGATATAAACCACAGTGAAGTCTGTATTATCGACATATTTCTTAAAATACTTATCGATAGCATTAGCCTGCGTTTGGGCGAAACTCGCCGAGGTAAATAAAAGGGAAATTATTCCCAGACTGAAAAGAATTTTTAATTGCTTCATCTTTAAAATTTTATTGGGTGATTTTACTATTCAAAAAATTGTACAACTTCGTCAATACGCTGCACCTTGCTTGCTGCAGTTTTAGCGCCTTCGTTTAAGGAGCTGCCTACCTTCATAATGGCCATTTTATAAAGCTCCATCGCCTCCTCAGGGGTACCTGGCTCATACTGTGACCAATCGATTGCGGCAGTTTCAGTAGTTGTTGTGGGTGGAGACAATATCCACAATAAGCCCACTAGTAGCACAGCTACTCCAGCAGCTACAGACATCCATCGTCTCCAAGGCTTTAAGGAAATGACCCGCCCATTGGAGTCCTCTTCGAGCTGATCAAGTACGAGTTGATCAAATGTAGGTGGTAGTTGTAGTTCCTTTTCCAAACTTATACTCTGAAAAAGTGGTTGATACATCAACAAGTCATCTTCTACTACTCCACCACCGTTGAAGTAGGCGCTGATTTGTGCTTCTTCTTCCAGGCTGGTTGTGCCCTCGAAGTAGCGATTGATGAGTTGAATAATTGTTGTCCTATCCATAGTTTACCGTTTTCAATAAGTAGGCGCGCATTTTCTTGCGTGCTCTGAATAAATTTGTTTTCACTTGATTTTCTGGCATATCCAGGATCTCCATTATTTCTTTATAGGTATAGCCTTCGATATCTCTAAGGTGCATCACAAGGCGCTGGTTCTCTGGGAGTCGATTCATCAATTGGCGAACCTGCATGACCATTTCTTGGCGGTCTAATTCGACCGAACTAGGTTCTACTGCGGGTAGTTGATGCTGTCGCTCATCTAGCTGCTCTAGCCTATTTTTTCGCGCACGCAATCTATCTAAGCAGTGGTTTCTGGTCACCCTCATGGCCCATGCCTCTATATTATTGACTCCTGCCAATTTCTGCCGCTGGTTCCAAAGCTTTATCAGGACTTCTTGTACTGCATCCTGTGCCTCGTTCACTTCCTGCAATAGCCGGAACGCCAGACGGTAGAGCTTGTCCTTCAAGGGTAAAACTTGCTTTTTAAATGCTTTTTTATCCATAGTAGTAAGCAAAAAATACACTTTCGATTTTAGAAGACCATGTCTTTTTGAAGCACGTTTAAAATGAAGCACTCCGCCTCAAAAAAACATGCTCAAATCGAATGGTTATATTTTTTACGATTTAAATTCACTCCAAAGACGAGTGCTTGGAGCATATGTTACAGCCATCTTTGTTTTTTTTCAAAAAAAATCGCCTACACCGAGTATTTTTCGATGTAGGCGTATTTGAAGCCTGGAAAGAGAGACCAGATAACTTGTGATCTAGGTTCGTATGGACTTACTAGTTTTGGTACTTTATTTCACCTCCAACCATAGTCATCATAATCTTAGTATCTAAAATTTCATCATCACTGCAAGTCGTAAGATCTTTAGAAAGGATTACGATATCCGCCAATTTACCTACCTCCAAGGAACCTTTGATGCCCTCTTCGAAAGCACCGTAGGCATTAGCTAAGGTATAGGAGTAGATGGCTTCTTCTCTAGTCATCGATTGCTCTGTGAAGAATTCAAAGCCTGAATCTGCTCTTTTTCGGGTTACCGAGGCGTAATAACTTTCGATAGGACTCACATCTTCTACCGGTGCATCCGTCCCATTCATCACCAATACATCGGCGTCGATAAGCGAGCGCCAGGGATAGGCCCCATATTTTGCTCTTTCATAACCCAAACGCTTTTCTACAAAAGGTGCATCCGAGGTGCAGTGAATACCTTGCATGGAGGCAATGACGCCCATCTCTCTGAATCTTGGAATATCACTGGTATCAAGATGCTGGGCGTGTTCTACTCTCCAACGGTGATTTTTCCGGCTCGTATCTTGCTCCAATACGGCCTCCATAATATCTAGTGTGATTTGGTTCCCCTTGTCACCAATGGCGTGTACACAAAGCTGCATATCATTTTCCCAAGCCAATTGGGCAATATTTCTGACCTCTTTAAGGGGTACTGTATTTTGTCCAACAAAATCTGCTTTATCCGCATAGGGACGTAGTAGCCAAGCACCAAAAGCCCCCAAAGCTCCATCTACGGCAGTTTTAATCGCCTTGCAGGTGAAAAAATTATTACCATAGCCAATAAGCGGTAGGCCGTCCAAGTTATTTTGCATTTCTGCATAAGGTCTGCGCAGCATAGCCCACAACCTAAGGTCTAGCACCCCTTGGTCCGCTAATTCTTTGTACCAAGTAATATCTCGGAAAGAGGATCCCGCATCTTGGAAGGAAGTAACGCCCTTTGATAAGCATTCTTGCTGAGCCAATTCAATACCATCTAACCAGACTTCTTTTTTCTGATCAGCATCTAGGGTAGATAAATACTCAGAGTAGGCATCCATAATCATAGCCATAGCGGTCTCTTCGAATACACCGATAGCTTGGCCACGAGAATCTCTGACGATTTCACCGCCGCTGGGGTTTGGTGTTTCTACAGAAATGCCTGCTAATTCCATGGCTTTAGCATTCGCAAATAGGCCGTGGCCGCTGGCATGACGGAGTACAACGGGGTTGTCAGGTGTCAAGGCACTTAGTTCATCATGAAAAGGATATCCCAGTACATTACGCTCTACGGGAGTCATCCATTTTTCTTGATGCCATCCCCGCCCGGTGATCCAATCTCCAGGTTCTACCTCTTTGGCGCGCTCGCCCACCATTGCTACGATATCTTCCCAAGACTTAGATTTTAAGAAGTTGAGGTTCTGTAGGCTACTACCTAAGCCAGCAAAATGGCCATGCCCTTCGATAAAGCCGGGCATCACAAACTGTCCCTCAGCATCGATCACTTGGGTATTGGCACCTTTTAATTGATCAATATCAGCCGATTTGCCAACAGCTAGTATCCTATCTCCTTTTATGGCTATAGCTTCTGCGGTAGGTTGCGCTTCATCAACGGTATATACATTTGCATTGGTAATAATGGTATCTGCAAATTC
>JBELML010000224.1:0-5308 GCA_042095835.1 Saprospiraceae bacterium
CTGGATCATTCAGAATACGGGAAAATGCGCGCAGATCGCTATGCGACTTTCAATGGTGGAGATGGAAAAGCCTTCGAAGATGGTGGTCTGGATATGGAACAATTGGCCGCAATTGCCCATAAAAATGGAAGTCCGGCCCTACTTAGTGGCAAACAAGAATACTATGAAAATCTAATCAATCAATACCTTTTCAAAGGCTAGTAGGGTATTGAAGTTGTCTAAAACAGGCCTAGGAGGATAGTAGGGCGAATATCTTTACAAAGCATACTCACTCTACCATCCTTCTAAATATTTATCTTTATCTACATTTTCTCTATCAATTTTTCTCGTTCTGGTCCTGTCGACACCATGGATACCCGAGTACCTAAAGCCGACTCTAACATCTCTAGATAGTCTTTTGCAGCTAGTGGTAATTCGCCATAGCTGGTAACATCATCTAGAGATTGTTTCCATCCTGTATAGGGAGTATAATTGGCCTTAATCTCTACATCGCAGGTATCATAAGGCAGCTGCTCTGTATCAGAGCCCTCGATATGATAGGTATGTGCTGCGCTGACTTCATCGAAGATATTCAACACATCTAGTTTGGTCACCGCCAATTGCGTCACTCCGTTGACCATGATGGTATATTTCAGCTGTGGCAAGTCAATCCATCCACATCTTCTTGGTCTACCTGTAGTAGCGCCAAACTCTGCCCCTTCTTTTCTAAGTGCTTCGCCTACTTCGTCAAATAGTTCGGTAGGAAATGGGCCAGCCCCTACTCTGGTACAATAAGCTTTGGTAATACCAATCACCTCCTTAATATGCCCCGGCGCAACACCCAAACCAGTACAAACACCAGCTGTAATCGTATTAGAGGAAGTCACAAAAGGATAGGTTCCAAAGTCGACATCAAGCATAGAACCTTGAGCACCTTCCGCGAGTATTTTTTTACCATCCTTAATAGCTTGGTTGATAAAATACTCCCCATCGACGAGAATCAAGGATTTGAGGGTTTCTAAACTAGCAAACCACTTATCCTCTTCGGCTTGAATATCTACATCAATCTCAGGATAGATAGAGGCCAGTTTCATATGCTTGGCCTTCAGTGCCTGGTATTTCTCTTTGAAATTCGCACGAGTGATATCTCCAACGCGCAATCCATTCCGACCAGTTTTGTCCATATAGGTAGGACCAATTCCACGTAAAGTCGAGCCGATTTTATCTTTTCCTTTAGCTGCTTCAGAAGCGGCATCGAGGTAGCGATGGGTTGGCAAAATAAGATGCGCTTTTCGAGCAACAAAAAGTCGACCTGCAAATTCTACTCCAGCCTCCTTTAATTGGTGGATTTCCTTTTCTAAGGTGATGGGATCAATGACAACGCCATTGCCAATTAAATTGAGCTGCTGGTCTCTAAAAATCCCAGAAGGAATCGTATGTAGCACGAATTTCTGATTATCAAATACGAGGGTATGTCCAGCGTTGGGTCCGCCTTGGAAGCGGGCAATAATATCGTATTGAGGAGCTAAATAGTCTACAATTTTTCCTTTCCCTTCGTCTCCCCACTGTAAACCTAAAAGTACGTCTACTGCCATTTGCGTTTTTGTCTATTGGACATCTACGACAAGTCTGCATTTGGTAAGCTGCTCATCACAAACATCCAGTTAAAAATGCAAGTTAGGCTTTTCAGAAATATTATGATAATTTTCTTGAGTTTTTAGTAACGGACAAAGAATAAGTCCCGCATTTTGATCGAGAAGGTTTTATGCCAAGACAAGGCAAAAAATGTAGATGATGCAGGGCATCAGCGAGGCTTTTTAACGCCGTATTGGTGTAAAAGATTCCATCAAAATCGGTAAGTTGTTTTTTGGCTGTTACTTACTCCTCAAGTTTGTCAGAAGTACGCTCACAGGCACCTTGACATTCGCCATAGAGATTCAGCGAATGGTGGAGTACTCTAAATTTCAGAATATCTCCCATCATATTTTTAATCTGCTGGATTCTGGGATCACAAAACTCTAGTACCTTGCCACAATCTACACAGATAAGGTGGTCATGCTGTTTGTAGCCGTAGGACTTTTCGTATTGGGCCAAGTTTTTCCCAAATTGGTGCTTTTTGACTAGGTCACAGCTGACAAGTAGCTCTAAGGTATTGTATACGGTAGCGCGACTCACTCGGTAGTTTTGGTTCTTCATGTGAATGTAAAGCGCCTCCGCATCGAAGTGATCGGTTCGTTTATATATTTCTTCGAGGATGGCATAGCGTTCGGGGGTTTTTCGGAGACTATTCTGCTCCAAATGTGCCGAAAAAATACTTTTCACCTCTTTAATTAATTCTTGCTGCGTTTTTTGCGCTTCCATTAATGCTATTGTGATACGGTAGACCGAGCTGGTCTGACCATCTAAAAAACTAATTTACTCTAGTAACAGTAGAAACGTTGTCCAAGTTCTGTAGACTTTTAATGGCAAGGTTCAATTGATCCGTATTCCTGACCATCAACTTCATTTTTGCCTCAAAATAACCTTCCTCTCCTTCAATATTCAAAGCTCGGATATTCAATCCTAGCATGGTAGAAATATTGTGCATCAGCTGCTCGATCACTCCTGGGCCACTGTCAATACCTGTGATGATCAGCTCGGCTACAAAGGTAGCATTGGTCGATACCATCCATTCTGCCTTCATGATTCGGTAGCCATAGTTGACCATCATATGAGTGGCATTAGGGCAATTCGAGCGATGAATCTTCAAGCCAGCATTCAAGGTAAGATAGGCAAAGATATCATCTCCTTGTACTGGATTGCAACAACTTGCTAAAGTATATTCATATTTTTCAGCAGGCTCTCCATTAATTAACAGGTGAGGCTTCAGGTTTAGTTGGGCTTTGGCCGCCTTTGACAAGCCTTTTTTGCGAGTTTGTTGAGGTTCGGGCTGGATCTCTTGTTCGCTAGTTTTCTCTACCAAGACACCTGTTTGGACCTCTAACAACTTGAATAATTCGGCAATGGTTCTTTCCTCCGTAGCGAGGGCATAGTATAGATCGATATGGCTACCAAAGCCAAAAAACTTCACCATGAAGTCCACGGAGTCTTCAAAATTCACTTTGAGGTGCCGCAGTTTTCGCTCCAGCTTTTCCTTGCCCAGTTCTCCAACTTTCCTACGCTCTTCTTTAAGGGTAGATCGAATTTTCGACTTGGCCTTACCTGTGACCACCATATCTAACCAACCCTCTTTTGGCTTTTGATTTTTTTGGGTAAAAATATTAACCTGATCGCCATTCTGTAGCTGGTAGCCCATAGGGACCAGCTTATTATTCACTTTGATAGCGGTACAATGATAGCCTAGATCGGTGTGTATACTAAAGGCAAAATCTAAAGCAGTGGCTCCTTTCGGTAGCATTTTCAAATCGCCATTAGGCGTATAAACGTAGACCTCCTCGCTGAAAAGGTTATTGGATTTAAAGTCTCCAAGAAACTCTACTGCATCTACCGTTGGATCTTCTAAAGTCTCTCGTACACTATCCAACCAACGCTCGTAGATATCATCTTTTTGATTAGAAACGGCTACGCCTTTATACTTCCAGTGTGCAGCAAAACCGCGCTCGGCAATTTCATCCATCCTTGAGCTACGTATTTGGACTTCCACAAACTTTCCCCCTGGGCCAATCACGGTTGTATGCAAGGACTCATATCCATTGGCCTTGGGTGTAGTCACCCAGTCTTTGAGTCGTGAGGGAATTGGCTGATGTACATCTGTAACAACGGAGTAGATTTGCCAGCAAGACAACTTCTCCATTTCTGGTGGTACATCTATGATGATACGTACCGCAAAAAGATCATAAATCTCTTCGAAAGGCACTTTTTTGCTTTTCAACTTATTCCAGATCGAATAAATGGACTTGGGCCTTCCCAAAACCTTGTAAGGAATATTCAGTGGATCTAACTTGTCTCGCAGAGGCTCGATGAAAGAGGCGATATAAGACTCTCGGGAAGCTTTGGTTTCGTTGAGCTTTTTGGCGATTTTACTATAATCCTCTCGATCAGTGATCTTCATACAAAGATCAAGGAACTCTGTCCTGAATTTGTATAATCCTAGGCGATGCGCTAGTGGCGCATAAATAAAGCTGGTCTCCGCTGCAATCTTGAGCTGTTTATGCCTTGGCATAGCTCCAAGTGTACGCATATTATGCAGTCGATCGGCCATTTTAATCAAAACCACGCGTACATCTTCGAGTAGCGTAGTCAATACCTTTTTGAAATTCTCGGCCTGTGGGCTATCGCTATTATAGGCAGAGTCTAATTTGGTCAGACCATCTACAATCTGCGCAACTTTCCCTCCAAATTGATTCCGGATATCCTCAAGCGTCACATCCGTATCTTCGACCACATCATGTAGTAAGGCACAAACAATTGCGGTTGGTCCCAGGCCGATTTCATCGGAGCAAATTTTCGCCACCGCAATGGGATGGAGGATATAAGGTTCTCCTGACTTTCTTCTTTGCGCATGATGAGCATCAACGGCTAGTTCGTAAGCCTGTCGGATCATACGACTATCCTCATCATCCAATGGTCCTTTGACGGTCATTGTTCTCAACAACTGTCGGTAAGCATCCTGAATGAGTTTTTTCTCTTCTTCCTTTACGGGTACAATAACTTCTGCCATCCTTTTCTCTAATTTCGCTCCTATCGATACTACGTACTTATTTTTCACATTAATCCAAGTACTGACAAAAGGATCGTGCCTCACCCTTGTCAGCATACACACATCACTACGTCACCAAGTCTTCTATGTCTTAACATCTCCCAGTCCCCTGGTCTCCTAGTCACCACATCTCCTATGCCTCCACATCACTACATCTCCATGTCAACATATCTCCCAGTCCCCCAGTCCCCTAATCTCTCAGTCTCCACGTCACCACGTCTCCTATGTCTCCACATCCCCCAGTCTCCCAGTCCCCAAGTCACCACATGATTATGGAAGATACACCTTTTTGAGAAATCTTGTTGGAAATAATAAAGCCAATTGGCTCTTTCAGCATTATAAGATCAATGACCTGGATATCATCAAGCTTTCTCGTATAGAAGCTGTTTAAAGTTTCCTTGTTGGGCTATCAAAAACATCTTTTAAGGCTACTCTTCGTTAAAAAGCCTCAGCTATGCGATGCATAGCTTACGTTTTTTGCCTCGATTAGCCTTAAAATACTGTTTTCTCGCCTGCAACAGAATACCTTAGACAACTTCATAGTATTAGGGCAAACGCACCAAAAAATCACACTTCAATTTTTTATAAATTCAACTGAAACTCCAATTCAAAACCGCTCTAGCATCTTCA
>JBELML010000225.1:0-5106 GCA_042095835.1 Saprospiraceae bacterium
TAATAAAATATACCAAGATTTTCTATAAAACGAACGAACAATGAACTTGAAACCTAATGCTTTCTGGCTAATCCTCTGCATTAGTGTAGCCTTCTCTATAAATGGCTACGGGCAAAAATGTGCCACCTCTAAAAAGCGAACAAGGCTTTTGAAACAAAATCCACGATTAGTTAGACAACTAGAAATTCAGGAGCGGGCCACTCAACAGTGGATTGCTGAAAATACCGATCAGGTGCAGACCCGATCGGTGGTTACTTTACCAATTGTTGTACACGTCGTTTGGTACGAAGAGGAAGAGAATATCAGCGATGCACAAATTCAATCACAACTCGATGTATTAAATGCGGACTTTCGAATGCTGAACGAAAACTTCAGCGATGGGCCGATGCCTTTCCAAGCATTAGCTGCCGATATAGAAATCGAGTTTTGCTTAGCTTCCTTTGATCCAGATGGGAATCCTACCAATGGTATTACTCGCAGAGAAACCTTCATCCAGGATATTGGAGGCGCAGATGATTTATATTATAATGATGATGGTAGTATTGCTACTTGGGATCCAGACCGCTATATCAATATATGGGTTTGCCAAATGGGCGAAGATGATGGCTTGGGTTTTGCCTATCTCCCTGGTACAGCAGATCCACCAGAAACGGATGGAATCGTGATTGGACACCAGTATTTTGGTACAATTGGTACAGCAGCAGCTACTGAAGATTATAATCTAGGGCGCACAGCTACCCATGAATTGGGACACTACTTTAATCTGGAACATGTTTGGGGGCCTGAAGATGGAGGTTGTAATGAAGACGATTTAGTATCGGATACCCCGCTTCAGTTTACGGAGTCAGAGGGTTGCTCTAGTTTCCCTTCTTATGATGACTGTACCAGTGCTGGGAACGGAATCATGTTTAATAACTATATGGATTACAGTGATGATCGTTGTGCAACCATGTTTACCCAAGGCCAAAAAATGAGAATGCTGGCTGCTTTGAATGGTTCTAGGTCTACACTTTTGAGTAGCGATGCTTGTGGTCTATTGACTTCAGTAGAAGACGAGCTTACAAAAGTCAATATCAATATCTACCCAAACCCAGCCCAAAGTAGCTTCTTTCTATCAGGTCAGGTAGCCGGAGCGATTTACGATTCAATGGGTAAGAAAATGCTAAGCTTTGATACCAAGCAAGGAGCAGGTGTTGATATCTCTGCCTTGGCTAATGGTGTTTATTTTGTGCGTTTTCAGGATAAGCGTTTAGCCCCTAAAAAGGTTTTGGTCGTAAAATAATATACCCATGAAAATGACTTATTTAATCATTATTGCTTTAACCCTAGGACTATCTTATGTACTATTTTCCTGTTCAACTACGAAGCCAGCTAGTACACCTGTTGAGACAAGAGATACTATTGATCAAGCTCTAATCAGACTCAAGGCCGGAAGTTGCCGAGGTAAATGCAAATCCTACGAATTGGCGCTTTTCGAATCTGGTAGAGCGACTTTGATGCCTAAAAGGAATATGGAACAAACTTCTCCTCGCGAAATTGAAATAAGCAAAGAGGAATTAGCATCTCTAACCCAGATATTCGAATCTAATGACTTTTTAGACTTGGCAACAAGCTACTTGTCACCTGCTAAGGACATCCAGCAATTTGAGATCATTTACCAAGAGAAGACGGTAAAATTCCATAAACGAAAGGCTCCTGAAAATCTACTTGTGATTTGGGAAGCACTGCATCAATGGGTAGAGGACACACCATGGTAGACTTTCATAGAACTACAGAGGAGCAAGGAGCAATCTCCCTCAATCGAGCAGTCTTGCTCTATCTATTATATCGGACCATTAATATCAAACTGAGAGACAAAGTTCCAGATCAATAGGCTGGCATCAATATCCATATTGCCAGAGCTGCCTGGCCAATCGTGCCTACCATTGATCACCTTGTAATGCTCCACGGAGACACCATTATCTCCATTGAGGTATTGATAGTATTCCACCGTACTACCGTCGGCAGGATCAAGATCTTCGATATTTTCTATAATAGCCTCCTGGTCTGTCCGGTTAAAATTGGTCCAATAAGATAGAACCTCATCTTGTGATATTATCCCTTCGGGTACAGTACCATTATATCGCACAATGTTATCATTGGTACCATGAATCGTAATGACTGGCGTTGGATGACTTGGATTACAGGCTTCAAACGTACGATCAGACATATTACCAGCCACTGAACCTACCGCCGCAATTCTAGCACTGAGTCGGCAAGCCAATTCAAAGCTAAAGAAACCACCATTGGAATACCCACAAGCATAGATGCGGTCTTCGTTGATATTATAATCTGCTGCAATGGCATCAATCATAGCATTAGTGAAGCTAAGATCACTGGCGGTGCTCCCTTGTGTCCAGGAGCCGATATTCCAGTGAGAATTGCCACGAAATTGCGCCCCTTGAGGATAAACTAGGATGAAGTTGGCTGTATCGGCGATATGCCGCATAGACCCAAAGTTGTATTGAAAATCGGCAGTCTGGGTATAACCATGAAAGTTGAATAACAGTGGCGTTGGTTTGTTCTCGTCGTAAGATTCTGGTACATATAAAATGTATTCTCTTGTTTGGCTACCTACCGGAAGGTTTAAACTAAAAAAGCCCGTAATAGGAGCTTCGACCGGATTGGGCTCGATGCTTGGAGTGCCCTCCTCTTTACTGCAACTGATAAGTAGTAGGCCTAAAAAAGTAAGTAGGAAATAAAACTTAGGTATTGACCAACTAGCCTCCTGTTTTTCACCAGTCATAGATAAAAGATTTGTCGAGCTTAGTATTAAATAGGTTCATCGATTAATGTTGCCTGCATTGAATCGTTTTTCCAATTTAATCAATATTCTATTAATTTTAGAGGAAATTTGAATCCATGTCCAAGCTGAAAGATTACCGCGAATTACAGCATCTCACCCAAGAAGAACTTGCCGAAAAATCGGGCGTATCTGTACGAACTATTCAGCGGATTGAAGCAGGAACACCGCCAAAAGGACATACCCTCAAAACATTAGCCAAAGCTCTCCATGTAGAAGAAAAAAATCTAGTAGAAGCAGCACAAGCCGATCAAAAAGTCAACTACACCAAGGTTAAGGTGATCAATATTGCCACTATCCTTTTTATCTTATTTCCCCCTTTGAATATTATCATCCCACTCTTGTTGATGTGGATATTCAAAGAATACCATAAGCTCTCAAAGCAGATCGTGTCCATTCAAATTGTCTGGACCATTTTCTCCGTAATTGCCGTAGTCTTGACTGCATTGACCCGTAATTGGTTTTGGCTTCCTGACGAAATAGTTTTGATTGTTATGGTGATACTGGTGTTGGTGAATGTCTTTATTATATTAGCTAATGCTGCTAAAATTGATAAAGAAAATCGTCTTGCTATTCAGCTGAATTTCAATGTGATATAAAACTGTCGGCTGATTGGCGGCCTGTTGTCGGGCCATTGTCGGCTCTTTTTTGAGCATCTGAAGTGGATATGTGAAATCTTTGTAATCCAACATCACCACGACAATTAGATATGACAAAGATTTATTTCATTTTGGTTATTAGCTTACTTTTTTCTTTTACCTATTTACAAGCTCAAGTCGACAAGGAGAGTCCTTTGTTTATTGAACTTAAAAAACAAGATAGCCTCTTATTTGAGCTGAGTTTCAACCAATGTAAATTGGAATACCTAGAGCAAATCACCTCTGATCAGTTAAGGTTTTATCACGATCAGGCAGGCATTTCTGATCGGGCCGATTTTTTTGAGAGTATGCGAAAAAACATCTGCTCTAATTTAGATCAGAAGCCAATTAGAAAGTTGGAAGAAAGCAGTCTTACAGTCTACCCTTTATTTGAAAACGGAGAATTGTATGGAGCTATTCAATCAGGTATTCACCATTTTTATATCCGAGAAAAAGGTAAAGCGGATCGCTGGACAAATATCGCCAAGTTTACCACCGTCTGGATTAAAGAAGATGGACAGTGGCAAATGCACGATGTTTTGAGTTATGACCATCAAAAGCCTAGTGCAAAACAGCCCCCAAAGAATGAAATAGAGCAGCTACTAAGTGATAGCAAGGTGCCTGCCCTGGGTCTGGGCATCATTGAAAATGGTCAAGTCACTAAGGTAGAAATCTATGGAACACTCGACCAAACAAAGACTGCTCCCTACAACACTATTTTCAAAGTAGCTTCTCTAACTAAACCCCTATTTGCCCTCACCGTCCTCAAAATCATAGATGCTGGATTGCTTGATCTAGATGAAAAACTACATCCCTACTGGATCGATCCAGATATCAAAGCAGATCCAAGACGCAAAAAGCTAACGCCACGTCTAGTCCTTTCTCACCAAACCGGGTTTCCCAATTGGCGATACCTGAGTGCCTCAAATAAACTGACTTTTGAGTTTGATCCAGGTACTCAATACCAATATTCGGGAGAAGGGTTTGAATATTTGAGGAAGGCCATCGAAGCTAAATTGGGTCGTACCATCGAAGAGTTGGCACAAGTCTATATCTTCAAACCAGCAGGGATGACCGACACCCGTTTCTGGTGGGACGAAAGTATGGACGAGTCTCGTTATGCTAGCAATTTTGATGTCGATGGACAGCTCATTCCTACTAATAAATACTACGAGGCTAATGCCGCTGCTAATATCCTAACTACAGTTACAGATTATAGCAACTTTCTAGCATACGTGCTAAACGGTGCCAGCCTCTCGAATGCGATTTACCAGGAGATGCTGAGCCACCAAATTCAATTAAAAGAAAACAACTACTTCGGCCTGGGTTGGGAGATGATGACCAAGCTAAAAGATGGCGAATACGCGCTAGCGCATTCAGGAAGAGACCCTGGTGTGAATACCTTGGCGATGATCTTTCCAAAGTCCAAGAATGGTTTCGTAGTCTTTTTAAATGGAGATAATGTAATGCCCATTTATGAGTACCTTTTGACCAAGCGCCTTCATCTTGGAAAAGAATTGTGGGATAGAAGATAGGGTTTATTGACCCAAGCAGTTCGATTGGTGATGTTGCTGTGTGTATAACGAAATGCACAAATTCGTAAATTTAGGCCAAAACGAGTTATGA
>JBELML010000226.1:0-5007 GCA_042095835.1 Saprospiraceae bacterium
TATAGTGGCACACTTTAAACCGATACAGCTGGCGCTATTTCAACCGATACAAGTGGAATGGTTTGAGTGATATGTGCAGCATTTGCAATGGTAAAACCAGCCAGTAATAAAATTACAAAATAAATGGTATTTTCTCAATGGAAAGCAAAAAAGAGGCCACCTTGGTGACCTCTCTCAAAATATTGGTGCTGACCAAAAATTCCATAAAATTTTTATCAGCAAATAGGTAGTGTATTTTATTCTTCGCCGATTTTAATAATGCGCTGAGTCATTGCGGCCCTCTTGCTCATAGTCAGGGTTTTGAGGGTATATACGCCATTTTGTAGATGACTAATATCTACCTCAATGTTGTTTTGACCAGTGCTTAATTTTTGGTGGTTCTGGTAGATCATTTTTCCTGTTACATCGTAGAGCGCATAATTCAGTAAATCCCGCTCTTTGGTTTGATAAGCTAGCCGAAAAGCTCCAGCAGATGGATTAGGGAATACCTGCATGATATCACTTTTCCCTTCATTCAGACTACTGTAGGCCTCCGAAACACTGGTGACATTAGGGTTGGTCATAAAGAAAAAAGCCTCACTAAATGCAAAGTCTTCTTCGCCACAGGGCGTCCCAACTACTAGATAATATTCCGTATTTTTCTCAAGACCTTCGATGTAGGCATTGGTCTCTTCTGTAAAGAAATAAGCCGGTTCTTCCTCGTTTTCATCATCAGCTAAGCTTTGGTAAGCTACCAGGTACTCGTCTACATCAGTTACGGGATCCCAGGCCACTTCTATGGCATCTTCTTCTACCAAAGACAAAGAAACGCTATTGACAAGGCCACAGGTCAAGGTGCGAAAGGTCCGGATACCTGTATCTGAGAATTGGTCTTCTTCGCACTCTACGGTGATAATGAACTCGTAACTCGTTCCCTCGATGAGGTCTTCCAAAAAGATTTCGTTTTCTTCCACCTCTATTTCTATCCATTCTTCGGTACCTGCAATTCGATATTCGAAAAGATAGGTACTCGATTCCGGGTATTCCCAATAGATAAAAGCTTCATTGCGTACTACCTCTTCCACGTCCACAAATTCAAAGGCTAGGCAATCTTCTGCTCCAGTAATAGGATCACTGCTCTCTAGATCAGAAAGTAGATTAAACTTAACTTCTGCAAGCCCAAAACAGCTAGGATCTCCATAATTGTCCAGAGCGGTTAGGATTACATACTGGGCTTTTATACCCACCAAATCGGGCCCAGAGAAACCGCCATAAACGGCCTCGCCCGTTCCTTTTGGGAATTGCATTTCTCCATATTTCGTCCATGCTTCTCCATCCTCTGAATAATCTACCCGTACGGTTTGAAAACCCTGATTTAACTTCGAGGGATCATTGGTGTTCCATACCCAGGTTTTAGAGAGGTTCCGTACTGCTCCAAAATCATATTGGATCCAGTGGCTCGTGCCAATTTCCTGGATGGGATGACTGCTGGGTTGACAAGAAGACCAAGTGTTTAGCCAGATGCTAGCATCTGGGCTGAAATTTTGTTGAGCCTTAAGATGGTATCCACATAGAAGTAGAGCCACTATAATTATATATTTCTGGTTCATTGTTGTTGTTTTAGAGATTCATAAAACCGATCGGAGCCTCAGGACTAAAGGTGTTGTAGAAGTTTCCGATATTCGGGAATAGGGTAGGGAGCTCTCCTTTTGAAACCCCATACCACATGGCCAATTCGGCAAAGTATTCATCAGTCGAGAGCTTGGGAATAATCACCCCGCCACCAACTTCCAGCTCAGAATTTAAAGCCAGGTTGGGGTAGCTTCCATATATCTCCTGTCCCTTTACCTGCTTGCCCATGACCATTACATTGGAGCCCCAAGCGTGATCTGTACCATTCCCGTTGGAGGTCAAGGTTCTAGCAAAATCGGAGATGGTAAAGGTGGTTACATTATCCTCTACATCGATTTCTTTAAGAGCTGCCTGGAATTCACTCATGGCCGTACTCAGCACACCCAACATTTGGGATTGATTGTTCAAGAGCTCATCGTGATGATCCCAGCCATCAAAACGCACAAAGAAAGTTTGTCGCTTTAGGCCTAAGGATTGACGAACTTTAATGGTACGGGCGATCATCTTTAAGCGCTGAGAGACTTCATTGGCAGAAAAAGGCGTATTGATTGTTGAGTTGCCTACTGCGGCACTGAATAGCTCATGCGTGTTTTGGCTAGCTTCGATGACTCCCGCATAAGTTTGTTTGAAAATATCTTGGTACTGTTTTTCCATCAAACTCTTGACCGCTGAAGTCCTGATCTGGTCAAAAGTAGTTGGGCCTTTATAGCCACGTATTCCCGTACTTCCTGTACCTGTGGGTAAGATGGTATACTCCGCAGCAAACTTACCCAGCTGGAATACATTTTTCCCCGAAAGGGAGATATTCATGGATATGTTTTGATTGGAATTGGCCGATTGTACCATGTCTGCTAAACGACCAGCCCATCCGGTCGGTGATTTGGTCTGAGGTACGGAGGTCTGCCACTGCTGATCCTGATCGGCATGAGAAAATAAGCCAAAAGGGACCTGTGCTCCATTAACAAACTGCGATTTTGAAGTGGGCTGCACTAGGGTACCTACATTAGAAATGATCGCCAATTTACCTTCGTCGAACAAGCCTTTTAAACCAGTCATTGCAGGATGTAAACCTAATTCGTGGGCATTGTAGGTTTTAGGTTGGAGTTGCAATAAACTGTCTTTGGCCAGTGCTTGATTAGTCCTGGTTTTTTTGTAGGTGTTATAGTCCGCATTATTGGTGGGCACCAGCATGTTGTAGCCATCGTTTCCGCCACCCAGCATGATACACACTAAAGCTTTATAATCTTCTTGCTGAGGCGCTAAAAGACCACTGGTCATAGAAGCGGCACTCATGGACTGTAAGTTGAAAAGCGTAGAAAAGAAGGTCGTACTTCCAATAGCAGCACAGCTTGCTGTACCTATAAATTGACGTCGACTATATTTATGATGTTCCATTATTGGTTGTTTTGTAGATTGTTAAGCAAAAAAGACCTATTTCAGGATCGCGTAGTCGGGAGAAATGAGGATGAGATAGGTGGCCATCCGTATGCGATCATCTGAATCGGGGAGCTGTTGTATAGCATTTTTTACAACTCCTTTGGTAAAATCGGTTAGCAAACCATTAGCCAAGAGGATATCCAAATGGTTAATCAAAACCTCTGGCTGAGTAGCGGTATTTCTGAGTTCCTCATAGTCCATGAAATAATCCTCTTCTGAGAAATAGCTGGGATCACCTCCAAAATCATCTTCCACATATTCCTCATAGCAATCAAATAGGTAAAATCTTCTAATCGCCAATTTGTCCATCTCATTGATGAGGCCCATCGCATTGCTAGAGTTCAATAGTTGAAACTCAGGTGAAGTCATGTACCTTTGGGTGATGGGCCCTGGAGCTTGGTAGTCAGGTAAGAAAAAGTTGAAAACACTAGGCGCTTGTAGTGGCGATTGACCGATATTGCTGCCGGTACAGGGGAATTCATAAGGATAGACCCCATTATAGCTAGTGCTTAGATGGAAACCTTTCAAATAATTCATAAATCGCACTAGGGGCTCTCGAAGTTTGCCTCCTGTGTAAGCCTCTTTATTTACAGGATTCCTAACTTCTGGATCAAGGAGTATTGCCTTAATTACCGATTGTAAGTTGTTCTCCTCCATAGGATTAAAGGCAGAGACCACTCGCTGCACGTAAGCCGGACTAGGATTAGAACTCGTGAAAAATTTAATCAAAGATTGTGCAATAAAAGGGGCCGTATTCGGATGTGTAGAAAGGTGATCGATGGTCATATCCAAATCTTGATCTCCTGATTGATTAGCCGGAATGACGTAGCCATTCAATAAGACTTTTGAACTCTTGTCATGATATTGTTCATACATTCTCATGGGCAGATGAGAGTTGCTTCTGTCCAGGATATCGTCTGCGTATTCTCCAAATTCACCGTTCACACGCCCATCGCTAAGGCCTGTAAAAACTTGCGCAAATTCTTTGATGTCAGCGTTGGTATAGGTAGGAATGAATTGCCCGTTGGCATCGTATTTTCGACTACCATCCGGATTCAGTTCCCAAAGACCGATACTGAAGAGTTGCATAATTTCACGGGCATAATTTTCATCGGGGTTGATATTTAGGTCAGGGTTGGCCTTTTGGTTGTTAAAATGAGAGAGAAATACGCCCATTGCAGGACTGCGGCTTACATCCATTAGGAGGTTGCGGTAATCTGCAAAACTATTTTTGAGCATTAAATCGTAATAGTCTGCACTGAGAACACCTACATCTTCAAAAAAATCTGAATTGGTATTGATGACAAAGATTTCACTCAGCGTGAAAGCCATCCGCTGTCGTAAAAGGTCAGGAGCAGTGATATTGTACTGGAACCAACTAGAACGCGTTTGGTAGGCTCCAGCGGGGATGTCCTCTTCCTCTTCCATCTCCTCTTCATCGAAGT
Source organism: Saprospiraceae bacterium (assembly GCA_042095835.1). GTDB lineage: Bacteria > Bacteroidota > Bacteroidia > Chitinophagales > Saprospiraceae > DATFKA01. The sequence continues at coordinate 4,494 of JBELML010000226.1, forward strand.
CATTGAGCAGCGGAGCAATGGTATAAAGCATATCGCGCATCGATTGCATAGGTAGCGAAAATTGCTCGTCCAACCACGCTTCATAGCCCATGGCAGCCGTCATCCTGATCGTAGCCATATCAGCTCCAAAGGTGGAATGAGCAAGAAACCTGGAAGCCTCTTTCAATTGGTCTTGGTTCTGAATATCGAAGCCATCGACGGTCTTTTGGGCGGTACTTTGGTTGGAGCTGGCGCTGATTTTGATTTCTTTGTCGTGACCTGCGCCCAGGAAGTCATAGTGCCGAAATTGTTGAGCGGAAAGACTGCTACCTACTAATAGGCAAAGTAAAGTGAAAATCATTAGTCTCATAAGCAAACTGTTTGGTGACATTTTACCCTGAAACGAGGGAGCTCTTTTTTACCCTACCGATTCAGAAATTTTTTGTTGATATCAAAAAAATAAGCAACTTGCAGCCGCATTAAATCAACCTAGGGCAAACGCATTAAAATAAAAACTTAAAAAGAAATGCTTATT
>JBELML010000227.1:0-4908 GCA_042095835.1 Saprospiraceae bacterium
ACCATTTTTTATGTTACGGTGTAATTGCAGGAGGCTTTTTGAGCGATCGCTACCTGGGTGCTCCTGCTCCAAAAGAGCCTCTAGAGAATCGCTCGCTCACCAAATACCGCCTCATTATTCAAGAGTTTGGCAGCTGGGATTATTTCCAAGCCTGCCTACAATTATTGCGGAATATTGCGGATCAGTATCAAGTAGGTCTCGCAGAAATTGCCGCCCGCTATATCTTACAAAAGGCGCAGGTGGGAGCTGTCATTATAGGTGCCCGCAATCGTAAACACCTCAATAAATACAACCAGCTCTTCCAGTTTGAATTGAGTCTTATAGACCTAGGAAAAATAGAGACCTTCCTGAAAAAATCAAGTGGCCCTAATGGCCCTTTTTATGCTCTAGAACGAGATAAAACAGGAAATCATGGTCGGATTATGAAGTACAATTTGAATAAGGAATGATGGAAAAATCAGCCACAGATAATAACTTATTACAGTTTCATGGAGCCTGGTGGTTCGCCCTCCTGCCTTTCTTGGTCTTTTTGGGAGGTGTGATTACGGTGGCTTTGTCTGGTGCGCCAGATGAGCGGGGGTTTTGGCCATTTTTGTTACTGGCCTTGGCCGTAGGACTTTTACTGGCGAAAAATAAAACGCGTTATGCCGAAGCGGTGCTATCGGGTATGTCCGAAAAGATCGTAATGATCATGATCACGGCGTGGATATTAGCCTCTTGTATTGGGGTGCTGATGACCTCAACTGGTTTTGTGGAGGCTTTGATATGGCTGGCTGCCCAACTGAATTTGGGAGGCGTCGGTTATATTGTGGTTGCCTTAATCATTTGTTGCATAGTATCCTTATCTACGGGGTCAAGTTTTGCGACCATTCTAATCTGTGGCCCTATTCTTTATCCAGCAGGAGGGTTACTCGGCAGTCATTTACCTACCTTGGCTGGTGCCATCATAGGAGGAGCAACTTTTGGTGACTTCTTTGCGCCTATTTCTGACACCACCATCTCTAGCGCACTTAGTCAGAATGCGCCTATCGGGCCTACTGTAAAAAGCAGACTGAAATACATTTTGCCTGCCACCCTACTCGCAGTGTTAGCTTATACAGCTAACGCTTATTTTTTAGCTCCAAGTACGCTAACTAATGGAGAGTCCTTGCAGGGTGACCCAAGCGGCCTCCCCATGCTATTGGTCCCCGCATATATCATTTTTCTATTTTTAAGAGGCAGGCATTTATTGCATGGACTTTTGCAGGGATTATTGGTGGGTACTATACTGGGCTTTGTTCTTGGTCTTTTACCTGTGGATCGTATTTTCTCGCTAGACCTTGATAATTTTGGTGCGAAAAGTTTCATCATTGATGGAATCAATCGCTCCGTAGGGATTAGCTTTTTCACAATTCTATTAATGGGATTAGTAGGTACGATTAAGGCAAGTGGCCTAATGGATCGATTAGTAGCCTTAGCGACCAGTCGGAGTAAGACCGCAGTGCAGGCAGAAGGATGGATTGCCGCAACAGTAGGGGCCGCCGTCCTACTAACCACACACAGCATTGTTGCCATATTGATGGTCGCAGATTTTGCCAAAGAGACAGGAGAGGCAAGGGAGCTGAGCCCCATCCGCAGGTCAAATATTCTTAGCATGGTGGTGTGCTTTTTTCCTTTTTATCTACCTTATTTTATACCTGTGATCTTGATGGCCAATACGACACAAAGCGGAGCCGAATTTGGGATTCCTGCGGTTACAGTATTAGAAGCGGGGCTTTATAATTTTGTGGCGTTATTTCTATTTTTGATTTCCATCGTCAGTATTACTCTGGGTTATGGTAGAAGGCGTGACCAAGGTTTATAACATGACGATCAATTGCTTCAATTAATAAAAGCAGGTTAAAGGGTTGGGTATTCAATTTGACCTTGAAAACATAACCGTGTTAAAAGGTTATACGCCTATGGCGTTTGTGGTTAAGTCGTCAGCCTTCGGCTGTCTTTTTAGGTTAACCTAAAGAAACGAGCCTTGCTCGTTGACATCACCCAAAGGACGAAGTCCTTAACCTTTTAACCCTTATATGGGATCATTAATTTACAACAATACACACTATGCGCGAAGATCAATTCGAATTATATGACTTAAGCATTCAAGTAGAAAAAATCGATGGACACTGCACTTGTGAAATGTCCATAGGAGATACTTTCCATCTCAAAGGCGGCAAACTCTCCATGCCCGATGGCCAGGATTTTTGCCTTTATGCCTTACAGTCCGTGATCCCCTTACTTCCAGCCAAACAACGCAAAAACCACCCCGCTGACTGGATGGAGACCGACGCCAGAGTCGTATGTCCTGATCCGGCTTGCAAACTAGTGATGCGTATCGATCGGGATGAGCTACGTCTCCTAAATCATGATGATGTGAGTCCTATTTCTTGGGAAAAAATCCAAGGAAAGCAAGAATAAATATTGAGTAGGATACTCCGCTAAGTATCTATTATGGCCTAGCCGTAAGCATCAAAAAAATACATAATTCCATACTAAACTCCTTTCTAAAAGCATCGAACTCAGGGCCCAAATTCTTAGCTTTAGCCTAGGTAGATATCTCTACATCACCATATAATTAAATAACCACAAAACCAGACCATGCAACTAGGAGCCTTCTCAATCAGTCTAGCCGTCAAAGACTTACAGCAATCTAAAACTTTTTATGAGAACTTGGGATTTGAAGTTTTTGCTGGTGAGTCAGCTAAGAACTATCTCATCATGAAAAATGGGGAAACCCTCATTGGTCTTTTTCAGGGCATGTTTGAAAATAATATCCTGACCTTTAATCCAGGTTGGGACCAAAGCGCCAATACGCTGGCAGACTTCGAAGATGTACGTGACTTACAAAAAAAGTTAAAAGAAAAAGGGCTAGCTTTTGCCACTGAAGCCGACGAAAACAGCAGTGGCCCTGCTAGCTTTGTAATCGTTGATCCTGATGGCAATGCCATATTGATTGATCAACATGTCTAGGCTATCATGCAACACTTTTCAACGCCAGGCAAAATTCTCGCTTTACTCGCTCATGGAGAGCATCGGATCGGAGACGCTCACAAAGTCAAAATACAAGTGATCGTGGCCACGGCTGTGGAAACTCCATCCACGGCAGTTTCTAAAATCATCGTCATCAATAGGCGTAATGGTTTTAGTGCTGCATTACAATGAATCTGATGCAAAATTCATTGCAAGTCCTCTGCTAGGAAGTTTTAGAAAAATAATTTCAAAAGGTGGTAGGGTTTTTTCTACTGTATCAGTTACAGGAATAAACAACGACAAGCATGAAGTATTTAAGATTGAGTTTAGTATTCGGTTTGCTTTTCTTTTTTTCTACTTGTGATGAGAATGATCAAACGATGACGCCTTCGGATCAGACACCAAGTACCTCCATCAATAAAATCATGCCTTTAGGGGCATCGAGGGTAGAAGGTGCAAGGCCTATTTTTGAAAGCTATCGCTACGAACTATGGAAATTATTACTCGATAATAACTATGAATTTGATTTCATCGGTACAAGAGACGATGAAAGTTCCTACCCCACTTATGCAGGCAGAAACTTTGACTTAGATCACGAGGGTCGAGGTGGTTGGACATCAGGGCAAATTTTATCCGGGGTTGAATCTTGGATCAATGCTGCGGGCGCACCGGATATTGTCTTATTCAGCTCACCTGGAGGAAATGATGGCTTAAACGGTCAATCCTATGAGCAGGCACTTTCTAACATCAATGAGATCATCGATATCTTACAAAATGCTAATCCTAATATTACCATCATCATCGAACAATTAGCGCCCGGACAAAGCGAGATCATGGTAGGGCAATTAGCCACTTTCTTTGAAAAAATTCAAGAAGATGTGATCAGCATCGCATCTGAGCAATCGACCAGCACATCGAAGGTGGTTGCTGTAGATATGGCCTCTGGATTTAATGACAATTTATTAGCAGATGATGTCCACTACAACGAGGCTGGAGCACAATTTATAGCAGATCGCTATTACGATGTACTTGTTCCGGTTTTACAAAAGAATTAAACAAGCTTATGAACAGACAATGAAGTTGTCTAAGGTTTTCTGTTGCAGGCGAGAAAACAATATTTTGAGGCTAATCGAGGCAAAAAACGCAAGCTATGCATCGCATAGATGTCCCGGATTCACTCCGGGATTAACGAAGAGTAGCCTTAAAAGATGTTTTTGATAGCCCAACAAGTAGGCTTTAAACAGCTTCAATAATAGGGAACTTTCATGTGGTAGAGTCGTCTCATTTTTAAGAGATGACTCTTTTTTAAGAATAAACTTTGAAATTCAAAGTACTTTATGTAAATTTAGATACATCAATTTTACGAAAGAGCATGACACAGCAAAAAAGACTATACTATCTACTCGCACTAGTGCCTTTACTACTACTGATTCCATTCGTAGCCATGCAAATGGGGAATGCTGTCAATTGGGATGGCGCAGACTTTCTTGTGATGGGCGTATTACTCAGTGGCTTGATGTTGGGTATTGAATTATCTTTCAGATTGATCAAAAAACAGACCTACCAAAGACTATTGATTGCAGCTTTCATCCTAGTCTTTTTGTTAGTTTGGGCAGAGTTGGCAGTTGGCATCTTTGGGTCTCCTTTTGCAGGAAGCTAGCCAAGTTGAGGTATATTTTTCATTAAATTAGAGCTTATCTATTTGATTTTCTGGTAGGTCTGTCAATTCAGCTATTTCTTTACTAGTCATTCCTTTTTTCTTCAATTTTATTGCTATTTCTATAGACCTTTCATCTCTCCCTTCTATTTTCCCTTCTATTTTTCCTTCTATTTTTCCTTCTATTTTTCCTTCTATCTTCCCTTGCTCTAAGGAGGTATCTACTACGTTTTTGATATCTAAATAATGCTTCAAAC
>JBELML010000228.1:0-4904 GCA_042095835.1 Saprospiraceae bacterium
ATTTTGAAAATTAGTTATAAAAATGTGAAAATTGATTTTCAACCTACTGCGCAGCAGGGAATTCCCTATTTTGCGGCCGCAAATCTGCAAACCCACTTCCGGGTTTGTAATTGTACACTCTAATCAAAAAAATTAATGATGAAGAAAGTACTATTATTTTTGGCATTGACCGCTTGTTTTGCACTACAAGCCAATGCACAGATCACAACTCCTGCACCTAGTCCATCTGCAAAATTAATGCAGACTGTAGGTATGACGGATGTAACTGTTGAATATTCACGTCCTTCTATGAAAGGTCGTACCATCTTTGCAGAAGATGGCTTGGTTCCTTTCGGAAAAGTTTGGAGAACAGGTGCTAACGCTGCTACCAAATTGACCATCAGTACAGATGCTACTATCGGTGGTAAAGCTGTAAAAGCCGGTTCTTACGCAGTATTCACAAAGCCTATGGCTGACAAGTGGACCGTCATGTTATTCGAGCATACTACTAGCAACTCTGGTGGATATGGCGACGCTACTCCTGCTGCTGAGTTTTCTGCTGAAGTAGCTAAAACAGATATTACTATTGAGTCTTTCATGGTTGCTGTCGATGGATTGACCAACAGCGGTGCTCAGCTTGTAATGGCTTGGGAAAACACAATGGCTATCGTTCCAATCGAAGTACCAAGTCAGAAAATGGCAATGGCTTCTATCGAGCGCGTAATGGCTGGTCCATCTTCTAATGATTATTATGCGGCTGCATCTTATTACTTCTCTGAAGGAAAAGATTTAAAGCAGGCTCACGAGTGGGTTGCTAAAGTAAACGCGGATAGCCCACGCTACTGGACACTACGTCTTCAGTCTGAAATCGAAGGAAAGTTGGGCATGAAGAAAGAAGCGATCATGCACGCTAAAAAATCTATGGCATTAGCTAAAGAAGCTGGTAACATGGATTTTGTAAAAATCAATGAAAAGAACTTGGCAAAGTGGATGAAGTAATCATCCTCTGAACTAGGTTCCTTGTAGACCTCAACGCATAGCTGTGCGTTGAGGCCTACTTATTTAAAACCCATTGGATTAGGCCACTTAAAGGTGTAAGTCAAATCTTCTTTAAGCTTATCATTGGAGACTAGCTTGAATTGAACCTCTTCTCCCTCCAAAAAAGTGGGAGGCTCTAATCCTAACTGCTGCGCCTGCTGTGTATATAGCTCTCTACGAGTAGGATGCTGGTCGGTGCTTACATTATATACTTCCTCCCATTTTCCTTGCTTGATGATAGCTTTTATAACACCAATACAATCCTCTAAATGTACTAGATTAACGGGAGCTTCTGCATTACGCAAATCTTTTTTACCAGCTAAAAAACGTCCCAATTTACGATTGGCGCCTGCTAGACCACCCATTCTGAGAATAGAACTAGGTATGGATGATGCCTGGACCATCTTTTCCACCTCCACTAATGCTCTTGCCGAAGCCGTCTCTGGTAGCAAGGCAGATTGCTCCGTCACCAATTGATTTTGGTTTCCATAAACGCTGGAAGAACTAATGAAGATTATATAAGACACTGCCTCCTGCAATGCTGTGGCTAAAATCGCCTTAACTTGAGCTGGGTAAACTTCTTCGATTTGCGGCTGCCTCCGGCGTGGAGGAATATTGATGACCAGCAGGTCGCAGTCAAAGAAATCTGTAGCCTCCTTTTCTATATATTCTACTTGGTCCGATACCTGTATTTGATAAGCTTGTAAACCGACGCTTTTAATGGCTGCTAGACGTTCTTGGCGGGTAGTGCTCCCTTTCACGATGTAAGCATCTTTGACCAAGGTCTCTCCTAGCGGCAAACCAAGCCAACCGGCACCTATAATAGAGATGGTTCGGATATCTTTTTTTCTCATAGCAAGCTAACCCCATCTTAGGAGCATTTGTTTACAGTTCTAGAATATGCTCAATGGTAGTAGGCCATTCTGATTGATAATGAGAAATAAACAAAAGGGTTTGTTCTTTTTGGAGTATCTGTTCTAGTAAGATCTTACAGCGTTGAATATCTATTTGATCCAAGCCCTGAAAAGGTTCATCTAATAATAATACGGGCGGTACTTTGATCAAAGCGCGCATGAATAGCAACAAGCGTTGGGTACCTGTAGACAGATGCCTAAAGGCTTGGCCACTGATGCTTTCTAAACCAAAATAATCGAATAGTAATTGTGCGAATGCTTTTTCAGCTTCCGTTGATTTTCTATTGAGCACAAAGGTATCGGTCAGGCCAGTCATCACGATATTTCGAGCACTTGGATTTTCTCTAAAATAGGCATGCAATTCTGGTGACGTAAAGCCAAATTGCCGCTTGACATCCCAAATACTCTCCCCTGTCCCCCGACGCTTTCCGAATAAATACACCCGATGGGCATAGGCTTGAGGGTTATCGGCATAGATCAAACTGAGTAAGGTTGATTTTCCAGCACCATTCGGCCCGTAGATGACCCATTTTTCTCCTTGCCTGACTTTCCAATTTAATTGATTTAAGATGGTCTCGTCTTGGTAGGAAATAGTGACATCGTCTAGATAAAGGATATCTGCTTTATTTACTGGAAACTTTTTCGCCTTACAATAGGCTTTGATCTTGGACAAAGCTTCTTCATTGATCTCCTGGTTCTGGCTTTTTGTAGGAGTATCTTCTTCATGTTGGAGAGCGTTCGTAGGGCCACTAAACGAAATGGTCTTGACACGCCCCTTAGTCAACTCTAACTCATGCGTAATGCATTTTGGCAGATCCTGGTGATGACCGACAATAATCAATGTAGTCCCGACCTTGGTCACCAATTCATCCAACCAATCATTGAGAAAATCTCTACTTCCCTGATCTAATCCAAGGTAGGCATTGTCCAAAATTAGTACCGATGGTTGCTCCATCAGGCCTTTGGCCAAGAGGAGCTTTCGCGTCTGTCCACTGGAGAGCTTTATCCGCTCCACATCGAGCAAGGAGGCGATACCAATACGCTCAAGTAGATCCATGTGGGGCTCTAAATCAAGGTCGCCATCCATCAAATACTGCTGAACAGTAAGGTGCCCTTCAGAATCAAAGGAGTTATAGCGTTGTTGATAATAATGGTAGTGTTGAGCATTCAAAAACAGCTTGCTGGTGTCTGTAAAAGAAATCAGTTTTATCGCTTTTTTGATGTCCTCCCATTTAGGTTGCTCTCCTAAAAAGGGGTAGTGACGACGACCATTTGCCAATCGATGCTTATAGGCTAAAAACTGAGACAATACCGTCTTACCACTTGCTCGCTCACCAGTAATGGCCCAATGCTCTCCCTGCTTGACGGTCCAATTAAGGTTTTGAAGAATGACTTGTTGTCCAATGGCAACATCAACATTCTCCAAAACGATTCGATCTGTATTCCTCACAAATATTTTATTCAATGATGGCTAAAGGATTGGTATTTTTCCATAATCCTCTAGTGAAATCTGGGAAAGGCTGCGCGCCTCCTCCACTGGCTACTGAGCGTTCACTCAAAGGAGAGACTGCACTCCATAAACAACCTTCGTAGACATTTTGATCGAGTGGCAAGCCTTTGCGCAGGCACTCTACAATACGGTACATCATGATTCCATCCATACCTCCATGACCACTACCTTCTGCTGCTGCTACTAATCTTTTGTACAAGGGATGGTCATATTGCTCATACATTTTTTCTAAGCCCTCGCCTTGCGCCCAACGGTGGTGACTATCCGTTGCTCCTTCAACACCACCTTCCAAAGCAACTCTCGTTGGAAAACCTGCAAGGGTCCCCTTGGTGCCTTGTATTAAATTATGTCGAGAGTAAGGTCGTGGACTGGTCTCATCCCACTGTACCATTATCGTACGTCCCAGGTGAGTTTTTATGATTGAAGTATTCAGGTCACCCCCTTTATAATCCAATTGATTCCATTTATGGATGGAGGCATAGTTCTTTTTGGCATAAGCTTGACGGCCTCTTGCTGGTGTAGAATAGGAAACCAAGCTACCAAAGGTATCTTCACCTCGCCCAATGTTCATATACTGTGCTACTGGCCCTAAACCGTGCGTTGGGTAGAGATTTCCATTGCGTTTAGCATAGTGGAAAGTCCGCCAGGAACCGGTACCTCTCTCCTGCTCTTCCATCTGGAACCGTAGTTCATGAATATAAGCAGCTTCGGCGTGTAGTAATTCTCCGATTGCCCCTTTTCTGCACATATTCAGAAACATCAACTCGTCCCGTGAATAGTTGACATTCTCCATCATCATGCAATGCTTTTGGGTTTGCTCGGAAGTATCGACGATATCCCACATTTCTTCAAGACTTACCGCAATCGGTACTTCTACCATCGCATGGGCACCTTTTTTCATTGCTTCAATGGCCATTGGTGCGTGGTTGTGCCAATTCGTGCAGATGAAAACCACATCAGGTTTGACCTCGTCGAGCATTGTACGCCATTTATTTTCTCCACCCCAATAGGTGGCGATATCTTTGTGGCGCTCTCCTGCCCCAATTTCGGCACATTGCTTGACTACTTTTTGCACATTATCTTCGTACAAATCACTCACTGCGACGACCTCCGTACCTTCTAATTTTGCAAAAAACTTAGCATGGCCAGGTCCACGAGCTCCAACGCCAATAAATGCTGCTCGTAGATTTTCGATTTTAGGCGCTGCAAAATCTCCCATGTATTTACCACCAGAGGCAGGACGTTGATCCATTAAAGTAGATTTGGCACCAAGCCAGTTGCCGAATGCTAGCGCTGCTCCTGAAAGGGAACCGTTGCGGAGAAATTTTCTTCTATTGATTGATTTCATATTTGAATATTATATGTTGTACTTTAAAATATTGTCTACCTACGCTATCCGCATACGCCATTAGGGCAAACGCACCAAAAAATTACCCTGCAATTTTTTATAATTCCTACTGAAA
>JBELML010000229.1:0-4858 GCA_042095835.1 Saprospiraceae bacterium
TCCACAACTCCTTTATGCAGAGTCTAGCCAAGTTGGTGAGCTGAGAGTCCTTTCCGATGATCCCTTGGATGAAGAAACAAGAGTTATTATCCAAAATGCCTATGATGTAGCGCGGCAATCTCCGCTTTACGAATCAGGCTATCCGCTCGATATCTGTATTGGCGAAAACTCCTTATACATTCCATTTTTTAAAAAGATTTCTGGCCCCGCTTTTGGCGTGAGTACTTTGAATAAGGTCATCATGTATGCCCGCCAAGACTACTCCAACAACACAGCTCATTGGAGAGACCGTACCTGGCAGCTCTCTGAGGTACTGTCGCATGAAATGGTGCATTGTTTTCAGTATCATCGTTTTGGGTATCGGTTTCCCATCAAAACGCCGACCTGGATTGTGGAGGGTTACGCGGAGTATATCGCTCGACAAGCAAAGGGTGTGGAAGACCTCAGTACTTACTTTGGTATCTACTTGCAAAGTGTAGAAGATGGAAAGGAGGATTGGGAATGGATTCCCTTTGGCGAGCGGAATGGCAGTCCCCTCAGTTACTTGCGGTATCGATTGTTAGTTCAATATCTTTTGGAGGTAGAAAGCATATCTTATGAGGATATTATCCAAAACCAAGAAGGCGAAGGAGCTGTTTTTGATAGAATGCAAAATTGGTATACGAGTAATCAAGCAAAAGCACCAAAATAGCTAGGTCAATTGTGATGGGAAATAAATTAGCCCGCCGAAAACAACTTTTCGGCGGGCTAGTTAATTCAAGCTCTTTTTATTGATTATGGACGATAAACCTCTTGGTATACACCTGGCCACTTTCCGAATTAACTTGGAGGATGTAGGAGCCAGAAGTCAAATCCTCTACTTTGATTGGGATGCCTCCAGTGAAATAATCCGCTTTTTGAAGACGCACCTGGCGGCCCATCAAATCTATAATCCTATAGATGATAGCTTGATCTTCAAGTTCTGGTAATTGCACTTGCAAGGTACCTTCTCGGGCAGGATTGGGATAAACCCGCATATCTTGGATCATAGGATCTCCGTAGGATAATTTCGCCAAATGATTTTCGCTTACATTATTCGTAGATTCATCATCATCTTCACAATTGCCGAAAATACTCGGTGGTCCAGTCACTACTACTGTACCGGTACATACGGTGTCTCCCGCAATAGTAGAGGTGAGCGTAAAGGTAGCAGAGGAATCTGGGCAAAAGAAGAAGAAGGGGCGAATCCGAAAATCTGTTAAGCGAGTACAATTATCGGTTACTTCATCAAATGCTTGAGATGGAAAAACCAAAGCAGGGAAACCTGAAGGCCGAATCTCTGTAAAAATAGTGTCCACACAGGTGATCACACTTGGCGTCTCGTTAATCACTTCTAGAACACCTGCACATAGCGCAGAAGATTCCCCGCGTGGGGCTAGGGTATAGGGAATGAAAGTACCTGCTTCTGCACAACCAACGCGCCTCGGACTAATACTCAAATCAATAATACTTAAACAATTATCTGAAAACTCAGTGACTACATCTCTCCATGATAGATTGTAGTTAGCACCAGATTCGGGTAGTATGACCTGGGCCGTATCAGCACAACTTACTACCGTCTCTCCTGCATCCTGAATGCGGACCTGTCCAGTACAAACGGTATCTCCTGAATTACTATTGAAAATCAGGTAATCTACATCATCGCCTGCATCAAAACAAAATAAGGTCGATGGTTCTATTTCTAGCGATTCTAGGGCACTACAACCAGCTAGTTCACCTCGAATAAATAAATCGGGTGATAAATCAAAGCCATCATAAGTTAAGGGTAAGGAAATAACAATATTATCTTGGCACTCTACAGCGGTATTGCCGCTAGTATCTTGTAAGGAAATAACACCACTACAGAGAATCGTATCTTGTCCAATAGGACGAAGCCCATAAGTCGTGAAGCCGATGTCCTGGCAGCCTAGGGTGTCGCCTGCTACTAATTCCAAATGATCAATAGTGCTACAATTATCTGAAAAAGAGCTCACTAAAGCTGCCTTGTCTAAAGCTAAGAATCCATCAGGATTTGGAAAAATATAGCTAGCCGTATCGACACACTCAAGACGAGGTAGACTAGGATCAACCAAGGTGACTGTACCCGTACAGATAGTGTCTCCTGTACTTCGATTTGAAAGTACATAAGTATTGTTTCCCACCAAATCACAAAACAATAAAGAAGGCTGGACGGAAAGGTTATTCCCCAAGCCACAATTATCAGAAAAGCCGTCCAAGACGGAAGGTGGAAATAGTAAGGCAGGGAAACCATTTTCTGGCAAAATACGGGTGATCTGTTCCCTACAGATATACCTCGTTTCGGTAGTATCCAAGACTTGAATCGTACCCGTACATACGGTATCAGGAAGATCGAAATTGCTTACCAGGTAGTTGATTGTATTCCCTACGTCTGAGCAATTTACAGATTGAGGTGAGAAGCTAAAGTTACCTAATCGATCGCAGTTGTCGTTAATACCCAAAACAAAGTTTTGGACCACTAAATCTCGGCGACTTTGATCAACAGGCAGATAGATCGTAACCAACTCCCGACATACAACTACTGGTTCCGTTGTGTCTAGAACTTCTATAACACCTTGACAAAGGACATCTCCATTTTGCTCCTGCACCTGATAGGGTGTAATACTACCTGCTAGATTACAGGCTAGGCGATCAGGAAAAATTTGAAGACTATCTAAAGATGGACAATCACTGCTGAGAGAATCTACCACCTCCGATAAAGTAAGATTATAGGAGCCTGATAAAGGAATATGCACAGTGATTTCATTTTTACAATCTACGGTGCATTGAGACCAAGAAATCATCGGTAAAAAGCAAGTACAACACAGAAAGGCTATAGTTCTACAGAACATAGTTCAAAAAGTTTTTGGGCAAAATGTAAAAAGTGAAGGGTAGACTGCAAATATAAGGATAAATTGAATGTATTGGCAAGTCAAATCCTTAAAAATTGATTTGCTGAATAGCCAAAAAAGAAGCGAGCCACTCTAGTAAAAAGAGCACCCGCTTCACTAATCGTCGAAAAACTACCATTGTTAATGGCTCCTCGACAAACCAATGAAATTTGTCAAAGGAGGAATTTAATTTTCATAACTTCAATACTGTGTAACATAAGTTAATTGGTATTTTGAACCCTCAGATTTTTGACCAAGACAAGGCGCAACGCAGTCTCGATTCATATCGAGACGAGTATGCAACGCAGTATTGGTTAAAAAGATGACTTTCAAAATGCTTAGAAATTTTTGTTACACCGTATTCAACTATAAAGATGCATTTTGTGTTTTTTGTGGTGTGTTAGTTCTAATGAAGTAATAATGGTAAAGGGATAATGATGTAATTTTGTACACCATTACGTCACTACACCACTACATCAATATATCAGTCATCACGTATGATTCAATTCGAAAGATATATCCTTAACAATGGCCTTAGAGTGATCATCCATGAGGATTTTAGTACGCCTATGGCGGTATTGAATGTATTGTATAATGTTGGTGCTAGAGATGAGCAAGCTGATCGTACGGGCTTCGCCCATTTGTTTGAGCATCTGATGTTCAGTGGGTCTGCAAATGTAGAGCAGTTCGATGACCATATCCAGCTGGCAGGTGGAGAGAATAATGCTTTCACCAATAATGACATCACCAATTTTTATGATATCCTTCCTGCTCAAAATATTGAGGTGGCTTTTTGGTTGGAATCGGATCGTATGATTTCTCTACAGGTAGATGAGCAGGAATTAGATATTCAGCGCAAGGTAGTCTTAGAGGAATATAAGGAGACTTGTTTGAACCAGCCTTACGGCGATGTTTGGCATCATATTGCAGATATGGCCTTTAAGGTACATCCTTATCAGTGGCCAACCATTGGGAAAGTACCTGAGCATGTGGAGCAAGCGACTATGGAAGATGTAAGCGATTTCTATCAAAAATTTTACCATCCGAATAATGCGGTGATTGTTGTTTCTGGTGCTATAAAGATTGATAAAGCCAAGGCATTGGTGAATAAGTGGTTTGCAGATATTCCGATGGGCAATGTACCGGCGCGACGCCTTCCCAAGGAACCTGCTCAAAAGAAATTGCAAAGACGTATCAACGACTCAAAAGTGCCGGTTGACGCCTTGTATATGGCTTTTCATACACCTGCTCGGACAGATCGTGATTTTTATCCGGTCGACCTCTTATCTGATATCTTATGTAATGGCCCCTCGGCCAGACTATATAGGAAATTGGTTAGGGAAAAGGGTATTTTACTTCAAGTAGATGCTTATATGACCGGCAGCATTGATCCTGGGTTATTGATTATTGAAGCTAGACCTGATGCAGAATATTCCTTGCAGCAGGCAGCAGATGCCATCTGGAAGGAATTGGCAGATTTAAAACAGCAGCCCATTTCCAATTATGAACTAGAGAAATGGAAAAACCAGGTAGAAAGTACGCTTGTTTTTTCTGAAACCAATGTCCTCAATAAAGCTTTGAATTTAGCCTTTTTCGAAGTATTAGGCGATGTGGATTTAATCAATAAAGAAACCCAATACTACCAAGCTGTCACCTCTGTAGATATCCATCGATTAGCCAATGAAATCTTTTTGGAAGAGAATTGTTCGGAGTTGTATTATCGAGCAGGTTAGATAAAAATTCAGGTTTTCTGCATCAACCTTCGTATTGACCGAAGATACCCAGGCGTAATCTAGGGCAAACGCATTAAAATAATAACTTAAAAAGAAATGCTTATTACCGAAAGTTAAGTGTGAAAAAAGTAATAAGCGAAGTGAGGGATGCCGCCTAGGCACTGTTCGAGTGGAACGAGTTTGGCTAGGCAAGATTTT
>JBELML010000230.1:0-4734 GCA_042095835.1 Saprospiraceae bacterium
GATATTGGTCAAAAGATGGCTTCAAAACGCTAAGGAATTTATTTTACAGTGTACTGAGTGTATTACAATTTTTTGCAGCTTGACTGCTGGTAAAAAGTTTTAAACAGATTGAAATTTGGAGATAAAAAATCATGCTACTAGAGTAAAACGCTTGCGTAGGTATAGAAAATACCACAGGATAGTTGGTTTAATATTGGCTGCACTCTTACTTATTAGTGCTACCACAGGTCTGCTATTAGGCTGGAAAAAGAATAGTGACCTCATCCAACCACCAACCCAAAAAGGTCTTAGCAAAACACTAGAAGATTGGAAGTCGGTAGCTGAGTTGATTCCCATCGCCCAGGCGGCACTCGAAGAAAAAGTCCCAGCTCTAGAAGATTATACAGTAGATCGACTCGACTTCCGACCCAGTAAAGGTATCGTAAAGGTGCTTTTTGAGAAAGCTTGGTGGGAAGTGCAGTTAGATTGTACCTCTGGAGAAGTACTGTCCATCGCAAAGCGACATTCTGATTGGATAGAAGCGCTTCACGATGGTAGTATCATCAGCGATACTTTCAAGCTCGTCTCCATGAACCTGCTCGGCCTAGGACTCGCCTTGATGATCGTCACAGGTATATGGCTTTGGTATGGACCAAAAGTAATCAGGCGTTTGAAGAAATGATGCCTACCTCTGCTACAGCTATGGCAGGCACCATTACCTACCCAACTACCTCTGTGATTAAGTGAAAGTTTTCTTTAAAAATCTTAATGGCGATGGCCAAAAGAATAATACCGAAAACTTTTCGCAGCACATTGGCTCCATTGGTACCTAGTTTTGATCCCAACCAATCGGAAGATCTTAGTACGCCATAAACAATCATAATATTTAGGAAGATACCTAGGCCAATGCTTAGTGCGTCATACTCTGCTTTGAGTGTGATAATGGTGGTCATGGTACCTGCTCCTGCGATTAATGGGAATGCTAATGGCACAATGGTTCCTGACTTGGCATCTGGCTCCTCTTTGAATAAGGTGATCCCTAAAATCATCTCCAAACCAATCAGGAAAATAATGATGGCGCCAGCGACGGCAAAAGATTCTACATCTACACCAAATAAACCAAGTAGTGGTTTACCAATAAGTAGAAATAACATCATCAATACAAAAGCGATCACCGATGCTTTGAGTGCTTCGATCTTGAAACCCTTCTTTTTGAGATCGAGTACTACGGGGATATTCCCCATAATATCGATCACCGAAAACAGGATTAAGCTCACGGAAATTAAATCTTTAACGTTCATGTGTTTTGTTGTTTTTGCGTTATTGCTGATTTAAAAATCTTGCTTTTTGAACCTGGGTTTAGACCCCAAATTATGCATGAAGTCACAAGAACGATTAGCCCCCTTGAATAGTTCCTTGGAAAGGTGAAAAAGATGTTTTTTTTTGGACATAGGGAGTGGGGACTGTGTGACTGGGAGACTGGGAGGCTTTGGGACGGGGAGAGGGGGAGTTGGAGACTGGGTGACTTTGGGACTGGGAGACTTTGTGAGGGGGAGAGGGGGAGAGTGGGAGTTGGGGGCAATTAGTGGCTTGGTGGCTTGTGTTTTGGTAGGGAATGAGTAATAGGGTTAAGAAGGATACTGAGAAGGATGAAATATGAGTTTTGCGTAAGCGCTGTGCAAGAGTGGCCGGCGGCGGACAGACCGGAACGTAGTGGAGGGCCGAGCGAACAGCGAGCTCTGGAACATAGCGACCCCGCAGGGGATACGCCCAATTTAAAACTGAAAATAAATAAAAGGCACCACATCAGCACTGGCAGTCTGGATCGCCAACCAAATCACCAAGGCCAAGCTAAATGACTTGATCAAGAGAGGGCTGCTGGTGAATTGATTTTCCATCCAGGTGCTGAGTCGCGTAGGTAGATAGTGCAGTAAAAACCCTAGAAGGATTAATAAAAAAACCAGGGCATAGCCTTGGATAATCTCGCCAATCATTGCTGCTTTAAAACTGCCCATTATCTGGGCTAAGATCTGAAAGGTAGCTTCTACTGGTGGTAATACGGCTCCAATCGCCCCCGCCCGGAAGAAAATCCAGCAAAAACTGATGAATTGGAATACAAATAGTACGCTCAAACGCCTGCTAAAACGATAAGTAGACCATTTCCCACTTATTAGATCGGCAACGTAGACCAATAAAAGTAGGCTTGTCCAAAGGGCAAAAGTGAAGGTGTTGCCCATGAAATAACTCAGGTATTCCTCTTTTTCTAGGATGCCGATTCGATACCTGTAATATAAAACAGGGAAGATCACGAAATGAACAAGGGCCAGGATAGCCCAGGAACGTAGGGCAGGATTACTGAATATTTTACCGGCTTCTTTTAGTCTACGATCTATGGCGAGTGCAATGCCGTGTAAGCCACCCCAAATCACATATACCCAACTAGCGCCATGCCATAAACCTCCCAAAAGCATGGTGATCATAAGGTTGAAATAGGTCCTGGTTTTTCCTTTGCGATTGCCGCCCAGGGAGATGTAAAGGTAATCGCGTAGCCAAGTAGATAGGGAGATATGCCAGCGCCGCCAAAAATCTTGAATACTTTGGGCTTGATAGGGCCGCCGAAAATTTTCAGGTAGTCGAAATCCCATCAGGAGCGCCAAGCCTATCGCCATATCAGAATAGCCGGAGAAGTCACAATAAATCTGGATCGCATAACCGTATACAGCCATCAGGTTTTCGAAACCTGTATAGAGTGCGGGGTTCTCAAATATCCGGTCTACATAGTTGACACTGATATAATCTGAAATAACGGCTTTCTTGAAAAGACCACCCATTATGAGAAAAAGCGCCTGACTTAATGCGAGCTTATCCAGAACTGGCCGTCTACGAATTTGGGGTAGGAAATGAGCCGCTCGTACAATAGGCCCCGCCACCAGCTGTGGGAAAAAACAGACGAAAAAGCCAAAATCTAATAGCTTCTGAAAAAAACTGGGTAGGTCCTTGATATCTTCTGTAAGGGGTACCAATTGGCCTCGATAGATGTCAATACTATAGCTAAGCGTCTGAAAAGTGAAAAAGGAAATGCCCACAGGTAGGAAAATCTCACTGAAGCCAAAGTTGCTGCCCATGATACTGTTCCAACTGCCAATGAGGAAATTGGTGTACTTAAAGTAAGCCAATAAGCCTAGATTAGTGCATAGACTTAGCACTAAGAATAATCGTTTCCTAGCCTTGGTATTAGACCTGTAAATCAAATGCCCAAAAGCAAAATCTAATAAGGTAGAAAGGATGAGTAAAACAAAGAAAACACCGCTGGATTTATAATAGAAGAATAGAGAGAAAAGCAGGGTGTAGAGAATGCGAAGATTAAACTGGCGCAGCAGTAAAATATAGCCACCATAAAATAGGATAAAGAAAAACAAGAACAAGCCGCTATTGAATAGCATTGGTGCTTCCATTGAGTATTGGAAGTAATCCCATAAAGTGGTCCAATTAATGCTTGGCATAGGTCTTTCTCAAAGCTTCATACAATAATCCGGCCTGTAATATATAGCCTTTTTGAGTAAAATGAATAAAATCATGGTAGGCTAAATCCTGTGTTTTCCATTGTCGTATGCTTCCCTGTCCGCCCATGATGCCGTACAAGTCCCAATAGGCCGTCTGCTGTGCCTGTGCCGCCTGTATTAATTGCTGTCGAATCTTTGGTAAATGCCTGGCTGGATATTGTTTGCTGATCAGCGCATCTGGTGGAATACATATAAGGACAGCAGCTTTGGGCAGGGTCTCTTTTAATTGTTGTAGAAAAGCATTGATAGTCGATCCTACCTGTTTTTCCTCATACCTTTTTTGCAGTGCTTCATTGGTTCCAAGACTTATGATGACCAAGTCGGCTTCTAGGTCTGCAATTTGCTGAAGAAAAAATTCTCCTTTTAGAAAGTGATAATAAGTAGCACCATTGACGCCTGCTGCGTGGTATTGGATGCCTTTTGCGGTAGTGTCCTCCAATCGAGCACCGTAGAGGATTGCTCTTGTATCAGATTGGCCCTGATGGGTTCCTGTCAACTGGAATCCATTACTTGCAGTATGCAAGGTGATGCTGCTTTTATAGTTGCGTTTTGAGAGAGTAGCAGGTTGGGCTTCACGATGAGGTCTTGGTTTTTTTACCTGTATAGTCTGACCAGCAAAGATCTGAGCATTGGGTAAGCGATTCCAGCGTTGAAGATCAGATACCGTGCAAGCAAATCGCCTTGATATTTGAAAAAGCTTATCGCCCACCTTTACTTGATAACTTAACCAATCAGGATGACTTGGTGGCGTACTAAGGTTTAGTGTTTCTTGATTTCCAGTGACTTGGAAAGCATAAGCTTCTTTTAGATCATTATGATAAAGGGTGAATTGGTTGAATTGATAAGCTTCTTTCTCGATCCTTTTTGGGGAAAAATTTAATTCAAAACGCTTGGCAGTAGTAGCAATAGACATTCCACTAATCCCGATGGGAGGAGCATTTTTTTGAAAAATCCGGCGTCGACTTTCCCAATTTTGGCTACTTTCTGTTTGATAATCAAGCGGTGCGTGAGTACCTGCTTGTTGGTAAAAAAATACCAAACCTCGGCCAGCGTTCCCATATTGTTGTTGAAAAAGTCGGCGGAGGGTTCCTGTAAGTAAATCTGCTTGCACATGAGAATCTCCAATATGTAGAATATTGATCTGCTGCCGCTTTCCGCTTTCGAGTTCTTGTAGTTTTTGATGGAAAGGCTG
>JBELML010000231.1:0-4693 GCA_042095835.1 Saprospiraceae bacterium
CACGATCAAGGGAACACTCCAATTAGAGCCATTATACCCGCTGATTCCAGGATTACTGGCACCATCAGCATCTTCAATAAATGCTAGAGAACCTGCCGTTGGATTGACGATATTATTAAGAGCCGTTAGGTTAGCTACGTTTTCATAGATATTGTTGATAAGACCAGAGAGGTCAATCGTATTACCATCTTGGATGGAAAGATTGGTTCCTGTTATATTGATGGTCTGATCATCTGTATCATCCAGATACGTCGATAAATCAATGTCTTGGCCAAATAAAGTTAAGTTGGTGCCTGCATAACTCACCCCAGCTGAAATAGTACCTGTTCCTCCTCCGGTCGATAACACCCAATTTCCGTTAGTCGGATCAAAGTTGAAGAGTTGTATCTCATTACCTGGATCATCATCTCGATCTGCAACTGGTAAGGTGGATAAGTCCACATTCACGGTTTGCCCATTAGAGAGGTTCGCTTCTAGGTCTGTTCCCGTCAAGCTGAGAGCTTGTAAACGTACATCTAATCCACCTGGACCGCCACTTCCGACTATTGGCGCAGTCCATCCCACTCCATTATAGGCCGATATACCGCTATTGCCTAATCCATCTGCATCTGCAATCATAGCCAGCGAACCAGCGGTCGGGCTTTGGATCGAGTCCCTTTCTAAAAGGTCATTGACTTCATAAACCCCATTGATAAATCGGCTCAGGTCCACCAGGTTACCATTTTGGATAAATAGACTGGTACCAACAATACCTATGGTTTGATCATCCGTATCATCTAAATAGGTGGATAAATCTATAGTTTGACCAAATATGGATAGCGTATTGCCAGACAAAATAATACCATTAGAAAGGCTGCCGGATCCCCCCGCATTAGACAAAGACCATTCTCCGGTTTGATTGTTGAGTTGGAATACTTGATTTTCATTCGTCGGACTAGCATCTGCATCGTTCACCTCATCTGGAAGCCCAGTCAAATCTACATTGATCACTTGTCCATTGGATAGGCTTGCTGCCAAGGTCGTTCCGTTTAAGCCTAAACTTTGTAGCCGTGTATCGGATCCTCCAGGGGCCCCGCCCTCTACTACAGGGAGTGTCCAATAAGTCCCTTTGTAAGCAGAAATGCCTCTGTTACCATTTCCATCCGCATCGGCGATGAAGGCTAGCGATCCAACTCTTGGGTTTGGTATAGCATCCCTTTGGACAATGGAGGCCACCTCGTATACTGGTGTAATGGAAGGCGTTTGATCTCCACCGCTTATATTCACCGCGTCTATGATTTCATTAAAAACCTGTGCCGGTGTTCTTCCATCGTAGCTTTCCTGATACGCCGAAGGCTTCACTTTTTCGATTCTATTTACCGTCATGTCCTAGTCTTCTTTGGTGTAATTCTTCTTTATGATTAAGTTCTTGTTGATGTACCTCCTCTCGGCGCTTTTCCTCATTTTCTAAACTCCTCATCTTCTTTTGCTGAAGAATAATGGAATAAATAATCATGATTAAAGCGAGGATCATACCGCTGACTTTCTCAAAGTGCTCCATGAGAAAATAAGCCACGGATCCACTGTAGCCCAATACTGTTTCTTTTGTTAAATAACTTTTGATGTACCAAATCATTTGCGTTTCACTTTCAAACCAATTACTATCAGAATCACTAGGATAATCAAAAGCATCCCTGCGAAAAGTACCTCTATAGTATAGTCTCTCTTTTGAAAATCCTTGGGCGACAACCAATCCGGCAGACGCCCGTACTTTGCTGCACGACCAGCATTTACTGAATCTAGGATGGCTGTTCCAGCATTCAGTACCGCCATCACAATCGCACTTGCTGGGTCCATTAATTTAAGATTACTACCAAGGCAATGATTGCCACAAATACCAAAGCGGCTCCTACAATCAATACATCCTGGTATCGTTCAAAATCTCTTTGTTCATCACCTGCACTATCCAGCGGATCAAGTACATCTTGCATGGTCACTCCGCCCTGACAAGGGTCGTAACCGTAGGCAAGAATGAGTAATTCTTCATCCTGATAGCCTCCACACAGATAATCCTCTTTGGTAAACTCCGTCTTACCCGTTCCGCATAGTTTTCGACAGCCCTTCTCCACTTCTGGGGTGAGGCTAAACCATGATTTACATCTGCGGCGACATTGGCATTTATGACTACAAAATAGACTCATACCAGAGCTGTATTCCGATAGGAATTTACCAGTCCTTTTAAGTAAGTAAGATCTATATTAGCCCCTGGACAAGTCTTGGTAGAAAAGTCTCTGTGGCCAAAAATAATGAGGTCATTAAAGAGCAATTCGTCTAATGCCGTAATCAACTGGGCACATTGTTGTAATTGGATCGCTGGCGGGGTTTGTTTGTCATAATTACCCGTTAAGCAGATACCGATACTTCTTGTATTTTGGCCGCTAGTGTGGTAAGAAACCACATCCAGATCATTGGTCTGATAAATAGTCCCGTCTTTTTGAATAACGTAGTGGTACCCTATTCCTGGCCATCCCCTTTCGTGGACGTGCCATTTAGCAAAAGAAGCAGGAGTGCCACTAGTCGTGGCAGAGTGATGAATGATAATTTGGTCAATGTCCAGTAACTCTCTTCTTGAATACTTCTTGGTTTTTGAAATTGTAAGTTTCTTAGAGACGTCCTTGACCTTGATCTTTTTGAATTCAACATCTTCTTTGGTTGCTCTCCTAATCAGAAGTACCATCGTAAAAACCACCCCTAAGGCTACTATTTTTTTCTCCCACTTCTTCATATCTGAATCTTGTCTTTAGTCAATCATACCTAGCACCTCCTTTTCTTCCTGGCAGCTGCACTTTCCTGCTTTCATCATTCGCCACTGCTCGTAATTAAAGTAGAGCGTCACTACAGCCGCTACACCTAGTATGTAGGGTAGATATTTTTGTAGTTTTTGCATTGTTAAATTTTTTCTATGGTTAGAAAGATGGAATAGGATCTTACTCGAAGGCCTTCCCCATTGCTACTTTTGAAGTCGACTTGATAAAATCCACTTGCATCTGGAAGACTTTGGTAGCCGCTTTGCAAAACAAAATCATCCACTCCCGAAGAATCTATCTGTTTGATAGCGGTGAAATTGGGAATAGGCGATCGATTACTAAGCGGGTACTCAATTAAAGCCAGTTCAACAACAGGGCTTCCTCCCGTAGGAGCATAACACTGAACTGCAATTTTGGCTTTCTTTTGGTATAGACCACTTGAGTAGCCCAGTTCAGCTAATGATGGAATCCGTATGCCCGCTTGTTGGGCAGCTCCTCCATTCTCAGAAAACCAGTCTATACCTGCATTAACATTTGTTAGACCAATGGCTCTTCTTGAAAACACCATGCTATCTACTACAGACTCCTCAGGAAGTATGCCTTGGAAGGCAGGCTTATTCAACAAGCCCGTAATAGGCTGAATTTGACCATCCATCACCACCTGTGGGAAATAGGACTCTCTAGAACTTTTTGTAATCATAACTACCGCTTTACCACTTGAATTAATAAGGATAAACTATACATCGAGATCGTATCAGCAACTGCCGAGGTTCTGCGAAAATCAGCCGCTACTAGAGTACCTCCAGGCAGAATCACCTTGTTCAGTTGAACTGGATAGTCATGCTCTGGTCTTACTTCATCGTTTGCTACCAGCGTTCCACTAATATCTACCCCATCTCGGTTCACCAGCTTAACTTCAACTGGAATCTCTTGGTTAGCTCCACTTCGTAAATAAGCGGTAGCTGAAACCTCTAGCTGATGATCAGTGGCTGAATAGCCCAGCTCCTCCAATATTGGAATACGAAGTAAGGAACTCGGTTTACTGCTTGGAGCATACTTGAAGGTATCTGCTGCATTAGTAATCGTCCGATCATTACTTAGTACGATAGAATCCTGGACACCAGCAGTTACGCCACCTTGAGTGTTATAGATTTCGATCATCAAATCTGTAAGATCAGCTTGGCGACCATTATCCAGTTTTACCTGTGGGCTATACGAACCCCGAACCACTTGTACAATGGCAGATCCATTATTATTTGACATAGCTTCTCAATTTTAGGAAGGTTTCTTGCTCAGTTGCATCACTACCACAGCAGTAGCTGCTACGGCAACCAGCGCGACCCGAATTTTTATTTTCTTATTCATTTTGCTTGATTAATTACACTTTAGGTGTCCTTGCTCCACATCCCAATGAGGAAGCAGTGGACCATTCTCCAGGTATTTGCGAATATCCTTTTGGAAGTAGCGAACGTATTCACTGCGGGGCTCTACATCAACTGACTTAAAGAAAGCCTCCACGATCGCTCGACGCTCCTTATCCTCAATGGACACTTGTACATGCTTCTCCATGCTTTTGGCGTATTTTCCCCAATCGGTCTGCTCAAAACTAGACCAAGGTTTAAATCTTTTAGGCACCTTGATGCATCCTTGGATCATTCCTACTTCGACCTTCAAGTCATTACTTTTTCTATTATAGAAGTATAGGCCAAGACCTAGACCCACCAGACCAATCCCAATTAGAAGTATCCACTTTTTTTGTTTCATCCCTTGATTACTTTTCCGTAAATCACTAAAGCCAAAGTAAAGGCCAGGAAAAAGGCAACTCCCATGAGTAGAATCGACCTTGTATCGATCAGGTGATTGATATTCACCCCATCTTGTACGATATCTAATACATCCCCCATTAG
>JBELML010000232.1:0-4687 GCA_042095835.1 Saprospiraceae bacterium
AAAACAAATAACAGTAATTATTCAATAATCTGTCAACTGTTTTTAGGAATAGACAGTGTGACCGGGAGGCTTTGAGACCGGGAGAGCGTGGGACCGGGAGACTTTGGGAAGGAGAGACTGGGGGACTGGGGGACAGAGAGACTATGGGACTGTGTGACCAAGCCTCACAGTGAGACCATCCAATTTAGTGTGTCAATAAATTGGATGGTCTCGTAGGAAGTAAGCTTCCTAAATCACCCCTTCCTTCACGGCTTCTTCTTTTACACCGTGTAGTTGGACCGGCTTAGATTTTTTCCGTCTTAGACGCATATTCAGAAACTCCACTAGGAGCGAGAAAGCAATCGCAAAGTAGAGGTAACCTTTAGGTACGACACCGACTTCGCTTTCAAATATTTGCAAATGGGCTAAATGCGCTCCTTCTGCAATCAACATGAAGCCAATAAGGATCAAAAAGGCGAGCCCAAGCATCTGTATAGAAGGGTGGTCATTCACAAAACGCCCCACTGGACCAGCGAATAACATCATGATCAACACCGAGGTCACTACCGCAATAATCATAATCATCAGGTTGTCGGTCAGGCCGACTGCCGTAAGAATAGAATCAAAAGAAAAAACAATATTGATTAAGGTGATCTGAGTAATAACACCTCCTAATGTAGCTACTGCTTTTTTGGTAGTATTATCATCATCATCGGAATGTCCGTGTTCTGGCCCTTCCAGTTTATGATGAATCTCTTTGGTAGCTTTATAAATCAAGAAGACTCCCCCTAAGAAAATGATGATACTTTGCCCAGAGAAACCTGCTGTGATCCAGGAGGCGTTCAAGTTGAAAATAGGCTCCGACATGGCAATCAAATAAGAGATACCAAATAATAAAAGTACTCTTAAGACCATCGCCAAGATCAAGCCCACATTTCGTGCTCTTGCCTGCTCCTCTGCTTTCAATTTGTTGGCAGCAATTGTAATGAAGATAATGTTATCTACACCGAGTACAATCTCCAGGAAGGTTAAGGTCAATAGACTAATCCATATCTGAGGGTCTGCAAAATTGGGCATTGTGATAGCAGCTAAATACATCTTTGAGCAGTTTTGCTACAATTTTAAGGAAAATTGCGAATTTTACGGCCTTAACCGCAAAAATAATGGCTTTGAAATACAGAAGATTAAGTTTAGGAGAGCTGCAAGATATGGAAGCAGAGTTTATTCGTTTCCTCGCTGCAAATACCGTGACTGGAAGTGATTGGCAAAAAACCAAGGAAGAATCACCCGAAAAAGCAGAACAATTAATTGAGCTTTTCAGTGATATTGTGTTTGAGAAAATCCTGGATGGCGTCCAATATTTGGAGGTAAAGTCGCCACAAGACTTCAAGACCTTTCACTGTCTAGAAGAGAAAATCTTATTACTAGGTTTACGCGTGAGTGGAGATTCAGCTATCGATTTCACCCAAAATCAATCTCCTGCCGAAATGATGGAGCAAGTCAAAAAAACAGGTGCTCAACTACAGCTTTACCAAGCAGAAAAAAGCTATCAACCAGATCGTAGAGCAGAGTTATTCAGAATGATTGAAAATGGCGCCCTAATCTCGAAAGATGGAGAGATGTTTCAAGTATTGAAGCAATTGAGAGGAGGGGGATGATTGGTTGGGGACTGGGAGACTTTGGGACTGGGAGACGAGGAGACGAGGAGACTGGGGGACTGGGAGACTGGGAGACTTAGTAGAAGAACAAAAGACATGACACATAGCACATAATACCTAGCAAAGCATCCCGACATCCGTTACACTCCGCCGGGATTAATTCGACCAACGTTGCTGAAGCATCGGGTCTCATTAACATGACACATAGCACATAGCACATAATGACTGGGAGACTGGAGGGACTGGGGGACGAGGAGACCGGGAGAGAGGAGTTAGGAGAGTTGTACTTGGCACCTGGCACTTGATACTTGGCACATAGCACATAATGACTTGGGGAGTTAGAGGAATTGGGACCTTCAATTGGAGATCTCATTCAAACATTTCCCCATTACATCATTACATCAATATATCAATACATCAATATATCTCTACATCAATATTTATCTACCGAAGCCTTAGCGTAGGTAGACATTATTCACTCATTGACGCATTGGTGCATTCCTCTGATCAATAGGTGCCTTTTACATCAATTTTCTTATACACGCCATCAGGTATGCTCAGCACTTGAGGAGCATCTTTGGCTTTAAAGAATTCTGGGCCGTAATGTAAGCCTAGGTAGAGTTTGGGGTCCGCTAATTTTTCTTCAGCCCATTTCTCGTGATGCTGCTGAAAGTACATTGTTTTTGGTGCCCCAGGCGTATTAAGGTGCGTAAGCATAAGCGTTTCGAGGCCTACGGCCCAGGGATGCCATAGTCGTTTCCAATCATACCCTTCCATGTGAGCGAGGAGCTTAGGTGCTTCAGGTGTGGCATTGCGCTCAATCATACCCATTAATAGATCTTCGCGATTACTAAAAAACTCGTGAGAACCTCGTATCCGATCCAAGCTAAACCCAAGTAAAATCATAAACACCATTGCTGCCCACAGTTGGCGATTCCTACCTAAACTCAGTACAAAACCTATGGCCATAATCACCCCAAGATGCGCCATATAGCCATCGGTAATTAAATAAATAGGAGCATTGAGGTAGGCATTCAAGGAGAGGATAAGGACAGACATGATGACAAAAGAAAGTACGATCCACAGCGTGGTGATCCACTTCTTTTTATAACATAAATAAATTAAAGCTCCTACAAAAAGTACCGCGGTGAGCGTATAGTGCGCCCTAAAATACCATTGGAAACGATCCCAAATATAGTAATCCGATAAATTACCAATCACCTTAAACGTATCGAAAAGTGCCTCTGCTCGCCCTTGTTCATAAGAAGTACCCGATCCTTTTGCGCCGAACTTTATACCCCACATGATGGCCCAAGCTACAGGCAACAGCCATTCCTGCCAAATTTTCCAACGCTGGGTATAGATCATCCAGGCCATCCAAACAAGGCCCAAGGTAGACATCGGAAAAGGATGTACCACCAGCATAATTGACGACAAGACCGCAGCAAAGCCCACTTTCAACAAGCGCCTGCCTTCTGCTTGGTAGCCCTCACTCATCAACCAGCCCATGATCAAAGCAATAATAACAATTCCCTGCCGCACCTCTCCTACCGGCGCATAAAACTTGTAGCGTACAGCCAAGGTAATCGCCAAGGCCAAGAACAAACCTCCCAATGGATTTTTAAAACAGTAGGCAATTAATAAAAAGACCAAATACATCTGAAAAACAAAATTGAAGGAGTAGGTCATCAAAATCGTTTTCAAAGAGGCGCCCCAATCCTGCAAAAGCATAGGCAAGAGCTGTGGCACATAGTTGATATATCGATTATGCCCCGTATAATGCTCATCTGTGAAAATCATATGAAAAGCATAATTCGCAGAATCGAAATGGCAGGTACGCTCTTTAAAATAAACCAAACTCAAGATTCCCATTACCAAAAAGGTAAAATGCCCGAGGAAAAGCAACAACTTCCTGTGCTGAGCGGGCTTAAGCTCTTGTTGGAAAAAGGATAGCAAAGCTTGCATTGGTTTTTGATTGTAAAACTATAAAAAAACAATATTATCAGAGTCTAAATCATTTTCTTGAAAGTAAGTCATGAGCCTTTCTAGACTCCCTAATTCTTGAAAAGCCCCGGTATCAAGAATGCGCCCCAAAGTGTAGCCCTTATCCAGTAATAGCTTGGTAGCCTTGAGATGTGCACTATTGCCCCTCTCCTTGGCCAAAAACTCCATAATGATAGGTGTGCGCCTAGCAATGGTAGCCGATGCTCCTTGTAGGACCTGGTACTCTGCGCCCTCCACGTCGATTTTAATCAATTGTGGATTTATTTGCCTTTGTTTCAGGATATTATCTAGTGTTTCTCCAGGAACCTGGACTTTTGTTGGTTGCATTTTATCAAACCACTCCTCCTCCTCAAATTGACTTTTATCCAAGGAATTAAATTCGGAATAAAGATTGGGAAATTCGTAGAAATCGATGGCTTTTGCCTGATCAGAAAGGGCATACTGAAGCACCGCTACATGCTTCTGGTCTCTAGTATTTTGCTCAATGATATTAAAGGTTTTCGGAGCGGCCTCGATGGCAACAACCTTCCCTTTTTCACCTACCAAAGCAGCCCCCAGCAAGGTAAAATAGCCGTAATGAGCCCCCACATCTACAAAGTGATCACCAGGGTTCAATTGCTTGATTAAAAACTTAGCTAAGCGAATTTCAGAGTCATGGCTTTTCCCTCCAGTGAGGTAGATATCTGTCGAGGCAGGAAGTAGAATCTTCATTTCTCGTCCAAAAAACACGCCTGTAGTTATAGCCAGAGGTTTCCGGCGCTGCTTATAAATCAGGTACCTAAATAAAATGGCTCGGATATACTTTAAAGGATGGGCAAGTAGACGCTTTACCTTTGTACCCTTCGCCAATTGCTCTACCTGATCCAAAGCGGCCAATAGTGTAGATTTATCCTGCATTTACCCAAGGTCTTTTATCAAAAAATAAGACCATAAAGGTAGCATTATTTGTAAGCCTAAAAAGAAATAATTGTACAACAGTAAGACCTTATTTTTGAAGTTGTCTAAGGTTTTCTGTTGCAGGCGAGAAAACAGTATTTTAAGGCTAA
>JBELML010000233.1:0-4477 GCA_042095835.1 Saprospiraceae bacterium
ACAAATAACAGTAATTATTCAATAATCTGTCAACTGTTTTTAGGAATAGACACCCCGTCTCAAAGTCCCAAGGTCTCAAAGTCTCCCAGTCCCAAGGTCTCTCCTCCCAAAGTCTCCCAGTCACAGGTCTCCCCGTTTTCTTCCATGTCACCACATCACAATATCCCTACATCAAAATATCTCCATATCACAGGGTCTCCCAGTCCCAAGGTCTCTCCTCCCAAAGTCTCCCCGTCTCCCAGTCACAGGTCTCCCAGTCTCAAAGTCCCCAGTCCCCAGTCACAACACCAAACTAAGCCTCTCGCAGCTTCCTACGTAGTATCTTGCCGACATTCGTCTTGGGTAGGTCATCTCTGAATTCGATTTGCTTAGGTACTTTATAGCCCGTCAGGTTGGCTTTGCAGTGGTTTTTAATCTCCTCTTTGGAAAGGGACTTGTCTTTTTTCACTACAAAGACCTTCACCACCTCACCGGATTTGGAATCGGGAATACCAATTGCGGCGACCTCCAATACTTTAGGATGGCTCGCAATGACTTCCTCAATCTCATTCGGGAAGACGTTAAAGCCAGATACCAGGATCATATCTTTCTTGCGATCTACAATTTGGAAAAAACCATCTGGGTGCATCTTGCCGATATCGCCCGTACACAACCAACCATCATCGATAATCGTTTTGTTGGTCTCTTCAGGTCTATTGTAATACCCTTTCATCACCTGTGGCCCCTTCACCTGAATCTCTCCTACCTGTTCTGCACCAACTACATTGCCCTGATCATCAACGATACGAATATCTGTAGACGGTAGGGGCAAACCGATGGTGCCAACTCTGCCATTGCCATCTAGTGGGTTGGTCGTTACTACTGGCGAAGCCTCCGTCATACCGTAGCCCTCTGATAGTACACAGCCGGTTATCCGCTGCCAAGCTTCTGCTACGGGGCGCTGTACCGCCATACCTCCACCAACGGTGACCTTCAAATTAGAAAAATCTAATTCTTTAAATGCTTTGTCATTGGTCAAGGCATTGAATAGGGTGTTTACGCCCGTCATCAAGGTGACATCATAGGACTTCATAGCCGCAGTTATCGTTGACAGATCCCTGGGATTAGTGATGAGTACGGAGAGTGCCCCCAGCTCCATCATGGTCAAACAATTGACTGTAAAGGCGAAAATATGGTACAAGGGCAAGGGACAAAGTGCAATCTCTTTCCCCTCTTCCAAAAATGGGCCTATGTAGGCACGCACTTGGAGCATATTGGAGACTAGGTTGCGGTTGGTCAGCATGGCACCTTTTGAGACACCTGTTGTGCCACCAGTATATTGTAGCGCAATCACATCTTCAGAGGTCAGATTATGACTTTTTAATTTGAAGCGGCGACCTTGTTTTAGTGCTTCTGAAAAGGATACTGTATTCGGGATGTTATACTTGGGTACCATCCCTTTGAGGTTGCGTACCACAAAGTTGACGACTTTTCCTTTGAACATTCCGAGCAGCTCGCCAATACTTGTGGTGATCACTGTTTTGATCTGCGTATCGTCTAAAATCTCCTGTAATTTAGAGGCAAAGTTCTCAGCGATGACTACCGCCTTGACACCGGCATCTGTGAATTGGTGATGCATCTCTCGCTGCGTATACAGCGGATTGGTATTGACTACGATGAGGCCCGCCCGCAAAGCTCCCATCAGCGCAATCGGATATTGTAGGAGGTTGGGCATCATCAAAGCGACCTTATCTCCCTTTTCCAGGCCCCTGGATTGGAGGTAGGCTCCAAATTGAGCCGATAGCTTATCGATTTGTTTGTAGGTCAACTCCTTTCCCATACAAGAAAAGGCAGGTTTACTACCGTATCTTTTTACGCAATCTTCAAAAAGTTCGACAACAGTTGCGTATTGATCTGGATTAATATTGGCTGGTACACCGCTCGGATAAGTTGTTAGCCACGGTCTTTGCTCGCTCATTCAGTATACAATTTTGTTAGATGCCTAAAATTACAAATAATAACGCTATACTAGGTAGTCTGTTCCAAATTCCGCAAAAAGCTTTAGATTTTTCAGCTAAAGTGCTTGTTTTGAATGCTTTTCCCTTCCTTTTTATTAGAAAAAAGAATACCTTTGCGTCCGTTTAAAGAGAAAGTATTTCTATCACTAACAATCGCCTTTCGCGATCATTAATTAAATTATGCATTTAGAAGAAGAAAAAAAGCCGGAAAACGAAGCTGCTGAGCAAACACCTGCCGAGCAGGTTACTCAGGAAGTAACGGAGACGGTACAAGAGCAAGTAGCTGAAGCTACAGAAACGGTAGAAGCTGCTGCTGAGGAAGTAGTCGAAGCCGCTGAAACGGTTGCTGAAGAAGCTACTGAGGAAGTAGAAGAGGCTGTGGAAGAAACTGCAGGTGTCATTATCTCTACTTTAGATGAAGGACCAGCAGTAGTCGTAGAAGAAGCACCTGTTGAAGAAGAAGAGGAAGAGGAGGTAGAACTTATTATGGAAGATGACCTATCAGGTACTCCACACGATGAGTTTGACTGGGCACGGGGCAATAAGCGTAGTGCCAACTATACAGTAGAAGAGACTGCTAATTATTTGAGCCAATACGACGCTACTCTTAGTGCCGTTGTAGAAAATGAAATTGTTTCTGGTTTAGTTACTGCTATGCACGCTGGTGATGTAGTAATCGACTTGAACTATAAGTCAGATGGTCTATTATCTCTATCTGAATTTAGAGATATGCCTGACCTTGCTGTCGGTGACAGTGTAGAGGTTTATGTAGAGCAGCAAGAAGATTCAAGAGGTCGTTTAATTCTTTCTCGCCGTAAAGCAAAATTGCTACGTGCTTGGGAAGCATTAAAAGATTCTTATGAGAATGGTACCGTCATCAAAGGTACGGTAATCAGTAAAACGAAGGGTGGTCTTATCGTAGATTGTAGTGGTTTGGAAACCTTCCTTCCTGGATCTCAAATTGATATCAAGCCAATCATTGATTACGATTCATATGTTGGTAAAACAATGGAATTCAAAGTGGTGAAAATCAACGAAACCATTAAGAATGCCGTTGTATCGCACAAAGCTTTGATCGAAAGCGATCTAGCAGAGCAGCGTGAAGCGATCATCGCTAGCCTTGAGAAAGGTCAGGTACTTGAAGGTATCGTGAAGAACATTACGGACTTCGGTGCATTCTTGGACTTAGGTGGTGTCGATGGTCTATTATATATCACCGATATTAGCTGGGGTCGTATCAATCACCCAAGTGAAATATTGCAGTTGAACCAACGTATCAACGTAGCAGTATTAGACTTTGATGAGAACAAAAAACGTATCTCTCTAGGTCTGAAGCAGCTGCAACCACATCCGTGGGATATCTTGGCAGAGACCATCAAAGAAGGCTCTACCGTATCTGGTCGCATCGTGAATATCGAAGACTACGGAGCATTCCTTGAAATCCAGCCAGGTGTTGAAGGTTTGATCCACGTTTCGGAGGTAAGCTGGAGCAATCAGCCAATCAATGCTAGAGAGTTCTTCAAATTGAATCAGGAGTACGAAGCAATGGTTGTGACCATCTCTCGTGATGAGCGCAAGATGTCTCTATCCTTGAAGCAATTGTCGAAAGATCCTTGGAGCGATATCGAAGTTCAATTCCCGCTTAATAGCCGCCACTCAGGAGAGGTGAAAAACCTTACTCCTTACGGTGTATTCGTAGAGTTGAAAGAAGGAATCGGTGGTATGGTGCATATCTCTGATCTATCTTGGACCAAGCGTTTCTCTCACCCATCTGAGTTCACTAAAGTTGGACAGCAGATTGATTGTGTAATCCTAGATATTGATAAAGACAACCGTAAATTATCACTAGGACACAAGCAAATCGAAGAGAACCCATGGGATACCTTCGAAACTGTATTCCCTATTGGTTCTTATCACGAGGCTACAGTACTACGTAGAGATGATAGAGGAGCAATCGTACAATTGCCCTACGGTTTGGAAGCATTCGCTCCAATCAAACACATCAAGAAAGAAGATGGTAAGTACGCTGATGTAGACGAGGTATTAACTGTAAAAGTGATTGAATTCAATCGCGATGACAAACGTATCTTGGTCTCACACCTACGTTACCTAGATGATATTCGCAGAGAAGCGGAAGATCAAGTGAAAAAAGAAAAAGCAGAGGTGCGTCGTCAAACACGCGATTCTGTGCAAAAACAGCAGTCTTCTATCGAGCGTACAACGCTTGGAGAATTGGACGCTTTAGCTCAATTGAAAGAGCAGTTCAAAGAAAACGAAGACGGAGAGTAAATCTTATTTACTTTCCATTTAGTAACGGACAAAGAATAGGTCTCGCATTTTGATCGAGAAGCTTTTGTGCCAAGACAAGGCAAAAAAAGTAGATGATGCAGGGCATCAGCGAGGCTTTTTAACGCCGTATTGGTGCAAAAGATTCCATCAAAATCGAAAAGTTATTTTTTGATCGTTACTTAGAAAAGCCT
>JBELML010000234.1:0-4422 GCA_042095835.1 Saprospiraceae bacterium
AAATGAAGATGCCAGAGCGGTTTTGAATTGGAGTTTCAGTAGGAATTATAAAAAATTGCAGGGTGATTTTTTGGTGCGTTTGCCCTATTTTCTAACCACAATCTAAAATTTATGAAAAAAGGTATTCTATTGTTGATGTCAATATGCTTGATCTGGAGTTGCCAACCTTCATCAGAAGAGACGCCCCTAGACAATAAAGCAGAAAACTTCGCCGTACTAGTCGATGCCAAAAGCCCCGATTATCAAGCTGTTGAAGCTGCTATCCTTGATTATGTAGAAGGCATCTATGAAATAGATTCTAGCCGGATTGAGCGTAGTGTTCATCCAGAATTGAGAAAGCGCGGATACTGGTATAATCAGAATGAAGAAGCTTATATGGACAACCTTGACATGTCTTTTGCAGAGTTGGTACACTTAGCGGCCACTTGGAATAAGTCAGGGAAAAGAGCTAACGAAAATTCTACCAAAAAGATAGAAATCTATGATGTCAATGACCGGACTGCTTCCGCAAAATTAAGTGCCGAATGGGGGATCGATTATTTTCACCTTGCCAAACTAGATGGGAAATGGATGATTATGAATGTCCTTTGGCAATCTATAAAAGAAGAGGATAACTAGTAAGAATATTAGGAGAAAGGCATTATTTATTCTCTATGCGCAATTATGAGATTTCCTAAAGAGCAAGCTGCTCTTTAGGAAATTGTTGTCTGGCTTAGGCTAAAATAGCCAAGCAATACAACATTTAAGCACCCAAACCTACCTGTTCATATTGTCCTGGCAGATGATCATCTACTCCCGCTTATCTGCTTGCTTTTAATCTTTATCTTGAGGGATTCAACTAACAATAAGCCAAAATGATCAAACACACTATTCGTTTTTGCATCCTGCTTTTTTTTGGATGCATTCCTTTATTTCTTATTGGCCAAGATGATTATAGAAATGCCAGTCAAATACAAGATGCCTTACAGGCTTTGGTTCGGCAGCATCCATCCAATGCCTCCATCGAGTCATTAACGAAGACACCTGGCGGTCAAGATATCTGGGTGTTGACCCTTTCAGAAGGACAAGCAGACCAAAAACCCGCTATGCTTATTGCAGCTGGAGTGGATGGCCGTCATCTCCTGAGTGTAGAATTGGCTGCTGAATTAGCACAGGATATTCTGGAAAACAAAAAGGCCATCTTAGATCAGACCACTTTTTACATCTTACCGAATCTCAACCCGGATGCTTCTCAACAGTATTTTCAGGATTTGAAATACGAGCGGATTGGAAATGGTACAGCTACTGACGATGATCGAGATGGCGATGTAGGTGAGGACCCCTTCGAAGATCTAAATGGAGATGGTATGATCACCATGATGCGTGTAGCAGACCCAACTGGAAGTTATATTCCGTTGGAAGAAGATCAACGCATCATGGTTAAAGCCGATGCTAAAAAAGGCCAAGTGGGAACCTATAAACTACTCACAGAAGGGAGAGATAATGATCAAGATGGTTCATTTAATGAAGATGGAGAAGGCGGTGTCTCTTTCAACCGCAACCTGAGCTATAATTTTCCCTACTTTACACCTGGAGCAGGAGAGCATCCAGTATCTCAAATGGAAACCAGGGCAGTATTAGATTTTCTTTATGAACAATGGAATATATACGGCATTCTTACTTTCGGTCCTGCCAATAATTTAAGCAGTCCCTTAAAATACGCTGCCCCTAATGCTAAGAAAAGGGTAGTGACCAGCATCCTGGCAGAAGATGCTCCGCTTAATGCCTTAATTTCTGATACCTACAACAAAATAGTGCCCAAAGACGATGCTCCTGCTTCGGTTACAGCAGGAGGCGGATTCTTTGAGTGGTCTTATTTTCACTTTGGTAGACTGGCGATGAGTACGCCTGCTTGGTGGGCACCCCAACCTGCTAAAGACACGACGGTGAAGGACAGTAAAAATGCGGAAGTTAATTTTCTGCGATGGGCAGCACAGCAAGAAATTGAACCCGCTTTTGTAGAATGGACAAGCATCCAACACCCAGATTTCCCCAATCAGAAAGTAGAGGTCGGCGGTATCGCTCCTTTTGTGCGCTGGAACCCTCCATATAGTAATTTACCTTCTATTGTTGAAAAGCACAGTAGCTTTTTGGAAGAGGTAGTAGCCATGCAGGCGAGTCTCAACTTTACCAATCTAAAACAAGAGGATTTAGGCAATGGTATCCATCGTATATCAGTAGACCTGCACAATCCAGGTATCTTACCTACGCATACGCAAATGGGCGATCGTTCTAGGTGGTTAAAAAAGATCAAGGTAGAATTGATGACTTCCGAAAGCCAAAAAGTTCTATCAGGCCGGCCTATACAGTTGGTGGAGCGCATTCGGGGCGATGAGGTCTTGTCTCTTTCCTGGCTGGTTCAGGGAGGTGGCTCTCTAGTTTTAAAAGCTGGAGCACCACACCTTGGACAAACTCAAGTAGAATTTAAATTGTAAATCTAATTCATCAATGGGAAGGACTCGTTGATGTCTATTATAAATTTTAAACACATGAAGACTTTACGATTATCTTCTTTATGTTTTCTTTTTGTCTTTTGCGCTTTGGGGATGTATGCTCAAAATAGTGAAGAAATCTTCCGAGCGGTAGGTACCCCACATAACCCAAAAGTTCAAATTTCTTTTAATCAATATTATACTTCTGAAGGCCTAGCTGCCTTAGGAGAAAAAATTGCTGAAGCGCATCCAGAATTAGTGCGTCGACAATCGATTGGTAAATCTACTGAAGGTAGAGATATCTGGATGTTGGCCATTACAGATTACTCCGTTGGTGATCCAGACCGTAAGCCAGCCTTTTATGTGGATGGAAATATTCACTCCAATGAGATACAGGGCGCCGAGATTTGTATCTACACCGCCTGGTACTTGACAGAAGGGTTCAGAGACATGGCTTATGTTCAGCAGACCTTAAAGGACCGTGTCTTTTACATCGTTCCTACCATTAACCCGGATGCTAGAAATAATTATATGAAGGCCCCCAATACTGGCAGTAGTCCAAGGGCCGGAATGATTCCACTAGATGATGATGGTGATGGACTATACGATGAGGATGGCTACGATGATTTAAATGGAGATGGTTCGGTAACTGGTATGTATAGGAAAAATGATAACGGCTCCTATATCAAAGATCCTAAAGATCCACGTAGAATGCTCTCCGTAGGCCCCGACGATATTGTCCGTAGTCAGCGCTACGAGTACTTGGGACAGGAGGGTTTGGATAATGACGGAGATGGCAGAATTAACGAAGATCGACCAGGTTATTATGATCCTAATCGAGATTGGGGATGGAAATGGCAACCCGATTATATTCAGAGAGGTGCCTATAAATATCCTTTTTCTGCACCTGAAAATAGAGCTGTAGCAGACTTTGTATTGGCTCATCCCAATATTGCAGGGGCACAAAGTTATCATAATACTGGAGGTATGATTCTCAGAGGTCCAGGAGCTGAAGAAGATGTAAGTACCTACAACCGTGCGGATATCAGAATCTACGATGCTATTGGTAAAAAAGGAGAAGAACTAATGCCAGGCTATAGATATTTGACGGTCTATAAAGACCTGTATTCGGTATTTGGTGGAGAATTGGACTGGTTCTATGGTGGCCGTGGTATTTATACTTTTACCAATGAGTTGTTTACAAGCTATGCCTATTATAAAGAATCTGGGCGCAGACAAGAAACACGCTATAAGGCAGATAAGGATTTATTGTTGGGCGATGCCTTTGTGCAATGGGAAACCTATGATCATCCTACTTACGGAGAAATTGAAATTGGCGGTTTTAAGAAGAATTTTGGCCGAGCTACGCCTGGTTTCTTACTTGAAGAAGAGTGCCATCGCAATATGGTCTTTACTTTTTACCACGCTTTCCACATGCCTCATTTATCGATCGATGATATAAAAGAGGAAGATTTGGGGAATGGCTTGAGGCAAATTACAGCGGTAATCAAGAACGATCGCCTAATGCCTACCCATGCTAGTCAAGATTTGAAGTATAAAATCGAGCGTCCAGACTATATCAGTTTAGAAGGAGCAGAGGTGGTCGCTGGAATGATTGTGGAGAATGAAGACTTTAATGTAACGAAAGAACAAAAGGCGAATCCTGGTAAAATCAAGCTGGCTAATATTCCTGGGAACAGTGTAGTCAAGGTGCGTTGGATTGTAAAAGGACAAGGCAGCCTGAAAGTAATTGTAGATAGTGCCAAAGGAGGATATACGGAAAAGGAAATGTAGATAGCGCATCCTAGAAAAGTAATCTTTAATAAGCACTAAGGTAGTGCAAACGCATTAAAATAAAAACTGAAAAAGAAATGATTTTTACTGGAAATTAAGTGTAAAAAGGTCATAAGTGAAGTGCGGGATGCCGCCTAGGCATTGTCTGAGCGGAGCG
>JBELML010000235.1:0-4200 GCA_042095835.1 Saprospiraceae bacterium
TCATTTGTTTAGATTTATTACTGTGTAACACAAGTTAATTGGTATTTTGAAACCTCAGATTTTTGACCAAGACAAGGCGCAACGCAGTATTGGTTAAAAAGATGACTTTCAAAATGCTTAGAAATTTATGTTACACAGTATTTATGGTTTTAGAGGTTTATTTGTTTTGACACAGTTTACCAGACGGGCCTATGTATGCCAAATAGTGATAGTTTATCTAATCATATGCTTATCTTAATTTACAATATTATCCTTTTTTGAATATAAAAGGAAATAAATCAATATAATGCTTACAAAATGGGAGCAAAAAAGGAACGATTAAAAAGAAAGAAGCAGCGGAAGAAACCAAGGAGGACCTTTCTTGCTCGGATAAAAGGCTACATTATCACCACCATTTTAGGTGGAATTGTAGTGATACTACCTATCACTTTGTCATATATTGCTATTCGATTTCTATGGAATCAGGCCCAAAACTTTACTGGACCAGTTAAGCAATTAATTAATGTGTCCACTGATGATAGCTGGGCGGCATGGGTAGTAGACCTTACGGCCCTAGGTGTGATGTTGTCTGCCTTTTTCCTACTTGGTCTATTTGTAGAAACCAATTTCGGAAAAGAATTTTGGAACAACTTGGATAAGCATTTATTGTCCAAACTTCCTTTATATACGGTGCTACGAGATACCGTTCGTCAATTTTTAGGCAATACGGATAAAATGCCCTTTAGTGAAGTGGTGGAAGTAGATGTTTATAACAATGGTACAAGGATGATTGGTTTTGTCTCGGATCGGCTCAAAGATGGGCGCTATTCTATTTTTGTTCCCACGGGCCCCAACCCCACCAATGGCTTTATTTTCTTGGTAGAGCCGCAGCAGGTAGAGTTTTCCAAGGTGAAGCCAGAAGAGGCCATGCGTATTGTAGTAGGCGTTGGAACGGGAGCGGGAGAGCTATTTAAAAAATCTAAAAAACCTGTTTCTCCTTAATGCTTTGAATATTACTTGACTTTTCGTACCTTTGTAGCCCTTTTAATTACAAAATTGGAGAAAAATATATGATTATAATTGAGGTAAAAGACGGAGAAAGTATTGATCGCGCATTAAGAAGATACAAAAGAAAAATTAGAGATACTAAAATCCTGAAAGAATTACGCAGGAGAAAAGAGTATACCAAGCCATCTGTGCAGAAGCGAAATCAGGTCTTGAAAGCCATCAAGCGGGAGGCTTACATTCGCGATTTGGAAGGATAAACCTCTTTGCAGCCTCAAGTAGAAGGCGTTTAGGATATCACTTTTTATTCTTTCCAGGTTCTTCGTTTACGACCTGTGCTTGGATTATAATAACATTTGGATTTGCCACCCTCATCTGCATCTTACCTATCTTTTAGGTGGCAAGCAAGCGATTCACCTTCTTTTCATGAGTTAACAATTCTTGAGCTGGGGACTTAGTCCCTTTAGCCGTTATTTTTTAATATAAACACGATATTATGCGTCCAAATAAAAATATTTCATTGGGCAAGGACAAATGGTACTTCACGATCAAGTCAACCCCAAATAACATTACTATTTTTAGAAAGACTCGCAAAACAGCAGAAGACGCTTTTAATCAATACAGAAAACTAGGCAAAGAGTGTGAGTGGTTAGGAAAGTGGAATGGTAAGAAATTTATCGAAAATACACCTCCTGCTCTTGCAAGCTAATCCAAACACATACATCTTTATTTCATCTTTAACAATAAGTAAGCCATGGCAGCAAGAACTATCAAAGTCGAAATCATAAAACGAACAAGCAGTACGGTTACTATAAAATTAGTGGCTCTAAATCGCAAGATGCCTGTTCCAGTTGAGGAGTTTGAAAAAAGAGTAAAACAAGGTCTATATGAAGTGGTGAAATCCCACATAGATACAGACGATTAGTTCGATTATCTGATCTAGAAATCACAAAAAGGTGCGATAGTTTTTTAACTCTTGCACCTTTTTTGTTGGACTAAGCTCACCTTTTCCTACCGAATAGCCACATATATAAGAGCCATGCGATAAAGATAAAACTAGCCGCCGCAATGATAGGAAACTGGTTGTTCAGGGTCGTAAGATAGCCTGCAATGATAGGCGGTATAGCCTGCCCCACCGATTGCATCGATTGGTTTATTCCTAGGATTTCTCCCTGTTGATCAGGTCGTGCCTGCTCCGAAATAACCGAGGTCGTATTCGGAGAAGTTAGGCCCTGAGAGATCGCAATGATTGGAGCTATCACATAAAACCACCAAGCTTCGCTAGGCAAAAGGATAAGAGCAACACCAATACTCAGCGTCAAGATAGTAATGCGCAGTATACTATTAGGTGTAAAATAGTTGCTCAACTGGCGGACAATCAATCCTTGAGTGAGGGCCAACCAAATCCCGATCCATCCAAACAACAAGCCAATTGTACTTTCCGTAAATCCAAAGTTTTGGATCAATAAGACGGAATAAAACTGCGTAAAAAAGGAAAACCCTAAGGACATCAATAAGACCACCGCAAAGATTCCTCTAAGGTTCACAGACCGAAAAGACACCGCAATATTCTGAAAACCTTTAAAAAAGGAATATTTATCAACTCTCGGTTCATCCAAGGTTTCTGCAAAGCGCCACTGCACCAAAGCAATATTGATCAAGGTAATCATAGCGGTAAACCAAAAGGGCGTTTCCGCACTAAACCAAGAAACGACCTTGTTATCCGCTAAAATGCCGCCTAAGGTAGGTCCTAAAATAAAGCCTAGTCCGAAAGCCATCCCTACCAAACCAAAGTTCTTGGTCTTCGTCTTGGCATCACTCACATCCGCAATGGAGCTCAAAATAATAGCAATATTCCCCCCTGTAAACCCTGGCAACATCCTACTCGCAAATAAAAGCCATAATAGCTGCTCCTTGATCGCTACTGCAAACAATAAGTATCCGATCATGGTCCCCACCAAGGAGATTAAAAGCATGGGCTTTCGACCATATCGGTCAGACAAGCTTCCCAATAAAGGAGCGCCAAAAAATTGCATAATAGGATAGGCCGCTATAAGATATCCATATAGAATTGACCGTTGAGCTTGAGAAACCTCGGGGCCAAAAAAAGAAGAATTGGCCTCAAAGAAAAGTACAGGTATGACAGGAATAATGATCCCGACCCCAAGCATATCAATAAACACCGTAATAAATATAGTCAGGAGGCTAGACTTGGGTTTACCCATGTTGATTGGCAATTTTTTGATTGGTATACTCTACAAAAGAAAAATCAAAGGGATTAGTTTTGTCTTTCTGGAAAAATTGCCGTTTGGTTTCTTTCCAAGTTTGCGGATTAATTTCAGGAAAGAAGGTGTCTCCATCAAAGGAGGCGTGGATTTCGGTAATAATCAAAGTATCTACTTTCTCCATACATTGCTCGTATACCTTTGCTCCACCAAGGACAGCCAACTCAGCCTTATTCATTTTCTTAGCTGCCGACCATGCACTATCTAAATCATGAGCCACTACCGCCGTACCAGCTTGATAATCTTTTTGAGAAGTAAGGATGACTACTTTCGAAAGGTCCTGGAAGGTCTGAGAGCCATGTGCCGATTCAAACGATGTCCTACCTGTAAGCAGCGCTGCATTTTTTATACGATCAAAAAAGAAGGCCTGGTCTGCCGGTAAATGCCAAGTCAAGTTCCCATCCTTTCCAATAACCCCATTTTCAGCAACTGCTGCGATGATAAACGTATGCATCTAAGTTTTCTATATTTGAGCTAAAGCGTTTTTCAAACCTGCCAAATGAATAGCATGATGTGAAGTCGTGAAAACTACTTCCCCATCCTTAAGGATAATAATCTGTGGAGACTGGTGTACGACCTTGAATTCTTCAGCTACGGCATTACTAATATTGCGGTAAGTCCACAAATCTAAATAGTAAAAAAAGGCTTCCTCTGTAGCAATATCCCAGTCCACTTCCAACTGATGTTTGGCCATAGAACTCACCCCACAGGATGTGCTATGCTTAAAAACAACAACTGGTCGCTCGAAAGATTGCTCTTTCATCTTTTGTAAAGTATCAATGGAATCCAGCGGGAGCCAATTCTCTGGCAATTGCTCGACCATACCATTCTTTATATTATCCCAAAAACCCATTTAAGTTAGTTTTTGTGAAGTTGTTTAATACTGTGTAACATAAGTTAATTGGTATTTTGAAACCTCAGATTTTTGACC
>JBELML010000236.1:0-4073 GCA_042095835.1 Saprospiraceae bacterium
TGGAGACTTTATTACATCACTATATCACCACACCACTATATCTTTACATGACTGGCAGATGGGGAGTTTAGAGATCAGCATATATAAATCATTAACCAATTTTTTATCTGGGGAGTCCTTCGCCATACTCCTACGATGAGAAGCTATGGCGGAAGAGAAAGCCTTAACATAGATAAATATCATTAATCATGCACAGAGATCAGCAAATAGCAGAACACATGACCACCAAGGTCATCACCGTAGGGCCACATGACACCATGGACAAGGTGGAGCATCTCTTTGAGACCTATTTGATCCACCATGTTCCTGTCGTTGAAAATGGCCAGCTCATCGGTATCGTCAGTAAGTCGGATTATAATCAGATTTTACATGGCATGACGCTTTTTAAATCGGCACATAGCTCGGAGTATAACAAAGCCATACTACGATCTTTATTGGCCAAAGAAGTAATGACCGAGAAGTTGGTCACCTTGAAACCTGATGACACCATTGGTACGGCAGCTGATTACTTCAGGGAAAATCGTTTTCACTGTATTCCGATTGTTGATGAGGCGCAAAAGGTTAAGGGTATATTGACAACCTATGACCTGATAACGGTCTAGTGAGCTCAACGATCAGGAGGGAAGAAATTATTTATTACTCTGTTTTTCCTCCAGTATTTTTTTGAGGACTTTGGGTGAGAAAGGTTTGACCACAAACTCATTGATACCAGCCTCAAAAGCTCTTTTCTTTTCTTCCAGAAGAGCAGCGGCAGTCAATGCAATGATGGGCGTATCTTGATTAGGATTCTGGGTATTCCCTCGAATTTCTATAGAAGCTTCTACGCCATCCATAATGGGCATGTGCAAGTCCATCAAGATAATGTCGAAGGTTTTTTCTAAGGATTGCTCGAGTGCTTCTTGGCCATTTTCGGCCAAACTCCAGGAAATATCCCACCGATCCAGCATTTTCCCAATGAGTTTTTGATTCATCAGATTATCTTCTGCTACCAGAACTTCCAGCTGATCTAAAGAGGTATTCCCAAAGAGTGCATCCTCCTTGGGCAAGGCTCCCTGGTGCAAAGCATCGATATGAACAATCTCAAATGGTAGATAAAAAGTAAAGGTGGTTCCGAGACCGACTTCACTTTCTACCTCAATGCTTCCGCCTTGCAACTCAATCAGCTGCTTGACAATGGTCAGCCCCAGGCCTGATCCACCAAACTGCTGCGAGACCTTGGGCCCAGCCTGTTTAAAGGCACCAAATACACTTTCTAATTGATCAGTCGGAATGCCAATACCGGTATCCTGTATTTTGAATTGGATATAATAAATTCCATTTTTTTCCTCTTTCAAGTCCGCCTGCATGACAATGGAACCTGCTTCAGTAAACTTGGCAGAATTCCCTAAAAGGTTGAGAAAAATTTGATTTAATCGCGTACGATCTCCCAAGAGATAGTGCTTAATGTTCGGATCAAATCGGAGGATCACTGTCATTGGTCGCTCCGATACTTTTACCTGAAAGGCCTTTTGAAGGGACTTCATCAACATCTCTAGATTAAAAGGATGCTCATCAAATTCCATCTCTCCTGCTCTAATTTTGGAAAGGTCCAAAATACTGTTAAGTAAACCCATCAAGGAGTCAGCTGAGAAACGTAGCGCTTCGAGGTAATCGCGCTGCTCCTCGTTCAAGGGTGTATCATTGAGCAGGTGTGTCATGCCTATCACGGCATTCATGGGCGTACGTATCTCATGGCTCATACTTGCCAGGAACTGCTGCTCTGCTAGTTGTGCATTTTCGGCAGCTTGCTTGGCCGTCAACAATTCATTTTCAGCTGCTTTACGGTTGGAGATATCTCGTACAAAAAGGCTGTAGTAGGTCTTTTTCCCCATTTCAAAGACCGATACTCTCAACTCTACCGGAAACTGCTTTCCGGTCCTATCCATCCCTGCAATTTCAATTTGTTCTTCTTGGGCTGCCGCTTCTCTGATCGAGTGAAGTAGCGCCGATGGCGAGTGTCCGTATAAGGCACCGACACTTCGTACCATTTCGAAATCCAATAGTCTACGCCCGACGGCCTCTTCGGTTTTATACCCAAAAAGGCGATAGGCTTGCTTGTTCCAATCAGAGATTATGGTTTGTTCGTCTAGAATGATCACCGCATCAGGAGAGGTATCCAAAACCTGTCTCAGTTTCTTTCGGTTTTCCTCAATTTGTAATCTGGCTTGCTGTGCTCCTTGATGTGCTAGGCAGCCCTTTAAAGATATCGCAAACTTTTTGACCACTTTATTCAACTGCGCCAATT
The DNA here is from genome assembly GCA_042095835.1 of Saprospiraceae bacterium. Taxonomy (GTDB): domain Bacteria; phylum Bacteroidota; class Bacteroidia; order Chitinophagales; family Saprospiraceae; genus DATFKA01. The sequence goes on from JBELML010000236.1 coordinate 2,285, forward strand.
CAAAGTTTTGAAAAGGATCATAATCAATGGAGCGATGTATTTTCAGAAAGCCGATTTCTTCTAGCTGAAAAACCGCACAACTACCATCGTAGTAATCATCTCCGATATTGAAAGCAGCATAATTGGCTGCCCCACGACTTAAAGTAAAAGAGGTATTCGTTGGATTTTCTAGAAACTGGCGAACAATTGGATGATCTTCTTCGATAGACGATGCCGGACTAATAAAAGAAGGGCTACTATATACAGAGCTGTATCCTGCGTCTAGTTCGCTATGGAGTAAAGCATTTTTTATCCACACTGATACATAACTCAGTGATTTTCGAGCCATCAAAGTATCCAGGAACTGTTGTGCATTTTCATACATATCCAGACTTTCTCCGATGGAGAGAGAAAGTTCGTACAAGAGGGAAATGTCCTGGATTATTTTGCTATTACTCAACATAATATCTCAAAATAACCACATTTCCTTAATAAAGTGCTCCGACCACCAGCGTTTTATTAAAAAACTCCAGATTACCTGCACCCAGGCTAGATATTTCTCCCAAAGTCAAAGCCCCAAAAGGCTGATTGTTGAGGCATTCAATATGTGCGGGAGTATTAAAAACGGAGATTTCTTGTTGAAAATCATTTTCTAAAAACAGGGTTCTGGAAAAGCAATCAATCAGAAGAGTCTCGGGCTGCAATCCCTTCCCCCCTCGCTCTTCAATAACGGCTTTGATCTCCTGTGCTGCTATTTCTGCTGACTTAATTAAATTCGCTTTCTCTCCTTTCAGGAGATAGAGTACCGTATTCTCTGGAACTTCACCAACACATATTAATTCCCCTTCCGGACCTACTGATATGGGATCTCGAACAATATCTTCTTGGTTTTCTTTATAAATCCCAAAAGGATAGGACTTGGCGATACTAAAAAAATTATCTGGTGCAATCTCCAATTGAGCATCTTGAAAAATATAGCTTTGGTACACCTTGAAGGCATTGTCCCAATTTAACTCATATATGATATTACCTTCCGTACGTGTAGCGACCAAAGGCCCATTGAGTTTTTGCCACCCATGTTGGACACTCAAAGCAGCTCTATGCTTCAAGACACAAAAAATGGCAGCATCCTGAAAAACACCATCGTTTGAGAATACACAAGGAGCTTGTTGTAATTGAGCATTCCCACATCCACCACCTATAAACTTTGCTTTATTTCCCAAATGGCCATGTAGCTTTTTGAGTAGATCTGAGATATTCTTGGTGAGACCATCTACCAAAGTGAGACAAGTGTACATATCGCCTTCAGGCTGCGGTATATCTAAGAAAGGGATGGTTTCTATTCCTTGATCCAAGCGGGGAAGCAACTGCGGACGATGCCAACAGTTGAATTGCCTGATGAGGGCTCCTTTTTTCTTTTGCTGACCTTCTACAATCAGTCCAGGGAACACTCCTCCTATCAATTGGATGCCTTTTTTATTACAAAAATGGATCAACTGTTCTGGTGTCGTATGTTCGTCATCGGCAGCAACCAATGACAACCAAACTTGATCTGATTCGGGCTGAAGCGCCTCGAACGCCTGCTCCAAATCTTGGAAAGCCCCACTATTGATGTACATATTTTTGTCCGTTTTAATCTACCAAAAATGCACAAGCCAACAGAATCAATGAACCATTGACTAATGCGTATTTACTACCTTTTTGGGCTGGGTCTAGAAAAAAACAGGGAAAATGGGAAGAAAGATGATTTTGCACAGTGTACTTAGTACACTGTAAAATAAATAAGTTATTGTTCTTTATTGTCTGGATT
>JBELML010000237.1:0-3976 GCA_042095835.1 Saprospiraceae bacterium
GCGGCAAAAGAACAAGTAAAGATGTTTAATTTATTATTGACTCATTCCTAAGTTAGGAATAGTGGATTGATAAAGATTTGCTATCTTGAAAATCGAATCCACTATTCCCAAATGGCTTATCAACAACAAAGACCAGATTGGCTACAAAAGCAACATGACAACAGTTGGCAGATCGAGTTTCTGATAGCGGGTGGTATTGTCATCACCCTTTATCAGTTGCCTGATTATTTTCGGAGGTATTTCATTTTAACCTACGAGACAACCATTCTGGATGATTTCATTTTATTACTACTTTTTAGTGTTTATCTCTTCAGTCGGATTTTATTAATAGGCTTTGTTGTCAACCTAATTTTAAGGGCCATTTGGATAGCCTTTATTGGCGTGTATGCGAGTTTTCCAAAAGGCATCAACAAATATGACCATGCCTATAGCAAATGGTTGGGAGAGAAATATCAAAAGGAAAATGCATCTTTCAATCGATTGGAATGGTTAGACAAGGCGGCTAGTTTATCCTATGTACTTGCCATCTTGCTCAGCCTGATGACCTTGAGTATGGTCATTTTGATGTACGTTGGTTTCTGGTTGATCAATATTATACCAACTACCACTTATCTAGACTCTGCTTGGTTCAAGTATACTTTACTGGGTTTCATTGTGCTTTTTTCTAGCGGTATTTTAGAAGCCTTATTCTATCGACTTTTTCAGCAACCAACACGTTTTCGGGGATGGGGCCAGCGCTTTTTTACCATCATGGATTATTTAACCCTTGGTGTATTTTATAAAAAAGAATGGTACACGCTAGTTAGCAACACTAAAAGGGGCGTATTACCCATTATCTTATTGCTCTATTTCCTCTTTGCCACCTTAGTAACCATCAATCAGATCGGTAGCTATCTCCACTTAGATGGATTTTTTCACTATGACTTTCTGGATGATCGTGATTATCGTAAAATGCCTCGTGCCTACGAAATCAACATTACGAACTACTACAACTTGATACCGGAAAAGAAATTCTTTGCCTTTGAAGCCTGTATCAGTGAAGACATCGTCGATGAGCGATATATGTGGGTTTTTGTTTCCTATTGGGAAGCAATGGACGATGAGTTAGGCGCCATTTTTGAAGAAAAAGGGATGCCTAATGATTATTCAGCTATTGAAACCCGTGAAGACCTATTGAGTGTCGATAGTTTATACATCAGCTGCCTCCAAGAGCTATTCCTCATCGACATCGATGGACAACAGCTGGATAGCCTTCGATGGTTTGAAACCCAACTCGGCAAAACGGCCGAATATGGATACATGGCTTATATAGACACCAAAGACCTCAGTAGTGGTCAGCACTATATGCACGTACAACGCAAAGGACTTAATTACAAAAAAGAGTGGTACACTTCCCGCATTCGAAGTATTCCGTTTATAAAAGAGTGAGGGGTGTAATGATTCATTACACCATTAGAGCAAACGCAGCAAAAAAACACCCTGCTATTTTTATAATTCTTACTGAAACTCCAATTCAAAACCGCTCTAGCATCTTCATTTTTGTCATTCGATACAAAAACGAAGCAAAAAAATCTTGCCTAGCCAAACTCGCTCCGCTCAGACAATGCCTAGGCGGCCTCCCGCACTTCACTTATGACCTTTTTTGCACTTAATTTCGAGAAATAAGCATTCCTTTTTAAGTTTTTATTTCAACGCGTGTCCTATAACAACATTAAATCATTGCCCAAAAAGTCCGTAGGCGACGTTTGGAATTCAACTTTGCTTAGTGGAAAGGGGTTTTTAGTATAGATCAACCTGATGTAAAATGGCTATCAAGACCGTAGAAAATTACAAATTCCGCAATACTGCTATCGGGCACACACCACACTTTGAGGTGACATCCATCCATATGGATACCGCTTGTATTGTGAATGAAAATAAGATCGCAGCGTATTATCGAATCTACTGGATTGAGGAAGGCTATGGAGAGTATAAAATTGATTTCAAGCCCTTTACAGTTGAAAATGCAGGGCTCTTCTTTTTATCTCCGGGGCAAGTATTACAAGTCGATGCTGAAAAAGTAAAATCTGGCTATCAAATTAGCTTTGATAAAGAGTTTTACTGTGTAGAGACCCACGGCAAAGAGATTGCTTGCAATGGCGTACTTTTTAACAATGTACACCGCGCCACTATGATCCCACTGCAAGTAGCGGATGCGCCTTTGTTTTGGCAGTTGATTCAAAACATGATGAATGAGCTACAAAATCCAGGACAAGCGCATCGAGAAATCCTAGAGACCTATCTCCGAATGTTCTTGATTGAAGCTTTACGCAAACTAGATCAGAACCAACAGCAAGTTGAAACAAAAGAAGAAAACAAACTCGTCGCAGACTTTATCGCTTTGGTGGAGAAACACTATCATAAAAAGCACGGTGTAGCTGCTTATGCACAGATGCTGGCCATTGCACCTAAATCTTTAACCAAACGTCTACAAGCAGAAGGTTATCCGACGCCTACTCAAGTGATTCGAGATCGGATCGTTTTGCAAGCCAAACGCGATTTGCGCTATACCGATAAATCCATCAAGGAAATTGCTTTTGATTTAGGTTTTGAGGATCCAGCCTATTTCACCAGATACTTTAAAAAAGCAGAAGGTGTATCACCGAATGGCTATAAAGATCGCCATTGAGTTCAGATTGATTTAAAGTCATATACGAAATAAGCCCTTATCTCAGTTTAATGGATTAAACACAAAAAATATAACATGATCACACTGACCTATCCTGAAAAAGATGCCCAAGTAGAGGCCATCGAACAGCAAATTCAAGACCTTTCCCTGGCTTTCCAATACCAGGTCAACAAAAAAGTTAAGCAAGTCCAATTACAAGATGGCAATACCCTAGTAGAAGGCTCCCAAAAAATCGAACTATACCTAGAGGAAATTTCTAAGGAGCTCAACCAGTGGTATTATTGTAGCTGCTAGCGTAAGCAAGCACTTAAAGCGGCATACAATTTCGGCAAACGATGTAAAAAAGCCTCTGGAAAAACCATATAGTGCGTGATCGCTGCCGCCAAAGGTTCAAAGTCTGGACGATTGATGGTTTCTTTGAGGGCATCCATTGGAAAACTACTAATAGCTTGTAGTTCTGGCCAAATTTCTTCTCCCACTTCTGGCCAGGGCTGCTCGGGATTATGCATCACAATAGATTGGGCCAGCTCATGCATAGCGACATTATAATATTGCTCTGGTTCCATATATCCAAGAAGGACATGCTGTAGCGAAAAGATATAACCATTTACGGTTTCTTCCTCAAAAACTTCGGAGACGTGAAAGTGCTCCGGATACTTGGGAGAAGGAAAAGGATTGGGATAAAAAATCACCTTTTCGAATTTCTTTAGCAGGTAATCCTCCCAAGCAAAGGTGAGTTGAGCTTGGCATGCTGCAAAGATCAGTTTCGCTTCTTCGGGTACATTTTGATCCTCTACTTGAGACTTAAAATCCTTTGCCATGCGAATCATGCCTATCCTTTGCTCGAATACTTTCTGATCACTTGCTTTTAGATTTTGATAGAAGGTAGAAAACCGCTTTAAAAAGGCTTTGCCCGAATTTTCTAATTGTGGAGGAAACCGTTGGTACCACATCCAATCTAGCTGAGGATGCAGCACATATACACTAGCCAGAATCAATACAGGAGCGATCAGGTACACATTATAAGAGCTATCTTGATAAACCAAATAGGCTATAAAAATGAGCGCTAAAAAAGTAGGGATAGCAATTATTCGGGATAGCATAATGAGAGATTTTTATAAAAAATGATCATCAGGGTTGCTTCAAAAAGAAATAAAATCTATATTTGTCCCGCCGCAAGAAAAACGGCTAGTATTCACTACTAAATACCGTTTTCAAGGGCTAGAATATAGCCAAAGGCTGGAAGGTGCGGTAGCTCAGTTGGTAGAGCAATGGACTGAAAATCCATGTGTCGGCGGTTCGATTCCG
>JBELML010000238.1:0-3917 GCA_042095835.1 Saprospiraceae bacterium
TCTTGCCTAGCCAAACTCGTTCCACTCGAACAGTGCCTAGGCGGCCTCCCGCACTCCACTTATGACCTTTTTCACACTTAATTTCCAGTAAAAATCATTTCTTTTCAGCTTTTATTTTAATGCGTTTGCTTTAATCTACTCCTCCATCTCCTGCAATAATCGATCAATATCTTTCATAAATCCATCGACGGATGCGGGATCAGTGCCATTACAATAGGCTCTGACGTGTCTATTTTCATCAATGAGCACAAAATAGCCGGAGTGCTCGTAGCCTCCAGGAACATCACTGTTTTCAAAAGCGATGCTAAAATAATCTTCTGCTATCCCGTGGATATCATCCTTTTCGCCCGTTACAAAATGCCATTTATCGGTAGCGACTTCTAGATTGGTAGCATATTTTTTCAAGCGCGGAATGGTATCAAATTTGGTATCTATCGAGTGAGACAATAAAACCAATCCCTCCTCTTCTTCATATTTATCATATAAACGTAACATCTGCTTTTTCATCTTTGGGCAAATCGTGGGACAAGAGATAAAAAAGAAATCCGCTACGTAGGCTTTTCCCGCAAAGGTGGTATTGTTAACCAACTGGCTATCCTGATCCATAAAAGTAAAATCACGAATCGTGTGATAGACTTTTTCTCCATCAATCAACTCCGGCTCTCCTAATATGGGTAATGCGCCATCACTGGAAGTATAGCTTGTCGTGCAAGCTCCCAGAATAATCAGGCAAAATACTAGGTATAATAAATTCTTCATTGGTTTGAAATTTTGGCTTACTTTGAAGAGGGCTTTTTATTGAGGAGCGATTCCAGATTGGGATAATCACGAAGGAGCTCCGCTAGCAAATCCTCCGCCTGTTCAATACTCGACAACATCAACCCTTTCACATTGGTAATACTATTCTCCTCCTCTTTGATATACTGCATGATTTCTTCGTGGCTTTTCTCAGCCTGTAATTTTTCTAGCTTCTTGCCGCCATTCATATTCATCCAGGCCATCATTCCATCATCAGCTTCCTCCAAATCCCCAATAGCTTGGATAACTCTTTCGCCAAGCGCCGCATTGGTACTATCCACTACAGGGAAGACCGATTTTAATTGTCGAGAAAGCTTATTGATAGGGCCCATTTTTGGCATGACCTCATCATGTAAAGCAATCATGGTATCAAATGCTTCTTTTTCGACTAGTGCATTTTGTTCTTTTTCTGAAGCTCCACAGGCAGCTAGCAATAGTAGAGAAAACAGTAGAAAACAATAATTCCTCATTATTTCTTGATTTTGAAAAAAAATTATAACCATTCAACACCCTAAAATTAGAGTAGTTTGTAGGAAGGCACGTTAAAAAGTCGTCATTTTTTAATTTTTATAACATCTAAAATCGATACCCAAAGGTAAAGTAGGAGCGAATATCTTCGTTGATTTCTCCCTGTGTGCCAAAAGGAAGCATTAAAGTGAATTTTAGTGGGCCTAAAATAGAGCGATATCCCAAACTCAGGCCAAGTCCACCCAAAAAGAACTCGACTTCATTGGCATTTTCCAGATTCGGTGGTGTAGTGACTTGGGCAGCATTTAAATCAAGACTATACATCCAGTCTGCCTTGAAAAAATGCTGGTAGCCTAAAGCAAAACCATAGGCTAATCTAGTAGGTAATTCATTGGGATCTAAACCGACAAAAGGTAAGGACCGATTATTGGTCACTTCAGGGCCACCTAACACATAAAAATCTGCAAAGGAGTTGTCTGCATTAAAGACCAGGCCCGCAAACGGGTTAATCTTTAAAGAGCTTTTGAAACTCAAAGGCAACCAACTTTCAAAATTCAAATGAAATCTGACATATTGCTCTGCCGCAGTCGCAAATGGGATTGGACTAGTGGCATCAATAAGATCATAATCGAATTGATCATCAAAGGTCCAATGGGTCTCGAAATTAAAGCGTGTGCCCTTGCTAGGGAAAACATTCCGATCTAAGGAATTGTGCTCAAGACCAGCATAAATACTAGAAGCCCGATATCGGACCTGATCAAACACTTGGGTGCCTACACCAGTAATGGGCGCAGTGAACAACCAATTCGTTCGCGTACCCAATTGGAGTAAAGTATTGTTCTGGATACGTCTTTGCCATCTTAGCTGAAGTGGAAACTCCGTGATTCGATAGCGACTAGTGACATTCCCTAATTCGTAGACAGGTATTTCATTCTTTTGGATACCAAACTCCCCGTAAAGTGCTGAGCGTTGGGCCTTGCCTATATACTTAAGGAGCGAGAGGCTGGCAGCGTATTGATCCGAGAATTTGGCAATCAGCATTGCTCGACTAGAGGGTAAGACCTTATTTCTGGCCGTTAAAGCGATTAAAGCCCCTGCATTATTATAGCTATCATATATCAGTGAAGCCCGCATGAGGTTGGTCGTTTTTTCCTTTACTCTTAGGGTGAGCACATTCAGCTCTCCATCTCTTTGCAGCTGATAATTAACTTTACTAAACAAATCTGTTCCATACAGCGATTGTACGACCTGTCGGATATCTTCTCTAGTGGCAAATTCTCCAAAAATAGGTCGCGCAAATCGCAGAATTTCTTGTTTAGAAATATGCTGTTGACCAGAAACTTCCACTACGTGTATATAAAGGGAATCAATAGGATCGAGCTTGGACAAACTTGGGCTGCTACCTAGTGCATTCAGTGAATCTGCCAATTGTAATAGCTGATCATATTGCTGACGAGCAGCAACTTCGCCGATTATCATTAGACTATCATAATTTTGAAAATCTGCGGCGGATTCATCTGCCAGGTCAGGTTCGATATAATAATCAACCATTGGGAGCTGCTCTTGATAATCTTTTATACTCAATAAAAAGCCTGATTGGAAAAGGATATCCGAAAAAGATTGAATATCCTCAAAATCAGAGTTGATCGCTCCGGCATATACGCCAATGACAATTTCAGCGCCCATATCGACAACCTCTTGTACAGGGAAATTGCGAATCAATCCTCCGTCTACCAAAACCATGCTATCTCTTCGTACTGCCGTAAAAACGGTGGGAATGGCCATAGAAGTCCGTAGAGCATCAGGTAAAAAACCCTTATCCAATTCAATCACTTCCCCCTTGATAACATCAGCAGCCATACAACTAAAAGGAATCGGTAGTTGGTCAAACGACTCAATCTGGTAGGCGGACAAGCTTAACTCTGTCAGCAGTAATTCAATTTGCTGACCCTGGATCAAGCCCGAAGGTGCCTTAACGCCTCCATTTTCTAATGGCAGTTCTAAAAAAGCATTCTTAAAAAATGGCTTCTCTTCTATCAGCACCTCGTTCAAGGCGATCCGATCACTCATGACTAAGGCCCAATCTTGGGTGCGGATGAGCTGCTCCAGTTCAGCAGCACTGTATCCTAGTGCATACAAGCCACCAATAATACTCCCCATGCTGGTACCTGTAATATAATCGGGTTGCAAACCCACTTCCTCCAACACTTTCAAAACACCCACATGTGCTAAGCCTTTCGCTCCTCCTCCACTAAGTACCAAACCAATTTTGGGCCGATTCGCAGGTGCTTCTGAGGTTTGTCCATAACTGAGTATGGGTATAAAAAACAAGAAGAGGAATAGTTGTCTATTGATCAAGAATCTAGGGATATAAGGATGAATAAAATGTATGCTTGCCTACGGAAGTGGTAGATTAGAATGTAAAATTATCACTTCTTATTGTGGTTCAATAATTACATCCTGATAAAATCGGTAAAGGCGCCTAAAGTAACGATCAAAAAATAACTTTTCGATTTTGATGGAATCTTCTCGATCAAAATGCGATACTTATTCTTTGTCCGTTACTAAGTTAGGGCAAACGCACCAAAAAAATACGCTGCAATTTTTTATAATTCCTACTGACACTCCAATTCAAAACCGCTCTAGCATCT
>JBELML010000239.1:0-3700 GCA_042095835.1 Saprospiraceae bacterium
GGGTGGCATGGTTTGCGCTGATATGACTGGCATGGTTTGAGTGATATGTGCACTTAGGGCGCTTTGTGCACTAACAGTGAGGGTGCTGAAAAAGCAAAGAATGGAAAAGCAGAAGGGAAGTAAAAGTCCTAGATTTTTGTTTGGTATCAAAAAATAATTCACAAGCTTAAGATTGAGTTTTAATTTTATGGTCTTGGCTTTTACAGTATTGGAAATTCACTAAGTGGAGGGCAGTCAATGATAGGGACCCTAGATAAATTAGCCACTGTAGATGACCAAGGCCTTGTAGTTCTAAGATAATACCAAACGCAAAAGCTAACCAAAAAAACCATAACAAAAATCGGATGAACCTGAGCGTAGTATGATTTGAGGTATACCAGACGGCTACCAGACTGAGCGCTAAAAATACCCAATCTAAAGCTCCCCAAAGACCAGAGCCATGACTATGTTCTACGTGAATGGTACTATCTAGGATTGGTTTTGAAAGGAAAAACAAAGGGGTGATTGCACAATGAATTGCGCAAGCCACGCTTACACTGGCCCCTAATAGGTCAGATAAATAAAGCTTTTTGGAAAAAAATGTCATTGGTTAATGGAGTTATTCAATAACTGTAGTAATGATGCAAAGATAGCAAATAATCACACAAATGCAACAATGTTGCATTTGTGTGATTTAACTAGTGGATCAGTTATTTGTATGTCTACTTCATCAACCAAAGCGCCCCTCTCTTCAGCTCCCGTACCTGATCTGCGTAGCGAATTTGGGCAACATAAACGTAGTTGCCTGGCAACAGTGGCTTTCCTTTAAATCGGCCATCCCAGGCACAACTGGGATCATTGGGGACACAATTTTCCCTTTGGAAAACCAGATTGCCCCAGCGGTTGAAAATTTGAAAAGACTCGATCATTTCTACACCTTTCCCTAGAAAAGGCCGAAAAGTCTCGTTATTGCCATCGTAGTTGGGGGAGAAAGCATTGGGGAAGTACACCCTGCGATCCTGCGCCGCAATCAAGGCATCAATCATCACCACGATGGTATCGTTCAGGACTTCATCTAGCTCGAAAAAGGCAAAATCATCCATCGCAAAATCATTTCCTTGCGGGTTGGTATTTTGATTCACTATGCATATCTCTGCTTCGGTAGCGTCATTTGCATTCCATATCTCATAAAACTGTAGCCAGCGACATACTCGACTACTCGCTCGAAATACTGCTCCAAGTGGCTGATCATTTATGGAGAACTGTAATGCCGCAGGATTATTTGGGTTGACGGAAGTCAGCCAGGCAGAAAAGGCATAATTTTTACCTGGTTTTACTTCGATGGTTTGGCACCAGACCTTTTCATTGCGGGTAGGAGAGCCGTCAACCACCAGCATGGGGCCCATACCGCTGGTATGGTCAGGGCAATCCTCAAAGAAAAGTGGATTCAGGTTCTCGGCACTCACATCGATTCCATATACGCCCTGAATATTGATGATCGGCACAAAGTCATAATCACTAGTAAAGCCTTCATTCCCAAGTGTGAAGTTGGGATTAACAATCAAGTTGTCAGTGGTAATAGAAGGGATTCTTCTCACGGTATATTCGGTAGGTTCAAAAGGAGCTACCACAGGATTGGGAATGGTAGGATTCTCGAAGGCTCGGAAAGGCGACCATTGGTAGGCAAAGTTTCCCTCACCTACAGAGAGCTGAATGGGGTCGCCTGGATCACAGATGAATACGGTATCTCTTTGCGCACTTAAGCACATGTAAGATCCAATGAGAAGAATTAGGATCGCAAAACTTTTAGGACAAAATTTCCACATCGACTGGTGCTTGTTTTTACCCAAAATAACGCTTTGGCAAGGAATCAGATGGGAGATTTACAAGTTTTTTCCAAACTCCCCAATTGAGTCGTATCTTTCTGTTCGAATTTTCTAAAAAAGAATTGTACTTATGAATAAACTATTTATGCTCTTGGTGAGCGGTGTACTCCTTTTTTCTATACCAGGATGTACGCCATCAAATGATCAGATAGCGGATGTCAATATTCAAATTGACTCTACCGATCTCGACTATTTTTTAAATGCACTAGCCTCCGATGATTTCTTAGGTCGCAAACCCTTTACGGAAGGAGAAACGAAGACGATCAATTTTCTACGAACTGAGATGCAAAAAATAGGCCTCGCTCCAGCTAATGAAGATAGCTATTTCCAAGAAGTTCCCCTAGTGGAAGTGACCGCTCAACCTGCGGAGACGATGACCCTAAAAGGCCCCGCTGGTAATGTGAACCTCAGCATCGGAAAGGACTATGTTTTCTATACTCAAAGAGAGCAGGAAGAGATCAATATACAGGAGGCCGAATTGGTCTTTTGTGGATACGGTGTGGTCGCTCCCGAATATGATTGGAACGACTACGAAGGGATCGATATGAAAGGTAAGATTGCCGTGGTCATGGTCAACGATCCAGGTTTTACGAGTGAGGATAGTACCTTCTTTAAAGGACAGACTATGACTTACTATGGTCGTTGGACCTATAAATACGAAGAGGCGGCCCGCCAAGGTGCAGAAGGCGTTTTGATTATCCATGAAACGAATGCTGCGGGCTACCCCTGGTTTGTGGTTTCCAGTGGATGGTCAGGTAGTCGACTCGATCTACAAACACCGAATGGGAACCTAGACAAATGTGCTATGCAGGGCTGGGTATCCTTGGGTACTGCATCAGAAATTTTCAAAGCATCAGGTATGACCGATGGGCGTTTTTTTGAAAAAGCTCAGGCTCCAGGTTTCAAGCCGATTCCACTTGGTGTGACGGTGAGTACAAGCTTAAAAAGTGCTTTTAAGAAAGACGTTTCTCAAAATGTAGTAGGCATGATCAAAGGCTCCGAACGACCTGAGGAATATATCATCTACACCGCCCATTGGGATCACCTTGGAGTAGGCGAAGTGGTAAATGGCGATTCTATCTATAACGGAGCAGTAGATAATGCCTCTGGGACTGCCGCCGTGATGGCGATTGCCAAAGCTTATACTCAATTACCCGAGCCACCGAAGCGGTCCGTTGTTTTCTTATTCGTTACTGCCGAAGAGCAAGGGCTATTGGGTTCGGCTTACTATGGCCAGAATCCTATTTTTCCAGTAGAGCAGACGGTGGCCAATCTCAATATTGATGCGATGCACTCTTATGGACCAACCAAAGATTTAGTGGTCATTGGTTATGGCCAATCTGAGCTTGAAGACTACGCCAAAGAAGTAGCCGACCGACAAGGGCGCTATATTGTACCTGATTTGGATCCAGAGAAAGGCTTCTTCTTCCGTTCAGATCATTTCAGCTTTGCTAAGGTCGGTATTCCCGCGCTTTATGCAGAGGCAGGTAAAGATCATGTGACCAAAGGCATAGCATTCGGAGAAGAAAAAAGCCAAGAGTATACCACCAACAATTACCACCGTCCAGGTGATGAGTACGACCCCGAGGAGTGGGATTTAGGTGGTATGGTACAAGATGCTCAGTTGTACTTTGAAATTGGTCAGAAACTAGCTGGCGAAAGCACCTTCCCTAAATGGAAAGAAGGTTCAGAATTTAAAGCCATTCGGGAGAAGAAGTTGAAAAATTAATCTATTTTAGTAACTAGACACTTTCAGCGCCATCCCTTTGTGATCGCTTATTTTATGCGCCAACTGTGTTGATTCGAGATGCACATAGTTGGCGTATAAAAGCTGT
>JBELML010000240.1:0-3610 GCA_042095835.1 Saprospiraceae bacterium
TACGTTTTTTGCCTCGATTAGCCTTAAAATACTGTTTTCTCGCCTGCAACAGAAACCCTTAAACAACTTCAATGTAAAAATTATACCAAAGGCTGGAACAAGAGCTGAATTTTGATTTACCTTTGCTAAGGACACATAATAAATGTACATGGAAAAGAATAAAGGATTAATTACACTAGTTGGTTTTGTTTTGGTTTCACTGGGCTTTTTGGCGCTGGTATTAAGTATGGTAGGTGTAAAGTTTGCTTTTTTACTATGGATCGATAAGCCTGGTCCTTTATTTGGCTTCGTCGTCCGTCTTTTGATGATCCTCATTGGATTTATGCTGGTCTATGTGGCGCAGACCAACTATCGGGGCGAATAAGTTTTACAAACCTACCCAATCTGGTATGCCATAGATAGAAAAAAATACGATACCCACAATGGTAGGGGCAAGCGCCGAAGCCAACATATAGCGAAAATATTGCTTAGGGACTTTCGAGGGTTCTATCCATTCTACTACTTTAGTGAGTAGGTAGATACTAAAAAAAATCCCTGCAAAAGACAGGGTCAAGATCGTTGCTACATAATCATCTACCAGCCATATGACTAAATAAATAATTGCCTGGATTAAGAAAACTTCTAAAGCAGATAATTTCCACATTTTATTAGGGTGCTATTGTATGGATGTCTCCCCATATTTCTAATATCAGTATAGAAACTCAATATAATAGTTCTTTGATAAAACTAATGGGCCAGCTAAGTGGTATTCGACTAGGTGGTCTATTCTATCGGCAGGACCTACCCTATTCCTAGCAGTGATTACTAAATTTGTCAAAGAGGGAATATAATTTACTTTTGTAACCTATGATTGGAAAGGATATAAAATATGCGGCAGATTTGCTTCGAAAAGGAGAAGTCGTAGCCATTCCTACCGAAACGGTATACGGTCTGGGAGGAAATGCATTAAATCTGGAGGCTGTAGCCAAAATATTTAGTGTCAAACAACGTCCATCCTTCGATCCATTGATTATCCATCTAGGAAGCTTCGAACAAATTGGAGATTATGTGGCGTCAATTCCACAGCCTTTACAGCAACTTGCGGAAACTTTCATGCCAGGCCCACTGACATTACTCCTTGAAAAAAAAGATCGTATTGCAGACTTGGTTACGGCGGGCTCTCCTTATGTAGCTGTACGCATTCCAGCTCATCCAATCACACAAGAACTGCTCAAAAGCTTAAATTTTCCAGTGGCAGCACCTAGCGCCAATCCCTTCGGCTACATCAGTCCGACAACTCCCCAGCATGTCGAAAAACAATTGGGTGCTCGAATCCCTTATATTTTAGATGGTGGACCTAGTGCGATTGGTTTAGAAAGTACGATTGTGGGATTAGAAAATGGCCGCATAACGATATTTAGAAAAGGAGGCATTGCCATTGAAGCCATTGAGCAGCTAGTAGGAAAGGTAGAGGTAAAAGCGCATTCTAGCTCCAATCCCAAGGCACCGGGCATGCTAAAAAGTCACTATGCTCCAAAAATCAAACTGGTGATTGGTCGATTAGAGGATCAACTAGCCAAGCATCAAAAGGACAGAATTGGGCTTATTAATTTCAATCATTTCTACCAAAGCATACCAAAAGAGCATCAAGTTCAGTTAAGTTTGTCAAGAAATTTTAGGGAAGCTGCCCAACACTTGTTTGCTGCCTTGCGTTATTTGGATGAATTAGATTTGGATATTATAGTTGCAGAATTACTTCCGGAGCAAGATTTGGGAAGGGCGATCAACGACCGACTAAGAAGAGCTGCCGCATAAGATTGAAAAGAACCACTTTAAACAATTAACAACCCGATGACCCCGTCATCAACTTTAAATGAACTGAATGAAACGAAATCATCTCTCCAATTTCGCCATCCTACTTGGGCTCAGTGGCCTATTATTTGGCAGTTGCCAATCTGACAACAGCGATCAAGTTCAGTTACAAAATCAAATTCTCGGTAAATGGCAAATCCACGAAGCTTATCGCAATGGTAAAATTGCAGAATCTCTGGATGATCTCTACTTTGAATTTTTTGAAGATGGCAAAATCAGAACCAATCTACTAGGAGCTAATGCTCAATTCGAGTATACTTTAGAGGATCAGCTTATCAAACAAAAAGCGGATGATAATGGTATAGAAGTAGATTATGCGATTACTGAAGTTAGTGATACGGCATTGGTATTGACTACCCTTTTACGCCGCTACAACTTCAAATTTGACTTGCGCAAAAGCATCGAAGTGGAGTAAACTGATTACTTATTTTGTTGCCTCAAATTGAGGTAATAGGCACCTAATGCCGATACCAGCGATAGGATGATCAAGAAAACCCAAAGGTGCTGGTAGGACCACCGACCAGCAATTTGAAAACCTAAAGTTGGCGCAACGATATGGGCCACCGACCAGGAGGCAGCATAGAGCGCCATATATCTACCTTTGGTTTCTGGGCTTGATTGTTGCACAGCATAGGTATTCCCAAAGGGGAAGCATAACATCTCTCCAATAGTTAAAAATACAATACTCAACAAGCCCGCCCACAAACCTGCAGGCAAACTAAATAATACCAGGTAGCAGCCTCCCATAAATAGAAAACCCACCAGGATAATTTTGAGTAGCTGCTGTACTTTTTCTAACTTATAAACCAGGGGCATTTCTACCAAGGTGATCAGAAGACCATTCATCGCCAAAATGATGCCGATATAAAACTCACTCAACAGCGCTTCCTCTTTAAAAAATACTGGAATAACACTGGTGAACTGCACAAAAACAATGGTGCTTAAAGCGCTGATTAATAGAAAAAACAGATAGGCTCTATCCTTAAAAACGACACTGGTAGGCACTCGTTTAGTATTTTCTTTTTGCTTAGATTGTTCTGCGATAGACTTCTCTTTGAGCGTCCATCGAAAAAGGAAAGCAGCAGCTATACAAGTCAAACCATCTACCCAAAACAACCAAAAATAGCCCGCCGTAGCGGCAATCAAACCACCTAAAGCCGGCCCAAGCGAAAAACCAAGGTTAATAGCAAAACGAAATAAACCGAAAGAGCGCGTGGTATTTTCAGGTTGGCTATAGGTAGAAATGGCCACCATCGAAGCTGGTCGAAAGGACTCGGTAATGATACTTAAAATCAGGACGTGCCCACCAATTGCCCAAAAACTATGTTCATAGGCTAATAAGACGAATAATAGTCCACCTATGATTAGCGACCAAAACATCACTCCATAATAACCAATCCTATCGGTCAAGTATCCACCTAAGTACGATCCTATTAAAGAACCAACACCAAATAGGGTAATAACCAGGCCTGCTTCGCCTTTAGTGAATTGCAATTCTTGGGTGAGGTACACGGCCAAAAAAGGGAGTACCATAGCTCCACTCCGATTAATTAAAGTCACAAAGGACAACCACCAGATCGGGCGAGAAAGGCCTTTGAAGGAATTGTAGTAGAGTTGGATGATGGAGTGCATTTTTTGTATTTATAGCTTGTTTGGTTGTATTATTTTTTAATTAGATCAAGTCTCAAATTGAAACCCGCTCTGGCATCTTCATTTTTGTCATTCGATACAAAAACGAAGCAAAAAAATCTTGCCTGGC
>JBELML010000241.1:0-3586 GCA_042095835.1 Saprospiraceae bacterium
ATCATTAAAAATATGTGGAAAACTATCGCTCTTAAAGTCGACCATTTTTGAATCAATTTGTTTAGTTTTAGGAGATAGACAAAACAAAGCAAATGGCGGATTTCGTACACTTACATTGTCATACACAATACTCTTTATTAGACGGAGCGACCTCCATCCCTGGGATGATGGCCAAAGCAGCTGCAGATGGGCAAAAGGGCGTTGCATTGACGGATCATGGCAACATGTTCGGTGCCTATAAATTTGTAGCGGAAGCGAATAAAAATGGCGTAAAACCTATTGTGGGCTGTGAATTCTACTTGGTGAAAGATAGACACCGTAAAGAATTTTCCAGATCTAAAAAAGAAAAAGATGTACGATATCACCAATTGCTATTGGCTAAAAATCCAGCTGGATATGTCAATCTATCTAAGCTTTGCTCCCTGGGTTTTATAGATGGTCTTTATGGTAAATTCCCACGTATTGATAAAGAACTACTTGTGCAATACCATGAAGGATTAATTGCGACAAGCTGCTGTATAGGTGCCGAGATTCCACAAGCCATCATGAAAGGTAATCTAGAGCTGGCAGAGGAGCGCCTTCGCTGGTGGCTAGACCTGTTTGGTGAGGATTTTTATATAGAACTACAACGACACCGCGGTCTCGAAAATATTGATGGCCTAGGTATCAGCCAAGAGGATATCAATCAGCAATTACTCAAATTTGCCAAGCAATACAATGTCAAGGTGATTGCGACCAATGATTCTCACTATCTAGAAGAGGAGGACTACCTGCCTCATGATATTTTGCTTTGTGTCAATACCAACAGCCTGCTGGAAGAAGAGAAGCGCTTTAAGTTTCCCAGTTCTGATTTCTTCTTCAAAACCAAGGCAGAAATGGGTCAACTCTTCAGAGATGTACCTTTCGCCTTAGATAACACCATTGATATTTATGACAAGATCGAAAAATTAGAACTGGCAAGAGATGTTTTATTGCCTGCCTATCCATTGCCTGAAGGCATCAAAACACAGGATGAACTACTCCGTAAAATGACCTACGATGGAGCAAGAAAACGCTATGGCACCATCACTCCCAAGATCCAAGAACGACTAGACTTCGAACTGAAAGTAATCAAGAATTCAGGCTATCCAGGCTATTTCTTAATCGTACAAGACTTTACCAATACGGCTAAAGATATGGGGGTCTCCGTAGGACCTGGCCGTGGCTCGGCAGCGGGATCAGCGGTCGCCTACTGTATTGGCATTACCAATGTAGACCCCATCAAGTATGATCTCCTTTTTGAGCGTTTTCTCAACCCTGAGCGGGTATCTATGCCTGATATTGACATCGATTTTGATGATGTAGGGCGGCAAAAGGTTATCGATTATGTAATCGACAAATACGGCCAAAATCAGGTGGCACAGATTGTCACTTATGGTACGATGGCGGCTAAAAGTTCTCTTCGAGATGTGGGCCGGGTCATGAACATCCCTCTACCTGATGTAGACCGTGTAGCCAAGACTTTTCCAACCCACCTCAAAGCGACCTTAAAGAAGGTACTCGCTAAAGATGATATCGATCCCAAGCTGAAAGGCGCCATGAACTCGGATGACATCGAGAAAGCACATCAGTTCAGGAAGCTTGCCGATGGCAACGATGAGATTGGAAAAATGATCCAAACCGCCCGCCAGTTAGAGGGTTCCATTCGAAATACGGGTATCCACGCCTGTGGGGTGGTCATCACACCAGATGAGATCACCCAATATGTACCTGTCAAGATTGATAAAGCGACGGGGATGTATGTCTCCCAATTCGACAACAGTGTAGCAGAAGATGCTGGTCTATTAAAAATGGACTTCTTAGGACTAAAAACCCTAACCATCATTAAGGATGCCGTACGCATGGTCAAGGAGGATTATGGTGTAGAGCTGGATATGGACACCATCGACTTAGAGGACCAAAAAACCTATGAACTTTTCCAGCGGGGTGAAACGGTAGGTATCTTCCAGTATGAGAGTACGGGTATGCAGAAGTATATGAAGGACCTCGTCCCTACCAAGTTTGAGGACCTTATTGCGATGAATGCCTTGTATCGTCCAGGGCCATTGGAATATATTCCTGAATTCGTTGATCGAAAACATGGCCGTAAGCCTGTTATTTATGATCTCGATGCAATGGAAGAATATCTTCAAGAGACTTATGGTATTTGTGTATATCAGGAGCAAGTGATGTTGCTTTCGCAAAAATTGGCCAACTTCACCAAAGGGCAAGCCGATATGCTGCGAAAGGGCATGGGTAAGAAAAAGAAGAAGATCATCGATATGCTTTACCCCAAGTTTATCGAAGGAGGTCAAAGTAATGGTCACCCTGAAGAGACCCTTAATAAGGTTTGGAAAGACTGGGAAGCCTTTGCCTCCTATGCCTTCAACAAGTCCCACTCTACTTGCTATGCCTTTGTTGCTTTTCAGACCGCTTATCTGAAAGCACATTATCCGGCTGAGTTTATGGCTTCGGTTTTGACGCACAACAAAAATGACATTTCCAAAATCACCTTCTTCTTAGAAGAGTGCCGCAGGATGGGCATCCTCGTTTTGGGGCCAGATATCAATGAAAGTGTTTCAGACTTCTCTGTAAACAAAACGGGTAATATTCGTTTTGGACTTTCTGCGCTCAAGGGTGTCGGAGAAGGCCCCGTCGAAGAAATCTTGCAAGAACGTAATGCGGAGGGTGGCTTCCATTCGATTTTCGATATGATGAGACGTCTCAATCTGAGGTCCGTCAATAAAAAAGCTATGGAGAGCCTGACCTTAGGTGGTGCCTTCGACTGTTTTGAAGATATGGATCGGTCGCAATTTTTCGCTCCTTCTGAGAAATACGATACTTTTTTGGAGCATTTACTCAAATACGGTAATGCCTACCAAAATCAGCTCGCCCAAGCAGCGAACACACTCTTTGGAGATAGTGAAGATGTAATGATTCCAGAGCCAAAGATTCCAGAAGGAAAACCCTGGCCACTCATCGAAAGGCTGACGCGTGAAAAAGAAGTTACGGGGATTTACGTAAGTGGACACCCATTGGATGATTTCCGAATAGAAATCGAAAATTTCATGACCTGCTCTCTTCGCAATGCCGAAAAACATAAAAATAGTGGTACTGCCATAAAAGTAGGTGGAGTCATCAGTACCGTACAACATCGAATCTCTAAGAATGGGAATGGCTGGGGTCTATTTGAATTGAGTGATTTTGACTCTAGCATGGAGTTTCGTCTTTTTGGAGAAGACTACCTCAACTTCAAGCATCTACTCATAGAAGGAAAAGCAGTGTATATCAAAGCAAAATATCAGAAAAGCTGGCGCAATGATGATATGGAATTAAAAATCCAGGAGATTAAGCTTTTAGATGGCATCGCCGAATCTTTGACCCAATCTATCACTTTAAAAGTGCCGCTTGATAAAATCTCGTCTAAAACTATCGACGAACTAGAAATGCTTTGTAGAACACATACAGGCAAGCATCAACTAAAAATGGAGCTCATCAATCATCAAGAAAGAACCAAGGTCTGTATGGTCTCCAAGGAGGTAGGCGTAAACGCCGACAATGATTTTAT
>JBELML010000242.1:0-3566 GCA_042095835.1 Saprospiraceae bacterium
GATTCTTTGGATTTGTTTTAGCTCTTGGGGGATAGGTTAAAACGATCTTTGTAATAATTGAGAAAAATTTTGGTGTAGGTGGTCATACCTAGGGCAAACGCACCAAAAAATTACCCTGCAATTTTTTATAATTCTTACTGAAACTCCAATTCAAAACCGCTCTAGCATCTTCATTTTTGTCATTCGATACAAAAACGAAGCAAAAAAATCTTGCCTAGCCAAACTCGCTCCGCTCAGACAATGCCTAGGCGGCTTCCCGCACTTCACTTATTACCTTTTTTGCACTTAATCTTGAGTAATTAGCATTTCTTTTTCAGTTTTTATTTTCATGCGTTTGTCCTAGGTCATACCTTATCTTTTATTTGGTAGCCGGTTGGCATATTAATTTTGGTTTTTTTTGAAAGATTCGCAAAATAGTTTTTGATTGTGTTCCGACGCAGGAAAAGCCTAGGCTGAACGGGGGCTATCAATGCAGTTAATACTAGAATGATCCCTGAAAAATATTTTAACCTATATAATTTAAGTTCAATTGCTGATTTTTTATATCAAGTAACATCAATCAAAGATAACAATCTGCTTAGGGTTACTAATGGCATTAAAGAAAGCAATACGATTAAACTTGAATACCCTGAGAGTGGGCTAGATAATTTCAAAAGGGACCCATTAATAAAAGTAAATAAGAATGATTAACCGTATTTGTGTAATTTTTTCTGGTTTATTGTTAGCATTATTTTTTTTATCTTGCAAAGACAACTCAGAATATCGATTGTATCATGGGGACTGGATAATTAACGGCCTTAATATAGGTGGTATTAGCAATATCGATACAATTGGTTTGTTTAATTTATCTATTAATATAGATCAAAAGGAACTAGTTTTACCAGGTGTTTATAATCCATTTGGCCAGATCATAGATTTTAAGCAAGAGTTAAAATTGAATCAAGTTGATAATGATGTATTCTTAATGGTTAAAGATCATTTCTTATTTTCCGATACATTTAAGATAGTTTGTGTAGAGAGCTGTTGCAAATTGAAATTATTAGGAAATAGAATTATTATGGAATTAGATTATAATGGAGATCTTCCTTATGGAAGATCTAGGAATTGTCCTCCTGCTAAATTTCCTGATATTTTTGTTCCAATAAACGATAAAAAATTATAAATAGAGCTCCCCCCCTTTCGGCATAGGCCGAAGCCTACACCGAACGGGGATCTTTCTAATTATTGAGAAAAATTTTGGTAAAGGTGGTCATATCTTTTTCTATGACAACACTCCCCTGTGTAAACACCTATTTAATTACCAAAATTTAAAATCAACATGAAAACTTTAAATCAAGTGTTTGTAGCGCTATTATGCCTACTCTTTTTTCAACAAACTACTTTTGCTCAAAGAATTATTACACCCAAACGTACGACCAGTACGAGCACCAAGCAATCGGTACGAAGTTTTGCTGCTACAGCAAGTGCCTCCCAATGGATTGCTCGGCACAACCTATCTCACAGCAGCTACCAATCAGAATTCACCAAGCATAGTTCCAGAGGTTATCGATTAGTGCATATTGCAGGATACGAGGTAGCCGGAAAAGCGCGTTATGCAGCGATCTGGGAGAAGAAATCTGGACCCGCCATGAAAACGCATCATGGAATGACCTCAGCGGTATACCAACAAAAATTCAGCGCTTATGCAAATGCTGGTTATCGCCTAAGTCACCTAAGCGCATATGATGTGAGAGGAAAAGATTATTACGCTGCCATCTGGGAGAAGAAATCTGGCCCAGCTTGGGTATCCAAGCACCGCATGACTGCTACCCAATACCAACAAGAGTATAACAACCGAAAAGCTCAAGGTTATCGGCTAGCCCAAGTGAGTGGCTATGCTTTGAATAAATCTGCTCGTTATGCTGCGATTTGGGTGAAAAGTTCTGGCCCCTCGATGCGTACCCATCATGGAATGTCTTCCGCTTCTTACCAATCCAAATTTAATACTTATGCCAAGCAAGGATTCCGTTTATCTTGTTTGAGTGGATATACCGTAAATGGAAAAGATTACTACGCCGCCATCTGGGAAAAGAAAGCCGGTGCTGCACAATCGGCACGCCATAGACTTTCAGCAGCTAACTACCAGCAAGAGTTTGACAATCACACTTATACAGCTTACCGTCCAGTATTAGTGACGGGCTACACTATTGGTGGCAAAGCTAGATATGCGGCCGTATGGCAAGCTGGACAGATGAAAACGAGTGACCTCAAAAACATCAGTAACCTAGTTGGTAATTTCATGAATAAGCACAATATTCCTGGTGTACAGGTAGCGGTCAGTAGAAATGGAAAATTAGTATTTGCTAGAGGTTATGGGAAAGCAGATCAGGAAAAGAACATCTTGATGGGACCGCATTTGAAAGGTCGTATTGCCAGCATCAGCAAACCAATCACCAGTGCTGCCATCATGAAATTAAACGCTCAAAACAACAGCTTCAACCTGAACTCTAGAGTTGTAGGCCCTGGTTCTATCTTTGGCAACACTTATGGAAATAGGAATTACTCCAACCGGGAGCGTAATATCAGAGTAGTGAACCTACTCGAACACACCGCAGGAGCCAATGTCTGGGACAACAATACCGATCTAGACCACTCGAATACAGATCCAAAAGCCAAGGAACCCAATCAAACGAGTGATCCCATGTTCCAAAACACCAATATGAATCACGCACAGTTGTTTGGATGGGTTTTGAATAATAGAAATCCTGATTATAATCCTGGTACGTATTATGCGTATTCCAATTTTGGTTATAGTATGCTTGGCCGTATTATTGAGAATAGAACAGGCCAATCTTACGAAAATTGGGTAAAGAATAATATCCTAAAACCAGCGGGTGCGGGTGGAATGTTTATCTCACGAAACTCAAAAGCACAAAAGCGCTCCAACGAGATGGTTTACTACGGCGTCAATGGCAACAACCCTTATGGTTCCAATGTACAACGGATGGATAGCCACGGAGGCTGGGCAGGTTCAGTTATTGATCTACTCAACTTTATGTCTCGCGTGGATGGGAATGCCGGCAAAAAGGACCTTCTCACAGGTAGTCAAATCAACCAAATGAAAAGTAGGACTAGCTATGCTGCCAATCCTGTTTATACCAGAAATTATGGTAAAGGTTGGGGCTTATTGAGTGGAGATGGCGTCAATCATAGCGGATCCTTAGAGGGTACCTACTCCCTATTAGAATATCGCTCAAATGGTATCGCTATCGCCATCATCTTGAACTCGAATGCCAGAACGGATGCTTTCAGAGATGACTTCTTCCAATTGGATAATCAAATCGTCAATGCCATTTCCAAATGGCCGACCCACGATTTATTCTAAAATAAGACATATATCAACAACCGGAACCCCGAAAGGAACAGACTGTTCCTTTCGGGGTTTATTGGTTGTACAAAAAAACTCCCCTTGATTACGCCAAACTTTTACATCTTGTGCTGGTCTTTTGAGAACTACTATCTTAATTTTGAGTTGAAGTTGTCTAAGGTTTTCTGTTGCAGGCGAGAAAACAGTATTTTGAGGCTAA
>JBELML010000243.1:0-3407 GCA_042095835.1 Saprospiraceae bacterium
CAGACTTCTGATAGAGGAATCCTGAATCTATTAAAGTCAGCATGAACTATTCTAGGCTCAAATTCATGCAGTGGCCACTCCCCTTTTTCGTTTTTTTCTTCTGGCCAAAAATAAGTTACGATATAAAGTGATTCTATTTTTTCAGCTAAATGAAGACGTTTGTAAGGTTTTGCTGCCGCGGTATAAACTGCATCGTATTTTTTTTCTGCTCTTTTTATAGTAAAAGTGTTTTCACGACAGTGAATATTTTGATTGATCAAGAAACTCTTAAAACCGAAGACTTTTGCAAAGCTTAATTCTGCCTTAGAGTTGTGCAACAATAATAATTCAATATTCTTTTTCTTAAGCAATCTACGAAACTTATGGTATAATCTGAGACTCGTTAAACCAAAGTACCACATGGGATGAGCAAGTAAATATCCTTTACTAGTCAAGTTAGGAAGTTTACTCCAATTGCTTCCACCTGTACTGGCGAATATAGCAGGAGAATCATTAACTTTATAGATTGCGTTAATTTTCATCTTTACGAGGTTTCATTGATTACCGGAACTGCTTTACTTTTTGAATTGAACACACTTTCTTAAACAATCTTCATAGGCTGAAGAGTATGCCTCTTTGGAAAATCGCTGGACCGCAAATTGATGCAGCTGATTTTTTTCTTTCCAGCTAGACTTCTCTAGTTTCAATTTATCCCTTTCCTGAAGATTAATCTGGCATCCTATTTTGGGGTTAGAAGCTACCAATTCCGAATAATCTCCAATACCATCCGATATAAGCAGCTTTAACCCCGTAGCTAAGTACTCCGCAAATTTAACTGGAGCGGCGACCTGATTAGTGACCGTTTTTTCTCTAAATAAAATACCATAGTCTGCTATAGACATAGTATGATATACTTCTTGGATTGGTAACCATGTCTGTCTAATTCGCTGAGAGAAGTGAGTAAATATTTTTGATTGGGACAAATCTATTTTTGATAAGAATAGAACCTTAACCTCCTCTTGCTCACGCATACAATCAAACAAAAAATTATCTATTTCCTCAAAGGACTGCCAGGCATTCGAAGAGCCCGAGAATGCAACCACCACATCTTCCTTTAAGAAGCCCAATTCATGCCTCTTCTTTCTAATCTCTTCTGCATAGGGGTAATCTTGTAGGAACAGTTTATTGAGTGTACAAGGAATGACTTCGTGTCGATTTTCTTTATACCCCAATACCTCACTCCAATACTTCACCAGGGCTTGTGACACAGCAATACGATAATCGACATCCAGAACTACCTCTTTTTCCAAAAATTTGGCCTGGTCAATTGCTTTCTGCTGCAATCCGTACTCCTTACCAAAATATTCTTGATATTCTGCTGCGTGTGCTCCTCTTCCATCATAAATAACGGTTTGTATACCTAGTGAATGTAGTCCCAGGTAAGCTGCACTTACACCTCGACCAATACAAATATTTTGATTATAAATTTTAGCCAACAAACTGATAAAAAGACGATAAAGTAGAATCCGCCTACTACCAAAAAGCATCGGAATTACTATAGTCTTGGGAGCATATATTTTATACTTCTTACTTTTCTTTTGGAAGCTTTTAACAGGTAAAAACACAACGGGAATTATCCGCTTTTGAAAATTGTGCTGCAAGAATTGGCAAGTATCTAAGGCCTGACTAGCAATGACCCCTGAAAATTGTTCGCCAAATATCAGATAAAACATTTACGCACTCAAATTTTTTGGATCACCTCAAAAATACGTTCAGTCGCTTTGCCATTCCAAAGTGGCGGAATTTGACCTTTTTTGTAATTACCTTGTTTGATTTGCTCTATGAGATTAATTACTTCCTTTTCTTCAAAAGAGCAAAGTGTATTGGAACCGATCTCAATAGTCGAAGGTCGCTCCGTATTTGGCCGCAACGTAATGCACGGTACTCTTCTGTAAGTACTTTCTTCCTGTATCCCTCCGCTATCCGTCACAATGTATTTTGCGTCTTTAATCAATTTTTGAAATTCAAAATAACCTAAAGGTGGCGTAAGTATCAAATTTTCTATCCGAACTAATTCGCCTTCTAATCCGAATTGCTGGAATCGCTTCTGGGTACGTGGATGAATAGGAAAAACGAGTGGAGTGTCTTCGGTAATGTATTTGATGATTTGTAGCAATTTCTTCAGTCCTGACTCATGATCTACAGTAGCCGGGCGATGCATGGTCATCAAAGCAAAACCGCGTGGTACTACTTCATATTCCCTTAGGACTGTTGATGCTTGGATTTGCTCTTCGTAAGCCACTAAAGTATCAATCATGGTATTTCCAACAAAATGAATAGCCTTGTCCGACACACCTTCCTTCACTAAATTATCATAACCACTTTGCTCGGTTACGAAATAGTAATCGGTAATTTTATCAGTCAGGATACGGTTTATTTCTTCCGGCATGCCTTTGTCCTTACTTCTCAGGCCACTTTCAATATGTCCGATTGGAATACCAAGTTTGTTTGCTACCAAGGCTCCCGCCAGGGTCGAATTCACATCTCCTGCGACTAAAACTAAATCTGGTTTATAAACCTCAGAAATATAGGCATCCAACTTTAACATGATATGCCCAAATTGCTGATTAGCAGAAATACCCTTGGCTATTTCCAGGAAATAATCTGGCTTTAAATCGAATTGCTCGAAGAAAACGCCACTCATTTGATAATCGTAGTGTTGACCGCTATGCACCATCTGTAAATCTATCCCCCTTTCCCGAGCAGCTCTTTTAAACTGAGTGACTTTAATGAAATTAGGCCGGGTGCCGATTAAGGTGAGTACTTTTTGCATAAGTTTTATTTACGAAACTCTGCAAGAACACTTATCAAAATGTTCTACAATATATTTTGGTCTACTTTTATATGTTTCTAAGCAACGCTACCCTTGATTAGGATTGCTGGATCTGAAACAGGATAGTTTCCTCGAAAAACTATTTTGGGTAAATAAATACTACGATAATAAAAGCTAGCTTCACTGTACAATCCTTTTCATATCGAGTAATTCATTATAAAAATCTACATGTCTTCGACCCACTACGGCAATCAAACAATTATCCTTTATAAAATTGAAATAATCAGGTATTCCTTGCTCTTTTAGTGTTTTCTCTGCTAGTTCCATTGCCTGGGCCAAGCCTCTCTCTTGTCTTACATTAAAAGAAATATTGCCAGTTTTTCCCAATATCTCCTTGATATTCCCCACATTAGGCCCTATCAATAAGTTACCGGTACTTAGCCCAGCGTAAACTATTCCAGAGTTGAGTGTATTTACCCTTGGGATTACAACTGCATCTGCTGCCTTAAAATAAAGAGAGAAATCTCTATTGGGTAAGACTCCAGCTGTCAGCAAATCCATTTGTTTAAAAACCTTGAAGCTCCATCTTTTAAAT
>JBELML010000244.1:0-3199 GCA_042095835.1 Saprospiraceae bacterium
TATTATTTGATAGAATAAGTGTAGGCACCTTCCATGTAATGCGATCTTACCGTACGAGCCTTCCAGTGCCGCTCGGGCTGGTAGATGAAGCTGGTAGCTAGTGTATCCTCCACAAGCATCTTTTTGACTTCAATCTCCAAATCGCGGTGCCGTTGAGCAAACATTTCGACAAACCAGCCCAAGGATTTAGCTGCATCCTCAACATCCATTTTTTCGCTAATCACAATAGCGGAGCGGCTTAAGAAGTATTGGACAGCTTCCATAACCTGCTCGTTAGCTTTTTCGACCCACTTATTGGTCTTAATCGTAATTTCCATTGAACCCTTCATGTAGAAAGTTTCTTTGTTCATGCGACCTCGATCAAACTTGAAGCGGAATTGAGGAAGAATTAAGCGGATTTCTCTTGGTTTTGGTTTGACAGGATCTAATGGAGGATCAATTGGCTGATCTGGCTTTTCTTCTGGTTCTTCCTGCGGTTCTTCTTCAATGGCTTTACCTAGATAAGGCCCAATTTTGGGAGAACCGTAACCTGTGTATTTATCCCGACCTTTATCCATGATGTCTGTGATAAATCTGGACATAAATGCCTTGACTTCTCTGGTACCTTCCAGTTCTGGATAAATGGAAGCCAGAGTAGCCAGCACAGCTCCTCCAGCTGGTGTGGCCATTGACGTACCACTCCAAGTAGCTAGCTTATTTCCACTAATGGTTGAAAGAATTTGCTGACCAGGTGCTGCGGCAAATAGTCCATCCTGGTAGGTACTAAAGCGACTCCTTACGCCTTTTTGATCATGTGATCCCCAAGCGAGTACCCCTTCGACTTTGGCAGGAAATTGTAATCCTTCTTGACTGGTGTTCCCAGCAGCTACCACAAATACCGAACCATTGGCAATCGCCTTTTGGATGGTCTGAGCAATCTGCTCACTATAACCTCCGCCACCTAAAGACATGGAATGAATCACAAACCAGCCCTTTTGGCGTAAGCTTTCTGCCACCTGTTCGCCTCGTTCAACACTCTCATTAATTCCTGACCAGGAGCCTGCACCCTGATCATTCAGACATTTTGCTGGAATCAACTTTAAATAGCCCTTCTCGACCATTTCTTGGCAAATCCCCAGACGAAACGAAGGATGTATTGCTCCATAAATACCTGCACAGTGGCTACCGTGGCCATGTTTATCTTCCTTCGGGTGCTTGGTAGTATTGAAGCCTAGCTCATTCCAAGCAGCCTTTTGAAGGTATTTGTTTGTGAAAGTCCCAGCGGTATCATGGATAATCACCGCTACTTTACGCTGTAGTAACTTGGCGTACTGTCCAGCATATTTGGCAATTTCCAAGTAATCGTTGGCCCAATTACCTTGGGATAAATTACGCATCTGCATCTGTGGCACCATTGGAGGTAGTACCACATCGTATTCTTTCTTGAGATCAAAATATCGTTTTTGATCTGCAAGATATTTTTGCATCATTTGAGTTTGCATAGCTTTAATATTTCACTTGCCAATACACCCTGATGGATTCTCCTTGGGCAAGTCTTGAGGTTGTGGCTAATCGAAAGCCAGTAAACGTTTTGAATTCTTGAACCGAGTACACAAAGAGCTTTTCTGCTCCTAGTCCTGTGGAAGCTTCCGTCGTACAATTAATCCAGTAGGTATCTGTATAGAGATTTTGACCAAGATCTATATTCACATAGCTTCCATCATTGATATCTCCTGAGATCACTGCAATGCCTTTGATTGTAGGATCGATCTTTTGATCTAAAGTCAAAAAGTTGTGATTGATCGCTTTGGCTTCAATGGCCTCCGAAATAAAGGAACTCCCATTCTCAGGAATCAGCTCTAAACCTAGATTTTCGGTAGGCTTAAAAACAAAACCAGCTCCAATCTGAGGGATCAAACACTGCGCTTCTAAACACCTGATTTTGATAAAAAGCGAAGTCTCCGTTAGGATGTTAAAGATCGTATCAATCAAATAGCGATGGTGTAAATCATCCACCAGAATATTACCTCGGCTTAAATCAGAGACATCATATCCGTTAGCTCCGGTAATCCCGAGTACACCTTGATAACTGACCGAATCCCCTACTAGGAAGAAATTACCAATCGTAACGTTCGCATGAACATCACGATTGGTGGATTGGGCAGTCACCAGAGCTGTGCAGAAACACATTAAGACGATCAGCCAAATTCTCATTTCCTACATACTACCCTTGATTCCAAAATCACCAGATATACCTGTGATTTTAACAGAAACCTGACCTGAAGCAGAGAAGCGTTCATCGAAAATCGTAATCGAATCTCCTGCATCATCTGGTCGTTGTAAATAAGGATCAGTTGGTAAAATCGCAGTACGGTTTTGTACGGTTATATCGGGATGGTATAGATCAGCATCGGTGGTATTAAAATCCACACCTGCTCCTTTTCCACCTGCAATAATGATTTGTAATTCGCCGCTATTCAGATCACCAGCTGAGCCTACTACTCTAAAAGAGTGTAGGGTCACATCACTTGGTACGGTAATCGTAATTTGGCCCGTTACTTTAGTAGTGGTCACCCCTGCACCCGTGGCAGTTACATAGACTCCATTACCTGCATCATAGCGTTGATCTGAGGACTCAGCAACAAAGCTGGATAGAGAAGAAAGCTGCATTTGATTGTTGGTGGTATCCAGCATTACAATCTGAGATTTCTCTAAATCAGCAGAATTATACAGCGTTGTTGCCCAAGTGAAGGCGTTGGAATTAATTTGAATACCAGCATTAACTGCAAACCCTTGATTATTTAGCACTAATCCACCCGCTAGAGGATGAAAAAACTGTAAAGATGCTGCGGGGTCTATTTGTACATTCCTGTTATTTAAAATAGTCCCATTTTGGGTGTAAATGTTTCCAGTAGAAAAAGTACCTGCATTTAATGTCCGAAGACTTCCCGAAACAGGATTACGTACCACAATCTGATCCGAATTCGCATTTCCGCTGGTCACATTACTTCCTGGATTCCAGTATAGATTATTGGCTTCTAAATTGAGATTAAGACCATACAAATTGGTATTTCCTGACCCATCTAAAGAGAACCGGCCAATGTTTCCTGCACTTTCTACCAGCCAACTGAAACTCCCTGCATTAATGGATCGATTACTGGTTAATGCGCCATCTGTATTATATACATTTTGAGAATATGGCTTCAAATCAACTTCCTTC
>JBELML010000245.1:0-1060 GCA_042095835.1 Saprospiraceae bacterium
CTATCTCCGGCCAGGTGATTTACTCGGATCGTGGGAAAGATTGGTTCGGTCACATTCGTCAGTATCTTATCGAAAGTGTAGGCTTTGGTGATAAACAGGTGGCCATCTTCCACGGAGGGGTATCCAAAGGTAAAAGAGAGAAAATTAAAGAAGGCTTTTTGAATGGAAGTATTAAGGTGATTATTGGTAGTTCAACCTTACGAGAAGGTGTTGATCTACAAAAATATGGTTCAACAGGCTATGTGTGTTACATCGACTGGAATCCTACGGATGTTCATCAGCTTTTTGGCAGGATTTGGCGATTTGGGAATAAGTTTTCCCACGTACGCTGGGTAGTGCCGCTAGTCGAAAACTCCTCAGATATTTTCACCTGGCAGAAGCTGTCCGAAAAGATGAGTCGCTTGAATTCCATTTGGACTAAAGCCGACGGGACCAAGCTTTTTGAGGAAAGTGAGCTGAATGCCGAGGAACTCAAAAGAGGACTGATTAATGATCCTAAGAAGCTCGCAGAATACGAAATCGAAGAGCAAGTAGCAGGAATAAATAGTGAGTTGTCCATTGTTCGAGGTAAGCTCAATGATTTGAGAAGTGTGGAGACCATGCTCAAGGATTTTAAAACCCTGGGCGATGAATTAGAAGGTGAAGCCAAGCAAGCCATCACCAATCCTCAAGTCAACTACGATACCAAACCCGAGCAGAAAGAGAGACTTCTGCAAATGAAATTGACTGATCAAAAAAGTATCTATCGGATTATACGTGCCTATGCAAAACTGAAAGGCTGGTACGGATACACCCTGAGGGGTAAAGTGGAGCGGCATATCAAAATTGCAAAACGATTGAATCGCTTAGATGAAACCATACTTGCTCCATTCAAGCTATCGGTGGGTGATAATTTAACTCCAATCATTGAGAAAATCGAAGCTCAGGAAGAGCAACTCCTTGGAGGATTAGAGCAGATAAAAAGTGAAGATAACTTAGATCGACTTACCGAAAAGTATCGTCAAGAAAAAGAAGTAGAGGAAGGAAATAGTCAAAGTATTGACCAGCGAGTAGCAGCATT
>JBELML010000245.1:1160-3201 GCA_042095835.1 Saprospiraceae bacterium
TACAAGCCATGCTTGATACAGGTATGGTGAATGATGAGCAAATCATTGAGGAAACCAAGCAAACCATAGCCAGGCTGCAAGAGGAACTCAAGGAAGAAGAGCCAACACAAAAGCAGCCCATTATTCAAGAGACCAAAGCAGAAGAAGTAAAGGCAAAACCCAAAAAAAAGAAGCCAAATAGCAAAGACTTTGCTCATACCTGGAAAAAAACTACTCCCTTAGATCAATTGGAGCCAGTTGTTCTACACTGTCAGCATTACCAAATCACAGTGAAAGAACCCATTGTAGTTGGAATAAAAGGTTCAGGAAATGCGACACAAAAGGTAAACGTAAAACCTGGAGAGCATCTCATTTTTGATGAACAGGGCTACTTGGTATTTATCATGAACGCCGATTCTTTTGCCAGAAAATGTACAGAGAAAACAACGATCAAAGAACATGAAGCTAAAAAGCATAAGACTGAAACTATCGTTAAAGCTAAACCTGAAGCGGTGAAGCCTAAAAAGAAAGTAGCACCCAAGCCCAGTGTTGAAGTCAAAGCTAAATCCAATCGGAAATCGCCACAAGAAATTTTAGAGTCTGAAATCCGAGACGTAGTCAAAATCCTGGACCAACCCCAACCCAGCAAAGAGGAAATTCAGCGACTACCAGAGGAGCTAAAGGATATCGAAAAAAGGGTGAAGTCAACCGCAAAAAAATCGACGATCACCTATATCGAGAAAAAGGCAAAGAAAATCGAAGAAGGCAAAAAGCTCTCAAAAGAAGAAATTGTGAAACTAGCCCTGGCAGCTCAGCCCTTAATCCGATCTGGCCGCTCGGTAGTTATGGATACGCTTTTCTCCAATCGTAAACGCTTAGAACCCACCGTAGACGGGTTGCTCAGATGGCTAGGTGCTCCAGGTCGATACGATCTCATCGGAGTAGATGTTAGTGATGAAGTCCAGCCTACAGTCAAACCCAAACCATCTCAACGATCCATTTTGGAGATCTTAAAAATTAAGTAGTATGAAATGGTATTTAGTCCTGGTAATTACTGCGCTCATTTTATTCATCGCTTACTGGTTGATCAAACTAAGCGCAAAAACCAATGTCTACTACAATATAGAAACAGAGCCTTCACCACCTGTGCAACCGAACCAAGCCACTCAAGACGGAGTTTGCGGTAATGGTACCAATAATTTAGGAGATGAAAGCCTGCCGCTTGGTTTTCGCAACAACAATCCACTCAACCTAATCAAAAGCAGTAATGCTTGGAAAGGCAAAATTAAAGATGCTCCAGGTCGTTTTGAGCAGTTCTGTTCAATGGAATACGGGACCAGAGCTGCCATGATTAATCTACGCTCTTATATCGAGCGCTATAACCGCAATACCATTGCTAAAATAATCTCTCGTTGGGCGCCTGCTCATGAGAATGACACGCAAGCTTATATTCGTTTTGTAAGTGAGCAGACTGGATACCAACCTGATACGGTTCTGAAGTTTCAAAAAGATACCATTTTTAAGCTTGTAGATGCGGTGAGTCAAATGGAGAATGGGGCTGGTGTGATGGTTAATGATTGGATTAAAGAGCGCGCGTGGGAGATGGTATGAAACAGTATACACAGATACTGTTTCAAATTTAGCAGATTTTAGGCTTTCTAAAACTGTCACTTTACCTGATAAATGGGCTGATTTTTGACTGGATGAATGGACCTTAAGAAAGAATGCAGGTCCTGCATTGGAATGTATAATTCTTAACATTCGTTTTAAATGGTACTCAAAATAGCTGTATAACACTTGATAAAAAGTGTATCTTGTTAGGGTAGTATTTAGGTTAAAACTTACCAGTACTCAAAATGGACACACAAGAACCAAAAATGTTAGGCTATTATCGTGGATCGACCAACAAATAGGATATCGATAATCAAAGGTTGGTTCTTGAATATGCATGATATCAAAGTTGACGATTTTATCGCTTCTGGGGCACTTATATTCTAAATTATAGGGAATACCTACCAAAAACAGCATTGCAGTGATAATAGTAGAGTGTTTTTGATCGTAC
>JBELML010000246.1:0-2975 GCA_042095835.1 Saprospiraceae bacterium
CATTTCTCAAGGTTTTCGACGTTTTCAAGTATCATAGTCGCTGATTCTTGAACAACAGGTGAAACAACAGTCTCTGATTTGCCTGTTATAAGATCGATAGACAATGGAGAAAACGCTGCTCCCTTAATAATACCTGTATGTGAAATAAAAGAATGAGATCAGTAAAGCCGTTGTCAGAAATTGTCGATTACCAGTAATCGAGGAAATTATCATTCGGGAACCTCTTACGTCTGTCATACTCTGGATGGACAACAAATTCTCGCAACATTGATCTTGCAACAATTTTTTCAGCTCGATTTTCGAAGTTTTCATTCAAAGTCAACCTCGGTCTTAGCAGATGGTCTAGTTTGCTTCGATCAAGCATTGCCTCGTAAAAAAATGCAACCTGTGGTAAAAAATAAAATTAGTTTCTTATATTATTTGATTTATCCTTCTGTTGACACAGAAATCAATTTTACCTTTGATGGTAAAGCTTCAAATCCCATCAGATTTCTTGGATACTTTGATAACAAAACGTGGATGTTGAACTTTGATTGTTTTGGGCTGTGTTTCTTTGCAAGAAAATCTTCTTTTAGACCTTCTGGAAGTTCAGATTCGTTGTCGTACCAATGTTTCTCCTACGATATAAAAGCAAGAAACTGTGTCATACCATTTCAAATAATTTGATGGTTTTGTCATTGCAGCCAGTTTTTACCTTTGCAATGTTCTTCAGAAGTCTTGGATGATCCCTGAAAAGCTTGAATTCTTTTAAGATCTTGACTAAGCCATCTTTCATCTTTTTTGCAATCGCCCTCTTGCTTTCACCCTTGTTATTATTTGTTATTGCTTTTTCCCAACAACTGTTAGCCAACTGTCGCTCGTCTTCCTTTGATAGATAGATGGGAATTTTCGACGTTGAGATAGCTTCACAAACATTTTGCACCGCTTCTGTTGCCCTATGTGAAGAAACTGATAACTGTCAATATGATACAATATATTTTATATGGTGTAAAAGTATACATATATTTTTTCTTACCTTGCACTGCATACCACATTGAGATAAGTAGCGAGGTTTGCAAGATTCGATGTAGTGATAGATTCTCCTGCCAGAATTAGAAGCCTTTCCCGGGGCTTTTCAACCTTGATCTTCGACTCAGAAGTAGACCTAAAAGTAAACCATAATGTGAAATGTTAAGACTATATTCATCTTCGATTCACATAACATAAAAAGTTTTGATTTCTTACCCTCTTGCTCTCAATTTTGATGCGTCTGCTTGAGCGACGGTTCTTACGTTCGAAGACAATATCGCATGTCTAAAGAAGGCATCAACTGCGTCATCCCTCGTTGCTTCTGGGTCTCTTCTCTGGTAATCTGGAACAATTGTTTCCATCTGCTTCTCTACTTCTTTCTCAGTGTAAATCTCCCTTGACAAAGTTATAAAGGCTCTCCGAAACATCTGCGCAACATATTATGCGAAAAATGTTAGAGCAAGCACATCAAATAATGCTTTGATTTTCATTATATTAAGTACCTGAATTTTTGACGATTCAGTATCTTCGGCTTCAGTTAACTTCCTCTGATTGTCTGTCTTTGCCAAATATCGAGCCTGCTCTGCTGACAGTCCAACATATATCTGGACATAGGTCTGAGACCAGTACTGAGACCCAGAATATTTTGAGTTCTCATTTATCCTCATATGTTCTTTGCACATATATCTGTGATTTCCGCTCATCAGAAAAGCAGGTCTTGAAATTTTGCGAATAATTTTGTCAGTTGGTTCGTTTTTGTTCTTTTTGACCACTTGAACCAAATCCTCGAGACAAACATCACCAATTCGCCCTGCATAAGCAAGACTTCATGAGCATTTTTCTATGTCCATATCTTTCTTTTGTAATTCAAATCTTACCGTCAAGATTGCTTTTGTATTCCACCAATGCGTCATCTTCTCCCGGAAGAATATCAGAGATCTTGTGCAGATTTACTTTCGCAGCAGTCACTTCAGAAGCAAGTGGTTTTTCCTGAGAAAAAAGAATATAACATAAATGCCTACTTTCTCAGGACATGAATCAATACAACAATATTTAACATACCTTCATATTCTTCAGCAAATCCTTGTATATTTTTCCTCCACATTTCTCCATGAATATGATGAATTTTCTTGATATCTTTCAGTGTTTTCATGGGGAATGACAAATTCATGTCGAAAATCATTCGAGAACTGCAGAACAAACACATTAATGTTAAGTATGTAGGAAAACATTTTTTTGGTGTTGGTAACAATAAGAACATTACCTTCATTCGATTTATGACTGCAAGACTTAAATCAACTGAGGTTTTTTTGTGTTTATACTGTACATTCGGGGTCGGAGCGAATGATAAATCTCCCCTTTCCATAATGCTTTTCAAAGTCACAAATGTCTTCTTTGGGAACTGGAAAGAAGCGTCCTCTGCATAATTTCTTCGGTAATCTGAAGAGAGAAAAAAACTTTGCATTTCGTCTTCATCGAGTTGGTATATCTCCATCACTTGTGATAACTTTCTGTTGCTCATGTTGTGTACAAAGTTCGCGGCGAAAGAGTGGTCATCAAACCAAAACGCCATCGTCGAATAAAGTGTCATTCTTGTGTCTCGATTTTTGTCCTTTTCAAAACCAGGGTTTGAGTAGAAGGGGAGGAACTGCTCAATGTTCAAATACCATTTCTTCTTTCTTCCATCTCTGTTTTTCGCTTGAACAACGATGTGCTTGTCAAACTTTGTGATCGGAAATGCCTCGATTACTTTTTCGTTTTCCATCTTATATCCATATGAAATTGAATCTCCTTCTTCTGCTTCGTTGGCCTCAACAATTTCGCCAATTGTAATCTCAAAAACTCCATTTTCACCTAGTTTACACAAATATGAGTTGTGTTAATTGTTTTTTTTATAGATCGTTGTTTTGAACGGATGAGAGAATAGGCATTCAAAACATACCTTTAAATGCCGGTTGATCCCCATC
>JBELML010000247.1:0-2878 GCA_042095835.1 Saprospiraceae bacterium
GAAGAACTCTAGAGAAGAAAAGGAAGATGACTTTACTGGCAGGCAACTCTATTTTAGATATGATGGCTCTCCGGCTATCTACGAGATTTTGGCACAGCGCCTCCTTGAATCCGAAGAGCAGAAGGTCGACCTATTTCCCAATGGTAGCGCCTCCTTATCTGGTCAACGTACGGTGACGCTTGCCAATGGTACCCAAGTCGACTTACTCATGATCTCGGGGCTTGATAGGAATCCTACCTATGTCTGGATGAAGGACGGAGAGATGCTAGGAAAAATCGCTGGTAATTTGCATATCATACGCAAAGATATGAGCGAGCTAAGACCAGAACTAAAGGCCCTCCAAGATGAGATCGAAGACGACTATTTAGCGGATATTGCTCGACAACTGACCAATGAGATAGATAAAGTACTCATTAAAAATGTTGATGTTTTTACTGCCAAAGGGACACTGATCAAGGCACAGGATGTGCTGGTTGAAGACGATCAAATCAAGGCGATCTATCCAAGTACCAATGATAAAACCTTGGCAGTAGGTACAAAAGTTTTGGATGGTACGAATAAAACGCTGATGCCTGGCCTGTTTGACATGCATACCCATAATACCAAATTTAGAGGTATCCTGCACTTGGCAGGAGGTGTCACTTCTGTCAGAGATTTAGCCAACAATAAGCAGTTGAAAGATCTAAGTGCTCAATTTGATCGCAATGAATTGATTGGGCCTCGTATTGTTACTTTTTGTGGCATTATCGACGGATCGGGACCGTTTGCCAATCAGCGTAATGTAGTCGACAATCTGGAGGAGGGACTAGCTGAAATTGATATTTACAAAAACTTGGGGTATCAGCAAATCAAACTGTATAGCTCCATCCGGCCCGAGTGGGTGAAACCCTTGGCTGATAAAGCGCATAGCCTTGGTATGCGAGTGAGTGGCCATATACCCGCTTACATGACGGCTACACAAGCCATTGAGCAAGGGTATAATGAGATCCAGCATATCAATATGCTCTTCCTTAATTTCCTTTCGGACACGATTGATACCCGCACACCGCTACGACATACTATGCCCGCAAAACATGGTAAAGACCTGGATTTGGAGTCCAAAGCCTACAAAGATTTTGTACAGTTGTTGAAGGAGAAGGATATCCTGGTGGACCTCACATTAGGCATTTTTGAAAATATGTACCTTTCAAATGTTGGAGAAGTGAGTCCTACTTATGCCGCCATTGCTGAACGGAT
The DNA here is from genome assembly GCA_042095835.1 of Saprospiraceae bacterium. Lineage (GTDB taxonomy): Bacteria > Bacteroidota > Bacteroidia > Chitinophagales > Saprospiraceae > DATFKA01. Next base: position 1,237 of record JBELML010000247.1, read on the forward strand.
GCCGCTCATGAATCAGCGCAGCTTTTATAGTGGAGGATTGCCCAAAGAGGGAGATGATTTTACCACCTATGCGCAAAGTTTTGAAAAAATGTTGGCAGTCATCAAAGACTTATATGAGAAAGGAGTTAAAGTAGTGCCAGGTACAGATGGACTGCCTGGATTTTTGTACCACCGCGAACTGGAGCTTTATGTAAAGGCGGGAATACCCGCAGCAGATGTGTTGCAGTTGGCCACCATCCGATCTGCGGAAATCACCGGGATGTCCGGAACGCTTGGCGCTATAGAAGTAGGCAAGTCTGCCGATCTCATCTTAGTAGATGGCAACCCGATAGAAGATATTTCTGATATCAGAAAGGTCGAATGGACGATGAAAGATGGGTATCTTTTTTATGCCAAAGACTTGTACCAAACCCAAGGGATTCAACATTTTAAATAACATATCCATCGCGATTAAAATCTAAAAGACTATGCGTCCATCCAATCTAATGGTTCTACTAGCTGTTTTTCTGCTTTGTGCCTGCCAGCCAACTGTGCAAAAAGAGCAGCCAGAACCAGGCTATGATCCCGAAGCCAAACTAGAAGCACTCAATATCGAACTGCCAAGTCCTCCTCAGCCCGTTGCGAACTACGTGAATGGCGTGCAAGCTGGAAATTTAATTTTTCTGGCGGGAAAGGGGCCTCGCTATGCAGATGGTACCGAAATCACGGGTAAAGTCGGTACAGAAGTGACTATCGAAGAGGCCTACGAGGGCGCTCGGCTGACAGCCATCAATCAACTGGCTGTACTCAAAAGTATGTTGGGCGATTTGAACCGTGTCAAGCGTATCGTCAAGGTGCTGGGTATGGTCAACTGTGATCCGAGCTTTACAGATCAACCCAAGGTGATCAATGGTTTCTCCGATTTAATGGTCGAGGTATTTGGTGAAAAAGGGAAGCACGCAAGAGCCGCAGTAGGGATGGCCTCTTTACCCAGAGGGCAGGCCGTAGAAATTGAGTTGGTGGTAGAGATTTATGAATAGGTGCTTATTTGCCCTTTTTGAGAGATAAAGCTCTACTCAAGGAACTAATTCTCCAAAATAACAGTACCAATAGTTGAACAAAAACCGATATCAACTATGGAAAAGAAAAAAGTATACAACCTCATTATTCTAGATGAAAGTGGCTCCATGCAATCGATCAAGAATGTGATTATCAGTGGATTCAACGAAGTCGTACAAACGATTAAGGGTGTTGCGGGGCAATTTCCCGAGCAAGAGCATTTTGTGTCCTTCTATTCATTCAACAGTTTAAAAACGAAGAGGCATCTTCATTTAGAATTAGCCAAGGAACTGAAGGAACTGGAGGGAACTGATTACCGACCAAGTAGCGGTACGCCTTTGTTTGACGCAATGGGCTACAGTTTTAATGATCTCAGGAGTCAAATCAAGGCCGATAAAGACAGCAATGTACTCGTCACCATTTTAACGGATGGTATGGAAAACGCCTCCAAAGAATACGACCGCAAAGCCATCAAAGCACTCATCGAAGAACTCGAGGAAGAGAATTGGACCTTCACCTACATTGGTACAGATCATAATGTCGAAGATTTTGCAGTGTCTATCTCTATTAAAAACACCTTACGCTTTAGTAAAAACAAAGAGGG
>JBELML010000248.1:0-2814 GCA_042095835.1 Saprospiraceae bacterium
CCTTTTTTGCACTTAGTAACAGCCAAAAAATAACTCACCGATTTTGATGGAATCTTTTGCACCAATACTACGTTAAAAAGCCTCGTCAATGCCCTGCATTGCCTACATTTTTTGCCTTGTCTTGGCTCAAAACCTTCTCGATCAAAATGCGGGATTTATTCTCTGTCCGTTATTTAATTTCGAGAAATAACTATTTCTTTTTAAGCTTTTTTAATGCGTTTGCCCTATTAAAAGGCCAACTTAGTCCATAAGTTAGGCCTTTTTTTTATGCCATCTTTCTACTATCAATTTATAAGGTCGGGTTGAACGATTTTCAGTCCATCTGCGTTCCTTGTATTTTAATCTCAAGCGAAAGACCACATGACTAAAGAACGCCTCCTCATTATTGCTGCTTTTGCTGCTATATATTTTATTTGGGGAGCTACCTATCTTGCCAATTGGTATGCGGTACAAGACATGCCCCCCTTCCTGATGTCGGCAGCTCGCTTTTTTACCGCAGGTTTGATTTTATTTGGTGTTGGTATCGCTTTAGGGCATTCACTTCCGACGCGTAGAAACTGGCAGCAAGCCTTTTGGGTCGGTACTTTTTTCTTGGGATTAGGTACGGGCGGTGTAGTATGGTCGATGCAATACCTAGATAGTAGTATGGCCGCTTTACTGATTGGTGGCGAACCCCTAGTCATTCTACTTTTAATGTGGCTCTTGAAATCTACCGTACCAAAGTGGAATGGTCTGCTAGGTGTAGGATTAGGTATTTTGGGTATGTACCTCCTCGTTGGCCAGCCCCACCTCATCGCCAATAGTGACAACCTGAAAGGATTAATAGCCATTGCTATTTCTATGCTATCCTGGGGCGTTATTGCCGTAAAGCTTAATGACTTTGACCTGCCTTCCTCCAAGTTGCTTTCTAGTGCAATGCAGATGATGAGCGGCGGATTTAGCCTCCTCCTATTTTCCTTATGGATCGGTGAGTATAAAGATTTCTCTTGGGCTAGTGTCACTCCTCGAGGGGTCGGAGCATGGATATTCCTTATATTTTTCGGCTCTATCGTCGCCTTTTCCGCTTTTAATTACCTTTTGACGAAAGTCTCCCCAGATAAAGTGGCCACCTCCAACTATGTCAATCCAGTAGTTGCCTTACTACTTGGTTGGGGTTTAAATAATGAAGAAATCACTACTCAGTCCCTCATTGCAGCAGTAATTCTCATTTTCGGAGTCTTCCTGATTAATTCAAAATCAACCAAATTTTCTTTGGCTAAATCCAGAAAAAAAGCCGCTTTATGATTTTTAACATTGTAAAACCGTATTTTCGTAGAAATAGCTTACTTTGTAGTCGGTTTACAAGTGGATAAACATTTAAGTTGATAGCTTGAAATTTGAATCCTTATCAACTGCGTTCCTTGTAACCTGATAAACTTAAACAATTGGGTTCTACCACCTTCAAACAAGCATTTCTTACCTTATTTGTTGCCTCCCTCCTACTGGCGATCTATCCCTCTGTGCGTCAACAATCTCTTTTTCTACAAAAATATACCAAAGGATTCCATAACTTTTCAGAGCTCCTAGATTGGCCTGTACAATCAGATTCCACAGCGGTCGACACTGTTGCTTTTGCGGCAGTTGTTCCTCCTCTTGTAGCCCTAGACAGCAGTAAACAAGAAGAGCAGGTCATGGAGGACCAACTCTCTAAAGACTTGGCAGAAGTAACTGCGCTCGAAGGCACCTACACCGGTACAGAAAAGCTTGTTCCATTTTTCTCCAGCATCCACGAGCGCAAAGAACAAGTGCGCATTGCCTACTATGGCGACTCTTCAATCGAAGGCGACCTCATCTGCATGACTTTCAGAGATAGTCTACAAGGTAGGTTTGGAGGCAGAGGCGTTGGTTTTGTACCGCTGGTATCGATGCATCCAGGGTTCCGCCGTTCAATCCATCAGGCAGCCTCTAATAATTGGTCTAGAAATGTATTAGGCAAAAAAAATACCCGACAGCTTCGCAGAGGTATATCTGGAGAATTTTTTATACCCAAAGGGGCAAGAGAAATTCAGCAGGATTCTAGCTTACAAGATTCTATTCCTCCATTAGATCCTAGGCATTGGGCAACTTTTAAGGGAAGTAAACACTTCAATCGTTGTCAAAACTTCCAGCAAGTCAAGCTATTTTATGGTCAGCCTAAAAACTATGACAGTACTGCTTTAGGTGGCTATGTACGTGTAAAAGTGGATGCCCAGCAAAAGGAATTGCCCCTAGCTGCCCCCCATTCGGTCAATTGTATTGCGCTGAGTGATACAGCCTGTCAGCGGATTCGATTGGATTTTCAGTCTGATCCTGAGCTCCCCATTTATGGTGTCAGTATTGAAAGTAAAAGAGGAGTTATCGTCGATAATTTTCCACTCCGAGGTATTGATGGTGGTGCTTTGAAGTACATCAAGAAGACCACCTTGGAGCAATTTCAGCAGCATCTTGACTATGACCTTCTGGTGTTCCAATTTGGCCTTAATGTCATGAACCCTAAACTAAAGGACTATTCCTGGTATCAAAAAAGACTGGAAGAACTCATCCTACATTACCAAAATGCCATGCCTGGTGTACCAATCCTGCTTATCGGTGTGTCTGATAAGGGCACCAAGATCAATGGCCGTATGCAGACAGACCCAAGCATTCCCCGAATTACCGAGGCGCAACGCCGAGCAGCCCAAAATACTGGAGTTGCCTTTTTCAGTCTTTATGAAGGCATGGGCGGCGAAGGTACAATGGTGAGCTGGGTCGAGGATTATCAACCAAAATTAGCCAACGTAGACTATACGCATTTTA
>JBELML010000249.1:0-2776 GCA_042095835.1 Saprospiraceae bacterium
TTTAATCTAGGGCAAAAGTAAATAGCGTTTGTTTATATTGATAAGAAAACTTTTACTTTTGTTCCATCTATCGCCAACTGCGATAGAAAACGCGTCAAATTTACGTTTCTTTTAGTAACGAATAAAGAATATGAAAAAATTAATGCTTTTAGTAGTAGCTGCCGTTTTAGTGATGACCGCCTGTCAGCAAGATCCTACCTCCAAATGGTCTACCCTTAATTTATTAGAACAGGGATTTCCTATCTCGGTACAAGCTCCAGATAGTGCAAAGGTAAAGGTGAATAGTGAGCTGAGCTTTTTGCAGGATATCACCATTAATAGCCCAGAAGACAACTACCATATCCAGATTTATGCCTCTACGGCTAGTACCGACGATATCGCTTTGATCAAAGCCGATTTGGTATCTGATGTGCGTAATAATCCTTTCTTTTCAAAAGTCGTTGAGGAAGACGAAAGCGGTTTTATTTATGAGATGATGATTGACTCTGCCAATTACTACAGCTTTCGACAAGTACATGTCAAAGGCGATAAAGAGTTTATTTTTCAACCGGGCTTGTCGAATACCTTTACACTAGAGGAGGTACAAACTTTAAAACAAGCTGTTAAACAGGGCGAAGAACAATAAGGATTTTTCATACGTTTCTTATTTTGTATCAAGTACTAGTATAGTAAATAAGAACCGTATGAAATACTTTGCATTCCTTGTTTTAATACTTGTCCTTCCTGGAAGGGCTATTGCACAAGGTTTGCAAACAAGTCGCTATGCATCTGCTACTCAAATTTATCAAGCACAAAGTCGTGCTGATGATAAGATTGAGCAACTCCATAGCCAAATGCTAGCTACGGTTGAGGCTTCTCAACAATCTCCGAATGCTCAATTTTGGCTTAAACAAGCCATTGAAAAGGCTATTACCTTTACCAACCACCAGCTTTCTAGTAGCCTGAAGATCATGCAAGATTTGGGAAAATTAGCAGGCCTGGATACCTCCACCTTATTCCAGCTAGAAAAAGAATTGAAGCTGCAATTGACCCAAAAAGATCAACTGGATCTACTTTTAGCAGATTTAGAACCTAGCACCACTAGCTCCATTACAGCAGTCGAGCTTGATTTTTATCAAATCAGCAATGGATATAAAGTTGGAGAGCTGGGGGCAGGAGACCTTTCTTTTATCCATCAATTGAGTAGTCAAATGGAGAATGGAGTCTTCTATGTGAATGATATTTTACCAACTTCCGTACAAGACTTTGCTACTGTTTTCCATCTTTCTCCTTTTTATCAAAAACAATCCTCCACCTTTCACGCCGTTCAAGGAAGTGCTAGTTCTACCTATCTAGAAGGCCGCAACTTAGATGTAATGATTATCCGCAATGCCATTCATCACTTCGAGGACCTACCCAATATGCTACGATCGATTAAAGCAAGCCTGCACGCCGATGGTATTTTATACCTAAAAGAAGCTTTTGATGGAGATTGCCAAAAAGATTGTTGTCCTCACCTAATGGAGAAAAACCATCTACTACTACAACTCGAAAGGCAGGGCTTTCAACTTCAGGAGCAACAAACATTCCAGAATGCGGGCACCAAATGGCATTTGTTGGCTTTTCGGAAAGGCGAAGTATAATACATTTTTAACACTCGTTAATAAAATGTGGTGTTTGGGGGCTTTAAAATACCCATCTAGTTTTCCCGTTTATTCTATTGGAGGTCTCCAGTAATCAATTCAAAGTAACAAGTACAATCTTTATTATGAAATCGTATGCCTATACGGGGCTGCTGATGGTAGTCTCCCTGTTATTCTTGGCCAGTGCATCTGCGCCTAAAAAATTTGATTATTTCGTTTTTGTTCCTAGTGGCGAACTATTCCACGAAGATGGAAAATCTTACACTTCTATTTCTGGTTTTTTCATGTCTTCGACAGAAGTCACTAATGCCCAATATCGAAGCTTCTTGGAAGATTTAGAGGAGCAGGGCCGCAGCGAAGAACTCGCCTTATCTCAGGTAAATCAAGAAGGCTGGAGAGATGGAAAAGGCTATAATGAGCCAATGGTGAAGGTTTATTTCGACCATCCAGCTTATGATGATTATCCGGCAGTCAACATTTCCTACGAAGGTGCAAAACTATATTGCCAGTGGTTGGCAGAAAAATATAATGCTTTTCATCCAGAGACTACAGTAGAGGTTCGTCTTCCATCTCCTCAAGAGTGGACCTATGCTGCCAAAGGCGGGCATCGATTGGCCCCTTACCCGTGGGGCGGATATTATGTCAAAAACGCTAAGGACTGCTACTTATTGAACTTTAACCATGAAAAGGCGAGTTCGATAGGAGAAGATGGAGGAGACTACACCACTACTGCCACTTCGTATTTCCCCAATGATTATGGCTTGTATAATATGAGTGGTAATGTAGCCGAAATGACGGATGCTGATGTCGCCATGGGAGGACACTGGTTCTCTAAAAGTGTGGAAGAGGTAAAAACCGTAAGCCAGATGAAGATAGATGGTGCCTCACGCTATGTAGGCTTTCGTCCCTTGATGACCATCCAAGCAACAAGAGAAACCAATTGGTCCAATTTCAACCCCAACAAGACTTACAAAAAGCTTTTGAGGCAATTGGAATCCGACTAGCAGGACCATTTATGCACTAAGGAATGAGTCAATAATAAATTAAACATGCTTTACTTGTTCTTTTGCCGCCCAGTTTCGTTAAAAAGGTCATAAGTTAAGTGCGGGAGGCCGCCTAGGCATTGTTTGAGCGGAGCGAGTTTGGCTAGGCAA
>JBELML010000250.1:0-2706 GCA_042095835.1 Saprospiraceae bacterium
GGTTTTGAATTGAAGTTTTAGTTGAATTTATAAAAAATTGCAGTGTAATTTTTTTGCTGCGTTTGCCCTAGCCATTTTTAAATAAACCATTAACTTTATAAAAAACTTAATGGATTAAGGCTTCCGCTTCTCACAAGTAATCTTAAAGAGTGGATACACAATTGTTTCTTGAGGATCCACCCAGGCACCTAGCCAATTAAAGCCTTCCTCGGAAATATTGGAGAAGGTGATTTTATAAAAACCCTCCATTCCATTGGGCGCTTTTTGCTCGTTATACAAAACGATATCACCATTGTCGTCTTTTCCTCCTTCCCAGGATGGTAAGCTCGCAGGCTTGGCTGTCATAGTGTAATAATGAACATACCATTTACTAGAGTCGGCATTAAATTGTCGGATACTTCCGGCGTGGATTCCATCAGGCTTGAGGGTCTCGTCTTGCACGGCCATACCATTCATGATGTACTTGAAGACCCAGGTCATGCCAGAAGGCTCACTCCAATTACCTTCACTATTTCTGGTCGTATAGCTGCAATTGCACTTTCCAATGAGTGCTGCATAGTCTGCTACAGCTTGGGGTGCATCGGGATTCAAGCGACCATAAGGGTATTCTTTCGAAGGCTCATAATCGTATTGAGCGGATAGAGAAAACGTAGCGCATAGAAGTACTAGACCAACAAAATTTTTAATCATCGGGTGAATTTTTATGGGAAATAAAGGGATAAATGACAGAAATAATAGGGCTTTGCAGGGAAGTCCCCTTTTCTTGCAGGGAATAGAGCAGCAATTCTCCAAGAAAAAGCTTTACTTAAGCGGAGACTTGGACTTGTTTAAACCACATAACCTGTGATTCATCTGCGTAAATCGTCCATCCTGATCTTTCTTTCGGTCTTATTGCTTTGCGCAGTATTTGAGACCCTACAGCAGTATTATTATATCCGTCGTTTTCAATTGAACCAAGTCGTTCATTTAGGAGAGTTATTTTTCCAGCAACTTTATCGTTGGCTGATTTGGGGAGGTTTGTCTTTTATTCTTTACCGCTTTATAAAAGTTTATAAACAAGAGGAAGAAGGTGGTTTAGGCGAGCGATTCCTTCTGAAACTATTTTCGTTGATTATTGCCTTGGTCATCCTGAATATTGTGCTGATAGGTACCATATCCTGGCTCATCAATGGTGAGTTTGGAGATATAGGAATCTTGTTCTCGGAATACTTGCCTTTTTTCACCTTTCAGAAGGTACCGATTTTCACTTTCGGCTACTTGGCAGTTGCCGCTATTTTCTATTTAGATAAGGAAAACTCGCGGCTACATTTTGAAATCCAAAGTTTGCATGAACTACAGCAGCAAGAGCGACAAAAATACCAGCAACTCCAAGATTTAAAGCAGGACAACCCACTACTACTCAATATCAAGGTGGGTAATAAACATAAGATCATCGCCATCGAAGATATTTATTTCTTAGAGGCTGATGATTATTGTGTAAAAGTATTCAGCACGAGTGAACGTGCATATACCATGCGCGCTACGCTCAAGTCGATGGAGCAGAAGCTGCCACCACATTTCTTCAGAGTACATCGTAAATATTTGGTGAATACAAAATGCCTAAAAGAGATTAGCCAACAACAAGGCTATCATCTCCTACTCAAAAATGGCAGCTCCATTCCTGTGGCTAAAAATCGAATTGGTGGCTTAAAGGCTTTTCTTGCAAGTTTTTAAAATGTCCCCTTTTTAGTTCCAAATCACCAGCCTACTTTTGCGATTCTCCTCCTGACGGACTGCTGCGTCTTTTCTAAAAAACGGGTATTAGCCTCCATTTTCTTTGTGCCTTTCCACATTTTATAGATATATCCATAGACCATCAGATCGCGGTACAATAACCAATAAGGCAAGGTAGCTTTTTCTTCGTCCGAGATCGAAAATAGGGAATCATAGCCTTTCCAAAAATACTCGATTAATACTTTCTCATAAGCATCCTGGTCTCCTTGATTCGGAAACTTGGTAGCATAATGGATCGTCGTACAAGCATCGTTGACAAACCAGGATAAACAGGTCATTTCAAAATCAAATACTTTAAACGGAGATACTTCTCCAGGCGTCAACAAATAATTGCCGTGGTGAATATCGTAGTGGATGATACCATAGTTTTGGGGAGATTTGGGCAGGTCTGACAAGTGAGCAATGACCTTTGTGTAGGCCTCTCCAAAAGTGGAATCAAGCTCGAATAAATTGCTATGCACTTTATGCTCAATAATCTCATCCCAGTGCAGGTAGCTAAGGTCTGACTTTTGCTGGTAGTCGAGACTGACTTTATGAAATTGGGCATTGACCTGGCCTAGTAGCTCAAAATGCTGTGGCGTCCATTCTTCAGCGGTCACGCGGTGGCCCTCAATTCGATCAAAAGCTACGGCCGTAAAATGTCCCTCCCTAGCGGGAATCCTGTGATAAAGTTGGCCAGAAATTGTAGTTTGAATTTGAACAACCGGTAAGCTTTGCTGCTGCAAAAAATGAATAAAATCTAATTCTACTTCAATGTCCTGATAAGTCCGAATCGCCGAATGAGAAAGTCTTAAAATAGTAGGCCCAGCATCAAAAATGAGGTTGCTATTATCGCGGATGAGTTGAGTCTTTGCAGCTTGCAAACCATAGGCGGAGCAAGCTTCCCGCAGAATTTCTTCCGTATAATATTGGGCTACGATTGGACTCATGGTT
>JBELML010000251.1:0-2670 GCA_042095835.1 Saprospiraceae bacterium
AGATCAGGAATAATTAAGATTTAAAATCTTATATGAATATAATTCTCAAACACATCATCGAGCAGCTAAAAGCGATCCAAAATGGTCGAGTATGGATGGGGCCAAACTTTGCCCGCCAGCTCGGAAAAATCAATGAATCGAACGCCTTCACTAGACCATTACCTGACATGCATAGTGTGGCAGAAATACTCTCCCATTTGACAACATGGCAAAAGGAAACCATCATCAAGATCAATACTGGAGCAGGAAGCTTGACGGATGACTGTGAGGAAAATTGGTATACGAATGAAACCTTGAAAACCAAAGGTTGGGATTCGATTCTTAAAGAATACCAAGAAAGTATGGCTATGCTTATCGAACTTCTAGCAACTAAAGAAGATCGTTTTTTGGAGGAGCAATACTATGACCCTGATTTCAAAGGAGACTTTCCTTGCGCCTTTGTCATTAATGGGATGCTGCATCATAGTATATACCACTTGGGGCAATTGGGACTTATCCTCAAGTTTTTAAATAAAAAGTAGGAGATTTATCAAATAGTTCCATCAGGCAATCTTCAAAATCTTAACCGGTGTAGACCGACCCTTTACATCTACTTCTAGGAATGCTTGCTCGATTTGAGTGGATTGTTCCAGTTTTTTCGCCACCTCTTCAGTGATGATGAGTTGGGACTTGTATGTCTTGTTGAGCTGCTCAATTCTACTAGCGATGATCACTGGATTGCCGGTGACCGAATACTGTTTACGCGCTTCGTTGCCCACATTACCTGTAACTACAAAACCCGCGTGTAGACCTATACCTACTCTTGTATTAGGAATCACAGCTGCTTCGTTGCGCTCCTTAATCTCTGTTAGGATTTCTTTGGCTGCTAGGAAGGCATTCTGGCAATCATTCCCGTGTGAGGCAGGGGCACCAAAGGTGGCCATAAAGCCATCGCCGAGTAGCTGGTTAATGTTGCCATTATGCTTCTGCACAATATCGATCATAAAGCCAAAGACATTGTTTTGGTAATCAATGATTTCTTCAGGACTCATTCGCTCTACCTTGGGCGTAAAATCTCGAATATCTAAAAACATGATGCAGACGAAGTGTTTACCTCCGGGCTGACTCGAACCACTACTAAGCAACTCCTGTGCTACGGCTCCAGAGACTTGCTGGCGAAGTAGCTTTACAATTTTTTGCTCGGCAGTTTCTAGTTTGTTTTTGGTCTTGTCTAGGTCTCGATAGGCAATGCCCAACCGTTTGTGTTGACGCCTTTTAGTGAAGTAGAAATAGAAAATGATGATCATACTGGAAAAGACCAGCGAGGTAGTTATGATAGCCATATTTCTTTCTCGCTCCGCTTTTTCTTTCTTCGTTTCGAGCGATTCCACGGTCATAGCGGCAATCTTATTCTCCTGCTTCAACATAGCCAGTTGGTTCTCTTTACGCGTTTGTTCGTTGGCTGTCAGTATACTATCTGCGGCCATCTTGATGGCCAAATCCTGATACTTCTTGTAGTAAGACAAGGACTTTTCGTAGTCTTTTTCTTCGGCGTACTGATCGGAGAGTTTTTTCAGGTTTTCCTTTTCTTGTAGGATAGAATCTACTTTTACCAATTGGGAGATTTCCGCTTTAATCTCAGGAAGATCTGGCAATTCTAATGTAGCGATATCAAAGGCTGCAACCTCTTCTTCCTCCATCTCTTTTACGGCTTCTGTGATGGACTTGGTCATTTCCATCTGCATATTCAGGCTATCCGTTACAAGGGCAAGTTCCATTTGCAAGTCTTGGATGCGCTCTACATCTCCTTGATCTTTTAGGATATTGATGGCATTGTCATAGTGTTTGATCGCTGCTTGATAATTTTTTCTTCTGCTCAGGCTGTTGGCCAATTGTATCTCCGTCTCGATCCTCAAGTCATTGGTGGTGTTGCGAAGCTTTTTCCCGATTTCGATATCTCGCAGGCCACCTAGAAAACCTTCTTCCAGTTCTCCATTGTCTTCCATTTCTTGAATCTGTTGTAGATAGCTGTCAATTTTTGAGGTATAGCTGTCGTTATCTAAATCAATAAGTAATATTTGAGCAGCTTCAAGGCTTTTTCTGGAATTGATAAAATTTTCTCGTTCAAAAAAGATTTCTCCCAGTTGGAAATAAGCTTGTAATACCTGCTGTTGATCCTGGGGTCTGTCCAATCCATCAAAAAGATTTTCGCCCAAGGCTACAGCTCTACGCCCATAACGCAGAGCTTTACCAGATTGGTTTTGCTGATAATAAGTGGTCAGCTCATTCAATAAGATGAGCTTGTCTATACCAAAAGTAGACCGCAGATCGGCTTCGGCATTTTTTATAGATAAATCTTGGGCATTCCCCTGCTGCCCCCAAAACAAAGTAAGTAGTAAGCTAGTCAAGAGAACAAGAAAATGGATAGCTTTTCGATTTGCTCGATCTCTTTTGAAATACATTTGAAACATGACTTGGCGATTTGCTTGGGTTTATAGTTCTAAAACTACTAAAAAGACGGGGAATGCAAGTGATTCTTGAATGGGCAATAGGTTCAATCCGTCAAAATCAAAACTTTAAAAGGTTGCTTTTAGGGTAGATCAAGTGTGAAATTTGTAATTAGCAAAGTGCGGGATGCCGCCTGGGCATTGTTTGAGCGGAGCGAGTTTGGCCAGGCAAGATTTTTTTGCT
>JBELML010000252.1:0-2524 GCA_042095835.1 Saprospiraceae bacterium
GCACTTCACTTATGATCTTTTTCACGCTTTATTTCCAGTAAAATCATTTCTTTTTTAGTTTTTATTATAATGCGTTTGCTCTAATTCACTTAGGCCTGCACTGATTTTTGTAGGGATTCGTATTCTGCTTTGAGTTGGGTGGCATCAACAGGTACGACGCCTACTTTTTCGCATACTTGCCCGCCAGCGAGATTAGATAAAGTAGCAATGTCAAGAAGAGACATGCCCAAGGCTATACCGATCGTAGCTACACTGATGACGGTGTCTCCAGCTCCACAAACATCGGCAATCGATCGTGCCTGTGTGGGTACAAGTTCCTGCTCTTCCTGATTAGCAATGAATAGGCCAGCCTCGGATAGTGTGATTAAGGTGATCTGATTGCCAATTTTCTCTTGGATTGCACTAGCAGCCTTCCTCAAAGAGGCAGGATTAGTATCTACTTGGAAGGGCAGTTGTGCTCTGATTTCTTTTAAATTAGGCTTAAATAAGGTGACATGTTTATAGGCCCAAAAGTTATGGTTCTTGGGGTCTACGGCAGTAGGAATGTCTCTTTTTACTGCTTCAAGTACAATCTCTGAAATCGTTTTTTGACAGAGTACACCTTTATTATAATCCTGGAATAAGATAGCATGGATGTCTTTGATGTCCAAAATATCGCGGATGACTTCCAGGTAGGTATTCCGCTCTTTGGTACTCAGGTCATGGGTGTCTTCAGTATCAACCCGTAGCAAGTGCTGATTTTGAGCCAGTACTCTTGTTTTGACGGTTGTTTTTCGCTCTTCAGATTGAATGATACCGCGAGTACTTAAGTTGTTTTTGGGCAATAATTTGAGGAAAGCAGCGGCATTATCATCCTTGCCGATGACGCTACATAAATAAGGTGTAGCTCCTAGTGCTTTTAAATTTAAAGCAACATTAGCAGCTCCTCCCAAACGATTCTCGACCTCTTGTAGGTGTACGACGGGTACAGGAGCTTCAGGAGAAACTCGATTGACATCTCCGTTTAGATAGCGATCAATCATCACATCGCCAACTACCAGGATGTTTACTTTTGAAAAGGTATTCAAGAAATCACCTTTCTTTACCATAAGTCAAGTCAAGGTTTTAATAAGATATTCAACATGAATCGAACAGTAAAAATACAAAACCCATCCTAATTCGAGTTGCTAGACTGTAGAATATAGGTATGAAATGCGAAAGCTAGCTGACATTAGCAGCGCTATCTTGAAATGTCAGCTAGGATTTGCTCTTCGCTTAGACATCACAGGTCATCACTCCATGTTTCAAAGCGGCCATCTTGTCTTCCCAGGTTGGAATAAACTCCTGACCAAGAAAACCTTTATAGCCTGTATCGACAATGGCTTTAATGATGGCAGGGTAGTAGAGCTCCTGCGTCTCATCGATTTCATTACGTCCTGGGACCCCCCCCGTATGATAATGGCTGATATAGTCTTTATACTTTTGGATAGTAGCAATGACATCACCTTCCATGATTTGCATGTGGTAGATATCATAGAGCAGTTTGAAATTAGGCGAACTCAATTTTTCTACCAATTGTACGCCCCAGGGTGTTTTGTCACATTGATAATCTTTGTGGTTCACCTTGCTATTGAGCAACTCCATCGAGATCATGATGTCGTGCTTTTCGGCATGTTTGACAATTGGATCGAGTCCAACGGCACAGTTCTCGAGACCTACATCATCTGCTAATCCATTTCTATTTCCAGAAAAACAGATGATATTTTTGATGCCTAGGTCAGCGGCCTGTTCGATGAGTCGAAAATAAGGTTCTTTGACCGGCTCATGATTTTTAGGATTGTTCATTCCATCAGTGAGGGAGATGAAACCGGCGGTACCCATAGCTACGGTTAGGCCCGCTTTTACGATTTTATCCCAATCATTAGGGCCAACTATCTCAATAGATTTGATCCCCATATCTTTTGAGGAATCTATGAGCTCCTCGATGGGTATGCCATTATAGCACCATCGACAAACAGAATGATTGACATTTCCTTTAAGTTTTTCGGTATCCATCTTTTGAGAGTTGGTTGCTTGGGCGCAACTTTGGTTAGAGAGGGCCATCAGCCCACCCGTACCTACTGCGATGTTTTTTATTGCAGAGCGACGTTTCATATATTTTGAGAATTTAGAGCATGTTTAAATTTAACACTTTGGGCTACCTACGCCAAATATAATCCTGCACGGTGTTGCTCATCAGTCGCTTAGCTAAGGCTAGGCTCCTTTTTCGCGCCTTGTTCAGAATGATATTTGTCAGTAGTCGCCTCAAAAGCCAATTTTAAACCTACTCTTAATGATAATTCCAATTATAATAGGTTTTTAGGCTTAGAAAGGTATTAAAATTTTGCTTCCTTCTTGTAATAGTAGCGGATTTTTTAATCTAAATCTTGGAAAGCAAAGGTACGATAGGGCAAACGCACCAAAAAATTACCCTGCAATTTTTTATAATTCTAACTGAAACTCCAATTCAAAACCGCTCTAGCATCTTTCCCGAATTTACTTCGGG